>DATCFT010000016.1:0-40574 GCA_036509335.1 Hanamia sp.
GACAGAACCAGACTACTAATTGAAATTAAATTCCAATGAAAAAAATGGTCTAACTGCAAAGAGCTTTTTGATTACATTGCAAAGCTATTATTTACAGTTGTTTTTAGCGAAACATCGGCGCGCCTATAGAGGGACTACTAAGGTTAAAAGAAATATTTTAAAAATATTATCGAATATACTTTGATTTTTGTTCTGGTAATTGACTGCTCATGCTGATAGCTGAGACCTCATACCTGAAACCCCTATATATCATACTTACTTAATCTCCTGTACAATGCAGTCCTTGTCAATCCTAATTCTTTAGCTGCCCGGCTGATGTTTCCATGATGTTTTTCTATTACGCGCAGGATGGTACTCTTTTCGACAGAATTCAAATTCATATCTTTCGGTTCTTCTTCTTTCAACGAAACAGATTCGATAGGAGAAAAAATAAGATCGGATGCAGAAAGTATGTCTCCGTCTGACATGATAACTGCTCTCTCCATCGTATATTGAAGTTCGCGTACATTGCCGGGAAAAAAGTATTGTTTCAATTTTTCATAAACAGTGTTATCAAACTCAAGATGTGGTTTTAGATATTTCTTTGCATAGATAGCCGCAAAATGCTTTGCCAGCAAAATAATATCCTCTTCTCTTTTTCTTAATGGAGGCACCACAATTTCAACCGTATTAATCCGGTAAATTAAATCTTTTCTAAAACGATTTTCATTGGCTAATTCTGTAAGAGGCAGGTTGGTGGCGCATACCAGGCGAATATCAATGTTAACAGAAATATTACTTCCTAATCTTGTTACCTGCCGGTTTTGCAATACACTCAACAATTTTGATTGCTGTTGTAAAGTAATATTTCCTATTTCATCCAAAAATAAAGTACCTCCGTTTGCCGCTTCAAAGCGCCCTTCCCTGTCTTCAGCCGCGCCAGTGAATGCGCCCTTTTTATGCCCGAATAATTCACTTTCAAAAAGCGATTCGGTCAATGCACCTACGTCCACTTTTACAAAAGGTTTTTTAGACCGGAAAGAATTTTGATGAATGGCTTTTGCGATCAGATCCTTACCGGTTCCGTTTTCACCAAGTATCAAAATATTTGCATCTGTAGGCGCTATTTTTTCTATCTTGAAAAAGATATCCATCATCGCCTGAGAATTACCGATCAATTCTTTTCCGATTACTGAGGACTCTCCAATCTCAGGCCTGTCCGGTAATTTTCCCTTCCCTCTCAAAGTGTTTTTTACAGTCTCCAATAGCTTTTCATTGTGCCATGGCTTTACCATAAAATCAGCAGCGCTTTCTTTTAAGGAACGAACTGCCAGATCAATATCACCATAGGCTGTGATCATGATCACATCTGCATTAGAACCAAACTCCCTGATTTTTTTTAACCAAAAAATTCCTTCATTACCGGTATTGATGGAACTGTTGAAATTCATATCAAGCAATATCAGGTCAAAATTTTGTTTTGATAAAAGAGAACGGATATTTTCCGGATTTTTTTCAGTGATTACTTCTTTCACTTCTGTTTTTAAAAGCAATTTCACTGCAGTTAAAATATCTGTGTCGTCATCAATAATTAATATAGTTGCGTTTTTTACATTCATTGATTGTTATTATCAACTTTTAATAAAATGAATTAGGTGCAAAGGTTACTTCTATTTTCGTGAATGAAAATAAAAAGAAAAAATGAAAATCTTTGTTATTTGTTGTGTTACTATTAGTAAGGTTTCCTCTCAATCATGCTTCTTACCGGTAGTTATGGAGAGTGAATAATACACTCCTAAAAGAACATGCTCCGGGATATCTTTTAAGGAAAATAAAGAGAAAATCAGGAATCTTTGTTATTTGTTGGTTTGCTGCAAAGGCCTCTCATCCGGGACGTCATTGCGAGAAGACGGAATTAATGATTATTGTTTTAATGGATGATCAGTGTTTTCGTGGCAATCTTTTTCCTAATAAGGAGATTGCCTCGTGCCTCGCAATGACGGAAAAGCAGAAGCTTCTAATTCATTAAACGAGATTGCTTCGTTCCTGTTGGGACGTCATTGCACCTGCTGGGACGTCATTGCGAGAAAACGGAATTAATGATTATTGTTTTAATGGATGATCAATGTTTTCGTGGCAATCTTTTTCCTAATGAGGAGATTGCTTCGTGCCTCGCAATGACGGAGAACAAAGAACAATCTTCTGGGACGTCATTGCGAGAAAACGGAATTAATGATTATTGTTTTAATGGATGATCAATGTTTTCGTGGCAATCTTTATCTTAATGAGGAGATTGCTTCGTGCCTCGCAATGACGGAAAAGCAGGAACTACAAAAAAATATTTTGTTTCAAAAACGGATACTCACTGTATCATAAGCGTACACTACCTTCAATTTATAATCCTAAAATCAATTGATAAACAAAGAATTATGTTTTGGCACGCCATTCCTTATTCTCATAATGACAAAAAATTAGAACGGTTTTCATTTTTTAAAAACATTGTGAATAAAAATTGTAACAAAAAAAAGAGGGCAACCGTATCAACAAAAATTAAAATTAAAAATAGTAACCTTTAAAAATTAAAAATCATGAAATTTCAACCAACCCGCTTCAGGAATTTATTAAGTTCTTTGACAAGCAATGAAATTAAAAATCTGACCATTGAAGTAAAAGAAACAATCGCTCCGGATTTTAGAAAAGAAAGAAAAAGGATTTTTAGCTCCGCCGACCTGTGGAATATACAACGCCGGAAAAAGAATATTTCAGACAGAAGATTTTACTTCTAATCTGTTTTTTAAGAAACTAAATTTTGTAAAACAAAGAACAAAATCAAAATTAAAAACATTAATCAAAAACTTTTAAAACATACAATCATGAAACTTCAATCAAATATCGCCGGAAATATATTAAACGCTTTGAAAGGCGATGAAATCAAAAATCTGACAATCCAGGTAAAAGAAACAATCGCAAATGGATTTACCAAAGAAAGAAAAAGAGTTTTTAGCGCTGCACAATTATGGGACATTCAGCGCCGGAGGAAAAATGCTTTAAGTGCAAGGAACTACTTTTAATAATAACAAAATTTTGCCATACAATTTCTTGTATCAAAAATGAACGGCAACTGTATCAAAAACGAACACTTTTAGAAAATTATCTTTTCTAAATGATTGAAAAACAAGAATATAAATCATGGCATGGCTTTGTATATTTGTATAGCAATTAAAATAAATTTGGTTTCACGGGCGTAGCAAATATTTGGATTTCTATTCCCGGGATTTAAAAATAAGTTATGGACAGAGTAATTGAAAAAAAGAAATGGTCAACTAAAAGAATCCTCACTATTGCAGGGATTGTAGCGGTGATCGCTTTAATAGTAGCAAGCTATTATTTTACTTCCGGAAAAAGTAAACTGAATGTAGATACTGACCGCATCACCGTCAGCACAATAACTAAAGGCACTTTCCAGGAATTCATTCCGGTGAATGGCGTTGTGCTTCCACTCACTACTATTTATTTGGATGCTGTGGAAGGTGGACGTGTGGAAGAAAAATACGTGGACGATGGCACTGTGATGACGAAAGGCCAGCCAATCTTAAGGTTGTCAAATACAGATTTGGAACTTGCCCTTGTAACCCAGAAAACCAGTGTATTTAACCTGCTCACCCAGATGCAGATTTCAAAAAATGCTGCAGAACAAAATACGGTAGGCAAGCTGAACCAGATGACCGATGTGGAAAGCTCTTTGAAAGAAGCAGAACGTATTTATAATTTAGATAAACAATTATATGCACAAAAGGCTATTGGCTCGCAGGAATATCAGCAGGCATTAAATAATTACAATTATTATTTGCAAAAGGAAAAACTTTCTTTACAAATTTTAAAACAGGATTCTGTTTCTACAGATCAACAAATGAAGCAGGCTAAGCAATTGTTTCAAGGCTCCCAGGAAGCATTGAATGTAATGCAGCAAAAAGTAGGCGACCTTATTGTTCGCGCTCCTATTGATGGTCAGTTAACGTCACTTGACGCAGAAGTAGGCCAAACAAAAAATAAAGGGGATCAACTCGGACAAATAGACGTATTGAGTGGCTTTAAGGCGCGCGTGGATATTGATGAACACTATATCTCAAGAATATTTACAGGCCTTAAAGGAGAATTTGATTTTGCAGATACTACTTATCAACTGGTTATAAAAAAGGTATATACCCAGGTTACTAATGGGCGTTTCCAGGTGGATATGGAGTTTGTGGGAAAAGTGCCTAAAGGAATCCGCCGTGGGCAAACGTTACAGATACGCCTTGCATTGAGCGATGAAACACAAGCGGTGTTATTACCAAAAGGAGGTTTCTATCAGCAAACAGGCGGTAATTGGATTTTTAAAGTAAGTGCAGATGGGAAAAAAGCTTATAAAGTGGATATACAGTTGGGACGTCAAAACCCGGATTATTATGAAGTATTGGAAGGATTAAAGCCAGGTGACAAAGTAGTTACCAGCAGCTATGAAAATTATGGAGATATGCAGGAGTTGGTGTTGAAGGGGCAGTGAGGTGTGAGGAGTCAGCAATGAGCTATCAGCAGTCAGCCATCAGCAATGAGCATGTCCAAAGCTGAAGGCTCTTAGCTGACAGCTACTTACAACTTTTCGCAATATCCAAAAATCATTTTGCGGATATCAATAACATCAGAATGAAGATCATTAAAAACATCTTCAGTTATATAAGAAAGATCTTTGGAAAGAATAATTTGATATTGAAGCTCAGAACAGGAGCCTGTACCTATTTGAAGAAAATTGGCGAGTTGTGCATTCGAGTTTCTGCCACAACCTTCAGCGATATTGGTAGGTACCGATGAAGAAGAACGACGCATTTGACTTGTTAATCCGAACAATTCTTCTTTTGGAAAATTCTTTGTGGCCTTATATATTTTCAAAGTTAGTTGATGACTTCTTTTCCAGATTTCAAGATTCAAAAAATTACGCATAGTATTAAATTTAAAAGTTAAAAAAAATTAATCATAAACAATAAATCATAAACAACTTCAATAAAATCATCCGTGATGAAAAAAAATATTTTATACCGATTATTTGCAATTGTATTCTTTTGGCTGGCATGGTCATCAATTAAAAGTGAACGAGATTGTAATTTCAATCATAAAACGAAACGGGAAGTAAAAATCCAGTCCTGCATGTCCAATGAACAACATGAAATTCCGGGATTTCCCTATCAGGATGGATTTCTAATAAAAATTTAAAGCTGATAGCTCAAAACTGACGGCTGAAAGCTGATTGCTCATTGCTCATAGCTGATTTCTCATAGCTGATTTCTCAAACTCTTAAAACAAACCAAATGATAAAAATTAAAGACCTGGAAAAAATTTACCGCACTGAAGAAGTGGAAACGGTAGCGCTCAACAAACTTTCTTTTGCTGTTAATGATGGAGAATTTGTCGCCGTGATGGGCCCATCCGGTTGTGGCAAATCTACTTTATTAAACATTCTTGGATTGCTGGACGATCCTGACAGCGGGAGTTTTCTATTCAATGGAATAGAAGTAGCTCATTTCAATGAAAGAAAAAGAGCTGACCTCCGTAAAAAAAATATCGGATTCGTTTTCCAAAGTTTCAACCTGATTGACGAACTGACCGTATTCGAAAATGTAGAATTGCCTCTCATCTATCTGGGTATAAAAAGTGATGAAAGAAAAAAACGCGTGGAGGCCGTGCTGGATAAAGTTCAGATCATGCACAGAAGAAATCATTATCCACAACAATTATCCGGCGGACAACAACAGCGTGTGGCCGTAGCCAGGGCGGTTGTAAACAATCCCAAATTAATTCTCGCTGATGAACCTACCGGAAATCTTGATTCCTCTAACGGTAATGAAGTAATGCAAATGCTTACGGAATTGAATGAACAGGGAACTACTATCATTATGGTAACACATAGTGAACATGATGCACGATTTAGTCATCGTATTATAAGAATGCTCGATGGACAAACGGTTACAGAGAATATTTTGGTGTAGAGACGCAATGCATTGCGTCTCTACAATGCATTGCGTCTCTACAATGCATTGCGTTTCCACGATGCATTGCGTTTCATGACAGGCCATCAGAGACGCAATGCATTGCGTCTCTACCAAACCCATAAAAAATATCAACCCAAATGGATAAATTTCAAAATAAATACCGCATACCATCATCACGGTTACAAAATTGGAATTATGGATCGCCGGGATTATATTTTATAACCGTCTGCACCAAAAATCGCGAACATTATTTTGGAGAAATAATAAACGGTGAAATGATATTAAATGAATTAGGGGGTTTTGTAAATTCTGAATGGATTAAAACACCGGCAATAAGGCCGGATATGAATTTGGAATTGGGTGAATTTGTGGTGATGCCCAATCATTTTCACGGTATAATGATAATTGGGGAAAATGAATTTAATCGTAGAGACGCGATGCATCACGTCTCTGCATCCCACCATTCCATCGTCCCCGCCAATAAATTCGGCCCTCAATCAAAAAATTTAGGTTCCATAATGCGCGGCTTTAAATCGACCGTTACCACACATTCAAAAATATTAAACATAGAATTTGGATGGCAGGCACGTTTTCATGATCACATAATCCGCAGCCATGAAGAATTCATACGAATCTCAAAATATATTTTAAACAATCCTTCCAGTTGGAAGGATGATAAATTTTTTAATGGGTCGTCGTCGTCGTAGAGACGCAATGCATTGCGTCTCTACGACGACCAAAAACAAATCATTATGTTTAAAAATTATTTCAAAACAGCGTGGCGGAGTTTAATAAAAGGCAGAAGTTTTTCGTTCATAAACATCGCGGGGCTTTCTGTGGGTATTGGCTGTGCAAGTCTCATTTTTTTGTGGGTAGAATACAATGTAAACTATAACTCTTCCATTCCCGATCTGAATAATATTTATCAGGTTGAGAATAACCAGACTTACGGGAAGGATATGCAAACCTTTGCTGCCACATCTGTACTTGTGAAAGATGCGCTAATGCAGGAGTTTCCGGGTGTTGTCAATGTTTCCCGGTTTGATGATGCAAATGCTACTGTTTCGCTGGGCGATAAACACCTGGCCTGCTCCGGCGCTTATGTTGACTCAGCGTTTTTGAAAATGTTCGGTCTGTCATTGATTGAAGGTAACAATAGAGATGCCTTAAATGATATCTCTCAAATCGCTGTTTCGCAAAAACTGGCAAAAAGTTATTTCGGTAATGACGATGCCATGGGCAAAACATTATTAGTGGATAATCACCCTTACAAAGTTGCCGCAGTGTATAAAGATATTCCGCAAAATGTACAATTTTATGGTAAAGATTTCCTGCTGCCTTTCCAGGTTTTTTATAATCAATATAAAGGGCAAGGTATTGATGCCTGGGGAAACAACTGGACAAATACATGGGTGCAGCTAAACCCGAATACCAATGTTACTGCTTTCAATACCAGGCTTCGTAAGCTCATTCATCAAAAAGACCCGCAGACAACCAATGAGTCTTTATGGCTATATCCTTTAAAAAGATTGAATTTGTACGGAGTGATTATCAATGGAAAAGAAGATGCATCGCGGGGAAAAATTCAGTATATAAAAATGTTTTCGATGGTCGCATTAATTATTTTAATTATTGCCTGTATCAATTTTATGAACCTTTCTACAGCCCGCAGCCAGAAGCGTGCTAAGGAAATCGGGATGCGCAAAGTTTTGGGTTCTACCAGGAGAGCTTTAGTTGGATGGCTTTTATCTGAATCGCTGATTGTTGCTTATATAGCTGTTTTGTTCGCAGTAATTATCGTAGCTGCTGTACTCCCGGCATTCGGTAATTTGATTGACATTCATTTAAGCCTGCATTTATTATACCCTTCGCATATTTTATTTCTCGTTATCATAGGCGCTTTATGCGGGTTGGTGGCCGGCAGCTATCCGGCATTGTATTTATCCTCCTTCAACCCGGTGCGTGCATTAAAAAATCAAATCACGAAAAATGCAGGGAACGCAGGTATTGTAAGAAAAGGATTAGTAGTATTACAATTTACTATTTCGGTCATCATGATCATTGCCGTAGTAGTGGTTTATCACCAGATTCAGTTTACCAAAAACAGGGATTTGGGCTTTGATAAAGACAAAGTAATGTATGTTTCGGCTACGCCCAACTTAACCAAAAGCTATGCTTCTTTAAAGCAGGATATCTTAAACACAAATGAAATAAGTTCTGTATCACTCGGTGCATTTTCTCCGATGAGTATGTATAATAATGGCGGCGGCTGGAACTGGGAAGGAAAAAGCGCTGATGAAGATGTGCTGGTTACAAACGTGAGTACAGATGCAGATTACCTTAAAACGTTCGGTATAAAAATGGCAGCCGGCAGAGGTTTTTCGCCCGATCCTAATATGGACAGTGCGAATGTCATCATAAATGAATCTTTTGCAAAATTAATGGGCAGCGCAGGTCATGTTGGTGGCCAGATCTGGCGAGACCCAACACAGCGGCTGACTATCATCGGCATCACAAAAAACTTCGTTTACAATAACATGAACGAAGCACATCCTGCGCCATTGATGTTTTTTAATTCTCCTTCAAACACCAATTATATTTTTATGACACTAAAGCCTGAAAATAACTTGCAGGCTACAATTTCCAAACTGCAATCCATCTTCCGGAAAGCAGATGCATCGCAGCCTTTCGATTATCATTTTATAGATAAAGATTTTGAAAACAAATTCCATTATCAACAATTCATAGGTTCTCTGGCCACTATTTTTGGTTGCCTGGCGATTTTTATTTCCTGCCTGGGATTATTCGGGCTTGCCTCATTTGTGGCAGAACAACGGAAAAAAGAAATCGGCGTACGTAAGGTATTGGGTGCAAGTGTACAGGGCATTACAACACTATTATCAAAAGATTTTTTATTACTGGTAGGTATCTCCTGCCTGATTGCTTTTCCCGCAGCCTGGTGGATAATGCATGACTGGCTACAGAGTTACGAATACAGAACAACGTTATCCTGGTGGATTTTTGCTGTAGCAGGTATTGGCGCATTGTTGATTACGCTTTTAACCGTAAGCTTCCAGGCAATTAAAGCAGCGGTGGCAAATCCTGTGAATAGTTTGAGAAGTGAATAGACCCCTAAATCCCCTAAAGGGGACTTTTGGAAATTTGAAAGTTGGGATAGTTTTTTTGTGAATGCCTGCCCGAACGTTTACAGGCGGGCGAATAAGAATAATCAATATTTGTTTGTTTACTACCGGTGATGACTAAACGAAAATAGAAATAAGAAATTTTTGCTCTTCTCAAAAAATACAAAAATTAGTCTTCAAAATAATAATCCCATGCTCAAAAACTATTTTAAAATCGCCCTCCGCAATCTTTGGAAAAACAAAGGATTTTCTGCGCTTAACATTATTGGACTGGCTACAGGTCTTGCAGTTTGTTTGCTGATTGTGTTGTATGTGAAAGATGAATTAAGTTATGATAAATTTAATGTAAATGCTAACCGTATTTACAGGCTGGATGCAGATATTTATTTTAATAATACCGAAGCTGATATGGCTACAGCACCCGATCCGTTGCCCACTGCTATGGTAAGAGACTATCCTGAAGTAGAGCAAATGGTAAGGGTCAACGAACAGGGTGATATTTTAATAAAAAAAAACAATCAAAATATCCAGGATCACCATTCAGCTTTTGTAGATTCTACATTTTTTAAAGTCTTTACTTTTCCGATGATTGCGGGGAATCCCAATACTGCGTTGGATGAACCCAACTCAATCGTGATAGATGAAACTACGGCCAAAAAATATTTCAACAGTACCGATGTAGTTGGCAAAACTTTATATGTTGATAATTCCACCAATTGCAAAATAACAGGTGTTATAAAGGATATGCCGAAGCAATCGAGTTTTCATTTCAGCTTTCTTCGGCCCAGGGGCAAAGCAAATACTTCATGGCTCAGTAATAACGGCACCTGTTTTATAATGGTGAGGCCCGGTGTATCAAGACAAAAACTGCAACACGACGTGGATGCTACAGTTAATAATTATCTCAGCAAAGAACTGGAGTCACAATTGCATATTTCGCTAAGCGATCTGAAAAATAAAGGCAATCATTTTATCTATCATTTGATGCCACTCACCGATATTCATTTACATTCAGATAAAGGATATGAACTGGAGCCTACCGGAGATATTACATACGTCTATATCTTTTCAGCCATTGCGTTATTGATTTTATTGATTGCCTGTGTCAATTTTATGAATCTCTCTACAGCCCGCTCCGCTAATCGCGCAAAAGAAGTGGGCATCAGAAAAGTAGCCGGGTCATTGCGTTCCAATCTTATTATACAATTTTTAACTGAATCAGTTTTAATAAGTTTTATTTCATTGCTTCTCGCTATTTTAATGGCAGCTATATTGCTTCCACTGTTCAACCAGCTTGCTCACAAACAAATGTATGTAAGCACATTATTTTCTACCTGGTTATTGCCTGTAATGATTGCTTTGGTATTTTTAGTGGGATGTGTTGCAGGTAGCTATCCTGCGTTTTATTTATCTTCTTTTCAACCGATTGATGTTTTGAAAGGAAAAGTAGCCAAAGGTTTTAAAAGCAGTTGGCTGCGCAATGGTTTGGTTATATTTCAGTTCAGTATTTCTATCATGCTCATCATCGGCACCATTGTAATTTATAACCAGCTTGATTATATCCGCAGCCGAAAAATTGGTTACGACCGCGACCAGGTATTGGTATTGCACAATGCCTATAATTTAAATAATAACATAAAAACTTTCAGAAATGAACTGCTCAATATTTCCGGCGTAACCAATGCTACGATTACAGGAGACCTGCCGACAGGTACTAATTATGATAATGAAGGATGGTTTCGTGATGCCACTTTCGATGCTGCAAAGACTGTTATCTTAACTAATTTTTATGTTGATGAAAATTATATTCCCACACTCGGTATGCAAATGGAAAAAGGAAGGAATTTTTCTAAAGATTTTCCTTCAGATTCTACCGGCATTATCATTAATGAAGCTGCTGTAAAAGTGCTTGGTTTTAAAGATCCGCTGAAAGAATCTTTGTATCGCCCTAACATGAATAACGGAAATATCACCGGCGCAACAGCCTATCATATAATAGGTGTTGTGAAAGATTTTAATTACAGCTCCATGCATAACAAAGTTGGCCCGCTACTCATACAGGAGGGAGACAACCAGGGTAGCATCGCCATGCGCACCAATACAAAAAATATTCCTTCATTGATTGATAAGGTGGAAAGTAAATGGAATTCCATGGCCCCCGGACAGCCTTTCAATTATACATTTATGGATGCCGATTTTAATAGACTTTATACTTCAGAACAGCAAACCGGTAAACTGTTTATCACGTTCGCCATCTTCGCCATCTTTATTGGATGCCTTGGATTATTTGGACTGGTTAGGTACGCAGCAGAACAACGCACCAAAGAAATTGGTGTAAGGAAAGTGTTGGGCGCAAGTGTAGGTGGTATTGTTGCCATGCTTTCAAAAGATTTTGCAAAATTGGTTTTGATAGCATCTGTTATTGCATTTCCCGTTGCCTGGTGGGCAATGAATAAATGGTTGCAAAGTTTTGCTTATCGCATTCATATTAGCTGGTGGATTTTTGTAATTGCAGGATTAACCGCAATTCTTATTGCATTAATAACAGTAAGCTTCCAGGCGATAAAAGCGGCGATAGCAAATCCGGTGAAGAGTTTGAGAAGTGAGTAAACCCCTAAATCCCCTAAAGGGGACTTTTGGAAATTTGAAAGTCAGAAGAGTTTTTTTGTGAATGCCTGCCAGAACGATAACGGGCGGGGTGAATAGGAAACTTTACTATTCCTGCCCGAATGACGGTCAGGCGGGTGTTTGTTTACTAACATCTATGGTTAAACGAAAATTAGAATTTAAAAATAAAAACAATGATAAAAAATTTCTTTAAAACAACCGCCCGAAGCCTTTGGAAAAATAAAGGTTACAGTTTTCTAAACATTTTCGGCCTGGCAATTGGCATTACTTGCGCCGCATTGATTTTTTTATGGGTAGAAGATGAGGTTTCCTTCAACCATAATTTTGCAAAACGCGATTACCTGTATCACGTAATGCAAAACGAGAAAAACGATGCAGGTATCAACACAAATGGTTCTACACCTGGCCCGTTGGCAGCAGCATTAAAAGCAGATATTCCCGGCATTGTAAACAGTGGCCGCCTTAGCTGGGCTATGGACGAACTTGCGGTGTTGGGTGATAAGTCTATCAAAGTAAATGGTATGTATGCTGATCCTTCAGTACTTGCCATGTACAAATTGCCTTTTATTTATGGTAATGAATCCTCAGCATTAAATAATCCTAATGACATTGTGATTAGTGAGTCCATGTCGCAAAAATTTTTCGGTAACAATAATCCTGTTGGAAAAATAATTAAAATGAATGAAAAGGGCGCATACAGCGTTGACGGGTTATATACTGTTTCCGGAGTTTTCAAAGATTTGCCAGCCAATTGTTATTATCATTTTCAGTGGCTTTCTCCGTACACCACATGGGAAGATGCGAATACCTGGTTAAAGCCATGGAACAATAATCTTACGGAAACAATTGTTGAATTAGCGCCTACAGCCAACCCTGCATCAATCAATAAAAAATTAAAAAATTATTTAAGCACTAAAGTGGATGGCTCTACCAATCAATGCTTTTTATTTAGCATGAATGACTGGCACCTGCGCAGCAATTTTGTAAATGGTGTGCAGGAAGGGGGCAACATAAAATATGTAAAACTTTTTTCTATAATTGCATTGATTATTCTTCTTATTGCCTGTATCAATTTTATGAATCTTGCTACAGCCCGCTCAGAGCAGCGTGCTAAAGAAGTAGGCGTACTTAAAGTGATGGGCGCAGACAGAAAAAGATTAATTGGAAAGTTTATCAGCGAGTCGCTGCTGATGTCATTCATTGCTGTTCTGTTGGCAGTTGCATTGTTATACCTGGTAATCCCATATTATAATGAACTTGTAGAAAAACAACTGTCAGTTAATTTATTTAATCCTTTACATTTCGTTTGCCTGTTAGCTGTTGGGTTAATGGCAGGTTTGATTGCAGGCAGTTATCCTGCATTCTATTTATCGTCATTTAATCCGATAAAAGTACTAAAAGGTGTAAAGCTGAAAAGTTCAGCCGGCGTAATCTTCATTCGCAAAGGCCTTGTGATAGCGCAGTTCACTGCATCTGTTGTTCTTATCATATCTACCATAATTGTTTACCGACAGGTACAGCATATTAAAGACAGAGACCTTGGATATAATAAAAACAATTTAATCTACATGGATTTGCAGGGAAATATGAAAGACCATTTTAGCGAAATTAAAAATAGTCTTATTGCAACAGGTTATGTTGAAAATGCAGCAATAAGCCTGCACGATGCTTTGAATATATACAGTTATGGTGATGGATATAACTGGCAGGGGAAAGATCCAAACAGCAAATTACCCATTCATTCTAATGTGGTAAGTTCTGAATATCTATCAACCATGAACATGAAATTAGTTGCAGGAAGGGATTTTTACGCGGATAATGCAGACAGCACTAATGTTATTATCAATCAAAGCATGGCCACCCTGATGGGTAAAGAAGGAAAAATTGGTGGCATTATTACCAATGGGAGGTATAAAGAAACCATAGTAGGAATTATTAAAGATTTTATTTACAATGATGTGTACGGCAAGAGTTCACCGCTTGTGTTTTTCAATGGTAGTAATTCCGCTACTGTAATGGCAGTACGGTTTAAACCTAATGTGAACCTATCACAAGCCCTCGAAAAAACCGGTGACGTAATGAAGAAAGAAAATCCCGGCTTCCCATTTGAATTCAAGTTTGCAGATAAAGATTTTGATGCAATGTTTTCTTCTGAAACGCTTATTGGCAAACTGGCTGGTGTATTTTCAATGCTTGCGATTTTCATTTCCTGTCTTGGTTTGTTTGGCCTGGCTGCTTATACTGCTGAACGCCGCACAAAAGAAATTGGTATTCGTAAAGTGCTCGGCGCTTCTGTTACCGGACTTACCGGTTTACTCGCAAAAGAATTTCTGCAATTGGTTACGTTATCCTGCATCATTGCATTTCCGGTAGCATGGTGGTTTATGAAAGGGTGGTTGCAAGACTTTGCATACCGCACAACTATACAGTGGTGGATGTTTGCTTTGACAGGATTGAGTGCTTTACTGATTGCATTAATAACAGTAAGTTTTCAAGCTATTAAAGCAGCGATAGCGAACCCTGTGGATAGTTTGAGAAGTGAATAAACCCCTAAATCCCCTAAAGGGGACTTTTGGAAGTGAGAAAGTAAGATGAGTTTGTTGGTGTGATGAATGGGAAAATAGAATATTCCTGCCCGAATGACGGTCAGGCGGGTGTTTGTTTACTGAAAAAAATAAAAATATATCCGTTTCAAACAGTTATGGTTAAACGAAAATAAGAATCAAATGTTTAAAAACTATTTCAAAACCGCCTGGCGAAATTTAATCAACAGAAAATTCTATTCTGGTATAAATATTTTGGGTCTGTCGCTGGGCATAGCGTGCGCATTGTTTTTGTATTTGTTTATCAGTTATCAATTCAGCTTTGATCGTTATCACAAAAATGCATCCGCAACATACAGGATTGTCAATGAAATTTATTTTGATAAAACAGTTTATGTAAAAGATGCCTCCATGGGAATGTATGTTGCATTGGCATCAGGCGTTTCGAGGATCAAATATGCAACTGTAATGCTGAAGAATTACTCATTCACAGTGGCTGTAAAAAATAAAAACAATGCAGAGTCCCGTTTCAAAGAAGATAAAAATATTGCGCTTGTTTCGCCCTCGTGGTTTAAAATGTTTGATTATATATTTTTAGCCGGCAATGCTGACGATCTTAAATATCCAAATACAGCAATCATCACACAAAAACAGGCAAACAAATATTTTGGAAACGAAAATCCAATAGGCAGAGCAATTATTTTCCCAAACAACGTGCCTGTTAAAATTGTTGGGCTTATAAGCGATAAACCTTTTAATACAGATCTCAAATCAGTTATATACGTTTCAATGTCATCACTTAAAAATATTTATCCAAATACACAGGATAATTTCTTTACCGATTGGAGCTGGATCAATACAAACACTTCTATTTTTCTTACTTTAAATAATAATAAATCCAGGGTGGCAGTTGAAGCCGAAATAAACAACATGGCAAAAGTTCACTTAGGTAATATTGCGAAATATTATCACTTCATATTACAACCACTGGCAGATGTGCATTTCGATAGTAATTATGGTGGCCCAATTCAAAAGTCTTTGCTATATACTTTAATGATTACAGGCATTTGTATTATTATTATAGCAAGTGTTAACTATGTCAATTTATCAGTTGCGCAACAGGCAAGGCGCATGGTTGAGATTGGTACACGCAAAGTATTGGGAGCAACGCCCTGGAAACTTTTCATTCAATTTATTATTGAAACTTTTTGTACGGTTATCATAGCAATTCTTATAGCGGTTGTTGCGGTTGCTTTAGTTCTTCCTGCAGCCAATAACTCAATCTTTGCAAGCGACCCCATCTATATTATTTCTTACAAAAGCATTATAGAATTCTTATGCGTTTTATTATTTGCATTGATTTTTCTTGCAGGGTTTTATCCGGCCGTTATCTTAAGCCGTATTGCAGTTTTTAAGGCTTTTAAAAATGCAACCGGTTCATGGAAAGCAGGTATAACCAGGAAAATTCTTGTTGTTGTACAAAACGCTGTGGCATACATTCTCATCATCAGTACAATTATAATGTTGCTGCAGGTTCAGTTTTTAAAGCATACACAAATTGGTTTTAACAGCAGTGCAGTTGTTATGCTTCCATTGCCTGATTCATCTTCAGTAAAAAAAGATTTTTTGAAAACCAAGCTGAATGAAATGGCGCAGGTTGACTCTTATAGTTTTTGTCACAGCTCACCATCCTCTCAAAATGATTGGGGCGGTTCTATAAAATTTAATAACCGGCCGGATTGGGAATCATGGGTCGGATTATCGGAAGTGGGTGATTCTTCTTATGTAAAAACTTTCGGGCTGCATGTAATTGCCGGAAGAAATATAAGCGCATCAGCAGGGAATTCCGAATTTCTTATTAACGAAAAAATGATCAGCAAATTAGGATTGAAATATCCTGAAGATGTATTGGGTAAATCATTAACGGTTGGTGAATTTGGCGATAAGCAGGGAACTGTTGTGGGCGTAGTAAAAGATTTTAACACCCAATCACTTATGGTACCTATTGAGCCTGTTGTGATTGCTGATGTGCCTGAAAAATTTGATGCAATCGGTATTAAATTAAATGGGAATAATTTACAATTATCACTCGCTGCCATCAAAGCAAAATGGGAAGCAGCTTATCCTGACCAGGTTTTTGAATATCATTTTGTTGATGACCAGATTGCCGGCTTGTACATGAAGCAGGATCTGCAACAAAAAATTATATGGATTGCTGCAATGATAGCCATTATAATTAGTTGTCTTGGTTTACTCGGGCTGGTATCATTGGTTATTTTACAAAGAACAAAAGAGATCGGCATTCGTAAAGTATTAGGAGCAAGTGTCTCAGGCATTGTTCAATTAATCAGCAAAGATTTTTTACAACTGGTAATTATTGCCATCGTGATTGCAACTCCTTTGGCATGGTTATTAATGAACAAATGGCTGCAAAATTTTGCTTATCATATAAATATATCATGGTGGATTTTTGTATTAGCAGGGGCATCAGCAATCCTGATTGCTTTAGGTACCATAAGTTTCCAGGCAATAAAAGCGGCGATTGCAAACTCGGTGGAGAGTTTGAGAAGTGAGTAAACCCCTAAATCCCCTAAAGGGGACTTTTGGAAGTCTGAAAGTTGGGAAAGTTTTTTTGTGAATGCCTGCCAGAACGATAACGGGCGGATGAATAAGAATCTTTAATATTCCTGCCCGAATGACGGTCAGGCGGGTGTTTGTTTACTATAAGCAATTTAATAATTCAAAAAAAACAAAATATCATGTTTAAAAATTATTTCAAAACCGCATGGCGCAGTTTATTAAAAGGAAAAGGATTTTCCTTCATCAATATTGCAGGACTTGCCATTGGTATGGCTGGTGCAATTCTTATTTTATTATGGCTGCAGAATGAAATCAGCTTTGATAAATTTAACGCGAATAAAAATAACCTATACCAGGTATATGGACTCGCCTCAGACGTGGATGGAAAAACCGTAGCTATTAATGTAACATCCCAGCCACTGGGGCCTGCATTAAAGCAAAACTATCCGGAAGTGGAAGCAGCAACGCGTTTGCAAGATGTAAGCAGTTTTCTCTTTACTGCAAACAATAAAAGTTTTATAAATATTAATGGAGATTTTGCGGATGCTTCTTTTTTGCAGATGTTCAGCTTCCCATTAATTGAAGGAAACAAAAACGAACAACTTAACAATATTTATTCAATCACCATTACCCAAAAACTTGCTAAAAAATTATTTGGCAACGAAGACGCGATTGGGAAAATTATTAAGATAGACAGCGTTGATAATTTTACAGTAACCGGTGTGTTAAAAGACCTTCCTTCAAATACCAGGTTTAATTTTGAATATTTACTACCATGGAATTATTTGAAAAAAATTGGTTGGAATAACGATAGCTGGCTCAGCAATAACACGCCAACATATATTCAATTGAAACCTAACACAAACGTTACAGCCTTTTCTGAAAAAATAAAGAACATTACAAGAGTTAACGGAGGTCGGAATGATGTATGGACACAATTTCTTTTTCCGCTTGGTAAATGGCATTTATATTCAGATTTTGAAAACGGGAAACCTGTTGGCGGCAGAATAGAAACGGTTCGTGTGTTTGGTATCATTGCATTATTTATTTTATTGATTGCATGTATCAATTTCATGAATCTTAGCACAGCAAGAAGTGAACAACGTGCGAAAGAAGTTGGCATTCGTAAAGTTGCCGGTGCAGGTAAAGGTCTGTTGATTGGACAGTTTATTACAGAAGCTTTCCTCACGGCATGTATTGCAGGCGCACTGGCATTGCTGATTGTTCAGCTTGTATTGCCGGCGTTCAATACACTTATCAATACACAGCTTTCTATTCCTTATACAAGCCTGTATTTCTGGCTTTGTGCTTTAGGTTTTATTATCATCACAAGCTTGCTTGCCGGAAGTTATCCTGCATTTTATTTATCATCATTCAAACCCATCAGCATATTTAAAAAACAATTTAAAAGAACAAATGCAACGGTATCTCCAAGAAAGGTTTTGGTAGTGTTGCAATTCACTTTTGCCATCATACTTATTATTTCAACAATCGTTATCCGCGACCAGGTGGTATATGCACAGGACAGGGACAAAGGTTATTCAGACAATAATCTTGTACAGGTAAATTTTGTTGGTGATATTAATAAGAATTATGCTTTAATAAAACAAGACTTACTTAACTCGGGCATTGCAAGTTCCGTTACCAAAACAATGACTGATTTAGTGCGTGGAGGTTATCACTCCTGGGGATTAAGATGGCCAAATGAAATTCCAAAAGATACCAATACGACGCTAACAATATATAGTGCCGATGCGGATTTAGTGAAGACCACAGGTATGCATTTGATTGAAGGCAGAGATATTGATATTAATAAGTATCCTGCCGATAGTTTTTCAGTTGTACTCAATGAATCGGCTGTTAAAACGATGGGGCTTAAAAATCCTGTTGGACAAATCATAATTAATCCCTTTGACAAGATAAACTGGCATATTGTAGGAGTCGTAAAAAATTACGTACAGGGTTCGCCCTACGATGAAGTTCCGCCAACTGTAATTTATGGTCCGGGAGCATGGTTTAATATGATGTATATAAAAATGAATCCTGCACATTCCACTGCGGCCAATCTGGCAAGCGCTGAAAAGATTTTTAAAATATATAATCCTGCTTATCCATTCGATTACAATTTTGTTGATGAACAATATGCACAACAATTCGATAATGAACAACGAACTAAAACAATGGCAGGTTTATTTGCAGCCTTATCCGTCTTCATTTCATGCCTTGGTTTATTTGGTTTGTCTGCTTATGTAGCAGAAAGCAGGATAAAAGAAATCGGTGTTAGAAAAGTATTGGGTGCAACAGTATTTAATATTACAAAATTATTATCACTTGATTTTATAAAGCTGGTTGTAGTGTCTATTGCTGTTGCTACACCTGTTGCTTATTACGCAATGAACAAATGGCTGCAGGGTTATACTTACAGAATAAATATTAGTTGGGGAATATTTTTAATTGCAGGGCTAATCGCGATTGCAATTGCTTTGATAACGGTGAGCTTCCAGGCTATAAAAGCTGCGTTGGCCAATCCGGTAAATAGTTTGAGGAGTGAATAATGTGATAATATGCTGATTAGCTAATATGCTAATGAAAGAAATGAGAATCTGCAATATTTGTTAGTTTACTTACGGCTACAGTTAAATGAAAAATAAAATTTAAAAATAAGAATTATGTTTAAAAATTATTTCAAAACCGCCTGGCGCAATATTATAAGAACAATTGGCTACAGTACATTGAATGTTGCTGGCCTCGCCATAGGAATGGCGGTTGCATTATTGATCGGCCTCTGGGTATATAATCAATATTCTTATGATAAATTTTTGCCGGAATACCAATCTGCATATCGCGTGCAGCGCAACTTTGATAGCAATGGCGACACGCTTACGTTTCAAAGTACTTCACTAAAATTGGTGGAAGCATTACGCAACCAGATTCCGGAAATACAATACGTTGCGGAAGGCCAATTGTACGTGCAGCATGGATTAATGGTTGGTGATAAAAAATTGTATCCCGCCGGCGCCATTGCAGGACCTGATTTTTTGAAGATACTTCAATATCCGTTTGTTGAAGGCAATGTGAATACTGCTTTTAAAGATGCTTATTCAATCGTGATTACTCAAAAAATGGCAAAGGCTTTGTTCGGCAATGAAGATCCGATGAATAAAATGGTTCGTTTTGATAATACGGATAACCTTAAAGTTACCGGTGTATTGAAAGACATCCCGTCAAACGCAACTGTTGATTTTAATTTCGTAGTATCATCCACTTATGTCTATCAAAAAAATCCTTCTGTAAAGTCAGATGGAGAGAGGACTTATAGCAATAATAATCTTGAAACATTTGTGAAGTTAAAACCGGGAATTACTTACGCACAGGTAGCCCCGAAAATCAGGAATATTGAACATTCCGAAAAAGGCAACATAAATGCAATGAACTCTTATGTAACGCTTCAGCCGATTGAGCGCTGGCATTTATATTCCAATTATGTAAACGGAAAAGACACCGCAGGATTTTTGGTTTACGTAAATATGTTTTCTATTATCGGCTTGCTTGTATTGATTATCGCCTGTATCAATTTCGTTAATCTTACGACGGCACGCTCAGAAAAAAGGGCTAAAGAAGTTGGCGTTAGAAAAGCGATTGGTTCACAACGAAAAGACCTAATCATCCAATTTTTATCAGAAGCATTTTTGCTTGTAATAATTGCATTTGTTTTTTCATTGTTGTTTGTACAATTGGCATTGCCTTCATTTAATACGCTTACCGAAACACACATCAGCATACCTTATTCAAATGGATATTTCTGGTTATTAATGATAGGATGCATTTTACTCACGGCTTTACTTGCAGGCAGCAGGCCGGCTTTTTATCTTTCTTCATTCAATCCTGTAAAAGTTCTAAAAGGAACCATGCACACGGGAAAATCTTCCTCGCTTTCAAGAAAGATTTTAGTGGTAATACAATTCAGTTGTTCCATTGCACTGATAATAAGTACGGTGATTAT
The DNA here is from genome assembly GCA_036509335.1 of Hanamia sp. Lineage (GTDB taxonomy): Bacteria > Bacteroidota > Bacteroidia > Chitinophagales > Chitinophagaceae > Ginsengibacter. The sequence continues at coordinate 20,903 of DATCFT010000016.1, forward strand.
TTATCAACAGGTAAATTATGCTAAAGACAGGCCAACTGGTTATGATTTAAACAGGCTGATGTCAACAAACATGAATGATGATCTCAACAAAAATTTCACTGCATTAAAAGATGAGTTAATAGCAAAAGGAATCGCGTCATCTGTTACAACGGCTACAAGTCCTGCAACCGATATTTGGTGGCATACTGATATTGATGCATGGCCTGGCAAGAACGCCGGAGAAACAGTAGAAATGGGAAATTTATTTGTATCTGAGGATTATTTTAAGACGGTAGGAATGGATATAAAAGAAGGAAGAAATTTTTCAGGTGCTAACGATAGTACAAGTGTAATCTTTAATGAAGCAGCCATTAAAAGATTAAGGATCAAAAACCCTGTTGGCCAAAAAATAACCTGGGGTGGTAAACAATACACAATTGCAGGTGTTGCAAAAGATGCGTTGATGATATCACCATTCAGCGCTGCTGATCCAACTATGTTTTACTGTTATCCCGGCACGCAAAATGTTATGTTGTACAAATTGTCTCCGAATATAAAAACACAGGATGCCATCACGCAACTCACTTCTATCTTTAATAAATATGATCCTGCTTATCCTTACGATTATTCTTTTGCAGATGTAAATTATGCTTCAAAATTTAAACTGGAAACGCTGATCGGGAAATTAGCCGGATTGTTTGCCGGACTCGCCATTTTTATTTCTTGTCTTGGCTTGTTTGGCTTAGCAGCCTACGTGGCAGAGCAACGAACAAAAGAAATTGGCATAAGAAAAGTATTGGGTGCATCAGTGCCACAGGTTTGGATGTTGTTGTCGAAAGATTTTATTGTATTGGTTTTTCTAAGTTGTGTTATTGCATCGCCTATTGCATATTATTTTTTACACGACTGGTTGATGAACTATAATTACCGCATCAACATTGGCGCGGGCGTTTTTATATTGTCGGCATTGCTGGCTATTGTTATAACCGTAATTACGATAAGTTTCCAGGCAATAAAAGCAGCGGTGGCGAACCCGGTGGATAGTTTGAGAAGTGAGTAGGTTAATTAGACAATGTGATAATTAGCTAATGTGATAATGAAGAAAACGGAATCTTGAATATTTGTTTGTTTACTTTAAAAATAACAGTTACCATTAAACGCAAAAATTATGATAAAAAACTATTTCAAAATCGCCTGGCGAAACCTTATCAAAAGCAAAGTGTATTCTCTTATTAACATTCTCGGATTGGCAACGGGTATGGCTGTAGCTATGTTGATTGCGTTTTGGATACGAGATGAAGTTACCTACAATGACTATCACACAAATCATGCTCAGCTTGCTCAGGTCATGACTACATTTATTGGTAATGATAATAAAATGGAAACCATGCAGGCAGTTTGCATGCCTATTGGCAATGAATTACGCAGCAAATATGGCAGCGATTTTAAGAATGTCGCAATGGCTTCATGGAATTTTAGCCATGTGTTAGCAGTAGGTGAAAAGAAAATTACCGGAAATGGCATGTGGGTTGAGTCCAATTTTCCTTCTATGTTTTCGCTAAGAATGTTGAAAGGAAATATAAATGCATTAGACGATCCCAGTTCTGTTTTATTAAACGCCTCATTGGCAAAAACACTATTTGGTAATACAGATCCAATGAATAAAATGGTAAAGCTGGATAATAAAGAGAGCTACAAAGTAGCCGGCGTTTTCAAGGACCTTCCACACAATACATCTTTGTATGATGCAAAATATTTTCTTCCCTGGAAAAAATATATAACCACGCAGCAATGGCTTAAAGATGCAGCTACCCAATGGAACAATCATTCGTGGCAGGCTTATGTGCAGGTTGCCGGTAATATTAATATGGACAAAGAATCGGAAAAAATTAAGAATGTAGTAATGATCCATAAAGTAGCCTCAAGAGATGGAAAAGAACAAGCCGTATTATTTCCCATGGATAAATGGCGCCTGTACAGCGATTTTAAAAATGGCAAGGCTACCGGCGGCCGCATACAGTTTATCTGGCTGTTTTCTATTATCGGTGTGTTTGTGTTGCTGCTTGCCTGTATCAACTTTATGAATCTTTCTACCGCACGTAGTGAAAAAAGAGCGAAGGAAGTGGGTATCCGAAAAACAGTGGGTTCCGTTCGCAGTCAACTGATCGGGCAGTTTTTAAGCGAATCTGTTTTGGTGGCATTTGTGTCTTTTATATTTTCTATTTTATTAGTAATTGTTTTGATGCCTTTGTTTAATAAACTTGCTGACAAAAGCATCGAATTCCCCTGGGGCAATCCGGTGTTCTGGTTGCTGGCTTTGGCATTCACATTTATTACAGGAATCATTTCCGGCAGTTATCCCGCGTTTTATCTTTCTAAATTTGAGCCGATAAAAGTGTTGAAAGGAACCTTTCGTGTAGGCAGGTTTGCGTCGTTGCCACGCAAGATTTTGGTAGTGATTCAATTTACTTTTTCGATTGCTTTAATTATTGGAACGATCATAGTTTTTAAGCAAATTCAATTTGCCAAAAACAGGCCGGTAAATTACAAGACTGAAGGTCTTATCACAATTAATATGTCAACACCGGATCTGTACGGTCATTATGATGCCATACGCAACGACCTTCTTGCTACAGGAGTTGTAGATAATATGGCTGAATCTTCCAGCCCTACAACAGCCGTTTATTCCAACCAGATTGGCTTTAACTGGCAGGGCAAAGATCCCAACACCTTACCTGCTTTTGGTACCATTTGGGTAACACTTGATTTTGGCAAAACCATTGGCTGGGAAATAAAAGAAGGCCGCGATTTTTCTAAAGACTTTACAACAGATAGTTCCGCTATGATATTAAATGAATCCGCCGTAAAACAGGTTGGCATGAAACAGGATATTGTTGGCCAAATTATAGATTTCAATGATAAAAAATATACTGTCGTCGGCGTGGTAAAAGATATGATCATGGAATCGCCTTACAAGCCCGTTACCCCTACTGTTTTTATGTTCGACCCTAAAAATGTCGGTACTGTTACAGTTGCAATAAAACAGGGTATCCCTGTAAAGGACGCATTAAGTAAAATAGCAACTATATTTAAAAAATATAACCCCGATGCACCTTTTGATTACACCTTTAACGATGAAGATTATGCGAAAAAATTTGCTGATGAACAGCGTATTGGCAACCTGGCAACTTTTTTTACCATACTGGCTATTTTCATTTCATGTTTGGGATTATTTGGGTTGGCGTCGTTTGTAGCGTAGCAACGAAAAAAAGAAATCGGTATTCGCAAAGTGCTTGGTGCATCCAATTATAAATTATGGAAAATGTTGTCAAGAGAATTTGCATTGCTGGTAATTATTTCCTGTTTCATTGCCATTCCCTTAGCATGGCATTATTCAAACAACTGGTTACAACAATATGATTATCGGACAAAAATTTCATTCTGGATCTTTATTTTTTCCGGATTGGGTGCTTTAATAATAACGGTAATTACAGTGAGTTTCCAGGCAATTAAAGCCGCAATGGCAAACCCGGTGGAGAGTTTGAGAAGTGAGTAGTGAATAGGAATAGGTATTATTTGTTATTTTACTGTAAATACGAAATGGAAAGAGTAACTAACAGTAATGATTAAACGAAAATAAAAAAAATTAAAATGATAAAAAATTATTTCAAAACCGCGTGGCGTACCATGACTAAGAACAGGGTGTATTCTCTGATAAATATTATAGGTTTAACTATTGGTTTATGCTCCTGTATGATCGTAGCTACTGTTGTGATTGATGACTTGTCTTACGACAGGCAATGGAGCAAGGGAGATGACCTTTACCGGATAATTACTGTGAATAAAATAGGTGACGGACTATATGACCGGTTTGCATCTTCATTTACCGGTTTGGGTACAAAGCTAAAAAATGATTATCCGGAAGTAGAGGCAGTTGCTGAAATGACTACTTTAAAACAAAGGTTTAAATTAAGCAATAATAATCCGAATGGCGTAGAAGTAACTGCTTTAAGAGCTGATACCGCTTTTTGGAAAATGCTTGATGTTAACGTGATTTCGGGTAATCCACATAATTATGTGGAAGGAAGCGGTAACATTGTAATTTCCGAAAGTTTCAGAAAGAAATTTTTCCCCAAAGAAAATCTGGTTGGCAAAATTATTTACGATGTGCCTACCTATTCTGAAAAAGCAAGTCCCTTTTTAATTACGGGTGTTATTAAGGATATTCCTTCCAATACGGTTCTGCGGTCAGATATTATAATGATTCAAAAAGGCCGTACTGAAGACTTAAACAAAAAGCAGTATGGAACTTTTTCCCAAAATTATATTCTGATGAGGCCGGGAACTAACATGACCAGGTTTACTAATAAAATCAATAAGTGGTATGCCGGATTCGTTGATGTCAAAAATCCTTACCAATTTGAATTTCAGCCTATGAAAGATGTTTATTTACATTCTGACTTTGCCGAATACCAGCAAGTGAAAGGCAGTTACACCAATATTTATATTCTTTCCGGCGTGGCATTATTGCTCTTAATTATTGCTTGCGTAAATTTTATCAATCTCAGTACAGCCCGGGCGATACAACGGGTGCGCGAAACCGGAGTAAGAAAAATTCTGGGTGCAGGCCGCAGGCAGCTTATTTTTCAATATCTGACAGAATCTTTTTTATTTTTTATAATTGCTACCTCTCTGGCTACGGTAATTTACCAGCTTTCACTACACGGTATTGAAAATTACTTAGGCCATCAATTAGCGCTGACTTTTGTATCCAGATTTTATCTTTTGGTATTTGCTTACAGCACTATATTATTGATTAGCCTTTTAACCGGAATTTATCCCGCATGTATTATTTCCAGCTTCAAACCAGCTGCCACATTGAAAGGGAAATTATATACAAGTGATTTTTCAGGGCAAAATTTTGTTAGGAAAAGTTTGGTTGTGTTGCAATTTTCTCTTTCTATTATAGTCTTGGTCGCTTTAATTGTTGTGCAGCAGCAGGTATTTTTTATGAAAACCAAAGATATAGGGTTTAATAAAAATAATCTCCTTAGTATAGGCGGTATTTCGTGGGATGGCAAAGGAGAATCTTTTAAAAATGAATTACTAAATCAGCAGGGCGTTGAAAGTGCAAGTATCAGCAATTGGACACCCTCAGAAGGATCAGGAAGTATGTCAAAAGAAATTGATGATCCCAATCATCCCGGAAATAAAATAAATATATGGTTTATCAACGGCGATGTAGATCTTGCAAAAACACTTGGCTTACATTTAAAACAAGGGAGACTTCTTTCCAAATCTTTCTCAGCTGATATGGAAAGCCAGGACTCGTTGATGCGTATGGATTCTACACAATACCAGGAAGCTGCTTCCCGCCAGTCTTCTGTTATTACAGCGTACACAGCTAAAGTGTTACATGTATATTCTTTAAACAAATCTTTACCAAATGCCCAAACAACACCTGTTGGCATTTTAGAAGATTTTCATAATGAATCTTTAAAAGATGCTATGGAGCCAACCATTATAGTTGCTGAACCTTCACCACAATACGGGGGTATGTTAGTCAGGATAAAACCTGGTTCAGAAAAAAAGGTAACAGCATCTTTAAATAAACTGTGGAGGCAATTTTATCCCAATAAATTATTGAATGTAAAATGGGTAGATGATATGCTTGCCAACCAATACAAAGTTGAAAGCAAATTGCAACATCTGTTCACTTTTTTCAGCGGATTGAGTATGTTCCTCGCGGCACTGGGAGTTTTTGGATTGATTGTTCAGGCTACTAATCAACGTGTAAAAGAAATTGGAATCCGAAAAGTACTTGGCGCTTCCATCAATTCCATTGTGCGCTTATTTTCTATTGACTTTTTAAAACTAATTATTGTTGCAGCAATAATTGCATCACCAATTGCATGGTTGTTGATGAACAAATGGCTGCAAAGTTTTGCATACCGCATAAATATCAGCATATGGATATTTATTGGAGCAGGAGCATTGGCCATAGCTATCGCTTTGGGAACAATCAGCTTCCAGGCGATAAAAGCTGCGTTGGCCAATCCTGTAGATAGTTTGAGAAGTGAGTAGGATCGCGCCGTGGCGCGTTCAGGTTAGTGATGAATAGGAATATGAAATATTCCTGCCCGAATGACGGTCAGGCGGGTATTTGTTTACTATCATTAATTTAATAATTCAAAAATAGAATCAACATGATAAAAAATTATGTCAAAATCGCATGGCGAAATCTTATTAAGAATAAGACTTTAAGCATTATAAACATTACTGGTCTTTCTGTTTCCATTGCTTTTTGCCTGGTGTTGTTTTTTTATATCAGGTACGAGCAGTCTTATGATACTTTTAATGTAAAAAAAGATCACTTGTTTCGCCTGGAGATGTCTAATACATTTCCTTCTTCTGACACTGCTAAAAAAAGTTTCTTCTCATTCCTTACAAAAAATGACGATGTACAAAACCAGCTTGTATTTCCGGTGGTTATTGCAGCCAACATGCAAAATGAATTTCCTGAAATTAAAAGTATTACAAGGTTTAAAGATTTTGGCGATCTGCTCGTTAAAGTAAATAACCAAACCTATAAAGAGAAAGATTGTTTATTTGCCGACAGTAATTTCTTCAGTAATTTTTCTTTCCATCTTTTGAAAGGAAACCCTAAAACTGTTCTTAATTCAAACAACAATATTGTTATTTCCGCATCGCTGGCAAAAAAATATTTTGGCAATGAAGACGCTGTAGGTAAAACGATAGAACTGGATATAGATACAGCGCTTCTTTATACTGTAAGCGGTATAGCAGAAGATGCACCGGAAAACTCGAGCATACAATATGGTTTGATCGTACCTATTGAATCTGATCCTGAATATCAGGGGCAGATAAAACAGGGGTTTGGCCAGGCAAGCACCTTATATATGGTTGAGCTTGCTAACAATGTGGATTACAAAAAGTTTGAAACCAAAATGAACAAATGGGTTACGGAATATTATACCAAACCCTATCAGGCAGCCTACGGTCAGTACATGAAGGGGTACGATTTTACAAATTTTCGCTGGTACCTGCGACCCTTTACTGATTGCCATTACAATATTTCCCAACCATGGGGGCACTACACTGATGCGAAAAGTATTTATCAGTTAGCCTGCCTCGTTATCATTATTTTATTAATTGCATCGCTGAATTATATTCTGCTTGTCATATCAAACGCTGCTGCACGCACACAGGAAATTGGTGTATGCAAAGTGCTTGGCGCAAAGAGGAAATCTGTGGTGCTTCAATTTTGGACAGAAACACAGTTGCTGGTAATTTTTTCAGTTGTTATTGGATTATTATTATTGCAACCTTTACTTTTTTTATTTAATGATATAATGAAAACGCATATAAATTTTAATGATTTTTCATGGAAGGAAATTCTTACTTCCTTAATTGTTCTGACTCTTGTTCTGGGACTGCTTGCCGGTTATTATCCTGCATTGATCTTATCTAAAATGAAACCCGCTTCTATCATTAAAAGCTTTCAAACTTTTAAGATCAATCCGCGCTTTTCAAAAATAATGGTGATAGTGCAATACACTGCCTGCGTCGTGCTGATGTTTGCCGCTGTGGTGATCAATCTTCAAATGCATTATATCAGCAATAAAAATTTAGGATTTGATAAAGATCAGGTCCTTATGGTGAAGAACCCCACATTCAACTCTGATTTTACAAAACGTGTACGCGACCGGTTAAGTGAATATGCAAAATCGCAACCTTCTATAATTTCTTTTTCAGACATGAATGGTGGGCTCGATGGCAGTTATAGTACTAATGGTTTTATACTGAATGGCGAAGAAAAAAGTCTCAAACAGTTATCCGTTGATTATAATTATTTTGAAATGCTGGGAATAAAATTTATCCAGGGGAGACCCTTTTCCCGGGCTTATGCTTCAGATACTTCACGCACTATAAGACCAAGTATAGTAAATGAAACATTGTTTAATATGCTGGGTAAAAATGCAAAGCTCGGTGTCTATAATGAAGCGCTCCGTTCAACAATAATAGGCGTAGTAAAAGATTATAATTTTGAAACGCTGTCAAAAAAAATAGAACCCGAACAACATATTCTTGCGAAAAATTATGAAGAATATTTCATGTTTAAAGTGAGAGCAGGTGAAATGCAATCAAACATTGTTAAACTGCAAAAACAATGGAAACAAATCACCAACAACTATCCCTTTGAATATACTTTTCTCGATCAGAGTATTGCCAAAATGTATGAGGCAGACAGGCGCTGGCAAAGTATCATACAGGCAGCATGTTACTTTGCTATGTTCATAGCATGTCTTGGCTTATTTGGTTTAGCTGCAATAAATGCAGTTAACCGTACAAAAGAAATAGGAATACGCAAAGTGTTAGGCGCTGATCTGAAAGATGTGGTAGCTGCATTATCATCAGGATTTGTCCTCACATTTATAATTGCAATAGCTATTGCCATTCCGCTTGCTTATTGGATAATGAACAACTGGTTGCAGAATTTTGCTTACAGGATACATTTAAACTGGTGGATGTTTATTGTTGTTAGCTTAGTCGCTTTAAGTATTGCATTATTAGCTGTGAGCATCCGTGCAATAAAAGCGGCGTTGGCGAACCCGGTAGATAGTTTGCGTTCCGAGTAGGAACGCGCCGCGGCGCGTTCAAATAGCGCTGCGGCACGTTTGCGTGAATGCGCCCTCCGAAGGAGTTCTTTGGACGAATGACAGTCAGACAGCGATAGCCAATCCGGTAGAGAGTTTGAGGAGTGAATGATGTGCTGATTTACCTAATATGCTAATGTAAAAATGAAGGAATGTGAAGAAACAGTAATTGAAGTTGTAAAGTCTTTCCAGGAAGACGTTACAAAAGATTATCTATTTGATTATGATTAGACCTTTTGGTAGTACTTCTTTAAATAAATAACCTTTTACTTTTGAGGATAATTTAGTAAGTTCTTTGTATGAGTTTGTCCGTGCAGTTAATACAAAAATAGAGATGGTATATTTTGAAAAGTTCTGTTGATGCTGCAAGTTCTTGTCAAAGGTTAGCAAAGCATCAAATTTCTCAGCGATCATAAGTTTTAATAATTCACCATTTTTTATGCCATTCCAACCTTTATCCCGAACGGTAAAAATTTCATGTTCATTAAAATCATTTTTGAGCCGTTTTGGTAAATTTTCATCAATCAACAATCTCATAAAGTTTCTCTACATTTTTAGAAGTCAATAAGCGGTTTGCAATACTTAGCAGGGCAATAGCCTGGTCTTTGGAAACAGTAGGAAAATCTGATAGAAACTCACCAAGAGAAATACCTTCTTCAAGATGATCAAAAAGAGTTTCTACAGGAACACGAGTTCCGGAAAAAACCGGTTGTCCACCTAAAATCTCTTTATCAACAGTAATAAGTTCTTTGATATTCATGCTATAAAGATAACCTTCTTTTTCGTCTTTTAGAAACTGCTAACAAATGCAAAGATAATTTTATCGCTCAGAATTTATTGCGTATTATCGAAATTGCAATTCCATAGAAACTTTTAATTTCATAAATTCTATTCGTTCAAAACCGAACACAAACTGTATCAAAACCGGACACTATAAAATAAAAGCAGGACATAAATTATTGATTTTTAAATAATTCTATAATGGCATTGCATTAGATAGAATAAAGTTAGAAGAATGAGTTTTAAAAGAAAGATCGAACTGAATAATAATAAACTAGTGTAATAGTAAAAAACAGGAATTACGAATATTTGTTGGTTTACTGATAATATTTTAACCAACCCTGAAAGGGCGTAATATAACAACATAGGGCAATAACAACATAGGGCAACGCCCTATGGAAAAAATAAAACAATGATAAAAAAGTATTTCACCACCACCTTCCGCCATCTCTGGCGTTACAAGCTCTTTACCGGCCTCAATATTTTGGGGCTTGCTATCAGCATCTGCACCTGCTGGATAATTTACAGCATTGTAAATTACGAATTCAGTTATGATAAAAATCTTCCAAAAAAAGAAAGCATTTATCGTGTAGTAAGCGGGTTCAATTTTGATGGAAAGGATTCGTACAACGGCGGCGTTTCCGCTCCTTTATATCAGGAAGCACGAAAAGAAATCAGTGGATTAGATTATGCAGTGCCTGTCCTGGGGCAATGGATAAATTCAGTGGAAGTGAACCGCCCCGGCCAAAAACCATTGACGATTGATGAGCCTGAAAATGTTGTTGCCACTGATGTTTCCTATTTTAATATGCTTCCATATCGTTGGATAGCAGGAAATAAATCCACTGCTTTAAATGCTCCCGAAAGTGTGGTGCTTACCCAAAACAGGGCGCAAAAATATTTCCCTGGAAAAAAAACCGGAGAAATTATTAATCAAACGCTTACTTATTTTACATCAAGTGATACGTTACAAAAAACAATCACGGGTATTGTCGCCGATTTGAAACAACCGACGGAATTTATTGCGCAGGAATTTGTCTCATTACCAAAAAAACCTTACGAATTGGCATCATGGACAAATACAAATGGCTCTGATAAATTATACCTGCAAATTAAAAATGGGGTAGAGCCTGCAATCATCTTAAAACAAATTGAAAATATTGCCGGGCAAAAATGGAAACAATTTGAACAGCAAAGTTCCAATCAATTTAATGAGAAACGGTGGTTTCAACTTTTGCCTTTAACTGAATCACATTTTGCTACTTACATTGACCGTGATGTGCATAAAGCCAGCAAGCCTGTAATGTATGGGCTGATTGGGATTGCTCTCTTTTTATTAATACTCGCATGTATCAATTATATCAATATGAGTGTGGCGGCTATTCCGCGCAGGGCAAAAGAAATTGGTGTGCGTAAAACTTTGGGCAGCAGCCGGTCGCAACTTATCAAACAATTTTTAAGTGAAACATTTTTTACCGTCCTTGCGGCTACTATATTGGCGTTTATCTTCAGTAAAGCAGGTTTTTGGCTTTTGAAAGATATCATTCCTGAAGGAGTAACACCTTTTGATAACATGATGCAATTAATTGTTTTCTCATTTATTATCGTATTCAGTGTTACAATTCTTGCCGGTATTTATCCGGGCTGGCTCATCACAAAAGTGAAAGCAATCAATATATTCAGAAGGGCGGTCGCAAATCAAGGTAATAAAAATTTTAGCCTGCAAAAAGCATTGATTGTTTTTCAGTTTGTAATTGCCCTGGTATTTATTACGGGCGCATTGATTGTGGGAAAGCAATTGCAATACACGCTAAAAAGCGATATGGGCTTTAATAAAGATGCGGTGATATTAGCGGATGTACCATGGAAATCCGGTGACAGCGTTTACAATAACAAACAGTTTCCTTTGCTGAATGAATTAAAAAAAATAACGGGCATTAGCAACATTTCTCTCGGAACACCACCTCTGTCCAATAACTATTCGTCGAGTGATTTTGAATATTCAGTTGAAGGCAAAGAACCAATTTCACACCAGGTTTATAAAAAATGGGTAGATACCGCTTATATCAATTTGTATGGAATAAAATTATTAGCCGGCAGAAATTTAAGAGCGGCAGATACTACCAATGAATTTGTCATCAATGAAACAGCCATGCATATTTTTGGGTTTTCATCGCCGCAGGATGCTTTGGGAAAAATGATTGGGCAAAAGAATGAAAAATTTCCAATCGTTGGTGTTGTGAAAGATTTTCACACGCAGGATTTTTATACAACCATCGAACCCATGGCGTTGATGAGTGAAAACGACAATCTGAATACATTCAACATCAAATTAGACAGCAGGTTTGCTTCCAACTGGCCATCCACCATCAAGGCTATTGAAAAGAAATGGAATGAATTTTATCCGCCCGAAACTTTTTCCTACAAATTTTATGATGAAACCATAAAACAAATGTATGAGCAGGAAAGGAACCTTTCTTTGCTGATCAATATTGCCACGATCATTGCCATTTTAATCAGTTGTTTAGGCTTATTCGGCTTGGTAACGCTCACCGCATATCAGCGTACCAAAGAAATTGGTATTCGCAAAGTATTAGGCGCTTCTGTTGCCGGAATTGTACAAATGTTTTCAAAAGAATACATTCGTTTAATTATTGCAGCCATGATTATTGCCACACCGATTGCATGGTGGGCAATGAATAAATGGCTTGAAAAATTTGCTTATCGCATAGAATTAAAATGGTGGCTTTTCGCTATTGCAGGATTGATAGCGCTGGGCATTGCTTTGTTTACAATCAGTTTCCAGACAATAAAATCAGCGATGGCCAATCCTGTGGATAGTTTAAGAAGTGAATAATTTGCTAATGTGCTGATGTGCTAATGAGCTAATGCGAAACAGGAATTCGGAATATTTGTTTGTTTACTATAAAATAAAATTAAGACAGGAACTAACGGTAACAGTTACACGAAAAATAAAAAAAACAAATCATTATGTTTAAAAATTATCCGGTTATTCAAGGATTCAAAACGGCCTGTAGAAATATAAAAAAGAACAAAGGATTTTTTGCTCTTAACTTTATAGGCCTGTACATTAGCGTTGTAGTCTGCATTTTGATTGGGTTGATCATATTGCATGAAACAAGTTTTGATAAACAGACAAATAGTAAGATCAGTATCTACAGGATCGTATCAAGTTCTGTTTCGTCAAACGGGAAAACATACACCCCTGTAACCCCCTATCCGCTTGCCTCTGCTATGCGTACTGCCATGCCTGATGAAAAATTGATTTCTCAAATTCATTTTCAAACAAATGCGCTCATTTCTTTTGATGATAAAAAATTTAAAGTACAAAATATCATTTTTGCAGATTCTGTTTTTCCAAAGGTTTTTCCTTTGAATGTAAAAGAAGGAAGCATTCAACGGGCTTTGGCAGAACCAGGATTTGCGATACTTACAGAAAAAACTGCGCATAAATTTTTTGGTAACCAGAACGCAGTTGGCAAACGCATAAAAATTGAAAACCTTGTTGACCTGGAAGTGGCGGCTATTGTTGCTGATCCACCTTCCAATACAGATTTACCATACAACATACTAATCTCGTATTCTTCATTAAGGCCGGAATTTATTGGCGGCCTTCCACTTAACCAATGGGACGTAAGCTCATCGGGGTTTACCTATATAGGTTTATCCAATCAAAATCAAATTCATCATACAGAAACCATACTTTCTTCAATTGCAAAGGAGAATGTAAATGATCCAAAACAGGGAGTGGAAACCAGTTATCAACTGCAGCCCCTTCGGGATATTCATTATGACCAATTGTACGCCGCTCACAACCCTTCTTATACGATCAATCTGCAGTATTTATATTTGCTCGGCGCCATCGGATTGTTTCTGATTTTAGCCGCATGTATTAATTACACGAACCTTTCTACTGCGCTTGCCATAAAAAAATCAAAGGAAGTGGGCGTAAGAAAAACGCTTGGCGCTACACGCATTCAGCTCATAAAACAATTTTTATCTGAAACTTTTTTACTTACTTCCCTTGTATTTATTGCAGCCGCTTTTTCAGTAAGATTTTTTTTGCCACTATTAAATAATTTTCTTGATAAAAATATTCCGCTTAATTGGTTTCATTTAAACAGTGGCCTGCTTTTAACCGCGTTATGGATCCTGGTTTCACTTCTTTCAGGATTGTATCCGGCTTTTGTTTTATCAGGATTTAATCCTATCACTGCTTTAAAAAATAAAACAATAGCACCCAAAGCATCCCAAATTACATTACGAAGAGGACTGGTTGTTTTCCAGTTTTTAACAGCCCAGATTTTAATAATAGGTGCGCTTGTAGTTGTGAAGCAAATGAATTTTATACAATCTAAATCTTTGGGTTTTAATAAAGAAAACGTTGTTGACATTGCCCTGTCGGAAAATAAACCTGAACAATTAAAATTATTGCATGATAAATTATCGGCTATCTCCGGCATCAGCAGTTTTAGTTTTTCGTTAGGTGCGCCGGTTTCGGACGATGGTGTTTCTACTAGCTTCAACACGAAAGAAAAATACGCAACCGAAAAAATTGATGTGGCAGTAAAAGCAGCAGATAAAAATTATTTAAAAACGTATGGCTTGAAATTAAAAGCAGGCCGGTGGTTTGATGAGAATGACGAGCGAAATATTGATAATGCAATTCCGGATTCTTTAAAGCGATATGCTTTTGTATTAAATGAAACGGCTGTAAAAGCGCTTGGTTTTTCATCGGCGCAAGACGCTTTGGGAAAACAGGTAACATTCGGAATGAATGATATTTCCGCGCCGGTTATTGGCGTGGTTAAAGATTATAATACATCCTCCTTGCATGATGCTGTAAAGCCGGTGCTGATGATTGAATATCCTTTCTTTTATTATGATGCCGGGATAAAATTAACCAACGGTTATTCTACTTCTACGCTTGCTGCAATTGGAAAAGTATGGACATCAGTATATCACGAACATCTTTTTGAAAGTAGTTTCCTTGATGAACATTTAGCATCATTATACAAAAATGAAAAACGAACACAGCAATTATTTTACCTGTTTACATTCCTTTCCATAGTTATTAATGTGTTGGGACTTGTTGGCTTGCTTTCATTTATGATTGAACAAAAAACAAAAGAGATTAGGCATCAGAAAAGTATTAGGCGCTTCTATTAAAGATATATCGTTCATTTTGTCGAAAGACTTTCTGCGACTGATTATCGTTGCTTTTTTCATAGCCGCGCCGGTTGCATGGATTCTGATGAACAAATGGCTACAGGATTTCGCTTATCGTACGCAAATAAGCTGGTGGATTTTTGCAGTATCTGTTATGGCGGCTCTTATTATAACATTGATTGCTGTTGGATTTCAAACAATAAAAGCAGCAGTTGCGAATCCGGTGGATAGTTTGAGAAGTGAATAGGTGAAAATGAATGGTCAATGGCAAATGGTGAATACGTGAATGGTGAGTGGGAATTAGAAATATTTGTTTATTTACTGAAGGGGCAAATTTTCCAATCCCGTAGGGATGACCGATTTTGTAACAACAGATTTTAATCTGTTGCATAGAGCCGCAGAGAACCACAAAGTTTCACAGAGTTTTTAAAAACTTCTTCTCTGTGTTCCTCTGTGATTCCTCAGTGAAACTCTGTGTAAGAATTGTAGTAAGATTAAAAAAATAAAAAAATTACCATGTTTATAAATCATTTCAAAACAGCATTCAGAAATTTTCGTCATAACAAAATATTTTCTGCCATCAATGTAATTGGATTGGCGATAGGCATCAGCGCTTCTTTGGTAATATTCCTCATCGTCTATTACGAATACAGTTATGACAGGTTTGAAAAAGATAAAGACAGAATTTATCGCGTAGTGATTGATGCAAAATTTAATGGTGTTGAAGGCCACAGCACCGGAGTGCAGGCGCCATTAAGCGCCGCGATTCAAAATGAAGTGACCGGCGTTGAGCTTACCGTTCCTGTGATGCAGTTCCAGGGCGATGCCACAACTACAGTTGATATTACTAATAAAACTCTCCCCTCCCCCGTTATTTTTAAAAAGCAAGCTGGCATCATATTTACCAACCGGCAATATTTTCAACTTTTAAATTATAAATGGATTTCCGGATCACCCAAAAATGCGTTGCAGGATCCTTTTTCAGTCGTGCTTACTCAAAGCCGCGCCCAGCAATACTTTCCTGGTATTTCGCCGCAAAATATTATTGGCAGGCAAATAAAATATAATGATGACCTTACGACTACCGTTTCAGGAGTGGTACAAAATCTGGATGAACAGACCACATTCTCTGCTTCCGAATTTATTTCATTTGCTACCATTGCAAAAACGAATCTTCAAAAAGATTTCATGATGAATATATGGAACGATTGGATGGCTTATTCGCAATTGTATATAAAACTTTCAAAGAATATTTCGCCTGATGCAATACAGTTACAATTAAAAAACCTTTTAAATAAATATGATAAAGACGCCAACAAAGATGCAGCGAATACCCTGGCGTTTCATTTACAGCCTTTAAGTGATATTCATTTCAACAGAAATTATCCGGCTGTCGGGGGAAGAATAGCCGATAGATCAACGCTGTATGGACTGCTGGCAATTGCAGCATTCTTATTGCTATTAGGTTGTATCAATTTTATTAATCTTACTACAGCCGAGGCATCCCGCAGGACAAAAGAAATTGGTATCAGAAAAACAATGGGAAGCTCTAAAAAGAACCTGGTAGTTCAATTCTTAACAGAGACATTTTTTATTACCACTATTGCAACGGTTTTATCAGTTATCATCGCTCCTTTTTTATTGAAAATGTTTGCTGATTTTATTCCTGAAGGCTTACATTTTGATTTGATTCATCAGCCTTCTATCCTGGTTTTTTTATTGTTGTTGATAATAGTAGTTAGCTTTCTTTCAGGCCTATATCCTGCGCTAATACTATCAGGATTCAAGCCAGTATTGGTTTTAAAGAACCAGGCTTACTCAGGTTCAGCACAAACGCGTAATGCCTGGGTACGAAAAACACTTACTGTTTCGCAATTTGTAATTGCCCAGTTTTTTGTAATTGCCACTTTGATGGTAAGTAAACAGATTAATTATTCTCTCAATACAGACATGGGTTTTTCTACAAATGGCATTATCACTTTTGATACTCCGCGGGATACTGTTACATCACATAATCAGCAATTGCTGAATGAGATCAATGCATTGCCGGAAGTGCAAATAGCAAGTACAGGCTTTTTATCACCGGCAGATGAAGGAGTGGCCTATACAAATATTTCTTACGCTGAAAAGAAAGATGTAAAAGCCAATATACAGATACGGTGGGGAGATCCCAATTACCTAAAAGTTTACAAAATAAAATTACTGACGGGAAGAAATGTAGCACCAAGTGATACAATGAAGGAATTTATTATCAATAATACTTATGCAAAATTACTGGGCTTTCAAAAACCGGAAAATGCAATTGGACAACAATTAATTTTTAATGGAAAGACAATGCCCATCGTTGGTGTAATGCAGGATTTTCATGAAGGTTCTACACATTCATTAATTGATCCGCTTGTATTTGCAGGCAGCAATGGTTCTACTTTTCACATCCGGTTAAAGCCCAATACTCCGGGAGGAACCACATGGAAAAATGGAATTGCCAAAATTCAAAAAGAGTATAAGCAAATTTATCCTGAAGCAGATTTTGATTACAAATTTGTTGATGACAAAATTGCCAATCTTTATAAAACAGAAATTCATACTGCCAGTCTTTTAGGATGGTCAACAGAGCTTGCAATTCTTATCAGTTGTTTGGGTTTATTGGGATTGGTAATTTTTACCACCAATAGCCGTAAAAAAGAAATTGGTGTAAGAAAAGTTTTAGGTGCATCTGTGACTCAGATTACCTCTTCTTTATCAACAGATTTTATGCGATTAGTACTTCTTGCTTTTATTATTGCTGCGCCAGTAGCATGGTGGGCTACTTATAAATGGTTGCAGAATTATGCATATAAGACCAATATAAGCTGGTGGATATTTGCAATAAGTGGATTTTCAATGTTACTAATTGCGCTGATCACGTTGAGCATGCAAACGATAAAAGCTGCAAGAGCAAACCCAGTAGATAGTTTGAGGACCGAGTGAAATTAATTAGCCAATGACAAAAATAAGAATGTCAATTATTTGTTGGTTTACTATAAGAATATAAAATGACAATAGAAAAAAATAATCATAAAAATCACAATTCAGACAATGATAAAAAATTATTTCAAAATAGCACTGCGCAATCTGAAAAAGAACAAAGCCTTTTCTTTCATTAATATTTTTGGATTAGCCATTGGCCTTACCTGTTTCATGCTTATTGCTGCGTTTGTTTATAATGAACTGAGTTATGATAAATACCCGGCTGATGCCAAAGATATTTATCGTGTTATTTTATCGGTTACCGGTAATGGCGATGTAGCTGCTTATCCTATGGTGGATGTAGCAGTTGGCGAAGGAATCAAAAACGCTTTTCCCGAAGTGAAGGCGACAACAAGGTTGGCTCCATCAAATGATTTTATAAAATATAACGACAAACAATTTAAAGAAAAGCAGATTGCTTATGCCGATTCCAACTTTTTGCAAATGTTCTCCATTCCGTTGATTGAAGGAAATAATAAAACCGCTTTGGTGCAGCCTAACAGCATTGTAATTTCCAAAGAATTCGCTAAAAAATATTTTGGGAATGAGGAAGCTTTAGGCAAATCCTTATCAGTTGGTACCACAGGTGATCTTTATAAAGTTACCGGGGTAATCGAACGAGTTCCGGAAAATTCACATTTTCACTTTGATGCTTTCCTAAGCCTTTCTTCATGGCATTTAACGCGCCAAACCTGGAGCAATCTTGGCTTTTACACCTATTTACTTTTAAATAAAAATACTGATCCCAAAAAACTGGAAAGTAAATTTCCGCAGTTGGTCGCTGAACATGTGGTTCCGGAAATTCAGCACGATATGGGCGTAAGCCTCGCCGAAGCGCAAAAATCCATTAACACATTTGTGTTTTCATTGCAGCCGCTTACAGATATTCATCTCTATTCTCATACAAAATATGAACTGGAACCTAATGGCGATATACAATACGTATACATTTTTTCAGCACTCGCCCTGTTCATTTTATTATTGGCTTGTGTAAACTTTACCAATCTTTCTACCGCAAGGGCCGTAAAAAGAGCCAGGGAAGTGGGTATCAGAAAAGTAATGGGTTCGCTGAAAAAACAATTGATTATCCAGTTTCTTACCGAGTCTGTTTTGCTTACCTTCTTGTCCATGCTTATTGCATTTGGTTTGCTGTTTTTATTTTTGCCTTATTTCAACCAGGTGGCAAACAGGGAAATTCCTTTCAGCTTTTTCATAAGCTATCAATCAATACTGGCAATGGCCTCACTGATACTTATTACAGGAATTGTCGCAGGTATCTATCCAGCTTTTTTTCTTTCCTCTTTTAATGCAATAAAAGTTTTAAAAGGATCCGCATCTAACGGCTCACAAAAAAATCTCTTGAGGAGCAGCCTGGTCGTATTCCAGTTTTTCATTTCAATTGCATTAATTATCGCGACGATTGTTGTTTACCAACAATTGTATTTTATGCAAAATAAAAAATTGGGTTATGACAAAGAACAGGTGTTGTTTTTACCCGATGCCAGGTTATTGGGTAAAAACCAAACCGCTTTCCAGCAGCAGCTTTCAGAGAATAAAAACGTAGTTGCAACAAGCATTTCAAGATCAGTGCCCGGGCTGCCTTTTATGGATGGAACTGAAATTTACCCAAAAAATGAAAATGGAAATGGCAAAGAAATCCATGCAAATATTTATCATGTAGATGTTGATTATTTAAAAACACTAGGTATTCAAATTATCAAGGGAAGAAATTTTTCAAAAGATTTTTCCACCGATTCTTCGGCTGTTGTAATTAACCAGTCCATGGTTCGTGAATTGGGATGGAGCAACACAAATCCCATTGGCAAAACGATCGTACGTTCGGGCCAAAAGCAATTTAAAGTATTAGGTGTTGTGGCAGACTTTAATTACGCATCCGCAAAACAAGAGGTGGCTCCGCTGATGATGATGTTAGGGAATAATTATGGAGGACTTGTAATTAAAATAAATACAAGTGATGTAAAAGGTTTCCTTTCTGATTTGAAAAAACAATGGGATTCTTTCAATCCTGAAGGACC
>DATCFT010000017.1:0-11644 GCA_036509335.1 Hanamia sp.
AAAATGATCCGTTATAAAGAAGAATTCAAACCGCTTGATTTAGAGCAATACCAACAAAAATACAAGCAGGCCAAAATTGCCTACCTTGAAAGAAAATTGAGCGAACTCAAGATGCCGGCGGCTTAGTTGTATAGAAGAAAATAAAATATAAAAACTATTTCGACCTTATTACCTTATTTCCAAATTAATTTAATTACAAAAAAAATGAAAATAGAATATAACAATTTATATACTCATTATATCTTCACAACTATGCATCGTTTATAAGGTTGTTGAATATTTAGACCATTTTTTGTACTAATGTTACGAATTGTGTTTTAGAGCAATCCTGTTTAATTCTTGTAAACTTTTATGTTTAATTTTTTATACAATAAAACATCGTAATTTTATATATGGGTGAGCATAAAAGATTGGGCAATGAAAAAGAGTTTAATGTATGGATTGATAAACCCGATGGTGGAAGGATTTATTCTTTTGAAATTTCCGGACGATTTGGATGAATCTCAAGATATTTAAAAGAAACAGATGCAAATGAGATTACGATTAAATTTTGGCAAGCGATTTATGACGAAAAAGGAAATTTAAAAGAGATACATGAAAAATATCCCATAGACAAAGGGCATAAAAAATTAAAATAATAATGATTACAAAGAAAATAATATCAGAAAAGGTTTTATCATATCTGCAACGTGGCCTAACTTTAAAGGAAATTGTAGATTGGGCTGAAGAAGCATTGATGCGTAACGATTTTGAGGATGATAACAAATCCTCGGTCAGAAATATTCTGGCACGTATCGGAAGCGCTGATGTAAAGGCCTTTGGACTTACCTGGGAAGATTGCGAAAAGATAATGCATCAGTTGGGTTTCCGTTTACAGGTTTTTGCAAAGGCTGATTAGCGGGGTATTGTTATTAGTTATTATTTCTATTTCTACAATATGCAAAAACGATTAGAATTTAGAATATTTATAAGAATATTTTTGTTGTTCATTACAATAATGATCCTGAGTTTTTTATTGCTCAGGGGGCCATACATTTTTCTTGTATTAATATCCCCGGTGGTCATATATCAAATGGCTGAGTTGTATCGTTTTCAACATAAAGCACATAAAGAACTGAACCAGTTTGTAGAGTCGGTACACTATCGTGATTTCTCCAGGTATTTTGATGTAAAACATGCCCCCGTGGAGTTGCAGCCAATGCGCCAGGGCTTTAACCAGATCACGGATACTTTTAAAGATATCAGTAAAGAAAAAGAAACCACCCATCAATACTTACAAAAAATATTGGAACTGGTAGATACCGGCATTCTTTCGTATGGCATTGAAAACGGAGAAGTAATCTGGATGAATGAATCACTGAAACGGCTGTTACAATTACCTTATTTAAAAACAATTTCTTCATTGCATAAACGAGATGAAGGATTGTACCAGGAAGTGATTTCATTGAAACCGGCTGAAAGTAAAATTGCTACGGTCCATTTGGAAAGCAGTTCATTTAAAATATTATTATCAGCAACTGCTTTTCAAACCGATGGTAAAAAATTTATGCTGATTGCATTTCAAAATATTAATGAAGCGTTAGATCAAACGGAATCCAAAGCATGGCAAAAATTATTAAGCGTGATGACGCATGAGATCATGAATTCTGTTGCGCCCATATCCTCACTCGCCGATACTTTAAAAAACAGGTTGGAAAAATCAATGGTTAACCTTAAAAATAATGATGGCGCGGTTCACGATCTTGAACTGGGGATTGAAACGATAAAAAGAAGAAGTGAAGGATTATTAAAATTTGCAGAAACCTACCGCAATCTGAATAAGATCACCAAACCGAATCTGAAGAAAATATATGTGCGTGATCTTTTTGAAAATCTGTATCAGCTGATGGAGCCTACACTTGAACCCAGGAATATTGAAATGGAAATCGTTTTGAAAGAAACAGGCTTA
The DNA here is from genome assembly GCA_036509335.1 of Hanamia sp. Lineage (GTDB taxonomy): Bacteria > Bacteroidota > Bacteroidia > Chitinophagales > Chitinophagaceae > Ginsengibacter. The sequence goes on from DATCFT010000017.1 coordinate 1,949, forward strand.
ACGATAGAAGTAGATCCCAGCCTTATAGAACAGGTGCTTATTAACCTCATCGTAAATGCCAAAGAGGCGCTGAAAGATAAAGAGGGCGCCAGGATTGTTTTGTCTGCATCATTATCCGGCAAACAAAAAGTGATCATTAAAGTTTCGGATAACGGTACAGGCATACCCGAAGATGTACAGGAGAATATTTTCATCCCGTTCTTTAGTACTAAAAAGACCGGCAGTGGTATTGGACTGAGTCTTTGCAAGCAAATAATGATGCTTCACAAAGGGAATATCCAGGTGCATTCTGTAGAAGGAGAAGGAACTGCTTTTTCTTTGCTGTTTTCTTAAAGGCTTTAGTTTAATGAGCCGGCTGTATCATACCGGTAGCAATCACAAAACTCTTCATCACATAATAAACGCTTCAGCGTGGAATCTTTCAAAACGTCTATGTAATCCATAGGTTTCTTATTTACATAAATGGTTCTGTAAACCAATCTGATCCCATGACTGTAATCCACATACCAGTTTACATGCCCTGTGTATAAAGGCTGTATAGGTTTTCCGTCCGGTTTTTGCCAGCCGTAAATAGCTACACGGTTGGGCTCTAGGCTGCGTGTAAGCATTACCGTGATTACGACATCTTTTTTTATTCCGGCGATCAATCCTTTTCGCAATCTTCTTTACCCCTCTATTATAAGATTATGCTGGTACATCGTTACGGCGCTGTCGCGAAAAGCATACATAGGCACCGGTTCTAATTTTACTTTTGCTTCTTTATAAATATCATTTACCATTTTTCTTGTGGGCAAAAAACAATGCAGGCTGTCGGCGATGGATTGCGCTGTCATTGGGGTAAGTGGGATCCTTGCAAAATCTTTATTACTTCCAATGGACAAATAATCGGGAATTACAAAATAATAAGCATGAATGATTTTACCATCACTTGTAGTAACAGAGGTTTTTATTTTTACCATCTTTCTTAAAAATGAGGGAATATTCCCACCAATGATCTCATTCTTCGCTGCCGTTTCTCTTTCGATGCGGCTCACTGCAAACACGCTTTTATAAAATTCATTTCCGGTGATGGCTGTACTTTTTCTTTCCGGCAAAAGAATGCGTTTTGAGTTGTTGCAGGAAAAAAGAAAAATAGAACCAATTAAAATAAATGCGAGTCGTTTCATAGGGCGAAAGTTACTCTAATTAAATTTTTAGAGTTTATCTTCGCAAAAAAATTTCCAATATGAATTTACATGAATACCAGGCCAAAGAATTATTGAAAAAATACAATGTTCCGGTACAGGAAGGAATTGCATGCAGCACAGTTACAGAAGCAGAAGATGCGTACCGATTTATTAATAGTCAGTATGGAAGCAAGTTTGCAGTGATAAAAGCCCAGATACACGCGGGTGGCAGGGGCAAAGGAAAAATAAAAGGAACGGAACAAAAAGGGGTAGCTGTTGCAAAAAGCCTTGACGATGTAAAAACTATTGCACAAAATATTCTTGGCGGCACTTTAGTAACGGTACAAACCGGTGAAGCAGGAAAACTGGTAAATAAAATACTCGTTGCGCAAGACGTATATTATGATGGCGCTGAACCCGTAAAGGAATTTTATTTATCTGTTTTAATGGACAGGTCAAAAGGAAAAAATGTAATCATGTATAGTACTGAAGGCGGTATGAATATAGAAGATGTGGCCCATGATACTCCCGATAAAATATATAAAGAATGGGTACATCCCGGCGGCGGATTGTTATCTTTCCAGGCGAGGAAGATCGCTTTCAACCTGGGACTGAGCGGAACGTCTTTTAAGAATTGTGTAAAATTTGTAACCAATTTATACAATGCTTTTGTAGGGCTTGATTGCAGCATGCTTGAGATCAACCCTATGTTTAAAACAAGCGATGGAAAAATAATTGCTGTGGATTGCAAAATGAATGTTGATGACAACGCCTTATTGCGTCATCCGGATATTACTGCTTTGCGCGATGTGACTGAAGAAGATCCTACCGAAGTAGAAGCTGCAAAATATAATTTGAATTTTGTGAAGCTCGATGGTAATGTAGGCTGTATGGTAAACGGCGCGGGGCTTGCGATGGCTACAATGGATATGATCAAATTGAGTGGGGGAGAACCTGCTAACTTTTTGGATGTAGGCGGTACTGCCAATGCACAAACTGTAGAAGCGGGATTCAGAATTATTTTAAAAGACCCGAAAGTAAAAGCGATCCTTATTAATATTTTTGGTGGCATCGTACGCTGCGACCGCGTAGCACAGGGTGTCATAGACGCATATCAATCCATTGGTAATATTGAGATACCTATTATTGTGCGCCTCCAGGGCACCAATGCAGAAATAGCCAAAGACCTTATAGATAAAAGTGGATTGAAAGTAGAATCTGCCATCTTATTGAGCGAAGCTGCAGCATTAGTGAATAAGGCAGTTGCGTAGGAGAGGAGGAGAGAGGTTGGTTGTTACGGAATTTTTTAAGCTAATTCATAAAAGAATAACCCGTCATCAATACGCATATGTTGCTTCGCAAGAAAGTGTGTGATTAGTGTCCCCTTGTACTATAATTAAAAATTAAGATTGTAACTTTACTTTAGTATCAATGCGTAAGCAGATGCACAATAGAGGAGAAAAATTTTTAGATAAATTTTACAATGACAAATAAAGAAAATATTATCGCTACTTTAAAGATTCACAAACCTGAGTTGTCGAAATTAGGTGTTCAAAGTATTGGATTGTTTGGCTCGTATTTAAGAAATGAGCCCTCAGAAACAAGCGATATTGATCTACTGATAGACTTTGAACCAGGAAGAGAGAATTTTGATAATTTTATGGCAGTGTACGATATTGTTGAAACCATTTTTGGAAACCAAAAAGTTGAAATCGTTACTAAAAATGGTTTAAGTAAATACATCGGTCCAAAAATTCTAAAAGACGTAATGTATGTCTAAGGAACCAATAAATTACCTTAAACATATAGCTGACGAATGTTCATCAGGTCAAGAGGTTGTTCATTATTATAAAAGAAAATACTTAACAGATCACTGGTCTCAACTGCAGGATTTCTTTTAATGATAAAATCTAGCGTCTTGCGCCGCCTTGCAGGTCTTCCGATCTGTGACTGTTCGTTACTATATTCTTAGCCAATAATTCAACTATTGAAATTTTTAAAAAAGAAAATAAAAATCTTTATTTTTTATTGCTTTACTGATGTTCAAAATAAAAAAGAGGATCAAAAATAAATTGGTACTCTTTTTCCCCAAAGCATCATACTTTATTAAAAATATAGTAGCAGTAAACTAAAAAAAAACAAAGAATCCTGTTTTTATAAAAATAATTCCTTGAATTGCATTCCAGGTCCTACCTAATTCAGATAACAAATTATTTTTTAGTTTCGTTAGTCAATAAAACGAATACTATGGATAAGAAATTAAAAAACAGGATCAATTTTTTAACTGGCTATGCCGTTTTCACGCTTTTTATATTTGGATATATTGCCTTTAGTTCTTTCAGGAAAACCGGAAGGGAAGAAAATATTGATGAACTTACGGTGAAGCGAATAAATGTAGTGGGTGAAGACGGAAGTCTTCGAATGGTAATAAGTAATGAAACAAGGCAGCATTCGGGAAGAATGGCCGGAAAGGATTTACCTCAAAGAAAAAGACCATCGGGAATTATCTTTTTTAATAATGAAGGAAATGAATGTGGAGGGTTGGTTTATGAAGTTGATGACACCAATAAAGCGATTAATTCCTTCATGTCATTTACCATGGATAATTACAATAATGACCAGGTAGTTCAAATCGTCAATTCGGAAGAATATGCCAATGGGCAAAGGAATACCAGGCGGGGGTTGGTCATTAATGAATTTCCACAAGGTAGCAGTCTGTTGGGTTTTATGGATAAATATGAAGCTATTAAAAAGATGAAGGACAGTATTTTGCAAAAACAAAAAATGGATGAACTTTGGGCGCGTGAGGGAAGTAGGCGAAGGTTATTTATTGGCCGCACTTTAAATAATCAGTCTGGCCTTTTTCTTTATGATACTACAGGTAAGCCGAGGATGGAAATATATGTAGATAATACCGGTTCACCGCAAATCAAAGTCATCGGTGCAGATGGAAAATCAAGAAACATTTTATTAAATAAATAATGCTTTGCTTATCACACTCGATTCATTCTCATAAGATGAAAGGCAGGCTGGAGGCGGTAAAATAAAAAGTATCAAGTTCATAAGAATTAAGAACGGTTCATATCTAACTGCCAAATATTTGGTTAAGCAATCCTGCCAGTCTAATGCCGCCTTTCAATAACTGTTCATTCAATGTGTCAACGTGATCAAAATTATAACGGTAGCTAAGTTTTTGATTCGGTACGGTAATTTCCGAATATAACTCTTGACTGATGGCATATGACTCGTACAGCCATTCACTAATGGGCTCTTGTTGCCATTTTCTTCTTTGTGCAAGAGTGGTATGATTAATGGCTTTTGCATATTCGGTATAGCTCAATTGCTGATAGTCTATGAGTTTGTCGTCCCAAACACTATGAAGGTTGGTGCGTTGGTTGAACCATAATACTTTAATTAAATTGCCTCCCAGGTCGGCTTTGCGGCTTACATGCATTGGTTGGTGTATATCGCCCACGATATGTATCAGCAAACGCAGGTATAATAGTTTTTTATCTTTTGGTAGCCCTTTATTTTTTAATTGTTTGATAATGAAATTTAATTTTGTATAGGCATCTGCAGCAGTATCATTTTTAAGATAAGACTGAAACTCGGGATAAGTCAGACTATCGGGCACATTCAGATAATGCCATGAGGAAAGATAGTTGTAGGCTGGATCAGATTTTATAAAATCCGGCCAGTTGCTGGTCATCGCTATAGATTCAGTTCCTAAAATTTGTTGAACGGCACTCCTGGCTTTGGGTGTAAGATAGCTATCAGCAATCTGGCCCACAATACGATGGCCTAAAAGGCCCCAGGCCATGGATTGAAACGGAAGATAAAAGAAAAGCCCAATCAAAATGGTTCTTCTCATAAATAACTTTTGTGTACAAAACATAATTCATTTTATCAGCGAAGGCGTTTTCTTTGTTAGAATTATTTGTTTCTGACAAAGGGCCCTGCCATAATTTTTTAGCAAATATCCTGCTTTTATTTCAGTGCCTTTGCAAGGTGTTGTAATAACTTTCAGTTAATTGTTTGCGGTAAAATGAACCATGAAGTAACGCAGCCATTGGGGTGCGAAGAAGAAATTTCTTGCCATTTAAAAACTGAACGTCTGAAGATTGTCAAAAAATCATTGATTATATTTTTATTATGCAAATGGATTATATTTAGTAATTCTTTCTCACCGGATTGCTTTCTTTAAAATAATTTACTATGGAAGGATTAATGATGCATTACCCGTTGACGGTGCCGTCAATTCTGGATCATGGATACCGTGTATTTCCGCACAAAGAGATCATAAGTATCTTACCCGATAAAACGCGGCATAGTTACACGTATGCTGATTTGTACAAAAGAAGCAAAAAACTCATGCATGCATTGATAAACAAGCTCGGCGTAAAACCGGGAGACTTCATCGGCACATATGCCTGGAACCATTACCAGCACATGGAACTGTACTACGGCATACCGGGTTGCGGCGCCATTTGCCATACTATTAATATCAGGCTTTCACAATCACAAACGGAATTCATTATAAACAATGCAGAGGATCGGTTTATTTTTATTGATGCCACCCTGGTACCGCTGATTGAACCGATTGCTTCATTGCTTCCAACTGTAGAGGCGTACATTATTTTAAATGCGCCCAAAGGTTTTACAACGGAACTGAAACCTTGCATAGATTATGAGGAACTGATAGCTGATGCGCCCGATGATGCTGAATGGGTGCCGGTAAACGAAGATGATGCCTGTGGCATGTGTTACACAAGTGGCACTACTGGCTTGCCTAAAGGAGTTTTATATTCTCATCGTTCTACCTATTTACATGCATTGGTTCTTTCGTTGCCTAATTGCGCCAACCTATCTTTCAATGACAGGATACTTACGGGCGTTCCTCAATTTCATGTGATGGCCTGGGGAATACCTTACGCAGGAATTTTGGCGGGAGCCGTTTTGATCATGCCCTCGAGCCATCTGCAACCGGCGCCTTTTATTGACATCATTCAAAAAGAACAGGTTAACAGGGCGAACGGGGTACCTACAATATGGCTGGGAATCTATGCTGCGCTGAAAAGCAACCCGCCGGCTTCTTTTCCTTTAAAAGAAATTTTGGTAGGCGGTGCTTCGTTGCCGGCTTCTCTTATTGAGAATTTTGAAAAAGACTTTGGTGTAAAATCATTACATGCGTGGGGAATGACGGAAACATCACCGGTGGCCACAGTATGCAGGTTACATCCACAACACGAGTCACTAAGCCATAATGAGAAAATAAAAATACAGGCGATGCAGGGGCAGCAGGTTCCTTGTTTAGAGATGCGCGCCGTTCTTGATGATGGCACAGTTACCCCGTGGGATGGTATTACTTCGGGAGAAATACAGGTAAAAGGGCCGTGGGTCATTGATTCTTATTTTAAATCCGGCAGCCGCGAAAACTTTAGTGAAGATGGCTGGTTAAAAACAGGAGACGTAGGAACGATTAACAGTGAAGGCTACATGCAAATAACAGACAGGGCCAAGGATTTAATTAAAAGCGGTGGCGAATGGATATCGAGTGTAGCGCTTGAGGTGGCCATTATGGCGCATCCTAAAGTAAAGGAAGCAACAGTAATCGCCATTCCCGACCCAATTTGGTCAGAGAGGCCTTTGGCAGTAATTGTTTTGAGAGATCCCAACGAGTCGTTTTCAATTGAAGAACTGAACCATTTTTTATCGCCTTCATTTGCCAAATACCAATTGCCGGATAAGCTAGTCTTCATAGAAGAAATGCCCAAAACCAGCGTCGGAAAATTTAATAAAAAAGAATTGCGGAGGTTATATAGTGAAGGAAAATTGTGATGCGCCACCCGGCTTTGGCCCCACCCGACCTTGTACCAAGCTTGGGAAGGTTGTTCCTTTTATACTGTATTATTATAATTGCATTATGCCAAAAAGTTTAAGAAATTTATTAGATCGTTTATATTCTGAATTGATCAATAATAAACATCCAATGTCTTAGAAAGAAAAAGGCGGGTCGCTATTGATACATTAGTTGGCGGTTTTTTTTAAAATAGTACTTATTTTTTTATGGCTGCAAGAAGCCTGCTGCCAGGTACAGGTCTTCCTGAAAACAAGAGGGCGAAGACTTTCACAATGATCCTATCGCGAAGCCGGGAATTCCGATATTGCTGATTTTTCTTTTCACCAAAAATTTTCTTTGACCTGGTCTGAATACTGTGCAGGAGCCGGTAATCATAAATCACAGGATGGGTTCGTAACCTTTCGCGATAAGTTTCGGGAGCCCCTGCTGCAATAGCTGCTGCGCAAAGTTTCCCGGAAAGCACCGAAGGCAATATGCCTTCTCCTGTCATAGGTTGTGCCAGGCCAAGCGCATCTCCAATCAAAAAAACATTATCAGCCTGGCAGAAAGTAAGATGCTCAGTTTCAAAAGGACTATAGCCATGCCCTTTCATTTTATCCAGCAACGGACGTGATGACAGGGGGATGGTACCTGCTTTGTCTTCAAAGAAAGCCTTTGCATTGGCCCACGCCGCCAATACTTCTCTTGATGCTTTTGTGCCGGTACCCACATTCATCCAATTGGACTTGGGAATATTCCATGAGTAACCTTTCATATCATCATGCAGCAATATCTCCGGTTCTCCATCCTCACCTGAACGGGTGGCTGCAATTTCATCCGGGTTTCCTTCAAATTCCCTTTCCTGGGTTCCACATTGAGGATAATTTTTTTCAGGAAAAAGAGTCCTGGCAACGGGGCAATGAGTGCCTCCCGCTCCAATGAGATATTTCGCCCGGTATTGATCATTAATAACCCAATATCCCTGGTTGTCCTTTTCTATCTGTTTCACCTGGTATCCTTCAACAGTTTTCACGTTGCTCCTCTTTAAAAGAAAATTATCGAATTCATAACGGCGGATAAAATAACCCTTTGATGGTACGATGTATTTTCTGCCACGAAAGTGGATGTGTACCCTGTTCCAGTACCAAATTCCATAGGGGTATTCTTTGGGAGCTATTTCCAGCACGTCCCAAATAGGGGGTGATAACCAGCCGGCGCAAAGTTTTACCCGTGGAAAATCAGCCCGTTCCAGTAAAAGGGTATTGATACCGGACTTTACAAGAAAAGATGCACAGGTACTTCCGGCGGGCCCGCCTCCAACAATAATAGCATCAAATGTTAGAAATGTGTTCATCATCTTCTTTTAAATTTTTTTCACCGTTACAAGGGCACTTCTAGTAGTGATTATACACGCCCGTGTTTTGATCCGCATCATTGGGAAGGATATATATCATTTGCTTTTTCAAATCTACCGAATTCTTTTTTGTCGTTTAAGCAAAGCACTTTCCGTTGCTATTCTTAGTCTGTTCAAATAAAAAAAGCTGCTGTACAGGGTTTCTATTCAGGATATTTATAAAACCATAACAGCAATGATTATACGAATATCATTAAGAAAATTTGATTTGTAAAAAGTAAATCCTGAGTTACACCTGTCCGCCGGGGCGGAAACTCAGTAAAGCGCAACTCAAGGATGTGGATAGACTATGGAAAGCAAAAAGTAATACTGACAGAGACTTAATTTCACTAATGACAATTAACTTATTCATACCCTTGCATATAATCATAACTATTTTTTCAAAAAAGATAAAAGGGCTACTTTTATAGGAATTATTTATAAATAAATCTTACCGCCTCATGGACCAACAACATCGTCACTCTAAATTATTTCAAAAAGCAAAATTGGTATCCCTTTTATTTAGCCTTTGTCTTACATCCTGTCTTTTATTATTTAAACCCATTAATGTGTTAGCACAATCAAAAACGCCGGGGATATCGGTATCCCTAAATCCCGCAAACGGAAATTATACCATCAGAGATGATCAAAAGAACTGGGAATTTGACGGTAGCACCGGGCATCAATTATCTGATGTAATACACAGTAACGGTAGTGATAACGAAGGTCCTTATCATTCAGTAAGTTTTCGGTGGAGAGCCGATCATCTTTACCAGGGAACTATTCAATGGTATGATAAAACGCCGGTAGTTATCTTTTCCCTGACAAGCCTGCAAAAGGCAGAACATATCGGGGTAAAATTTCCTTCTTTTAATCAGTTCCCACAGTTAGCTTATCATTATAGCTTTGCAGATGATGTATTTGCGCCGCATCAATTTAAGCTCAACGAAACTTCCACGCCATGGATGTTTTTTAATGCAGATGATAATGCATTTATTATTTCTCCTGCTTCCGATTTTATTGTTTCAAAAATGACTGGCAATGAACAGAATGAAATTACAAGCGGGCTCAATCCTGAATTAGAAAATCTTCCGGCAGGATTTACGCATAAAACGATTTTGGTTATTGATAAAGGAATTCATAATGCCTGGACAGTCTGGGGAAATGCATTAATGAAAATGTATCATAAAATACGCCCGGCGAATGATGCAGATAAAGTATTAAAATATTTCGGCTACTGGACAGATAACGGCGCCGATTATTATTATAATTATGATACCACTTTAGGCTATTCCAAA
>DATCFT010000018.1:0-9523 GCA_036509335.1 Hanamia sp.
GATACGCACGATGAATTAATGACCTTAAAATCACTTTCCAATTACACTCCTTACAATGAAAAAACAAAAGATTTTTCGGATACAGTTACGCTTTCTGCAGATTTGCCAGGATATGGCGCTCCCTTAGATGCATTACTGAAATTAAAAAATGAAAACAAAGACAAAACTTATCAGAGTTTTTTAAACCAATACTTGTTTTTTTCTTATGCTGCTTTTGATGATGTAGATTCCACAAGGCAATTATTGTATGAGCAGCATACTTTTAAAGGAAATAATATTAAAAACCGTTCTTCAGATTCTATCAGGATAGATAATCATTTAGCAATTCCCAGAATATTAAAAGAAGCAGAAAGTCAAAAAGTAATTATGATCAATGAGTCGCATTACGATTGGCGGCATCGATACTTCGTTACTCTTTTATTGGATTCTTTATTTAAAAAAGGATTTAAGTATTTATGCATGGAAGCATTGAATAATGATGATAGTATTAATAAAAGAAAATTTGCAACAAGTGATGACGGCTTTTATTTTAAAGAACCTTTCATGGCTAATCTCGCACGTACTGCTTTAAAAATTGGTTTTAAATTAATCGCTTATGAGGATACGACTGATAATCTTGAAGACAATTTATTTAGTTCGCAGGTAGACAAACGGGAATTTTACGAGGCATCAAATCTCTATAACCAATATCAAAAGGATACTGCTGCCAGGTGGCTTGTGTATGCAGGTTATAGCCATATTAATAAATTCAGATTTAGTGAAATAGAATCTTCGACAATGGCTAAATATTTTTATCAATTCAGCCATGTAAATCCATATTCAATCAATCAAACTACTTACTGCGATATTTTTAGTAATAAAATTGCCTTTGACTCTTCCGGCAACCATGAAAATTATTATTATTTACAAAATGATCAAATTGATGATTCAACACTTTTAAAGCAAAGTGATTTGTACATCATTAATAATTTTCGCATAATTCCTTATGAAAAACCTGGTAGTATAAACGGTATTCGGAAATATCATATTCATTACGATAACAAGAAAAAAGAAGAGGAAAAATATTTTATAGAAGTATTTTTAAAAGATGAATATTTTAAAACCCGTCATTCAATTCCAATTTATATCAAAAGAATATCTGAAAATATCTATGATAAAAATATTTGGTTGCCAACCAATAATTATTATTTAATAATCACTGGTGAAAATGATAAAATTATCCATGAAGGGGATTTGTAAATCTCTATTTGATGTAAGGCAGATTTGACAACCTTAAGAAAAGTTGAAATTTACTATCAAAAGCATCCTGTTGAGAATGATAAATCCGATTCTCTTACCTTCACACCATGTTCGATTTTCGATTAAAAGTTTTTCAAACGGTTGCCAAACGGCTCAACTTTACCAAAGCCGCAGGAGAACTATATATTACTCAACCTGCTGTTACAAAGCATATACATGAATTGGAAAATCATTTTAAGGTAAAACTCTTTGACAGAAATGGTTCAAAAATAAAACTGACACCAGCCGGAGAAACATTGCTTCGGGAAACGGACCAGTTATTTTCTTTTTACCAAAATTTGGAATTTGAAATGGCCGGTTTTTCTCATAAACAAAAAGGAAAGCTTCGCCTTGGCGCCAGTACAACAGTTGCGCAATATGTATTGCCGCCGGTCCTGGCTTCTTTTCATAAGAAAATACCTGATGTACAAATAACGCTGACAAATAATAATACGGAGAAAATAGAAAATGCATTAAAGAATAAAGAGATCGATTTAGGGATCATTGAAGGCCGGTCAAAAAATACTTCTATAAAATATACCGAGTTTATTAAAGATGAAATCGTTTTGGTTTCATCTAATAAAAATTCCCTGTTCAAAAAAGAAACCATACAACCACAGGAATTGAAATCCATTCCTTTATTATTAAGAGAGCCTGGTTCAGGAACGTTGGAAGTGATTGCTCACTCCTTGAAAAACACAGGCATAAGATTGCGAGATCTGAATGTTGAAATGCAGCTTTCCAGCACGGAAAGTATCAAATCTTACCTTTTGCATTCTAATACCATGGCCTTTCTTTCCATTCATTCAGTCTTAAACGAACTAAAGAAAAATGAATTCCGGATCATTGATATCAAAGGATTGGATATTGAAAGATATTTTTATTTTATCCAACTACACGGCGACTCAGGCCAGCTCGCAGAATCCTTTATGAAATTTGCCATTAACCATAACTTCAGGTAATTGGTCATCACTATTATCAATATACATTCCCTGCTTTTTCAGGTGAAATTTGCATTCAAATAATTCAATGATATATTCATTGAAATGCAAATAAAACAAACCAGTTATGGAAACGAAAGCGATTGAATCTACACCCAACTTTTTTAAAAATATTTTAGATAAAAAGGTTTCTACCAGGGAAATAATTTTTGTAGTAGCGCTCCTATTTTGTCTCACTCCAATTGTAACTCCGCCCGTTGCTTTGCTGATTGGCTTTGCAATCGCACAATTTTCAGGTCACCCTTTTTTGCATTTAAATCATAAAGCCACCTCCTTTTTATTAAAAGTTTCTGTGGTCGGTTTGGGATTTGGAATGAATGTTCAAAACGCTCTCCAGGCGGGGAAAGAAGGCCTCCTTTTCACGGTTGCTTCTATTTGTGGTACGCTGGTATTTGGTTTATTGCTTGGCAAACTTTTAAAAATTGAAAAGAAAACGTCTCATCTTATTTCTACAGGAACTGCTATTTGTGGAGGCAGCGCGATAGCGGCCATCAGCCCTTTGATAAAAGCAGACGAAAAGCAAATATCTGTCGCATTAGGCACCGTCTTTATTTTAAATTCAGTCGCTTTATTTTTATTTCCTTTTATCGGCCACCAATTGCATCTCACACAAATGCAATTCGGTTTGTGGAGCGCCATAGCCATACATGATACCAGCTCAGTGGTTGGCGCAGCGAATAAATACGGTGCCCAGGCCTTGCAGATAGCAACTACCGTAAAGCTTGCACGAGCTTTGTGGATCATCCCCGTGTCCGTTTTGACAGCCATATTTTTTAAAACCGGAAAGCAAAAAATTAAAATCCCATATTTTATCGGTTTATTTATCCTGGGCATGATCCTCAATACCTATCTGCCTTTTATCCATCTGTTGTCCGTAAAAATTGTAGACTTAGCCAAGATCGGATTAACAGTCACTCTCTTTTTGATCGGTGCTGGTTTATCAGCTTCTGTTTTGAAATCCGTTGGGATAAAACCCATGCTACAGGGTGTTATTTTATGGGCAGCTATTTCAATCGCTGCATTGCTGGCCGTGATTCACATGGCATAGAAAGGTTTATTAATTTCTCATTTTATTTGTTGATTTCTCATTTTCGAAAATCCAAAAAAACGCATGAAAGCTTATCTGCAAATAAGAAGAATTTAAAAGACAAGCTTTTATAGTAGACCAACAAATAAGTGGAATTTTCCTTTTGAAATTTACTTCATGGAAAACAGTTTATCTTTTATCAAATCTATTCCCACTAAATTTTATTTTATCTTTCGATAAAGAATTGATTTTAATTTTTTCGTTTTCATAAAAAATTTCAACTTTTACAATTTTACTGTTTGGCAGATATAAAAGAACTTTTTTAGGATCAAAAATTTCTTTATCAAAAACTACAAGATCAATAGTAGACCAATCCATAAAAGCTGTTGATTGCGCCAAAGCGATATGTGGAATGACAGAACCATATTTCACTAAAATGATTCCTGGTATTGCCTCAGCAGAATGTATTATCCATTGACCTCCTTCATAAATTTTACTTGTTAGATAATCGATCCACTTTCCCTTTGGTAAATATACATTTCGCGCTCCTGTATTTTCTTCCATGATAGGTGCTATCAGCATATCTTCTCCAAACATATACTGGTCTTGAAGATTCCACGTGTTAGGATCGTCCGGATAATTTAAAAACATCGCTTTCAACATCGGCCATCCATTGATTGCAGCCACATTTGCCTGTGTAAATATGTAGGGCATCAACTGATACCGCATCTCCACTATTTTTCTAAAAACATTCAAAAATTCTTCACTGAATTCCCAGGGTTCACGCGGCGAAAACCCATGTACCCGACTGTGAGAAGTGAACATTCCAAAAAACATCCACCGTTTAAAAAGTGCTTCTTTGGGCGCTCCGGAAAATCCTCCAATATCATGGCTCCAAAATGAAAATCCGCTTAACCCGAGCGACAATCCGCCTCTTAAGGATCCGGCCATTCCGGCATCTGACACTTCTGCATCGCCGCCCCAATGAACAGGATTTCTTTGTCCGCCAGCCAAGGCGCTAGTGGCCCATATAAGATTTTCATGATTGATTTCCCGGGTTATTTTGCTTACCAACTGAGTATATCGCAAAGGATAATTATTGTGCTCATAAAATCCGCTTCTACCTGATGAATAAAATCCCTTTAGTGGCGCGGCTTCTCCAAAATCAGTCTTTATAACTGCGACGCCTAAACGTAATAATGCTTTTATCTTTTTACTATACCATTCGATTGTATCAGGATTTGAAAAATCAAGTATCGCATCTTCTGTCGGTATGTTTCCATTGCCATCCTTTATGTATAATTTTTCCTTTACAACCTCATCAAATATTGGATTTAGTGGAGTAAAATAAGGTATTTGCCAAAGAGAAGTTTTAAACCCATTTTCTTTTAATTCTCTAATCATTTTTTTCGGATCAGGAAATTGTTTTTTATCAAATTCAAAGTCACAATTAATTCCTTTCTTAAACCATCCAGCATCAATGTGAATCACATCGCATGGGATTTTATGCTTTCTTAATTTCTCTGCAACGGTATTTACTTCATTTTCAGATCGATAACTAAAACGACTCATCCATAAACCAAAACTCCAAAGTGGCGGAACAGGACTTTTACCGGTAATGTTGGTGTATTCTGAAAGAATTTCTTTCGGAGAACCAAGGAAAAAGAACAAGTCTAACTGATCATCACCTACAAACAACGTTTTACTTCCTTCATGCGTATTGCCAAAATCCATGGTAACCGGAGATGTAGTGTGGACAAACATTCCATAACCTCTGCTACTCATAAAAAATGGAACCGGCTTGTACATTTGCTTGCCCGCTGTGCTTTGTGCATCACAAGCCCACAGAACCATTTTTTGACCACGTTTATTCAATCCGGTAAATGATTCACCGCAACCATAAATATTTTCTCCAGGCAATAAAGAAAATGATGCGGCAATACTTCTTGAATAATCGGTCGAACGTTTAATAAACAGGAACGGATATTTTTTTGAATGCATTCCCTCCATTTCTTCAAAGCTATTAGTGGACGTCAATAATTTTCCAGCTGTATCAAACAATTCTATTTTAAAATGCTGCTTATTTAAAATAAAAGAACCATGTTCACTTTTATAAATTACTTTTTCCTTCTCATCTTTTATTTTCCAGCCGCCTTTTATTTCCGGTTCACCATCCAGCATTAAAGAAGGATATTTCTGTTGCAATGAGGAAGTTGTTTTCATCCTCAATCGAATCGTCCTGGAATTGATAAATGACAAAGAAAATTGGCAAACAGGATTAGTTTCATAATCCTGGAAAGGCGCTTCTTTTTGATTGGCCAATTTCAGGTGCATATCGATCTTATTAAAAAACCAATCCATTTGCCAGCGGTGATAATTCCATTGAATTTTACCTTCGCCATTTTTAGCATTAAAATTCCTAACATCACCTGAAACAAAATATTCATTTTCCAATTCATAAAAATCATCCATGATATCCAAGGGATGATTTAAAAATTTTGATTGTTGAGACATTGATAGTTTAGAGGGTTTAGATGGTTTAGGAAACGTTTAGATGGTTTAGGAACGTTTAGATGAGTTTCAGAACACCTGACCTCGGCCATTCTAAAAAAAATCATGAAAAAACCTACATCACTTTACCATCAATAGTTTTAGAATAATTATGTTTGGGTGTAAAGATTTTCATTACGGATTTTAAAATGATACCAAGATGGAGGAAAATACTCAAAAATCCCCTGCCAAAAAAATAGCATTACAAGTACTATTGCCATTATTTCCTGCGGAAGCCACCATGGTCAATAGCCTTATCGGAGTACAAAAGAAGGATAAAACAGTTTACTATTTCAATGGATCCATGCCCATATTTAATCATAACGAAAATGATATTGACAGCTTCCGGTTTATAACCAGCCAGCTTATTATAAATGGTGTGTGCAAACAAAAGGAGATAGTAAGATGTTTTGGAGTAAGCGACATCAGTGTAAAGCGGTGGGTAAAGCGTTATAAACAAAGTAAAGAATTAGGCGACTTTGTAAGTAAAAAAAAAGCCAAAAAATACAAAACTAACTGATGAAGTAATAGTTCAGATACAAGTGAGATATAGCCAGGGTGACCCTCTTGAAGAGATAGCCGATGATTTACTTATAAAAGAAGATACTATTAAAAAGGCGGTTCGGCAAGGCCGCATTACCTTAGTAGAACCCACATCCTTAGAACAAAACGCTTACCCGCAAACTAAATCCGGCCGGACGCTAACAGACGATAACACCGGCATGGGTAAAGCCTGTAGCAATGCGGCAGAAAGGGTACTTGCCTCTGTTACCGGCACATCAGCCTCCATAAAATTTAATGAACAAACAGACCTTAGTTGTGCGGGTGTGCTGCTGAGTTTGCCAGCATTATTGAGTAACGGACTGCTCACTCACAGCAAGGATTTTAAGCTGGACAAAGTTTATTATTCAGAAGAAATTATTTTCTTATGTTTAGCATTCTTGAGTTTATTAAGGGTTAAAAACCTCAACCAGACTAACAACATTCCCTGTGGAGAGTTGGGACGGGTATTGGGATTGGACAGGATACCGGAAGTAAAAACCTTGCGCCGCCGTATAGCCGGCTTTACTAAAAAAGGAGATGTAGCCGAGTGGGGTAGAAAATTAAGCCTGACATGGATGTCGGCAAATACAGGGCTGGCGGGTGTGTTGTACATAGACGGGCATGTAAACATTTACTATGGCCACGCCACCAATATGCCAAAACGTTTTACAAGCCGTCTTCGTCTATGCATGAGCGGTAGTACCGATTATTATGTAAATGATAAAATCGGCCAGCCCTTTTTTGTAGTAAGCGAAGCTATCAACAGTGGCATGATAGAGCAAATAAAAACATCCATACTGCCCCGCCTGGAAAAAGAAGTTCCCGGCCAACCCACTACAGACAAACTACTGCAAAATCCAAAGCTGCACAAATTCATGATTGTATGCGACAGGGAATGCTACAGCTTTGAGTTTTTTTATTATTTATGGGAAAAGCGCGTAGCCTTATGTACCTATAATAAAAATGTAAAAGATAAATGGCCCGAAGAAGATTTTATTGAATATGAAACCATAGAAGAAGATGTCATCATTCAAAAAATAAAACTATCAGAAAGAGAGATTACACTCAAAAATAAGGACACAAAAAATCCACAGGAAATTACCTGCAGAGAGATACGAAAACTATCAAAATCAGGCCATCAAACTTCAATCATCACTACCAATTATACACTAAGTATAGTGGAAATCGGCCAGTATATGTTTGCCAGATGGTGTCAGGAAAATTTCTTTAAGTACATGAACGAAAATTTTGATATTGATGGACTTGTGAGCTATTCCAAGGAAATCATCAGTGATACCAAAATGCTGGTAAATCCTGAGTACCGGCAACTGGAAAGTGAGTTACGATCACTCAATGGCAAGTTATCCAGACAAAAAGCCCTATTTGGCAATATCACCTTAAAAGAAGAATCTGAAAAAGGTAAAAAATTAAAAAAGAGTATTGCTAAAAAAGCGGAAGTACATCAGGAAATTAAAAATTTAGAAGAACAGATTGCAGTTATAAAAGACAAAAAAAAGAATACGGACAGAAAAATAACCTTTGCCTCATTACCCCCGCAAGAACAGTTTTCCAATGCCATAAATGTAAGAAAGCATTTTATGGATAACATCAAAATGATTGCCTACAGAGCCGAAACAGCGATGTATAATTTGATAAAAAATCAGTTACATCCTCATCACCAGGATGAAGGCAGAAAATTGTTGCAGCAAATTTATACTTCCGATGCCGACATTGTTCCGGATTATACCAATAAAACCCTCACTGTAAAATTGCATAACCTCAACTACAGAAAAGATGATAAAGTGGTACACTATCTTTGTGAAAAATTAAACGAGACAGAAACCGAATTTCCCGGAACAGATTTGAAGATTATTTACCAATTGGTATCATCGTGAATTCTGCGGAGATCAGGTGCTCTGAGTTTAGAAGTGTTAGAAGAAATTCATCTTTTAACGAGTTAATAAATATACTTCAATTGCGTACGGCGGTAATTTTACTTGAAAATTATTTCCAACCAAAAGCGGTACGTCATTTCCTTCCAGCAACGTAATATTCTTTTTCTTTGGATCATTACCAGGGTATTTTACTTCCGTATTTTGTTCAGAACCCGACAGGTTTAATATTACAATTATAGAATTGAGGGAATCAAACCTCTGATAAGAAAATACAGAATCATTAGTGTTTTCAAGGGTTTCATAACTCCCGGTTGAAATTACAGGATTACTTTTCCGGATGCGGATCATCTTTTTATAAAAATTATAAATTGAATTGGAATCCGGCTTTTCTTCTTCCAGGGAAATTCCATCATTTGGTTTGGCAAAACGATGATCCCACCACGGACCGGAATTTTTATACCACAATGCCATTCCTTTTCCGGTATCCGATTTATACCACTCAAATGCTTCCCGATCAGGAATTTCATTGGCATCGGTCATTCCCCATTTTTGCCACTCCCCTTTTCCATTCATTCCTAATTCCTGCCCATAATATATGGAAGGAGTCTGGCCCAATAATAAATTAAGTGCAGCTCCGATTTTTAATTTGGGTAGGCTTTCATTCACCTGGTTTGCAAATCTTGGCAGGTCATGATTTTCAATAAAAATAACCTGGTGCATTCCTTTTGGAAAAACGTGAAAAGCAGAATCAGCCATTAGCGTTAAATATTTTTTACTGAAGGATCGAATGCCGCCCATTAATTTAAAAGAATAGACGCGATCAACATCTGCCTTTGTAATGTAATCAGCGGGCCAGGAATTCCAATCTGCCTGTTCGGCTACATTTACAATCGCAGGATTTACTTTTTTTAACGCAGTAATTAAAGGAACCCAATACGTTTTAAACAGATCATTCAATTGTGGTTTGTAATCGAGATCATCCATCATGTGATCAAAGCGAAATCCATCTACACCATCGTCAAACTTGCCGTCATTATTGGGATCCAGCCAATAAGAATATAATTTGATATTGTATTCAAGTACATTTTGATTTTTCAAATTTACCAAAGCCAGTTTTTTAATCACCCCATTATATCCCTTTAATTCTGTGAGATTCATAACTATGCTTTCTGTTTTTGTGTGCGCAGCATCTTTCCAAATCAAATAATCGCTGTAAGGAGATTTTAAAT
>DATCFT010000019.1:0-412773 GCA_036509335.1 Hanamia sp.
TGGCAGATCAATTATTTTTTGCGTGCCGTCAGCAAAAGCCACTTTTGCATGATAAGTTTTGTCTCCATCAGGTTTAAGAAAAAAATATCCCATCCCCAGGTGAGTTGTTGAAAATGAACAAACCTCTTTATTGTTGTTGTCGAGTATTTCCCCATTTATATTGATACCTAACCCGGTTGTATCAATTGCTTTAACCCCCACTTTTGTTCGCACACCTGTTACCAGGTTGCCTCCCTCTGGGAAGAATTGAAAGTCAGGGTTATTCTTAATTAGTTGCCGGGGCTGATTCACCACGCTTTCATGGGTATTTACATATTTTAAAGAACCGACAGGAATGATTCGGTCAAAGAAACCAATTTCCCCATTATTGCGCATCAATTGGGTATAAGCCCTTACTCTATAATTTCCTGCCGGTAAAGAATCGGGCAAAGCAAAGTCGCCCCATGCAAGGCCACTGTCCAATTGCAATTTTATGGGCTGTTCGATTTTGTTTTCAGTATTGATAAAATCCACATGCAAAACACCACTTAGATTGGAAAGTTGATGTGCATCACCTTCGGTGACATAAGCTTTAAAATAAATAGTATCGCCTGCTGCATAATAAGGTTTATCAAATTGTAAATAGGCGTTTTCAAATAGATGGTGAGAAAAAAATATTTGCAGATTGACGGTTATATTTATTTTATTAAAACTGTATGTCTGTCCAAAAGTTCCCGAACTAAAACACAAAATTATAAATGGAAATAAAAGTAGTTTTCTCATCTTTATAAAATTATTATGCAGAAATTTTTTGAACGTGTAAGTTAGTTATATTTTGTTTATGGCGGTTTACATTTGGGATCTATTCCATAAGAAAATACAAGGTACTTTTTCTTTTTAGCGTCCGAATATTTTTTTTTAAATGTCCTCAAATCTTTCTATAAATCTTTTCTTATTTATTTAAAAAAAACTTTTGGAAGTGCGGCCTCGCATGACTTTTGGAAAGTTTTTTGTGACTTTTGAGATAGATAAAGAACTACCCAACTTTCCAAAAGTTTTTCATAAAACAAAATTTCCAATTATTTCCTGCCCGAAACCCGCCCACCCGGCAGTTCCGATTCGGACTGGGACACAGTCAGGCGGGGTTCATCTACTATAAAACTTTCCAAAAGTTACTACATTCATTTTTATTCCGCCATTGCACAAAACTTTTGGAAAGTCCGGCTTTGCATGACTTTTTGGAAAGTTTTTGTGACTTTTGAATTAAATAAAAAGCTATCAAACTTTCCAAAAGTTTTTCACTTACTTTTTCTTTTTAGCTTCTAAGTATTTTTTTAATTGTTCTCTATTCCTTCTATAAAATCTTTTCTTATATAATTAAAAATAATTTTCCAAATGGGATTTTCTCCAACATAGCTTAATTTTGCAACCTTAATTTTAAAATAAAAACAATATAAGTTATGAGCACAGTAAAAGTTGCCATTAATGGTTTCGGCAGAATTGGACGCCTTGTATTCAGGCAGATATATAACATGGAAGGCATAGACGTAGTAGCTATCAATGATCTTACCAGTCCTAAACAATTAGCCTATTTATTAAAGTACGACAGCTCCCAGGGAAGATTTGAAGGTGAGGTAAAGCATACAGAAAATTCCATCGTTGTAAACGGTGAAGAAATAAAAATTTACGCACAAAGAGATCCGGCTCAAATTCCATGGGGTACACATGATGTAGATGTGGTAATAGAAAGTACCGGATTTTTCACTGATAAAGATAAAGCGCAGGCACATATTACTGCTGGCGCAAAAAGAGTTTTAATTTCAGCGCCTGCAACCGGCGGTGTGAAAACGATTGTCTTTAATGTAAATCATGAAATACTTGATGGCAGCGAAACCATTATTTCGTGCGCATCTTGCACTACCAACTGTCTTGCTCCTATGGCAAAAGTGTTGAATGATAGTTTTGGTATAGCTACCGGTTTTATGACAACTATTCATGCATATACCAACGATCAAAATACTTTGGATGCCCCACACCCAAAAGGAGATTTAAGAAGAGCGAGAGCTGCTGCGGCCAACATTGTACCTAATAGTACCGGCGCTGCAAAAGCTATCGGTTTAGTGCTTCCTGAAATAAACGGAAAACTTGATGGCGTGGCACAAAGAGTTCCTGTAATTGCCGGATCACTGGTAGATCTTACCTGTATTTTAAATAAAAAAGTAACTGTTGATGAAGTGAATGCAACTATGAAAGCCGCTTCAAATGAGAGTTATGGTTATAACGTAGATGAAATAGTAAGTTCAGATATTATTGGAATGCATTATGGTTCTCTATTTGACGCCACACAAACTAAAGTATTGACCGTGGGTGACCATCAGTTAGTAAAAACAGTAGCGTGGTATGATAATGAAATGAGTTATGTATCTCAATTAGTTCGTACTGTCCATTATTTTGGTAAATTGATTAAGAAATAAATTATTCAGGATTAAAGTTTTTTTGAACTGACATTCTGATTATTATTGATTGTTATACTCCCTGTCTTTTATCGGACGGGGAGTTTTATTATGATAATTTTAGTTATAATTATTTAATAAAGAAAGAAGTCTAAAAATAAAAATTCAGAAAATTTTCTTCTTATTTTTAAAATTATTATTCAATTAATTTTCTTGTCAAATACCCTGAATAATCCGGAATCACTACCGGATAATCTTCTCTCATAAGCACAGAAGTAAGAATAAAATCTGCAGTTGTACGATTGCAAGCCATTAAAATATTCCATGCCACAGCAAGTCGCAGCAGGGCTTTCACATCACTATCATGGGCCTGCGCTTCCATAGGGTCCCAAAAGAAAACCATCATGTCTAATTTTTCTTCAGCTATCATAGCGCCCATTTGCTGATCACCACCGAGCGGGCCGCTTAAAAGTTTTTTTACAGGTCGTCCCAGTTTTTCTTCCAGGAGTTTCCCTGTAGTGCCAGTGGCAATCAATTCATGCTGTGACAAAACTGTTCTGTTGTAATAAGCCCATTCAATTATGTCTTTCTTTTTATTATCATGCGCTACCAATGCAATTTTTTTAACTCCGGAGAGCATTCTTATTTGATCCATAATTTACTTTACTTTATTGTTTATACTGAAATCGTGAAAACATAACCCTCCGGAAAAAGAAATCTCAATAATTTCTTTATTTACAGTGACTGATCTTATAAAGAAAGTATGATTACAAATCGATAAAAAAATGTTATCCTAAAAGTTTGGCGGCAACAAAATCGCAGATAATAATTTCTTACCCGTGTTTAGGATATGAAATAACATATTTCTTTTTGTAATTACTAATTTCCTGGCTTGCTGTTATCTTTTCCTCTGTTTATTTCATTTCAACTCAGCATCTTTTAAATAATCAGCAAGCCTCTCAATTGCTTTTGCATCAACAAAGATCTGATCCTGCGCTTCTTTCCAGTTTCTTAGTTCAATCGCTTCGCGGATGCCAGGCATTGTTTTAACGCCATAACCGGTATAATACCCTGGTGCATAAATAGTATGCTTATACCAGCCCCTGCGTGGCAGCCCTTTTTCAGAAAGTAATTGTTGCTCTGCCTGGTAAAGTGATTGATTAAAAGCCACGCTTGCTGAATTGTTTTTTACTTTATTTTGAAAAACCACTTTTAAACTGTCTGCACTTTTTTTCAAATCAACCAATGCATTTTGCAGAGGAGAAAAATCAAGATAAGGAACGTCAGACTTTACCTCCGGGCTAATGAATTTTTTTGTTGGATCTTTCCCTACTTTATAATCTCCCGAACTGATAATCGTATTTTCCGCTTCTGTAGATTCCCGTGACTCTTTTAGCAGATTGATTAACTCATCCGCGTATCCATTTATGGTATTGTACAAATGAGTGAAATCAAAAGGTAAAACATCAGCTTCTGCCATTCTTAAAACAGCACGTCCGGCAGTTTGTGCAAGTGCTACTTCATAGTGAAAACCCGGATCTTTAAAAGTTGTAAAATCATAATAAGAATCATAGATGGAATGATATTCTCCGCCACTGCCTTCTCCTCCGAAACCCAGGTCCAGCGATGGAATGCCGGCATGCTGTATAAAAGAAGAATAATCAGAACCAGAACCCATCGCACCAAGTTTTAATTCTTTATCGTTCAATATTCTTTCTCTGACTTCTGTATTGGTAGTTGATACAGCTTCGTGCGCTTTGCTGCGTTCAAAAATACTAACATTCGTTTCCGGATCAATTACAGTTTTTGCAATTCCATCCATTAGAGGCTCCAATGCATGCGAACCTTCAGCAGATAAAAAACCGCGTTCATTATTATCTGAATTAATATACACTATTGCTTTTTGTTGTAATTCTTTTTCATGGGTTTCCAGCCATTCTGTTGATCCCAGCAATCCCGGCTCTTCTCCATCCCAGGAACAATACACCAAAGTGCGGTCAGGCTTCCATCCGGTTTTTAAAAGTTCGCCAATGGATTTAGCTTCTTCCAGCATGGCCGCTTGCCCACTAATTGGATCAGCGGCTCCGTTCACCCAAGCATCCTGGTGATTGCCTCTTATTACCCATTCATCAGGAAATTTTGATCCATATATTTTAGCAATTACATCATAACAGGGAACGATATCCCAATTAAAAGCAACTTTCAGATGAACGACCGTTTTTCCAGGACCAATGTGATACGCAAAGGGCAAACCGCCTTGCCAGTTACGTGGAACATTCGGGCCATCAAGTGCTTCCAGCAAAGGTTTAGCGTCGTGGTAACTTATGGGTAACACAGGGATTTTCAAAAGATTGGGTGCCTGTAACCTGTCTAATCTTTTTGCATCTTCTGTGGCGCCGATGCCTGGTGTTAAAGGATCTCCCGGATAAATTACCATATCCATTACAGAACCTCTTTGTACGCCATATTCATTTTTGAAAGGGCCTTTTGGATATACATCGCCTGCAAAATATCCATCATCAATCGGGTCGCTGTATATGATGCATCCAATTGCGCCGTGTTCCTGTGCCACTTTGGGTTTGGTGCCTCGCCAGCTATGACCATATTTAGCGATCACAATTTTTCCTTTCACAGATATACCCATTTCATCCAATATTTTATAATCATCGGGCAAACCATAATTGACAAAAACCAATTCACCGGTAACATCTCCATCAGCACTATAGGCATTGTAAGTTGGCAATTGACCTGATTGTCCGCTCGTAGGGTCTTCTTTATATGCGGGTTCTTTTAATATAGCTTTGTAAGAAGTAGGTGAAGTCATTTCCAACAACCTTGTTTTTGGAGTAGGGAACAATACATGAAACGTTTCTATCTGCGCATCCCATCCCCATTTTTTATAAAGACTTAGAATGTATTCTGCATTTGCTTTGTCACCAGGTGAACTAAGGTTATGAGGAACTGCGGAAAGTTTTTTCATTGTTTCCCCAATATTTTCAGCGCTTAAATTATTGTCAAATTTTGATTCCAGCGAAAATTGTGCACTTGCCTTCTCTTCATCAAAACCAATTATTTTCTTTGTTTGGGCAAATGAAAATTGAAAAATAAAAATCATCAAAAAAGTAACCCTCATTTTGTTCATTTTGTAAAAATTTATTTATTAAAAGAATATAAAGTAAATATTTTTCCACAAAGTACAAATCAATTCTATTAAAATTTATGATGATTTATTCTTCAACAATTTTTTTTTAAGATTCATTTTTTTAATAATCTTCTAAAAAAACCTCTGGCATCACAATAGAAATGTCCCTTATTTGTTCGTTTGCCGGGATTGCTTGTAACTTAATAACTTTCTCTTTTCTACTTGCTAAGAACCACTTTTGACTTACCTTTGCAGCCTCAAAAAATTTTGGACAAAAAGTCCATTCAGGTTAAAACAATTTATGGATATCAGAAACATTGCAATAATTGCCCACGTTGACCACGGTAAAACTACTTTGGTTGATAAAATTTTACATACTACCAACATTTTTCGGGATAACCAGGAATCCGGTGAGCTGATAATGGATAACAACGATCTCGAAAGAGAACGCGGTATTACTATTTTCAGTAAAAATATTTCCGTTACTTATAAGGGCGTAAAAATAAATGTAATTGATACTCCGGGCCATAGTGATTTTGGTGGTGAAGTAGAACGTGTTTTGAAAATGGCTGACGGCGTTTTGTTATTGGTAGATGCCTTTGAAGGGCCAATGCCTCAAACCCGTTTTGTATTACAAAAAGCATTGCAATTAAATCTTCATCCTATTGTGGTAATTAACAAAATAGATAAACCCAATTGCCGCCCCGATGAAGTACATGATGCCGTATTTGAATTATTTTTTAACCTGGATGCCACAGAAGCACAATTGGATTTTCCCACAATTTATGGTTCCAGTAAACAGGGCTGGATGAATACAACTATCGAACAAACGGATAATATTTTTCCATTATTAGATACCATTCTCGAAAAAGTACCCGCACCATCTCCTGAGGCAGGAACTTTGCAAATGCAGATCACTTCGCTTGATTATTCTTCTTTTTTGGGAAGAATAGCCGTAGGAAAAGTAGCCAGAGGAATCATCAAAGACAACCAGCCTTTATCCTTAATGAAACTGGATGGAACGATACAAAAAACACGGGTAAAAGAATTATATGTTTTTGAAGGATTAGGGAAAAAGAAAGTATCGGAAGTTCCTGCAGGGGATATTTGTGCAGTAGTAGGAATTGAAGGATTTAATATTGGTGAAACGCTTGCCGATTTTGAAAATCCTGAGGCATTACCAGTTATTAGTATTGATGAGCCAACCATGAATATGCAGTTCAGCATTAATAATTCTCCATTTTACGGCAGAGACGGAAAGTTTGTAACGTCACGTCATTTGAAAGACAGACTGGAAAAAGAATTGGAAAAGAATTTGGCTTTGCGTGTAAGGCCTACAGATAGCGCGGATAGTTTTATGGTGTATGGACGGGGAATTTTGCATTTAAGTATTTTGGTAGAAACCATGCGCAGGGAAGGATACGAAATTACCATAGGGCAGCCGCAGGTAATTACCAAAGAGATTAATGGTAAAAAGTGTGAACCTTTTGAAAACCTGGTGGTAGATGTACCTGCCGAATATAGTGGTCGCGTAATTGACCTTGTTACTCAACGAAAAGGCGAAATGCTGGTGATGGAAAGCAAAGGTGAAATGCAACATCTGGAATTTGAAATTCCTTCAAGAGGCCTGATAGGATTGCGTTCTAATATGCTTACCAATACAGCAGGCGAAGCCGTGATGGCTCATCGTTTTTTGGAATACAAGCCATGGAAAGGATATATTCCCGGAAGAAGTAATGGCGTGCTGATTTCAAAAAACCAGGAAAAAACAACCGGGTATTCTATTGATAAATTACAAGACAGGGGACGATTTTTTGTGGACCCGGGAGAAGAAGTTTATGTAGGACAGATAATTGCTGAACATATTAAACCCGGAGACTTAATCGTAAACGCAACAGAACCTAAAAAACTAACCAACCACCGCGCCAGCGGAGCCGATGAAGCTTCACGCATAGCACCAAAAATTCAAATGACATTGGAAGAGTGTATGGAATATATTCAACAGGATGAATGTATAGAGATAACTCCTAAATTTATTCGCATGCGCAAAGTAATTCTTAACGAAGACGAAAGAAAGAAAACACAAAGGATGCAGAAGGTGGAGGCGTAAAGAAAGTGTTTATTTAAAAATAAAATTGAAAAAATTCCGGTTGTAAAGCTGGAATTTTTTTATTGGTGCGAAGTCCTGTGATTTTGATTTATAAATTAATGGGTTTTGGGTGCAGTAAATGAACAAATAGTGGGGAATCTCTACTTTCTTTTAGAGTTCTATTTTGAGTGTAATAAAATGATCATTTCTCAGTTATCTCTATACTTTCTATAAGTTGAGTAATTCTCTTTTGAACAACTTTATTTCCGGATTTTTTCCAATGCTTTAAATCATCAAGTGCTTGTTGTAGATAAATTATTTCCACAAGTCTGCCGTTTTAATTGCTTTATAACGTCCTGCTTTTTTATCAGCGTTGGCTTTCTCCATTTTTCTTTCGAATGCAGTGTTATAGGGACTTTCTTCGGTAGTAGCATTTTCAAAGGGGATTTTCATTACTTTGAATATTGTTTTTAAAGCTGCGGCCTCTGCTTTAGTATTTGGGCGTACGATTATTGCTTCCATTTAAAATTATTTTGTATTCGTAAAAATTCTTAATTCTTATTTGACGATTCAAAAGAATATAAAATAAAATTAGCAAATTTATTGCTCTTTAGCAACATAAAATGAGCTGTTTCAAATCATTCCGGACTTTTCAAATTTTTAAAAGTTAACAAATACTTTCTCTCTTGAAGATTTCATTTGATTTGTCCGGAGAAATGGAACTTGTGTTTCTTTTTTTATAGTTAACAAATAAATACTCCGGATTCTTAATTTAAATCCACCTAAATATTAGCAGATTATTCAAGTATCTTATAAAATTTGGTTTTGAAATGCAGCAAAAAATCATTTCCATTTTTACCTTATTATATTACTATTTTCACAACAAAATTTTATTAAAAGGAAATTTCGTTTTTATAAAATAACTTACAAAGGATTATTATTAAAAAATATTTCCTTGAAAAAGAAACTCATTTTTATCGCTTTCATTTTTTTATTCCAGGATGGATTTTCTCAGCAATATGGAGAAATAAATCCTACACCAACGCAGTACCAACTTGCATGGCAGAATATGGAATATTATTTTTTCGTACATTTTGGGCCTAATACTTTTACCAATCTTGAATGGGGAAAGGGTACAGAAAATGCAGAAGTGTTCGATCCCAAAGATTTGGATTGCGATCAATGGTGCCGCATAGCAAAAGCCGCCGGAGCCAAAGGGATTATTATCACAGCCAAGCATCATGATGGCTTTTGCCTGTGGCCAAGTAAATATTCTACACACACCGTAAGAGAAAGTTCATGGAGAAACGGCAAAGGCGATGTCCTGAGAGAATTATCAGAAGCGTGCAAAAAATATGGATTAAAATTCGGCATATATCTTTCCCCGTGGGACAGAAATCATCCTGCATACGGAACACCTGCTTACAACGATGTTTTTGTAAACATGCTTAAAGAAATTTTTACCAACTATGGCCCGATCTGGGAACTGTGGTGGGACGGTGCTAATGGTGAAGGGCCAAACGGCAAAAAGCAAGTCTATGATTTTGCCAGATATGAAAGAGTGGTAAGAAAACTTTCACCTAGTACTATTATATTCAGCGACATCGGCCCCGACGCCCGCTGGTGCGGCAATGAAAATGGCTTTGCAGGAAAAACCAATTGGGATTTACTTGATACGGCTGGCTTTAAAAGAGGCACAGGCGCGCCACCTACCGATACTCTAAACCAGGGAAATGCCTGGGGTAAAAACTGGATACCGGCTGAGTGTGATGTAAGCATCAGGCCTGGCTGGTTTTATCATCAAAAAGAAGATTCATTGGTAAAGGCCCCTGAAAAACTTTTTGAAATCTATTTGAAGAGTGTAGGTCGCGGTGCTAATTTAATTTTAAATGTTCCTCCGGATAGACGCGGATTAATAACCCAATACGATTCTGCTTCACTTATGGGTTTCAAAAAATTGCGGGAAGAAAGTTTTGATAATGATCTTTCAAAACAAGGCAGCCAATATTTTATTTACAATAAAAAGCCAATTCCTATAAGAGAACTGAATACGGGGAATAGCCAATCGTTTGAAACCATTACTATGACTGAATCACAATCAATCGAAACTGCGTTCGCTCAACCGGAAAAGATCAATTGTATTGTTTTAAAAGAAAATTTAACGAACGGACAGAATTGTGCAAAATTCACGATTCAATTGCTGAATAAAGATCATGAAGTGATAAAGAAAATTGATGGTACCACTATTGGCCATAAAAGAATTCTAACTTTCCCTGCAACAGAAGCCAATTTCATCAATCTATCCATTGAAGAACAAAAAGGATTTACCAGAATTTCTGAGATGAAGTCTTATTTGATTGACGAAAAACTGGTAGAAGATTGAAAGTTTTTTATTTCCCAAAAAGGGTAAAAATACATTCTCTTTATAACGGTCATCTGTAATTGAAATTCATTCCGGGGAAAATTCAAATTACTTTCCTTAAGGTCTTATGAAGATATGCATTCGGGTTCTCCAACTCTGATTTTGCTACCATCTTGCACCTAATGCTTACCATATTTTTTATATAGAGTTTCATTCTCTTTTGTGATGATATAAGTTTATGAGATTTTAAAGGAAATTTCAAAAAATGAATATTGCTAATTTATCAATGCTATTTATATTACAATTTGGCCTTTAAAAACGAAATGTCCTTAGAAAAATGGATAAAAGGTTCTAAGCCATTTCAATCCGAGGTGTCTTGCGGACAGTAAAACAACTTTTATCAGTTATTTCTATTTTTTGTTCGAGTATTTTTTTACCATTAAGGAATGAAGAGACACTAAGAGGCGAAGGGCGTTGCCCATCGTTAAGATATTACGCCCTTTCAGGGCTAAAAGAAAAATAAATGTCAAAGGAATTTTCTTGATAAGTAAAATCTCATTTTTTTTATGAACGGTAAAAGTAATTAGTGGATGGCATGGACATAACACCATTTATTTTTAACTTGCAGCCCGAATAAATTCCGCATAGATGGAGTTTAGAATATTTTGAATGAATCATAGCGACGGAAGCGCATATTATAATGAATTCAATTCCGGTGTAATGGTTATTTCTATTGAATTCAAAAGAGCATAAGATGTATCAATTATATAAAAAGATCTTTACCTGTTTATTTTTAATTCTTCCAAATATACTTTTCGCGCAGCAAAATAAAAGCGATTCGACGTTGCAATCCGCGACATTACATAATTGTATTGAATATGCCTTACAACATAATCCTGATTTGCATAATGCAAAAATTAACGAAGATATTACTGAAACAATCATCAAAAGTAAATTGGCGGACTGGTATCCACAGGTAGATTTTGCCTACAACATTCAACACAATTTTCAGTTGCCTGCAGTTAGTTTAAGTGGTGGTAGTATTTCTTATTCAGGAACTAACAATACTTCGGGCGCTAATTTTGGTGTAACACAAAACATTTTTAGCAGTGATGCTTTACTCGCTTCGCGTAGTGCAAAGGACGTAAGACTTTCGGCGTCCCAAAATACTGAGGATCAAAAAATAAATCTCACTGTTGCCGTAAGCAAGGCATTCTATGATCTGATCCTTACAGTGCAGCAATTAAAAGTGATTGAACAGGATATTGTGCGCAATAATCAAAGTTATAAAGATGCTTATTACCAGTATCAAAGCGGTATCGTAGATAAGACAGACTACCAAAGGGCTATCATCGCTTTAAATAATGCCAAGGCTCAAAAAAAATCCGGCGACGAATCTATGAAAGCAAAATATGCTTATCTCGAAGAACTTATGGGATATCCGGATTCTCAAAAAATAGATCTGGTTTACGATACTGCACAAATGGCAAAAGAAATTTATATAGATACTTTGCAAAATGTAAACTATAGTAACAGGATAGAAATACAACAATTGGAGACTCAAAAAAAGCTTCAACAATATAACCTGCAATATTATAAATGGAGTTTCCTTCCCAATGTGTACGCTTATGGAAATTATAATCTTAACTTTCTCAACAATCAATTTTCTAAATTATACAGTGCGTCATATCCTAATTCTTTTGCAGGCATCACGCTCTCCATACCTTTATTTCAGGGAGGAAAAAGAATACAGCAAATAAAAGAAGCACAATTTCAGATCACGCAGGCAGATAACAATATCACAAGCCAGAAAAATACAATTAACACCCAATATCAAACCGCAATGGCCAATTATAAAAGCAATCTTTATGATTTCTTCAGTTTGAAAGAAAATCTTTCATTGGCTAATGATGTGTATGAAGTGATCAGTTTGCAATACCGTTCCGGCGTGAAGGCCTATTTAGATGTGATCACCGCTGAATCTGATTTACGTACTGCACAGATCAGTTATTACAATGCGCTGTACCAGGTACTATCCACTAAAATAGATGTGGAACAATCATTAGGAAATATCAGCTATTAAATTAAAAAAAGTATGAAATTAAAACGCAAAAATATTATTCCTTTCTTAATCACTGTTTTTATTTTAGCATCATGCGACAGTAAGAATAATCAACAGCAGCAAGGGGCACCTCCAGCGGTTCCTGTTACAGTAGCAGAAGTTACTTCAACCAATGCAGTATATTATGACCAATTTCCCGGGACTATCAATGCGCTGGATCAAATAAATCTGACATCACAGGTAAGCGGTTATATCACAGGGATCTATTTTAAAGATGGGCAACATGTAAAAAAAGGACAGCTTTTATATTCGATAGATGCGCAAATATATAAAGCCAATTATAACCAGGCAGTAGCTGACCTTCAGGTGCAGGAAGCAAATTTGGTAAAAGCACAACAAGATGCAAACAGGTATAATGAACTGGCAAAGCATGATGCGATTGCAAAACAACAGGTGGACTATGCCAATGCTGCATTAGATGCTACAAAAAAACAAGTAGCTGCTGCGCAGGCAAATGTGGCGAGCGTTCATTCTAATGTTCAATTTACCAATATCCATGCGCCTTTCACAGGTACGATAGGTATTTCACAAGTGAAAAAAGGAACCGCAGTAGTAGCCGGACAAACAGTATTGAACACGGTTTCAACCAACAACCCTATTGCAGTTGATTTTACAATTGATCAAAAAAATATTTATCGCTTTACTGAATTGCAACAAGATAAAAATGTAATAAAGGATTCTGTTTTCACGATTGGATTTGGCGACGAAACATATCCTTATCCCGGAAACATAAGCTTTATAGACAGGGCAGTAGATCCTCAAACAGGAACTATAAAAGTAAGATTGGTTTTCCCAAATGATAAAGACATGCTGAAACCGGGAATGAATACTACTGTGAAAGTTAAAAACACTTCATCAGTCAACGCAACTATGATACCTTATAAAGCCGTTTCAGAATTGCTGGGAGAGTTTTTTGTGTATGTAGTGGGCGATAGTTCTAAAGTTTCGCAGCGGCAGATAGTGACGGGGCAGCAGATTGGAGAAAACGTAATTATTAAAACAGGATTGAAGCCTGGTGAAAAAATAGTAGTTCAGGGTATTCAAAATCTACATGAGGGATCGGTGATAAGAACGGACACCACAAAATAATAAATAAAAAAAAATTAATAAGAAATAAGGAAGAAGAAGAATATTCAATTTTCAATGAAAATCCCGATAGCTATCAGGACAATAATCAAGAAAGGACAACCACAACGTGGTTGAATATGAATAGCTACGGATGCAATCCGCAGGAAGAAAAAAGAATTAAGAATTAAAAAATGATCGCAGAAACTTTTATAAAACGTCCGGTTACAGCAATTGTAATTTCAATTGTAATTGTATTGGTTGGAATTATATCAATGACCAATCTGCCTGTTGCCAAATATCCCAATATTTCGCCACCAACCGTTGCTGTATCAGCCAATTTCATTGGTGCGGATGCACAAACGGTGGAACAAACGACTACTACTCCAATGGAGACGCAGATAAACGGCTCGCCGGGAATGACATATATTACCAGCGCCAGTACTTCAAGCGGGCAAAGCAGTATCAATGTGGTTTTTGATATTGGCACCGATATAGATATTGCCACCGTGGATGTACAAAACAGGGTGAACGTGGCTCTTCCTACTTTACCTGATGAGGTGAAACAACTTGGTATCACTGTGCTTAAACGAAACCCCAGCGCGCTGGCCATTTTCGCATTTTATTCACCTCATGGCACTCACAGTTCCAGCTTCATAGGTAACTATGTAAATATTCACGTGCAGGATGCTTTGAAACGTGTGAAAGGCGTGGGTGATATAGATTCGCATGGTGATGATTTTAGTATGCGCATCTGGCTGAATCCGGAAAAACTTGCTGCACTTGGATTAACACCGGCCGATGTGGCTGCCGCCATTAACGATCAGAATATTGAGATTGCACCAGGTACTATAGGTGGTCTTCCTCAGAGTAACCAACAGAAT
The DNA here is from genome assembly GCA_036509335.1 of Hanamia sp. Taxonomy (GTDB): domain Bacteria; phylum Bacteroidota; class Bacteroidia; order Chitinophagales; family Chitinophagaceae; genus Ginsengibacter. Next base: position 14,097 of record DATCFT010000019.1, read on the forward strand.
TTTGAGTATAGCGTGCTTACCAATAGCCGTATCAATACCGTAGATCAGTTTAAAAATATTATCGTTCGTAACAACCCTGCTACCGGCAATATTGTTTATATGAAAGACATCGCCAGAGTGGAATTGGGTAAATTCAATTATGCCCATAACTCTACGGTAAACGGTATGCCGGCTACCTATCTTATCGTGTATCAAACGCCCGATGCCAACACATTGGATACGTATAAAGGAATCATTAATACACTCACCGAATTAAAGAAAACATTTCCGAGCGATATGGATTACCTGATACCGAGTGAATCAGTTTCAGTGATTCAGGCTTCCATTAAAGAAGTAATATTTACACTTCTTGAAGCGCTTGCCTTAGTAGTATTGGTTGTGTTTTTATTTTTACAGGATTGGCGTGCTACTTTAATTCCGGTACTTGCCATACCTGTTTCACTGATAGGAACTTTTACCTTCTTTGTCCTTTTTGGTTTTACCATCAATACCCTCACTTTATTTGCATTTATATTGGCGATAGGTATAGTGGTGGATGATGCTATTATAGTAGTGGAGGCTGCGCAGCATTACATAGATACCTATAATTTATCGGCAAAAGAAGCTACGCGCAAGGCCATGCAGGATATCTCCGGGCCGGTAGTAGCTATTGCTTTAATATTGGCAGCAGTATTTGTACCGGTTGGATTTATACCTGGAATTGTGGGAAGACTGTATCAGCAATTTGCCATCACTATAGCCGTCTCTGTAATTATTTCGGCGTTTGTAGCACTTTCTCTTACACCCGCATTATGTTCTCTTTTATTGAGACATTCAAAAGGTGAAAAAGATAAGAAGAACCCGATGGAAAAATTCTTTGCTGCTTTTAATAGTCGTTTCAGAAAAATCAATTCTTCTTACACAAGAGGTGTGGCTTTATGGATCAGAAAAACGCCTTATGTGCTGATTCTTCTTGTAGGAATATTTGTTGCACTATTTATTCTTTTTGAAAAAAAGCCAACAGGTTTTATTCCCCAGGAAGATGAAGGAAGCTTATTGGTAACTTATGAAATGCCGGAGGCAACTTCTACAGAAAGAAGTTTTGCGATGCTGAAAACAATTGTTGCGAGGATACAATCCATACCCGAAGTATCAGTAGTTGGTGGCCTTGCTGGATTCAACGCAATCCAGGGATCAAACAAATCGAATACGGGCACTATGTGGATCATGCTGAAGCCGTGGGACCAAAGAAAAGGCAAAGGCCAGGATGAGATAAGTATCATGCAAAAGATCAGGGATAAAACTGCCGACCTCAAAGAAGCAAGAGTATTGCCGATAGCGCCTCCGCCCGTACCAGGTTTAGGTCGCACAGCAGGATTTACTCTTGAGTTGGAACAGACTACCAGTACAGATGACATCCAAAAATTCAGCCAGGTAGCAAAAAAATTCCTTGAAGAAGTAAACAAGCGACCGGAAATAGGGACTGCCTTTACTTTCTTTACCGCAAATACACCCAGCTACCAGATAGATGTTGACCGTGATAAGGCAAGACAATTGGGAGTAAATGTTTCAGATGTTTATAATACTTTGTCCACTCTATTGGGAAGCACTTACGTTAATCAATTTACTCTTTATGGAAGAAACTTCAAGGTGGTTACCGAGGCCGATAGCTCCTATCGTTCATCACTTAGTGAAGTAGGGAAATATTATGTGCGCAATAGCCAGGGAAATATGATTCCGTTAAGTTCTTTAATTACTTCAAAATTAACAGAAAGCCCCGCTCTGATTTCGCATTATAATGTAAACCGGTCAATAGAAATAAACGGAAGTCCAAAACCTGGTTACAGTAGCGGACAGGCTATTAAAGCATTGCAGGAAACTGCCGCAAAGTTCTTACCCGCAGGATATGGTTACGAATTTTCAGGAATGACCCTTGAAGAAATAAAAGCAGGAAATAAAACAGTGCTAATCTTCACACTATCCCTGGTGTTTGTATTCCTCTTTCTGGCTGCATTGTACGAAAGCTGGTCAGTCCCTTTTTCCGTTTTGTTAGCAGTGCCGATCGGCGCATTGGGCTCTATTATTACATTAAGTTTATTACCCAATATTTCCAATAACATTTATGCTCAGATCGGGTTGATAACATTGATTGGGTTGGCTGCGAAGAATGCAATATTGATTGTAGAATTTGCAAAGGAAAGAGTAGATAGCGGCATGGATTTAATTAAAGCTACGATTGCAGCGGTGCGATTGCGTTTACGCCCTATCGTTATGACCTCCCTGGCGTTTATCTTTGGAGTATTGCCCCTGGCATTTGCAACTGGCGCAGCTGCAGAATCACGTAAAACTATTGGTTGGACTGTGTTTGGAGGTATGTTAGCGGCTACTTCACTTGCTATATTTATAGTGCCGGTTTTATATGTGTTTATAACAAGGTTTGCTTATGGCAAGAAAAAATTAGATGAATTAAAAGCCGGTTACAAGCCAGAAGAACATGAAGGATTCGAAGAGGAAGTATAAAGAGTCTTCAATTTTTAAATATTAAAAGCTTGGTCTTATTAACTTTAAGCACAGACACAAGCAAATTATAAAAGCAATTAAAAGTTGGTTTGCTGTCCGTTCTATTTTAATTCTTACTCTTCATGCAGTTCAGGAATTAATTCTTCCGGCGAAGAAACAATCATTATTCGATCAATAGCATTTGAATATAAAAAAGCATCTTCTTCCATAGTATGCAAAAAAGAAATCAGGTGATCATAAAATCCGGAGGTATTAAGTAAAAAGATCTTTTTGTTGTGAATATTTAACTGATTCCAGGTAAGCATTTCAAAAAATTCATCCATAGTGCCAAAGCCGCCCGGAAGTACCAATGCTGCATCGCATTTTTCATAAAGCATCCGTTTGCGAATATGCATGTCCGCTACTTCAAATGTTTCGGTAAGCCCAAAATGCTGATGCTCAATTCCGGTTAGCAATGTTGGGATAATACCAATCACTTTTCCCCCTTTCTCTAACGCTGCATTAGCAATTGTTCCCATGATTCCCTTGTTGCCACCACCATAAATAAGTGTGATATTGTTTTGTGCAAGAAGGTAACCTATTTGCTTTGCATGTTCGCAAAACAAAGGATCGTTGCCGCTGTGCGATCCGCAAAAGACAGTCAAAGATTTAATTACCATAATTTTATTTATCTTGAAAAAAAATCCAAATTTAAAAAATAGAATTCCTAATTTCCACTTTTATCTTTCCAATTTAAAATTATGTCTCCTGTCGTATTGCTTTCATTCCTCATTGGTTATTTTTTGATATTAATTCTCATTTCTTATTTTACTTCAAGAAAATCTACTGATAACGCAACTTTTTTTATTGCTAACCGCTCATCAAAATGGTACCTCGTTGCATTTGGTATGATTGGCACGGCTTTAAGCGGCGTTACTTTTATTTCTGTTCCCGGCGAAGTGGGAAACCTTGCCGGCTCACAGTTTCGTTACTTTCAGTTTGTATTGGGAAATGCAGTTGGGTATTTTTTAGTGGCTGGTATTTTGCTCCCGTTGTATTATAAAATGCATTTGATCTCTATTTATGAGGTAATAGAAAGAACGTTGGGAAAAGTAAGCCATAAAACGGCTGCAGCTATTTTTTTAATTTCAAGGATAATTGGTTCTGCTTTCAGGTTGTATTTGGTAGCGATCGTTTTGCAGCGTTTCATTTTTGATGAAATGGGTGTTCCTTTCTGGCTCACTATTGTTATTTGTTTATTGCTGATATGGGGATATACTTTCAGAGGCGGTTTAAAAACGATTATTATTACTGATACCCTTCAAACTGTTTTTTTAATAGCTTCTGTTTTCCTCTCCATCTATTTTATTTGCCATAGTCTTAATATGAATATAAGCCAGGCATTCGATGCAGTAAAGGATAGCAGCTATTCAAAAATATTTTTTACGCATCATTTCGTTACCAATAAATTTCATTTTACCAAACAATTCCTTGGAGGAATTTTTGTAACTATCGGCATGTTTGGCCTCGACCAGGACCTGATGCAAAAAAACCTGAGTTGTAAAAATCTAAAAGACGCGCAAAAAAACATGCTCAGTTTTACTTTTATTTTTGTCATTATCAACCTGCTTTTTTTAAGTGTTGGCGCATTATTATATATTTATGCAAACAAGGAAGGAATTGCGATTCCACTAGATTCAGTAACACATCAGCCAAGAACAGATTATTTGTTTCCTGACATCGCTTTGAATTATTTTAAAGGAGTTCCGGCTATTGTTTTTATGCTCGGCCTTACGGCTGCTACCTTTGCTACCACTGATTCAGGGCTTACCGCTTTGACCACATCTTTTTGTATTGATTTTTTAAATTTTGATAAAAAAATAAATCTAAGCGAAAAAGTTATGGTGCGAAGGAGGACGTATGTTCATATTGCATTTTCAATAATAATCCTTTTGGTAGTTTTATTATTTAATGCAATAAATAGCGCGTCGGTGGTAACAGCAATATTTAAAGTAGCCACATTTACTTATGGTCCGCTCATCGGTCTTTTTGCTTTTTCTTTATTTGCTAAAAAAAGAAAAGTGAAAGATAAAGGCACGCCCATCATTTGTATTTTGGCCCCGATAGCTTGTTTTTTTATTGATAAATATTCTACCGTTTTGTTTGATGGTTATGTATTTGCTGACGAATTGATAATTGTAAACGGACTTCTTACCTTTATAGGGTTGTGGATCATGTCGAAAGATAAAACTTCTGATCAATTAATTTCTGATAAAATAAAATTACCCCATGCCTGAAATAATAAGCGATAAAGTAAATGAATATGCAACTTCTTTTTCTGAACCTACAGATAATTTGCTGAAGGAAATAGAACATTTTACTCTTAATAATCATGCTCATTCGAATATGCTGAGCGGCCCGTTGCAGGGAAAGTTTCTTGAAATGTTTAGTAAAATAATAAAACCTCAATATATTTTGGAAATTGGAACTTTTATGGGTTACAGTGCATTATGTCTTGCCAAAGGATTGCTACCCGGAGGCCATTTGCACACTTTAGAATTGAGAGATGAAGATGCAACTATCGCACAAAATTATTTTGCAAAATCTTCACATACCAATCAGATAATTTTACACAGGGGAAATGCGTTAGAGATTATTCCGCAGCTTAATATTACATGGGATTTAGTTTTTATTGATGCGGATAAGACCAATTATATTAATTATTACGAATTAACTTTGCCGCAATTAAAAAAAGGGGGAATAATTCTTGCAGATAATGTGTTGTTTCATGGCGAAGTTTTGGAAGATAAAATTACCGGTAAAAATGCAGTTGCCATAAATGCTTTTAATGAACATGTAGCAAAAGATGAAAGAGTGCAACAGGTGATTCTTACGGTAAGGGATGGATTGATGATGGTGATAAAAAAATAATGAATCTTGTAATTTTTGAAAATAAAATATTTTTTTTCTGATGAATAAAACAATCATCATCCTCTTTTTTTCTATGGTTTGTTATTTTGAAACTTCTGCACAAACCATAACTCCACAACAATATATTCAGGAATATAAAGATCTTGCCATCCGCGAAATGAAACGTATGGGCGTGCCCGCTGCGATTACGCTGGCACAGGGATTATTAGAAACTCAGAATGGGAATAGTGATTTATTAAAAGAATCCAACAATCATTTTGGTATCAAATGTAAAAGCACGTGGACTGCGGAAACGGTAAGCCATGATGATGATGCGCCCGGGGAGTGTTTCAGAAAATATAAAAGTGCTGAAGATTCTTATCGTGATCATTCTAATTTTTTAAGAGGTAACAGCCGCTATGATTTTTTATTTCAATTGAATCCTGCAGATTATAAGGCATGGGCTTATGGTCTCAGCAAAGCGGGATATGCCACTAATCCACAATATCCTGAAATCCTGATTAAAAATATTGAGGATAATAATTTAGAACAATATACCCTCGAGGCCATAAATGATGTGCCTCATTTTGACGGATCAAAATATAAAGATGATCCTGAAACTATTCCTTCACAAACTGCTTTAGATTCTAACCTTACAGAACCCATCAATCTTACTATCAATGGTTCAAAAGCTTTATATGTTCCCAAAGGCACGTCATTGCTTGCCATTGCTACAGATAATAATATTAATCTTAATAAATTATTGACCATAAATGATCTTACCCAGGATGGAATTCTGGATAAGGATCAATATATTTTCCTGGAGAAAAAACAGAAAGAAGGTAAAATTGATTTTTGTATTACCGACCCTAATCAAACGCTTTATGATATTTCCCAAAAATATGGAGTGATTTTGCAAAATCTTTATGCCTATAACCAGCTTACACCTGATGATTATATCGTAGCGGGAGCTAAAATATTTTTGAAGCCCCAGCAAATATCAGCTATCAGCTATAAGCAATCAGCCGTCAGCCGCCAACCTTTAACTTCAAACCAGGAAACTAATGGTTCTAAACTGAGATCTGAAAGTTCCTCCACACATGAAGTGCTTCCAAAAGAAAATCTCTATACTATTTCAAAAAAATATGGGGTTACAGTAAAGCAATTAAAAGAATGGAATAACATTTCAGACAATAATTTGCAGATCGGGCAACAGCTCATCATTTCAAAATAATTTATGGCTACTTTAAAAGTACACGATAAAGAATTTATACCCTATATCAATTCATTAGAAATAGAAAAAGAGGTAAGCAGAGTGGCAGCAGAAATCAACAGGGATTACGAAGGGAAGCATCCTATATTCATTGCTATTCTTAATGGCGCATTTATTTTTGCAGCGGATCTTTTTAGACAAATCACGCTGGAAGCAGAAATAGGCTTTATAAAATTAGCATCTTACAAGGGAGTAAAATCAACAGGGAAAGTAATTACTGCCATTGGCCTCGATGCAGAACTATATGGACGAGATGTAATAATTGTAGAAGATATAGTGGATACCGGGAAAACTTTATCCCAGTTTTTGCCGCAATTGGAGCACTATCATCCTGCTTCCTTAAAAGTAACTTCATTGCTTCATAAACCAGCTGCCATGGTGCATCCCATAAAAATAGACTATCTCGGATTTACGATTCCTGATAAATTTGTGCTGGGCTATGGACTTGATTATGACGGATTGGGAAGAAATATAAAAGAGATTTATCAATTGGTTTAGAGTAATTCACTCTGTAAATATTTTGTCATTATACTTGTGGCAATCAAATAAGGATTTATCTTACCAAATATATTTTCTTGAAAAAGCTATTCTCCATATTTTCTGCTTTGTTTCTGCTTAACCAGGCTTCCGGCCAATATTACATAAGAGGAGATGTAATGGATGCTACTAAACAGCCACTTCAGAATGTAAAAATTTATATGCCCGAAAGAAATGCACTCTATTCCAGTGGTGCGTCCGGCGGCTTTGGTATTTCCACTTCAAATAATACAGATTCATTGGTTTTTAGTTTGGATGGATACGCAACACAATCTATAAGGGTTAATGCAAGCAAATATCAGCACATCATTTTACAGATACTTACCACAACTGAAAATACACATAAACAAAAATTGGTATCACTTACTACCGGTTCAACCGGAAATATGTTTCCTATATCATATTACCAGGATGAAAGCTATAGCAGTCTTGCTGAAAATGATTTTGTAAAAGCTGACAACAAAACCAAAACTGAATTTTCAATGAGGATTGATAAAGCATCTTACAGTAATGTACGGCGGTTTATCAATCAAAATACACAGGTACCAACGGATGCAGTAAGAATTGACGAAATGTTGAACTATTTCAATTTTAATTATAAAGAGCCTTCCGATGATAATGTTTTCAGAATTGAATCCCAGGTTACCGACTGTCCATGGAATAAAGATCATCGCCTGCTTTTTGTAAATTTATCAGCAAGGAAATTAAATCTTGATAAAGTACCACCTTCTAATCTTGTCTTCCTGATTGATGTTTCGGGAAGCATGGATTTGCCTAACAGGTTACCACTTTTAAAAGAAGCATTTCAATTGCTCGTAAAAAATTTGAGAAGCCAGGATAAAGTTTCAATTGTAACTTATGGAGGCACTGTAGGTGTTTGGATGCAGCCCACCAGTGGAGCGGAAAAACAAAAAATTTCGAAGGCTATTGAAGAATTAACCGCTAATGGAGACACACCCGGGGAAGCAGCCATCAGGATGGCTTATAAAGTAGCAGAAAGTACTTTTATTAAAGGTGGCAACAACCGGATCATATTGGCTACTGATGGTGATTTTAATGTAGGGCAAAGTACTGAAGAAGACCTGGAAGAATTAATTTCAAAAGAAAAACAATCAGGTGTATATCTAACGTGTCTCGGCGTGGGAATGGGGAATTATAAAGATTCTAAAATTGAAGTGCTGGCAAAAAAGGGCAACGGAAATTTTGCATATATAGATGATGTAAGAGAGGCCGAAAAGGTATTGGTTACTGAGTTTACCCAAACTCTTTATTCTATTGCAAGCAACGTCTATATCAATGTAAAATTTAATCCGGATTTTGTAAAAGAATACCGTTTGATAGGCTATGATAATAAAAAAAGTATTATAGATTCCAAAGACTATCAATTGGAAGGTGGCGAAATTGGTTCAGCCTCGGGCAATACAGTCGTCTTTGAGATATCTCCTGCACAAAAAGATTCAATACCTGTTGCAAATGCAAATCTCGCTGATTTTACTGTTCATTACCGTTTGCCAAACGATACCCGCGATCAAATTTTAAAATATAATTGCTCTGAAAACTATGTGCCATTTAATCAATTAAATAAAGAACTGCAATTTGCAACAGCCGTTACTATGTTTGGATTAAAGCTTAGTGAATCACAATATTTCCCAAAAGATTTTGATTGGAATATTATTAAAAATATTGCGGTGAATTCTGAAAATCCTGATAATTTTTTGGAAACTGAATTTGTAGGATTAGTAGATAAATGTAAAACTATTTATTACGATAAAAGGAAAAGAAGAAACCGGAAAAAAGATAGATAATGCAAGCTCATTTTTAGATTCACACTGATTAATGCAATTATCAGTAAACAAACAAATATCCTGGATTTCTATTCTGAAAAACTGCAAAACAACAGGTGCGGGCTCGGCTGTCAACATTCAAGAATTAAACCTCAACTAAAAGTCTCCCTGATTTTTTCCCAGAATGTTTTATCATTTTTATCAGGCTTCGGTTTAAAATTTTCGCTTGTCTGTAAATTTTCCAGGGACGTTTTTTCTTCTTCCGAAATATGTTGCGGTGTCCACACATTAATTTGAATCAACTGATCGCCTTTTTCATGACTGTTGACAGAAGGAAATCCTTTCCCTTTTAACCTGAAAATTTTGCCACTTTGTGTTCCCGGAGGAATCTTGATTTTTGCCCTTCCATCAATAGTGGGCACTTCTGTATTGGTTCCGAAAACTGCATCGGGGAAAGAAATATAAAGATCAAAAGCTACATTCAATCCTTCGCGATATAAATAAGGATGAGCTTCTTCTTCAATTAATATGACCAGGTCGCCGGAGCCACCGCCGCGTTCACCCATATTCCCTTTGCCGCTCATGCTCAGTTGCATTCCTTCCTGCACACCGGCAGGGATCTGAATAGATACCATTTCTTCACCATATACTCTTCCCTCGCCTCTGCAGACAGGGCATTTACTGGTGATCACGGTTCCTTCACCATTACAATCAGGGCAGATAGTCACCGTTTGCATCTGGCCTAAAAAAGTATTTTGAACTCTTCTTACCTGGCCGTTACCTCCGCAGGTCTTACAGGTTTGTGAACTATTTTTATCCTTTGCTCCCGACCCTCCACACGTATTGCACGAAATATATTTTTTTACTTTTATGGTTTTTGTGGTTCCCTTAGCAATCTCTTCATAATTTACTTTTATTCTTACTCTCAGGTTAGTTCCCCTTATGCCTCTGCTTCTTCTGGAGCCTCCGCTTCTGCTGCCACCGCTAAAAAAACTACCAAACATATCGTCGCCGAAAATATCTCCAAACTGGCTGAAAATATCTTCCATATTCATTCCATGGGCTGAGAAGCCTCCGCCTCCGCGGCCCTGGCTAAATGCATTGTGGCCAAAACGATCATATTGTGCCCGTTTATCCGGGTCGCTTAATATTTCATATGCTTCTGCTGCTTCCTTAAATTTTTCTTCAGCAGTATGGTCGCCGGGATTTCTGTCGGGATGAAATTGCATGGCTACTTTTCGATATGCTTTCTTTATTTCATCGGGAGTAGAGTTTTTGTTAACTCCAAGAATTTCGTAATAATCTCTTTTTGTGGACATGGTACTTGCCATACTATTTATTATAAATTGCCAATTGCTTTTTGCGATTGCATTGGCGTTTTGGTATTTCGTTTCAATTTCCGGTAAAATTATTTGCCTACTACTACCTTGGCAAATCTTATTAGTTTATCATTGAGGTAATATCCTTTCTGTAATTCCGCTACTACTTTCCCTTTCAGTTTTTTATCATCTACATGAATTTCAGAAACCGCTTCATCTTTTTCTACATCAAATTCTGTATGTAGCGTATTCAGCGCTTTAAGACCTTTCGATTGCAGGATCTTTCTAAATTTATCAAACACGAGTGTGATTCCTTCTTTCAGTGTTTTTTCCTCATCGCTTTCCTGCATTTGTTTTTCAGCTCTTTCCATATCATCCAAAATCTCCAGTAAAGAAATGATCACTTCTTTACCGGCAGTTTGCCTTAGTTCTATGGCCTCTTTTGAAGTACGTCTTTTATAATTATCAAATTCAGCAAAGAGACGAACGTATTTATCTTTTTGCTCCTCTAATTCCTCTTTATCTTTTTGTGTAGTATCAATTTCTTCACCGGAATCTCTTTTTTCATTTTTTTCAGTTTCATTTTCTCCGGTCTCTTGTTTTTGCTGATTGTTTACCAATTCATCAATCGGGTCGGTCATGTCGTTTTCATGCATGTCTTTCTGATTTTTTATCATGTTATCAATTTGCCTGCAAAGGTAGTATAGTCAAAATTTTTGCCAATAACTATTATTAGACAAAATGACACATCAAAAAAGAGTAGTGGGAGTGTAGAAGTGTAGATTAATTATTTAATAACCTGGAATTTGCCAGTCTCTACAATATTTCCATGGTTATCCTGAAGTTGAAAAATATATACACCGCGATAAAAATCAGTAACAGAGATAGTCATTTTAATATCGTTGACTTTTAATTCTTCTATTTTCTTTCCTAAAAAATTAAAAATGAGGAGGGTATAAGAATTGTCGTAATCCTTATTAAATTCAAAATTGATAATACTTACTGCCGGATTAGGATAAAACTTTACAGTTTTTTCAGAATCTGAAAAAACATGCGCAGGCTTTACCTGTGCATTACTGATGAAATGTAAACTGATAAAAAATAAAAGTATGTAAAAATATTTTTTCAATACAACAAAAGTATTAATAATAATCAAAATTACAATTATTGACAGCCTTTTATATGGTGTAAATTAATTATAACGTTTCATAAAATAGGACTATGTAAATTATAAACGTATTATAACTTTTAAAATTGTGTAATGTGATTTTCCATAAAAAGCCATTTATAAGTATAGAGAAAAAGTATATCTTTTAGAATTTTTGTAACCATTTTTATAGGATTATATTATCAATTAAAAAAGATCAAATCAGAATCCTGAATATTTATTGCTTTACTGCACCTCCTGTTTCAAAAAGACTTTTTTTGTTTTCTTAGATTGTAATATTAGCTATTCCTCCTATATTCCAGAGCTCACTTTATTATAAATGAAATAAAAATATAAAATTGCCACATCTGTTTTTTGTAATTTGCACGGGACAATGGCAATTGAAAAAAGAAATCTGGTACAGAGATATTTTCAACAACAAAAAGCACTGTTTTACCGCAATTACCGGCTTTTTATGGTGGGGCAGACCTTATCATTGGTTGGCACCTGGATTCAAAGGATGGCTATGATGTGGCTTGTTTTCCAACTTACTAATTCCGCATTTTTATTGGGCGTTGTAGGGTTTTGTGAGCAGGTACCTATTTTTTTAATTGCTCCTTTCGCAGGCGTATATGCAGATCGCTGGGACAAGCATAAAGCGCTTTGCCGTATTGAAGCATTAGCTTTGGCCCAGGCATTTTTACTGGGCTTACTTACATTATTTAACGTAGTACAAATTTGGCATATCATAGTACTAAGTCTTTGTCTTGGTGTTATCAATGCTTTTGAAGTGCCGATGAGGCAATCATTTGTAGTAGAGATGGTGGGCCGCGATAAGGAGGCGCTGCCCAATGCAATTGCATTAAATTCTACAGTTTTTAATTTATCACGTTTGATAGGGCCAGCTTTGGCAGGGATCTTAATAAGCGCGGTAGGTGAGGGGTGGTGTTTTATGGCTAATGCTTTTAGTTATTCTTTGGTGTTAATAAGTCTTATCCTGATGAAGATTCCCAAAAGTGTTATAGAAAGGACCAAAGAAGTAGATATTTTAAAAAAATTAAAAGAAGGCATTCAATATGTAAGAGAAAACGTACTGATGCGTTCTTTGCTGATTTTATTGGCCATTGTTAGTTTTAGTAATGCTTCTTTGAGAACATTAGCACCTGTTTTTGCTAAGAATGTTTTGCATGGGGGCGCCCAGACACTGGGTTTCCTGATGAGCGCAGCAGGTGTTGGCGCTATAACTGGCGCATTATTCCTGACTAAAAGAAAAACAACAAGACTGCTTAAAAAAATAGTATCCTTTACAGGTATTTTATTAGGCCTGGGAATGATATGTTTTGCGCTTTCGCGTTCTTTGCCGCTTTCGCTTTTATTCATTGCTATAGCAGGATTTTCGCAAATGATGCACACAGCCTGTACCAATACCCTTTTACAACTTTATGTGGACGATGATAAACGGGGAAGGGTCATGAGTTTTTATACCGTTTGCCTGCAAGGTACTATGCCCTTTGGCAGTTTGCTGGCCGGAGCTATCGCCGGTATTATTGGTGGTCCCTGGGCGGTAGCCTGTATGGGAGGCATTTGCTTTATTGGAAGTCTTTTTTTGCGCGAAAAAAATATCCACTCAAGAATAAAAAAAGCGCGTCAACAGCAACATGAAATTTCGGGATATTAAACATCGGTCTCTCTTATAAATTTTTTCAGGCACTGTGCATTTCAAACTTCTCCTGATAAAAAAATTAACATCAAAAAAGAATGGAATGTATCTTTACCGCTTTGACATTTAAAATATTTCATTCTTAAAAGTTATTTATAGTGTCAGTTTTACGTTTTTAATCAAGCGAGTTAAATTGTACCGGTTTTAACAACAAAAAATGAAGATTACTTTTTATCTAAGATATCACACCGTACCAGGAGAAGAATTTTTTATTTCAGGGAATAATGGATTTATGGGTAATAATGAAGCGTCAAAAGCAATTCCCCTCGCCTGGCTTAATAATGATTTTTGGTATGGTTCTATAAATTTCCCCGAAGATTTTGACGACACAATTATTTATAAATATATTTTAAGAGATAAAGATGGTATTGAAATTATTGATGGGGAAGAAAATCGTTTTATAGATATTTCTTTGAGTAAAACAAAATCCTATTCTGTTTATGATACATGGAATGCCGCCGGCGAAATTGGCAATATTTTCTTTACAACACCTTTTAAAAAAATCTTACTATCTCCTGTTACCAAAATAAAAATAAATAATCCTAAGAAAATAACTCATCAATTTCGGGTTAAAGCGCCTTTATTAAAACCCGGTGAAACCATTTGCTTAATCGGATCTACCAGGAACTTAAAAAACTGGGATTCTCAAAATCCGGTTCTGCTGGCACCCGTAAATAATTGGTATATGGGGAGTATTTGTATGGAAGAAAATGAATGGCCGGCAGTATATAAATATGGTATTTATAATACGGAAAAAAAAGAATTTGTATTTTTTGAAAACGGTGAAAACCGGTTTCTCCAAAATTATGAAAATGAGGATAGCCTTACTATTATAAATGACGGATTTGTAAATTATCCTGTTAGTGAATGGCGCGGGGCAGGCGTTTCCATTCCTGTTTTTAGCCTGAGGTCCAAAAAAAGTTTTGGAGTTGGCGAGTTTACAGACATTAGATTGTTAGTGGATTGGGCAAAAAAAACAGGCCTGAAATTAATCCAGCTTTTACCTGTGAATGACACCACAGCACATCACAACTGGCATGATTCTTATCCTTATGCTTCCATTTCCGCCTTTGCATTGCATCCCATTTATATCAACCTTGAAAATGTTGCCGGGAAAGAATTTGCATCCATTATAAAACCACTAAAGAAAAAACAAAAACAACTCAATGATCTTAAAGAATTTGATTACGAACAGGTAATGAAATTTAAACTTTCGGCTTTAAAAGAATTGTATGAAGCAGGGAAAAAGGAGTTTCAGAATAACGTGGATTATTTTGAATTCTTTGAATTGAATCGTTACTGGCTGGTGCCTTATGCTGCATTTTCATACCTGCGGGATAAATATAAGACACCAGATTTCTTAAAATGGAAAAGCCATAAGACCTACGATGAAACTGCCATACAGAAATTAGTATCTCCTTCTCAAAAACATTATGACCAGGTAGCCTTTTTTTATTTTGTACAATATCATCTGCATTTGCAATTGAAAGAAATGTCGGATTATGCGCATAAGAAAAAAATAGTTTTGAAAGGAGACATTCCTATCGGGGTCTATCGTTTTGGTTGTGATGCATGGGTAAACCCCTCATTGTATAATATGGATCAACAGGCCGGGGCGCCTCCTGATGATTTTGCAGTAAAAGGACAAAACTGGGGATTTCCTACTTATAACTGGGAAGAAATGAGCAAAGATAATTACAGGTGGTGGCGCAGGCGTTTCGACCAGATGAGTAATTATTTTGATGCCTTTAGAATTGATCATATCCTGGGGTTCTTTAGAATTTGGAGTATCCCTAAGAATGCAATAGAAGGTATTATGGGAAGATTTGTTCCGGCTGTTCCTGTAGATATATCCGAATTTCATTACATGAATATTGCGTTTAATCATTACCGTTATTGTACTCCTTTTATTACGGATGATATACTCACGAATATTTTTGAAAGTAATACAGATGAAGTAAAAGAAAAATACCTGGATAATATTTCTGACGGAAATTATAGTTTAAAGGAATTTGTAAATAGTCAGGAAAAAGTGGTTGAGCATTTTAAAGATTTCTCCGATGAAAAAATGCAAAATGGCTTATTTGACCTGATCAGTAATGTGATTCTTTTTGAAGAAGAAAATTCCGGAGGTCAAAAATTTCATTTCCGGATTTCATTGGATAAAACCTCCTCATTCCGGCTGCTTGACGATAATACAAAAGACGGACTGTGGCATCTTTATATCAATTATTTTTATAACAGACAAGATAATTTTTGGAGAAAAGAAGGAATGAATAAGTTGCCCCAGTTAAAAAGAAATACCAAAATGCTTGTATGCGGAGAAGACCTTGGAATGGTACCTCCATGTGTTCCTGATGTGATGCGGCAACTGGCAATATTAAGCCTCGAAATAGAGAGAATGCCCAAAGCTACAGGAAAGGAATTTTTTCATCCAAATGATGCTCCTTATTTATCTGTGGTAACTCCTTCTACTCACGATATGAGCACCATACGTGGCTGGTGGCTGGAAAACCGCGAGCAAACTCAAAGGTTTTATAATTATATGCTTGGCCAATATGGAGAAGCGCCTGTTGCCTGTGATGGATGGATCAATAAGAGAATCATTTTGCAACATTTATATTCACCGGCTATGTGGAGTATTTTTCAATTAGCTGATTTGTTAGACATGGATGAGAAACTGCGTAATGAAAATCCACAGGACGACAGAATTAATGTTCCTTCCAATCCAAATAATTACTGGCATTACCGCATGCATCTAAACCTTGAAACTTTATTAAAGGAAAATGAATTTAACGAAGAGTTGCAAAAGAATATTAAAGAAAGCGGGAGGAGCACCCCTGACCCCTAAAGGGGAACCTAATTTCAAACCATCGTCACTGAAGGCATCGTTGTCTCTGTATGGAAGAAAGATGAATGGGGAATCTTAATTCAAACCTCCATCACTTAAGGTGGGAAAAATTAAAATGATAGTTATATGGGAGAAAGTATGTTTTATGGGAGTTCGCCTATAATCTTTGAAAATGCAAAGAAATTAAGAAATGAGCCAACTGCATCTGAAGTAATTTTTTGGATTTTACTAAAACAGCATTTTCCGGATTATCGGTTTAAAAGGCAACATCCGGTTTCACAATATATTGTCGATCTTTATTGTCATAAATTAAAATTGGTAATTGAAATTGATGGCGGTATTCATTTATCAGCAGAAAAAAACAATGATGAACTAAGAGATGGATTTATGCAATCATTAGGGTTGAAAATAATAAGATTTACAAACGAAGAAGTTTGCAAAAGAGGTGAATATGTTGTAGAAAAATTGAAAGAAGTAATAACACAGATAAAAAATAACCTTTGAAGTTTTTCTTTACGATATCTAAAGAGAGTAAAAGACTTGAATCCAAGATTCCCCTTTAGAGGTCGTGTTGTTGGTAAATTTATTAATCAATTGAGAATTAAAAAAATCCTTGAAGTTTTAACTTTACAATATCTAAAAAGAGTAAAAGACTTGGATCCAGGGTTCCCCTTTAGGGGTCAGGGGTAAAAATTATGACTTTAAAATATAAAACATCGAATCTTCCTTTTAAGCATCCATTTACAATTTCGAAGGGAACCAAAACTCATCAAGCTGCCTTATTGGTGGAGCTGGAATTCTTTGGAGTAAAGGGTTACGGTGAGGCGCCCGCAATTCCCTATTACAATATTTCGGTTCATAAAATGATAGCTGATATAGAGGCAAAAAAGATAATGATTGAAAAAGCTTCGTTTACTGAGCCCGAAAGATACTGGCATTATCTCCATCATTTGTTTCCCGAAAATCCATTTTTAGTTTGTGCTTTGGATATGGCAGGGTGGGATATTTTTGGAAAATTGAAACACAAACAATTGTACCAGGTATGGAATCTTGATATTTCAAAAAACCCTTTAACGGATATTACTATAGGCATTGATACCATTGAAAACATGGTTTCAAAAATAAAAGAAACACCATGGCCCATTTATAAAATTAAATTAGGAACAGAGAACGATATTCAAATCATCCGGGAATTAAGGAAACGTACTGATTCGGTTTTCAGGATTGATGCCAATGCCGCGTGGAAGGCGGATGAAGCGCTGGAGAAGATCAAAATTTTCAAAGATCTGAATGTAGAGTTTATTGAGCAGCCTTTGGCTAAAGATGATTGGGAAGGAATGAAATTTTTGTATGAACATTCTCCGTTGCCCCTAATAGCCGATGAAAGTTGTGTGAGCGAACATGATGTGGGAAAATGCAAGGGATATTTTCATGGCATCAATATTAAACTTACCAAATGCAGCGGCATTACGCCTGCATTGCGAATGATTAAAAAAGCGCGCGAACTGGAAATGAAAGTAATGGTGGGTTGCATGAACGAAAGCTCCATAGGTACCGGTGCCATAGCACAACTGTTACCCTTACTCGATTATGTGGATATGGACGGCCCGCTGCTTCTTGCCGAAGATGTAGCCAAAAACGTGCAATATGATTATGGAAAAATCATTTATTCTGATGGGTTTGGTTTGGGAGTTGCGGTTGAGCCGTTTTAAATTTCTTTTCAGTAGGCAAACAAATTTTGCGATTTATTATTTTATATAAGAAATAATTGATGGTGTTTTTTTAGGAAAAGAAAAAGGTTTCAATTAATATTATTTTATGTGCCATTTTCTCCGGCAGCTTAAAAATCCTAAATGGGCTTTTCTTCTTAATTTAGCAAAATAACTGAACAACAAGCTAAAATGGAAATATTAGGAAACGATAGACATAAAATTATACACGGTGATGCTTTAGATGCCCTTATTTCAATCTCTGACAAATCGGTGGACTTAATTTTCGCAGACCCTCCCTATAATATTGGAAAAAATTTCAATGGACATAAGGATAAATGGATAACAGAAGAAGCGTATTTGAATTGGTGTTATCAGTGGTTAGAATTGTGTATCCGGAAATTAAAACCAAACGGAAGTTTTTATGTAATGACTGCAACACAGTTTATGCCGTATTTTGATATTTACCTTCGGGATAAGTTGGATATTCTTTCAAGGCTTGTTTGGTTTTATGATAGTTCAGGAGTCCAGGCGAAAAAATATTTTGGTTCAATGTATGAACCTATACTCTTTTGTGTAAAAGACAAAAACAATTATGCATTTAATACCAATGATATTTTAGTTGAAGCCAAAACCGGGGCAAAACGCAAACTCATTGACTATCGCAAACCTGTTCCGACGGTTTATAATTCAGAAAAAGTTCCGGGAAATGTTTGGGAATTTGCCAGAGTCCGCTATAGAATGGATGAATACGAAAATCACCCAACACAAAAACCTATTGCATTACTTGAACGAATAATCAAAGCAAGTTCCAATGAAGGAGATTTAATATTAGACCCTTTTTCAGGAACATTTACTACATGCTTTGTTGCAAAAGAACTTGGCAGGAAGTCCATTGGAATTGAATTACAAGAGGAGTATATAAAAATTGGCTTAAGAAGATTACATTTAGCTAAAGAGTTTAAAGGAGAAAAATTGCAAAAAGAAATCCGGACATTTGAAACGCCAAGATCAACAACTGTAATTAATCTAAGTTTATTCGAAGAACCCAATGGATAATATATTCACGGCAAACATAAAAAGGATATTACAAGAACATTTTGGGAAAAATGCTGAAGCTATTTTTGAAAAGAGTCAGCTTATCCAATACATCAATGAGAAAACTCGCTCTGCAAACAAAGGCTCAAAAGCCCGTTCAAGCTTTGCCAATCTTTACGCAATTTATGTGATTATTGAAGATTACATAGCTAAAGGTTATAACAAAAGGAGCGATTATTCAAAGTATGAAGGTGCTTTGTTTAATAAACTTTTTGCCAGGCAAAGAACATTACCATTTGGAGGAAGCCTTCAAAATCACGCATTAAATAATAGGATGAATTCAGAATTTCAAAAGTATTTTCCAACATCTGAGTTTATTCCTATAATGCGAAACCTGCAAACAAAAAGATATTGGATAAACGAAAATTTGATAAAAATAAAAGTTGGCAAAGCTAATTTTAACCTTGCCGTATCCATTGTTGATATAATAGATGAGTATGCACAAACAAAGCAAGATGCTTTCCAGCGTTTCGTTAAATCTTGCGAAGAACTTCAGGATATTGGCAATACCTCCTCTAAAAAGGTAGCAGAATTTATTAGCGGGTTAATTGCCCCAAATGTAGATGCCCGCCTATTTGAAATTGTAAGTTATGCTATCTTAAAATATTATTATCACGATCATACTATTATTTGGGGTTTTGAAATGGATAAGCTCAATACCGAAAAATTGAAACTTTACAAAACAGGAAGAACGAATGCTAATGACGGAGGCATTGACTTTGTAATGAAACCTCTCGGCAGGTTTTTTCAAGTAACAGAAACCTTAGACTTTAAAAAATATTTCCTTGATATAGACAAGATTCAAAAATATCCTCTAACCTTTGTCATAAAATCAGAGGAAAATACAAGTGATTTAGGAAAGAAAATCAGGGCAAATGCAGCTAAAACTTATTCCATTAAAGCAATCGTTGACAAGTATATGGAATGCATTGAAGAAGTAATAAATATTCCAATATTGAAGGAGCGTTTTAGAAAGTCAGTTAGAAGTGGATACTTGAGGAAAATCCTTGACGAAATCGTGATTCAAAGTAAAGTTGAATTCAATTATACTGAAACAGAAGAAGAACTTTAGAGTGATGATTCCTTAATGACGCGAGGTCATAGTTTCTTTCATTAGCGCATGCATCCGCTAATTTGGGAAGATAGAGAATAGTAAACAAAAAAATTTTGTGATTTTTAATTTTGTGATTTTTAATTTCACAAAACTTTTTTTGTTCAATCAAATTTTCATTCTTTACTTTGCACCTTCAATGAAACAAAACAGTCACATACACCATCATCATTTTTTACCAAAAGGGTAAGCTGTGTTGATTTGTATGTAATAAACATATTTCAAAAAGAGGCTTACTGAAAAGTGAGCCTTTTTTGATTTTAAAAATAAACAAATGCTAAAAATCGCGATTCAAAAATCCGGAAGATTATATGACCACTCTTTGCAGCTTTTAAAAGAATGTGGCATCGAACTAAACAATGGAAACAGGCAATTAAAAGTGCAGGCTTTTAATTTTCCTGCCGAAGCCTATTTTTTGCGCGACGATGATATCCCGCAATATGTTTTTGATAATGTAGCAGATGTGGGCATTGTAGGTGAAAATGTGGTATTTGAAAAAAATAAAGAAATTGATATCGTTGGTAAACTTGGTTTTGGTCGGTGCCGCCTGAGTATCGCAGTTCCAAAAGGTTTGAAATATTCCGGGGCAGAAGATTTGAATGGTTTAAAAATTGCTACTTCATATAGCATTTTATTGCAAAAATTTCTGGACGAAAAAAATATCAAAGCAGAGATTCATGAAATCAGCGGGTCGGTAGAAATAGCGCCTGGTATAGGTTTGGCTGATGCTATTTGTGATTTGGTAAGCAGCGGTAGCACGCTTTTTACCAACAATTTAAAAGAGGTAGAAGTGGTATTGAATTCAGAAGCGGTGCTTGTGGCCAACAAAAACCTGACTGAAGAAAACAGGAAGATCCTTGATAATTTATTGCTTAGAATGAATGCGGTGAAGGCTGCAAAAAATAATAAATACATCATGATGAACGCGCCCGACCACCAGTTAAAAAATATTTGTTCCTTACTGCCGGGAATGAAAAGCCCGACCATAGTTCCGCTGGCAGAGAAAGGCTGGAGCAGTGTGCAGAGTGTAGTAAATGAAAATGATTTTTGGGATGTAATAGAAAAATTAAAAGGTTTTGAGGCTGAAGGAATCCTGGTGGTACCTATTGAAAAAATGATTTCCTAAAAAGAAAAAATATGAATGCGATAATTGAAAATCCGCCTGAAACCGAATGGCCAGAGCTTATAAAAAGGCCGGGAATCAATTCAGAAAAGCTGGTCGAAACAGTTTCTGAAATTATCAATACGGTTAAGGATGAAGGAGATTTTGCAGTGAAAAATTATTCTTTAAAATTTCATGGATTTGCTCCTGAAAATCTTTGGGTAACAGAAGACGAAATTGAAAATTCAAAAAAGAAAGTTAATAAAGGCCTTAGAAATGCTATTCTTCTTGCGAAAAAAAATATTGAAAAATTTCATAAGAAGCAGTTCGAAAAAATAAAGAAAATAGAAACCTCCCCCGGCGTTTTTTGCTGGCGTAAAAGTGTTCCTGTCGAAAAAGTGGGATTATATATTCCGGGAGGAAGTGCCCCTTTATTTTCTACTTTGTTAATGCTTGCCATCCCTGCAAAAATTGCCGGATGCAAAAATATTTTCGTAACTACTCCGTCAAATAAAAATGGAGAAGTTGATCCCTCGGTTTTATTTGTGGCTCATATTCTTGGTATTAAAAATATTTATAAAGGCGGTGGTGCGCAAGCAATAGCTGCCATGGCTTATGGAACGCAAACTGTCGAAAAAGTGGATAAGATTTTTGGACCCGGAAATCAATATGTTACCTGTGCAAAAAAAATAGTTAATATAGACGGCGTGTCTATTGATATGTTGGCGGGTCCAAGTGAACTGGCTATATATGCTGATGAAACCTGTGACCCTGAGTTTGTTGCTGCCGATTTGCTGAGCCAGGCTGAACATGGGGCCGACAGCCAGGTAATACTTGTAGCAGTAAACAAACAAATAATTGAAAAAGTTATTCAGGAAATTCATAAGCAATTGCCTGAGCTCCCCCGATTAAAAATTATTGAAAAAAGTTTTTTGAACAGAAGATTTTTAGTGATGGAAGATGTGAAAGATGCTTTCAATTTTTTAAATAGGTATGCCCCGGAACATTTAATTATTGCTTCTGAAAATGCAGAACTACTTGCTGAAAATGTAATCAACGCCGGAAGTGTTTTCCTTGGAAATTATTCCCCTGAGAGCGCGGGTGATTACGCTTCGGGAACGAATCATTCTTTGCCTACCAATAGATTGGCAAAAACAGTTAGCGGCGTTTCTGTAGATAGTTTTGTAAAGAAAATTACTTTTCAAAAGTTAAAGGAAAGTGGAATAAAAAATATTGGTAACGCAGTGGAAACAATGGCTTCTGCTGAAGGACTTTTAGCTCATAAGAATGCGGTAAGTATTCGCTTAAAAAAAATTGAAGATGGAAAAATTTAATTTGGATAATCTTGTAAGGGAAAACATAAAACAATTAAAACCGTATTCTTCTGCCAGGAGTGAATACAGGGGAAATGCCGAAGTTTTCATGGACGCCAATGAAAACAGTTATGGGTCACCGGTAGTGCTTCCTTCTTACGAAAGAGAAGGCGCGGGGATGGGGCTTCATAGGTATCCTGATCCATTACAGTGGCAGTTAAAACTAGAACTTTCAAAAATAAAAGGCTTTCCATCGCAAAATATTTTTATAGGAAATGGAAGTGATGAAGTGATTGATATTGCCTTTCGGATTTTTTGTGAACCTGGAAAAGACAATGTGATTATTTGTCCGCCTACTTATGGAATGTATAAGGTTTGTGCCAATATAAATGCTGTGGAAGCCCGCGAAGTGTTACTTACAAAAGATTTTCAATTGGATGTGGAAGGTATTTTATCTGTGATAGATGAGCATACAAAATTACTTTTTATATGTTCGCCTAATAATCCTACAGGTAATAATTTCAATAGAATGGATATAGAATTATTACTAAATAATTTTCATGGGATCGTAATGATTGATGAAGCGTATATTAATTTTTCCAGGCAAAAGTCTTTTTTGCAGGAGTTGACAGAATATGAAAATCTGATTGTGATGCATACGCTTTCAAAAGCATGGGGGTTAGCAGGATTAAGATTGGGACTGGGTTTTGCCTCAGAATTAATTATTGATTTGTTTAATAAGGTAAAGCCTCCGTATAATATTAACCAGTCATCGCAGCAATTAGGATTAGAGGCATTAGGAAAACTCAATGAAGTAAATGCAAATATTAAACGAACCATTGAACAAAGGATTCTTCTCGAAAAGGAATTAAAAGAATTTGATTTTATTAAAAATATTTATCCTTCTGATTCTAATTTTATTTTAGCGAAAGTGCAAAATGCTGATAAGCTATATCAATATTTATTATTGCATAGAATCATTGTACGTAACAGAAGTAATGAACCTTTGTGCGAAAACTGTATCAGGATAACCGTTGGAACACCTTTAGAAAATGAAACACTCTTAAAAGCTTTAAAAAATTATGGATAAGAAAATTTTATTTATTGACCGTGACGGAACAATCATTATTGAACCACCTGTTACTAACCAGTTAGATGCTTTTTCAAAATTGGAATTTTATCCGCGTGTATTTGAATATCTTTCTAAAATTGTCAAAGAATTGGATTATGATTTGGTAATGGTTACCAATCAGGATGGACTTGGTACGGATGTTTTTCCTGAGGAGGCTTTCTGGCCGATACAAAATTTTGTGATTAAAACTTTTAAAGACCAGGGAATTGAATTTTCTGAGATTTTTATTGACAAAACTTTTGCCCATGAAAATAAAGACACAAGGAAACCCGGAGTAGGAATGCTGAAAAAATATTTCGATAAAGAAAAATATGATCTTAAAAATTCTTTTGTAATTGGCGACAGGCTCACAGATGTTGAATTGGCAAAAAACCTGGGATGTAAGGCTTTTTTCATAAATAATTTTCAGGAATTGGGCACTTCTGAAATTACCATTTCCCGGGATGAACTGAAAGATGTTATAATTCTTGAAACGCAGAAATGGAGAGACATTTATAATTTTTTAAAGCTTCCTCAAAGAAAAATTTCACATTCCCGGAACACAAATGAAACAAAAATTGAAGTAGAAATTAATTTGGATGGGAAGGGCAAAGCTGATATTAAAACCGGTCTTGGTTTTTTTGATCACATGTTGGAACAAGTGGCCAAACATTCAGGAATGGATATCAAAATTCATTGCGATGGAGATCTTCATATAGATGAACATCATTCAATTGAAGATGTGGCTTTGGCATTTGGTGAAGCAATTTTAATTGCGCTCGGTGATAAACGTGGTATAGAGAGATATGGGTTTTTATTGCCAATGGATGATTCGTTAGCTCAGGTTGCTATTGACTTTGGGGGAAGAAACTGGCTCGTTTGGGATGCGGAATTTAAAAGAGAAAAAATTGGAGAGGTGCCAACAGAAATGTTTTATCATTTTTTTAAATCATTTTCAGACGCATCAAAATCTAACCTCAATATCAAAGTTGAAGGAACGAATGAACATCATAAAATTGAAGCGATTTTCAAAGCATTCGCCAAATCAATAAAAATGGCCATTCGCAGAGATCCTTTAAATAATGCCTTACCAACTACCAAAGGAATATTATGAATGTTGCCATTATAAAATACAATGCCGGGAATGTACAAAGCGTGCTGTATGCTTTGCAACGGTTAGGCCTAAACGCAATTGTAACCGATGATCATGAAAAAATAATTGCTGCGGATAAAGTCATTTTTCCCGGTGTGGGAAATGCTTCTTCGGCAATGGAGTATTTGAAAGAAAAGGGACTTGATGAATTGATTATTTCTTTAAAACAACCGGTTCTTGGAATATGCCTTGGCTTGCAGTTGCTGTGCAATTTTAGTGAAGAAGGAAATACAGAATGTCTTGGAATTTTTAATTCAGATGTAAAGAAATTTGATGAATCTGTTTATCAAAATAAAAACCTGGTTCCGGTAAAAATTCCTCATATCGGATGGAATACGATTTGTGGTCTTTCTTCGCCTTTATTTAAAGGTGTTGAGGAAAAGTCGTATGTTTATTTTGTACATAGTTATTATGCGTTGCTTTCGGACGAAACTATAGCTACAACTGATTATATCAATCCTTTTAGCGCGGCGATGGGTAAGGATAATTTTTACGGAGTCCAGTTTCATTCAGAAAAATCGGCAGATACCGGCGAACGAATTCTTTCAAATTTTTTAAACATCTAATAAATGGAAATAATTCCTGCGATTGATATTATTGATGGCAAATGCGTAAGGCTTACCAAAGGTGATTTTGAACGGAAAATAATTTACAATGATAACCCATTGGAAGTGGCAAAAAGTTTTGAAGCAGTTGGGATAAAAAGGTTGCACATTGTTGATTTGGACGGCGCAAATTGGGAACCATTAAAGAACATAAAAACGCTTGAAAATATTTCAAAAAATACTTCGCTCATTATTGATTTTGGCGGCGGTTTAAAAACAACAAAAGACATTCAATCAGTTTTCAATGCAGGCGCAGCGATGGTAAGTGTGGGAAGCGTAACAGTGAAGAATCCGGAATTATTTTCTCAATGGATCGTTGATTTTGGCGCTCATAAATTTTTACCCGGCGCTGATGTTTTGTATAAAAAAATGAAAATTCATGGATGGAAAGAAGATACCGGAATTGATGTTTTTGATTTTATTAAAAAAATGATTTCAAAAGGAATCAATCAGATTTTTTGCACCGATATTTCAAAAGACGGAATGATGCAAGGCCCGGCGGCGGGACTTTATAAAGAAATTTTATTACAATTTCCTTCTTTGAAGCTTATTGCCAGCGGCGGTATTTCATGCTTTGATGATCTGTTGGTTTTAAAAGGGATTGGTTGTACAGGGGGGATAGTTGGAAAAGCGATCTATGAAGAAAAAATTACTTTAAAACAAATTGAAGAATTTTTAAAAAACAATTAATGCTTGCAAAAAGGATCATACCGTGCCTTGATATTAAAAACGGCAGAACTGTAAAAGGAATTAATTTTGAAAACATCCGTGACGCAGGCGACCCTGTTGAATTGGCGCTCTTTTACTCACGTCAAGGTGCAGACGAATTAGTGTTTCTTGATATTACCGCTACTGTTGAAAAAAGAAAGACCTTGGTAGGTCTTGTGAAAAAAATTGCTTCAAATATCAATATCCCTTTTACTGTTGGCGGTGGAATTACTTCTGTTGAAAATGCTTTTGAGTTATTACAAAATGGCGCTGATAAGATTTCTGTGAATTCATCGGCTTTTAAAGATCCGGATTTAATAAATTTGATGGCAAAAGAATTTGGTAGCCAATGTGTAGTTTTGGCGATAGATACTAAAAAAGAAAATGATGGAAATTGGTATGTCTATCTGAATGGAGGAAGATTGAAAACTCCCAGTTTGGCTTTTGATTGGGCGAAGCAGGCAATAGATCTTGGCGCGGGTGAAATTCTATTAACCTCCATGAATAATGATGGGACCAAAGATGGTTTTGCACATGATATTACGGCTTTATTTTGCGATCAGCTTTCGGTGCCGGTAATAGCTTCCGGCGGCGCAGGAACGATGAAACATTTCGCTGATGTTTTTATAAAGGACAATGCAGACGCGGCTTTGGCTGCAAGTGTTTTTCATTTTGGAGAAATAAAAATTCCTGAATTGAAAAATTATTTGGCCAAAGAGAATATTAATGTAAGGCTTTAAATTAATTGTTGCTTTTTGACATTAGAAGTAAACTTTTAAAATAAAGAGAAATAGGAATTCTAAATAATTGTTTGTTTACTGACCTCTTTTCTTAATTAAAAAAAAATGATTCCCGCTAATTCTTGAAATTCGTGTCGAATTAAATAAATATCAACACATGAAAAAAGACTTCTCTAACATTGCGCAAAGAATTGATTTTTCAAAATCCTCAAGTGGCACAGTGCCCGTTATCATCCAGGATTCCTCTACTAATGTGGTTTTAATGCTTGGATACATGAACTATGAAGCTTTTCTCGAAACGGTAGATTCTAACCTCGTAACTTTTTATAGCCGAAGTAAAAATCGTTTATGGGTAAAAGGCGAAACCAGTAAAAATTTTTTACACGTTACAGACATCAAACTGGATTGTGATTTTGATACGCTTTTAATAAAAGCAAAGCCGGACGGAGTTGTTTGTCACACGGGCGCTGAAACTTGTTTCAATGAAGAAAACAGCGGAAAAGACTTTTTGCGTGCTCTCGAAAAGATTATTGAAGGAAGAAAAAAAAGGCCTGTTTCAGGTTCTTATACTTCTACTTTATTTAAAAAAGGCATCAATGCCATGGCGCAAAAAGTAGGAGAAGAAGCTGTGGAGTTAGTGATAGAATCCAAAGACAATAATCAAAGACTTTTTTTGAATGAAGCTGCTGATTTACTGTTTCATTACCTTATTTTATTGCAGGCAAAAAACAAAACCCTGGATGATGTGATTGAAGTTTTGGAAAAACGACATAAGGAAGAATAGTATAGCTGTAATCATGCGAGCATTAAAGCATAAAGACTATTTTTCGGTTTTATATATTTAGCTGAATTCCTTTACATCCCTATGCTGATTTTTTTAATCTGTATAAATTTTGGAATTATTTATAATAGTGATCCGGTTGAAGTTGCCAATTATAAAAAACAAATTTAATTTAACTCCACACTTTTTTACCGGCGCCTCCATTCGATAAAAGAAGGTCAAATGCCTTTTCCAAAAGTTAACAGATTTAAAAATTAATAACCTCTTAAAAATTCCTAATGTAATTTTATCCCCATTTTAAGAAAATGATATTTATATGTTTGATTACAGGCGGCCACTCTACCGAAAGATTCTTGTTATTATCAATGTCTTTATAATTTTTGTTTATTTAATAGTCTGCCTGGTACCTTTTGTAAATACCGGTATCAATTGGCTTGTCGCTTTGCCGGGGCTCGCTTTTCCCATATTTTTTTTCGCGTTGCTTTTCTTTATTATTTTATGGATATTATTAAAATCAAAATGGGTCTGGGTGTCTATAATAGCTATGCTGCTTGGCTTTCAGCAAGTAGGGGCGGTCTTTTCTTTTCATTTCAATAAGGAGTATTCTTCTGATAAAAAACCAAATACCTTAAGAATATTGCATTGGAATGTAGAAAGTTGGGGTTTAGATTTTGAAAAAACGAGTGATGGCGAACAAAGTTTTAAACTATATATGTTTGATATAATACAAAATCAGGATCCGGATATACTTTGCTTTGAAGAATATTCTGACCTTAAAAATATCCAGGATTCAAACTCAAATGTTTCCCAGTTTATTAAAATGGGATTCCCTTATTATCTTGCCACACCCACTGATACCACTTCTGATAAGATAACCAAGGGGGTAGCTATATTTTCGAAATACCCCATTATTCATTCCGGCATATTTAGTTATGGTAAGCATACCCAGGCCGAGCATCTCATTTATATTGATATAAATACAGGTAAAGATACTTTCAGAATTTTTACCACGCATCTTCAGTCTGTTCGCTTTGAGCAATCAGATTTTCAAAGTTTATCAAAAATTAAACGGGGACGTGATCCGGGATACAATGATTCCAGGGATTTGATTTCAAAATTAAAAAGAGCGTATTGGTACCGCTATCTTCAGGCGCAAATTGTAAAACAAAAAATAGCTGAAAGCCCTTACCCGGTTATTCTTACGGGAGATTTTAATGATGTGCCTAATTCAAATACCTATTTCACTATTAAAGGAAACCTGCAGGATGTGTTTTTGAAAAAAGGATCCTTTATAGGTCGTACTTACCGTTATATTTCGCCTACACTACGAATAGATTATATACTGGCAGATAAAAAATTTAAAGTAAATCAGTTCCAGGTAATACATGTTCCTTATTCAGATCATTACCCCATTGAGGCCGATTTACAATATTAATATCATTTTTTAAGCCTGCGTTTTTTTTCTATGTAGAACCTTTTGAAGAACATCAACAGAGCTAAGAACAGCCCCTTCAAAGGTTGCGGCATTTTTCTTTACAAATTCATCATACCGGGTACTACTAATCTTATTTCACAAATTTTATTTTCAGGAATATTACCGCCTTCCAGCATTAATGTTACATCAGCGCTTATGATACTGTCATCAAAACGCGACAACTTACTTACTTTCTCATTTACATATTCTTTCAATTCTTTCTTTGCCCTGAATTTTAATGCCTTGATATTAATTTTCATAATTTGGTTTTTACTAAATAATAAATTTATCTGGTATCTGTGGGAAGATAAATATAATAATAGTGAGTCGTTTACTATTTCGGGAGTTTAAGGAAATATTAGTTTTTATAACCAGGAACGCTAAAATTTAAGAATTATAGGGGTCAATCCCCACTTTCGAATTCATTTTTTTTACAATAAATCCTCTTCGGAATAGTTATTGCTTTTAATTGGGAGTAAGTTAATTTTTTCAGGCACTCCTAAAACCGAATGAATAGGCAGTATTATTTTGGTAATTTTGAAATAGGAAACCGCTTAAATTTTTTAAAAATGAATTTCAATATCAAATCAGCAAAAAAAATAGGGCTGTTCTTCATAGCTTTTCAGTTTATTCTTTTCAATGTGAATGCTCAATTTAAAACCTATAAAATATCTCCTAATGGTGATACTTTGAATGCTATTGACAATAACGGTTTGAAACAGGGAAAATGGGTTGTACATGTAGATCCCTTGCGGGGTGAGCCGGGATATGAAGAAGAAGGGATTTTTGTAGATGGGAAAAAAGAAGGCCATTGGAGAAAATATACTTTGATGGGGGATCTGATAGCGTATGAAAATTATAAAAATGGCGATAAAGAAGGAAAATCAGAATATTTTACAAACCTTGGCGATTTAATAAGAGTAGAAAACTGGCGGGGTTATAATCCGGATCAACCTTATGACACGATTCCGATATATGGTACCGGCAGCAATGAAATTTTGAGTTTTAAAATTGTAAAAGCCCAACCATACAGTGTTAAAGATGGAGAATGGGATTATTATGAGCCTGGTACAGGAAAAATAATTAAGACAGAAAATTATGACAGAGGTTATTTAATAGACCAGCCTAAACCTGCCAATCTTGTTTCTGATGATCCAATGAAAAAAATAGTACCTAAAGAGGTGTTGGAATACCAGGAAAAAAATAAACACAAAAAACATATCAAAGTAATAGATGGAAGTACATCTGAATAACTCTTTATTTACGGCAATTAATTATTTTGTAAGAGAGTTCCTTCATTAGTGATCCGGAAGAAACGCCGGAGCTATCAATTCCAATACTTTTAAGATTGCTATCATGTAATAATATAATGATCTGTTCTACCTGGGAAAAAGTATAATTCTTAATTGTTTCCAAAACCTGATCAACCAGGTGCGAATTAAAAGAAAATAAAGGTTTCAATGCCCTTTCACTTTTATCATTCATTTGATAGATGGGTAAAATTTTAGAAAAGTAAGAGTATAATGAAGGTAAAACCAACTGGATAGGAACGGCTTTGGGGTTAGCCTCAAAATATTGTACTATACGAATAGCTTTCGCCTGGTCTTTTTTACTGTACGCTTTTTGCAATTCAAAAATATTATATTCCTTGCTGATGCCGATGTATTTTTCAATATCATCTTCGGTAATATTTTTTTCCTTGCCTAAATTCAATGATAATTTTTCTATTTCGTTCACAATCCGTGAAAGATCATTGCCAATGTGGTCAACTAATAAATTGAGCGCTTTAGGTGTTATCTGAAATCCATTAATCTGCAAATAAGAACTGACCCATGACGGTAATTGATTATCATAAATCTTTTTTGATAAAAAAACTTCGCCTTTCTTCTTTATTAATTTTGAAAATTTTCCACGCCCATCCAATATCTTTCCTTTGTAGGAAACTACTAATACCGTGGAGTTTAATGGATTTTCAATGTAGGATTCCAGTTTTTCTATATCCTTCATTTGTTGCGCTTCTTTCAACAACACTACCTGTCTTTCTGAAAACATAGGATAACGCCTGCACGCATTTACAATATCAGCCCAGTTAGCATCTTTGCCATAAAATACGGTTTGGTTAAACTCTGCATCAGAAGAAGAGAGAATTTTCTTTTCGGCATATTCCATTATTTCATCAATAAAATAATCCTCTTCTCCTTCAAGCCAATAAACCGGTTTAAAATTATTATTTCCCCATTCAGTAATTATCAAATTTGTATTCATTTTTCCAAAGATAAAATTTTACACTTAACTTGTGCTTTGACCAACCTTTTTTTGAAATCATTAAAAATATTAACTATTTGGCATGATTTTGGAAAATAACGTATTATATTAAATCACAATAAAACTTACAACATGAGCTACGAAAACTTTCCCGAAAGCCAATCGGATGAGGGAAAAACTACCAAAAGCAATACTGGCAGAAATATTTTAACTGCTATATTAGTTATCGCCCTGCTAATTACATGGGGATATATTATTTTTGATAAAAATAAAACAACCAAGGAAAAGCAGGACCTTACCAGCCAGATCGTAAACAGCGATTCAGCTAAGAATGAGTTGCAGCGCGAATTAGACGATGCTGCTCTCAGGCTTGATGCGCTTAAAACAAGTAATGTAAAAGCCGATAGTCTTTTGAAAACAAAAGATAAAGACATAGAAGGGCTCCAGGCAAAGGTGCGTGCTATCATCAATAATAAAAATGCTACACAGGCACAACTTGCAGAAGCAAGAAGATTGATTGCCCAACTGAAAGGAAATATTGAAACCTATACTGCACAGATAGATTCTCTCACAGTTGCCAATGCCCAGTTAACAGAAAACAACAGGGTAGTAACCCAGCAAAGAGATGTCGTTCAAAAAAATTATGACTCTGCCAACGGGGTTATTAAGCAAAAAAATGATGTAATTGATGTAGGTTCTACATTACACGCTTCTGATTTTACGATTGAGGGTATAAAAGAAAAAAAGAGCGGTAAAGAAAAGGTAACCAGTACTGCAAAACGAGTGGATAAATTGAAGATGTCATTTACCATAGATGAAAACCGGATTACAGCTTCGGGGATGCAGGATATTTACGTATGTATTACAGCACCCGATGGCAAACCGGTTTCTGTAGATGCATTAGGATCCGGCACTTTTACTACCCGCGATGGTGAGCAAAAGTCATTTACTAAAAAAGTGCAGATCAATTATGTACAAGGACAAAAACAGGCAGTAAGTGTGGAGTGGTCACAAAACAGTAAATTCCAGACAGGTGATTACAAAATCGAAATTTATAATAATGGTTTTAAAATTGGCGAAGGAACCCGCACTTTTAAGAAAGGCGGATTATTCTCCTGATTTATAAAAAGAAATAATTTTCTAAAAAGACTTCCTGTAAAATCAGGAAGTTTTTTTATGTCCTTTATAAATAAGTTTGGGTAAAAAAGAAAGACAGGAATTTTAAATATTTGCTGCCTGTCGAAAAGTTAGGATCGTTTACTATAAATAAAACAGCGTGCATGCCCTCACTTTATACATTAATACAAAAAGATAATTTTCATTAATTTATTCCCGTGATGAGTTTTTAATTGATTGCAACTGGCCATTTGTATCCACTATTACCCTAAAGATTTCCTTTTAAGCAATTATTGGTCTGGCATCATATTACTCAATGAAAACGTTTTTTAAAAGAGTAAAAAACTGATTATTTGTGGTTTTGCTGTAAAGGATCTCTGTTTATCTCAAAAAGTTTATCTCATAAAAAAATCCCTTCACATTTCTGCAAAGGGATTTGAGTTTTTTAAATTGTATATCACACTATGTGAATGGAATTATTAATAGCCCATATCACCCATTCCACCACCCATTCCGCCACCCATTGGAGGCATACCTGGTTTGTCTCTTTCTGGCTTATCAGAAATTACACATTCAGTTGTCAATAACATTCCTGCGATAGAGGCCGCATTTTCCAAAGCAATACGTGTAACTTTTGTAGGATCAATAACGCCGGCAGTCATCAAATTTTCGTAAACTTCTGTACGGGCATTAAAACCAAAATCTTTTTTACCATCTTTGATTTTTTGTAGCACGATGCTTCCTTCGATGCCACTGTTTACTACTATCTGGCGAAGAGGTTCTTCCAAAGCGCGTTTTACGATCTGGATACCGGTAGTTTCATCGTCATTGATACCCTTCAATTTTTCCAGGCTTTCAATAGCGCGAACATAAGCTACTCCACCACCCGGTACTATTCCTTCTTCTACGGCAGCCCTTGTAGCATGCAGTGCATCATCCACCCTGTCTTTCTTTTCTTTCATTTCCATTTCGGTAGCAGCACCTATATAAAGTACAGCCACACCGCCGCTCAATTTAGCAAGGCGTTCCTGTAATTTTTCTTTGTCATAATCTGATGTGGTACTTTCAATCTGTGCTTTTATCTGGTTTACTCTTGCCGTAATATCTTTTTTATCGCCTTTACCACCAACGATAGTAGTATTGTCTTTATCAATAGTAATCGCACTTGCCTGGCCTAAAGAAGTGAGTTCAACTCCTTCTAATTTGTAACCCTGTTCTTCACTGATAACAGTTCCTTTTGTAAGAACTGCCAAATCCTGGAGCATTTCTTTTCTGCGATCACCAAAACCAGGAGCCTTTACAGCAGCGACTTTCAAGGTGCCGCGCAATTTATTAACAACAAGAGTTGCCAATGCTTCTCCTTCAAGATCTTCAGATATTATTAATAGAGGACGACCACTCTGCGCTACTTTTTCAAGAATATGAAGAATATCTTTCATTGAAGATATTTTCTTATCATAAATAAGTATGTAAGGATTTTCTAAATCTGCTTCCATTTTTTCGCTGTTGGTAACGAAATAGGGAGATACATATCCTCTGTCAAATTGCATACCTTCTACTACTTCTACTGTAGTGTCTGTGCCTTTAGCTTCTTCTACAGTGATCACACCTTCTTTACCAACTTTGGTCATTGCCTGGGCGATCAGTTTGCCAATAGATTCATCATTATTAGCAGAGATAGAAGCCACCTGTTGTATTTTGCTATTATCGTTTCCTACGGTTACAGATTGTTTTTTCAAATGTTCAACCACAGCAGTTACCGCTTTATCAATACCGCGTTTCAAATCCATAGGATTTGCACCGGCGGTCACATTTCTTAAGCCTTCACTGATGATTGACTGAGCAAGAACAGTAGCAGTAGTAGTACCGTCACCAGCTATATCAGCAGTTTTGGAAGCTACTTCTTTTACCATCTGAGCGCCCATATTTTCAATTGGGTCTTCCAGTTCAATTTCTTTAGCAACCGTTACGCCATCTTTAGTTACCTGTGGTGCGCCAAATTTTTTATCAATAACCACGTTTCTGCCTTTTGGCCCAAGTGTTACTTTCACCGCGTTGGCGAGAGTATCTACGCCCTTTTTCATTTTATTGCGGGCTTCTATTTCGAAAAATATTTGTTTTGCCATTTTGTTATTTATTAAATTTTTTAAAATGATGAATTAACTAACTTTCATTAAAATATCTGAAGCGCGCATAATCAGGTAATCTTCACCTCCGATACTGATTTCTGTTCCGCCATATTTTCCATACATTACGGTATCTCCTGCCTTTATTTGCATTGGAATAAGATTGCCCGTTTGCTCAGCATATTTTCCTTTTCCTACTGCGATTACTTTACCTTTCTGAGGTTTTTCTTTTGCAGTATCCGGAATGATAATTCCGCCGGCAGTTTTTTCTTCAGCCGCATTGGGTTTCACCAGAACCCGGTCGTCAAAGAGTTCAAAAGTTTCTTTTGCCATAATTGTGATTTTTTTTTAATTTATTTATTTGGATTGCAAATGTACACGAATAATTGTACCAATTTTTTTTAACAGATTTGTTGGCAGGTAATTGAAATACATGGCAGGTTTTGAGGGATGGAAATCAGTCAAAATTGCATTTTTAGATGAATAAATTAATTTTTCGGTAAACAAAAGCTATCCTTTTTTCAAAAAATAGGAAGGGGTATCAGAAAACAGGAATCTTTATTATTTGTGGGTTTGCTGCATTTGCTTTTATATCTAAAAAGGATTTTTATTCCCCGGTAATTCCCCATTTTTCTTTCAGTTTCAGCAACTCTGTTTCCGATAAACGACTTTCTTTATAATGTCCTTTTCCTTTTTTCTGCCTGAATGCTTCATATAAAGTAACCGCGCAAGCCACAGAAATATTCAACGATTTGATAATGCCCACCTGGGGAATAATAAAATCACCATCAGCGAATTTCCTGATATCATCACTTACCCCAAAAGTTTCATTTCCAAAAACCAAAGCAATGGATTGTGTAAGATCTATTTGGTAAACATCCGCCGAATTTTCTCCAAGATGGGAAGTATAAATTTTTTTATATTTTTTTCTTATCTCTTCAAAACAACTTTCAGCATCTGTAAACTGGTGGACCGTCAGCCATTCGGCAGCAGTTGAGGAACTTCTGTAACCCCATTTTTTGTGTGGTGGGATACGGTCGTTTAAAATATACATATCCTGGATTCCCACAGCATCACAGGTACGCATAACCGCAGAAACATTGTGCGGATCAAAAACATTTTCAAGCACTACGGTGATATCCGGCTGGCGATGGTGGAGAACAGAAGTGAGACGATTATATCGTTGAGGGGTCATATTTATACTTATTTGGCAAAACTAACATTCTAATAAAATCAACATGAAATATAAATGGGTAGAATATAAAAAAGTGCGCTTCAATTTAATGGCCCAACAATAATTCATTAAAAAAATAATCCAACAGTATAATCATAACCTTATACTTCCTTACATTTACCCTCTCAATTTTATCAAATGAAAAAAATATTTTTTTACATTCTTATTTGCTTTAGTATTTTTTCCTGCAAAACAAAAACTGCAGAAACACCAAAAGATGTATTTGCCGCAGATATAGACACAACTGTTAATCCGGTTGATGATTTTTTTGATTACGCCAATGGAAAATGGATAAAAGACAATCCTATTCCCGCTGAGGAAAGTTCCTGGGGAATCGGAAATATTGTATTTAATGAAAATCAACAACGCCTTCACGAAATCAGTGAAGCGGCAGCAAAAGAAGGAGGAGCAAAGGGGTCAGCATCTCAAAAGATCGGAGATTTCTGGACAGCCGCAATGGATAGCGCTACTATTGAACAGCAGGGCACCAAATATCTGCAGCCTTATTTGGATAAAATAAATTCAATTACTGATATTCCTTCATTTATAAAAACAGTTGCTGATCTTGATAAGATCGGTGTTGGCGCATTATTCAGCAATGGCGTTTCTCAAGATGATAAGAATAGTGATGTAATGGCATTTAAGCTTAACCAGGGCGGCTTAGGGCTTCCCGAACGCGATTACTATTTTAAAACAGACTCATCCACCACAAATATTCGTAAAGCTTATGTTGCCCATATTGCAAAGATTCTGGAATTTCAGGGCCGCGATTCCATGTCGGCTTTAAAAACTGCAGCTGGCATTTTAGCATTGGAAACCAGTCTGGCAAAGGTATCCCGTACACTTGCTGATTTGCGCGATCCTTATTCCAATTATCATAAAATGCCAATTGAGGATCTTAAAAAACTCTCCTCATCTATTGACTGGGAAAACTTTTTAAAAAATATTGGTGTTGCCAATATAGATTCTGTAATTGTAGGCCAGCCAGAATTTTTCAAAGCTTTGGATGGCATTTTAAAATCAACATCAATTAACGATTGGAAAGATTATTTAACCTTCCGGTTAGTAAATTCTTATTCAAATGCATTACCGGAAAAATATGGAGTGGAAGCATTTAATTATGGCAAATTATTTAGTGGGGCAAAAGAAAGAAAGCCTCGCTGGAAAAGAGTAATACAGTCAGAAGAAGACGCCATGGGCGAGCTTCTTGGACAACTTTATGTAAAAAAATATTTTGATTCAACCTCCAAAAAACGCTATGAAAAAATGGCTGAAGAAATTCGTTCCGCGTATAAAGGACGAATTGAAAAATTAACCTGGATGAGCGACAGCACCAAACAAAAAGCCATAGTTAAATTAGAGGCTATCAAAAAGAAAATCGGGTATCCTGATAAATGGAAAGATTTTTCAACGATGGAAATAAGTAGAGAAAGCTATGTGCAAAATGTGATTAATTCAAGAATTTGGTGGCACAATTTTGAAATGAATAAATTAGGCAAACCCGTTGACCGAGACGAATGGGATATGTATCCACAAACCTATAATGCTTATTATGACCCAAGCAATAATGAAATTGTTTTTCCTGCTGCGGCATTTATTGTTCCGGGTTATGCAGATAAAGATTTGGATGATGCCACCATGTATGGCTATGTAGGAGCAAGTTATATCGGCCATGAAATCACACATGGTTTTGACGACCAGGGAAGATTATATGATGCCAAAGGAAATTTACATAATTGGTGGACAAAAAATGATTCTGCTGAATTTGCAAAAAGAGCTGCGGTAATTATAAAACAGTTTGATGATTTTGAGCCTTTACCTGGTGTACACATCAATGGAAGAGCTACGCAGGGAGAAAATATTGCAGATCTTGGTGGACTTGAAATAGGTATAGATGCTTTCAAAAAATCTGATGCATATAAGAAGAATGAAACGCTCTGGGGACTTACTCCGATGCAACGCTTTTTTATGGGATACGCTTTGAGCTGGCTGTATGAAACACGTCCTGAAAGCCTTAAAACACAATTAATGACTGATGTCCATTCTCCGGCAAAATATAGAGTGAACGGACCTTTCAGCGATATTGACGAATTTTATAAAACTTTTAATGTAAAACCCGGCGATAAAATGTACAGGGCAGATAGTGTGAGAGTAAGGATTTGGTAAAAAGAAAAATGCAAACCATACTTATTTGTTGCCTTACTGCAGGCAGGCCTCTTAATTAATTTCGCGAAACGCTTTTTATATTAGAAGCGGGGAATTCAAAATTCTAAAGATTTTTAAAATCTTTTTGTTACTTTTGCACCCCTTTCAGCATTTTGTGTTTTGGCTGAAGCGGTCATTTAATAAAACATATTGCCCACATGGCTCCATAAGTTCCCGTCTGTTCGGGACGCCGGCAAGGGTGTAAAAGTAAATATATAAAAATGCCAAAGGTAAAAACCAACTCCAGCGCTAAAAAACGCTTCAAGGTAACAGGTACCGGTGAAATTACTCATCAAAGAGCTTTTAAACGTCACATTCTTACTAAGAAATCTACTAAACGCAAACGCGCTTTACGCAAAAAAGGAATCGTTAGTAATCCTAACAGGCCGTTTGTAATGCGACTTCTCAGAATGAAATAAAGCCAGTCTCTTACCCGCATTAGGCGGGAAAATTAAAAATTAAAAACTTAATAATTTTAGAAAAGGACAAAATCCCTTATTTAAAATCCTAAACCAAAAAATAATTAAATATGCCACGTTCATCAAATGCAGTCGCATCCAGGGCAAGAAGGAAAAAAATTCTTAAAGCGGCCAAAGGTTATTATGGTAAAAGAAAAAATGTTTATACCGTTGCAAAGAATGTAATGGAAAAAGGGTTTACCTATAGCTACGTAGGCCGTAAACTTAAAAAACGCGAATATCGTGCACTATGGATTGCCCGTATCAATGCCGCAGTAAGAGCTGAGGGCATGACCTACAGCCAGTTTATCCATAAACTAAATGAAAA
The DNA here is from genome assembly GCA_036509335.1 of Hanamia sp. Classification (GTDB taxonomy): domain Bacteria; phylum Bacteroidota; class Bacteroidia; order Chitinophagales; family Chitinophagaceae; genus Ginsengibacter. Next base: position 52,753 of record DATCFT010000019.1, read on the forward strand.
AAATATTGATCTTAACAGGAAAATTCTTGCTGATATGGCAATGAATGAACCCGAAAGCTTTAAGAATCTTATTTTATCAGTGAAATAATCCCAACAACTTGTTTAAAACCGTCTCGTAGAAATCGGGACGGTTTTTTTATGTCTTTTTTGGTAATTCTTTGGGAATTTTTAATTCTTAATTCTCAATTCATAATTTTATTCTCCATTCATTTACATTTGTAAATATTTTTAAAGACGATAATTTTTTCTAATGAACAATACTTATAAGGATCTTGTAGATCAAACATTTAATTTTCCACAGGAAGATTATAAACTTAAAGATGGTTATCTGCAATACAATGGAGTAGATGTAAAAAAAATGATTGATAAATATGGCACGCCTTTAAAATTTACTTATTTGCCCAAGATTGGCAAGCAGATAAATAAGGCAAAAGAAATGTTTGCCAAAGCCATAAAAAAACATAAGTATGAAGGGAGTTATAATTATTGTTATTGCACCAAAAGCTCCCATTTTTCTTTTGTTGTGGAGGAAGCTTTAAAATATGATATTCATCTCGAAACTTCTTACGCTTATGATATAGAGATCATTCATAAGCTTTATGAAAAGAAAAAAATAACAAAAGATACTTTTATTATCTGTAATGGTTTTAAACAGAGATCTTACACCAGCCGTATTGCACGATTATTAAATACTGGGTTCAAAAATGTAATCCCGATCCTTGATAATAAAGAGGAATTAAAAGCATACCGAAAATCCGTAAGAGTTCCGTTTAATATTGGTATCCGTGTAGCTGCGGAAGAAGAACCTACTTTCCCTTTCTATACATCACGGTTAGGCATACGCGCAAAGGATATACTGGAATTTTATGTAGATGATATTGAAGGGTATGAAGAACGGTTCCAATTAAAAATGCTCCACATTTTTTTGAACAAAGGAATTAAGGATGATATTTATTATTGGAGCGAATTGAACAAAATCATTAACCTGTATTGTCAGCTTAGAAAGATTTGCCCTGAATTGGATTCGATCAATATCGGGGGTGGTTTTCCCATAAAGCATTCTCTTGGGTTTGAATATGATTACCAGTTTATGATCAACGAAATTGTTCGCAATATTAAAAATGCGTGTAAGAAAAGTAAGGTTCCCATGCCCAATATTTTTACTGAATTCGGAAGCTATACTGTAGGAGAAAGCATGGCACACATTTATAGTGTGATTGGCGAAAAGAAACAGAACGACCGCGAAACATGGTACATGATTGATTCTTCCTTTATCACTACATTGCCCGATACATGGGGAATTGGCGAAAAATTTCTAATGCTCCCGGTAAACAAATGGGACAATGAATACCAGCGGGTAACCCTTGGAGGAATTACGTGCGATAGTCACGATTATTACGATTCTGAAGAACACATCAATGAAGTGTTTTTGCCAAAAATAACCAATGGAGAACCTTTGTACGTAGGCTTTTTTCATACTGGCGCTTACCAGGACCAGATAAGCGGTTATGGAGGAATCAAACATTGCCTGATCCCATCTCCCAAATATATTGTTATTGACCGCGATAAAAATGGAAAACTATTTGATTGGGTTTACGCTAAAGAACAAAATGCAGCGAGTATGCTGAAAATATTGGGATATAAATAAGAATGGGAGAGATGTCTTTTTTGGTAATTTTTTAATAGAAAAATTATATAAATTATATTTGTAGAATGATGACAGGACAAACCCAACACACAATAAAATCAATGGTAAATTCCTTTTTACCTAACGCCCAGGTACTTCTATTTGGGTCCAGAGCAAGAGGAGAATTTAATAAAGACAGTGATTATGATTTGCTGATAATTACTCAAGAAACTTTTACTCCGCGAATAAAAATGGATTGGGAAAGCAAGATTAGAAAATCTTTGGTAAATGCTTTAAATATGCCTTTTGACATCATTATTCAAAGCGAAAAAGAAGTGTCCGAGAAAAAGGGTTTATCTGGTCATATTGTTTATTATGCAATGAAAGAAGCAATTGAGATATGACAACGGAGGAAAAGAATTATCTGGAACAATGGCTACAAAAAGCCGAGCATGATCTGCTCGCTGCACGGTTAATCATTGACTATCAGCCAATCATTTTAGATATATCCTGTTTTCATTGTCAACAGGCGGTAGAAAAATACCTAAAAACATTTCTTATCTATCATAAAAAGGATTTTCCTAAAACACATAATATAGACCTGCTATTAAAAATTTGCTCAACTATTAATGATCATTTTGAGGAAATTGATGTGAAAAACCTGGAAGACTTTGCAGTCAGAGGAAGATATCCACATGATTTTCTATTGCCTTCGCCTGAAGAAGCAGAAGAGTTTTACCAAATCGCTGAAGAAATAAAGCGGTTGGTCTTAAAAGTGGTTACAAAATAAACTGCATCAAAATTCACAAGATTATTTTAAAAAGCGTTTGTGCCAACTAATTCAAAATTTTAAGTTTCGCATAGAAATTTTATATCAATGGTAACACTCAAAAATCTAAAATAAAAAAAGCCTCCTCTAATGAGGAGGCTGTCTCAAATCTACTTTTTCAATCAAATTACTTTACGGAAATTTCTTTCGGAAGTACTTTCACTTCTTCTTTTTTGGGAAGAGTGAGGCGTAACAGTCCATCTTCATATTTAGCGTTAATGTCGTCGGGATTTATTTTTTCATCAAGGGTAAAAGACCTTTTGAAAGATTTTGTTACGAATTCCTTTTTAATAAATTTTTTGGCTTCTTCTTCCTGTTCTTCTTTCTTTTCAAAAGAAACAGTTAGGATATTTTTATCAATCGTAATTTTGAAATCTTCTTTTTTTCTGCCGGGCGCATTAAATTCGAGTTCGTAAGCATCGTTGGTTTCTTCGATATTTACTGCAGGATAATTCATGCTATAATTTGTTACCGGAAGATCATTTAATAAATTGTCAAGAAAACTATCTAATGTTTTCAATGTTGGCTGATTAAATTTTAATGTAGTCATAAAGATTATTTTTAAATGTTTTTAAAATTATTTTACAATGTGTGATCAAAATAAATACCAATGCCAATAATCGGAAATAATGCAGTTTTTTTAAGACAAAATGTCCAGTCTGATTTTTTTTAGCGACAAAATTTCTGAATGCTTTATGAAAATCAATGTTCAAATAAACATTTAAGTACTGTAAATTTGCATTCTAAAAATTTAAATACTTAAAGATATGTATCCGGAAGAAATAGTAATTCCCATGAAGGGAGAATTAACTGAAAATGGATTTGCTGATTTGGTAACAGGAGCAGAAGTTGAAAGCGCTTTGAACCAGTCAGGAACTACTTTAGTGGTAATCAATTCTGTATGCGGCTGTTCAGCAGGCAGTGCGCGTCCAGGCGTTTTACTTGCAGTGGAATCAAGTGATAAAAAACCAGATCATCTTGCTACCAGCTTTGCAGGTTTTGATTATGATGCAGTGAATAAAATTCGTGAGCACCTATTGCCTTATCCTCCTTCATCGCCTTCAATAGCATTGTTCAAAGATGGCAAGTTGGTTCATTTCCTTGAAAGACACAATATAGAAGGAACTTCAGCTGAAATGATCTCAAATAATTTATCAGCAGCTTTTGAAGCTTATTGCTAAAATAATTTTTGAATAAACCTTCCTTAAAAGCTGTTTAAAAATAGTTTTCAGTATTTCGTTCGATTGCAAAAGTGGCCGGTGGGACACCGGCCACAGCGCTGCGCCGCGGTTGGTGTCCCCACCAACCGCTGTATGGGGAAACAAAATTCTATTTTTAAACAGCTTCTTAAAAAAAAGGTTTTTATTTTTTAAAAAAATACCTTGTGTAAAAAAGTTCAGGAAATTTTTTCCAAAGCTAAAAGATTACCATGTATCCCAATTTATATTATGTACTTAACGACTGGTTTGGATGGAAAATTAATGCATTCAAAATCTTCTACAGTTTTGGTATTTTTGTTGCGCTTGGATTTATAATATCTGCTTATTTTCTTACACGCGAACTGAAGCGAAAAGAAAAACAAGGACTTTTATTACCCCGTGAAGAAACTATCACTACAGGAAAACCTGCGTCTTTCCTTGAATTGTTCATTAATGGTTTGGTAGGTTTTATTTTCGGTTATAAACTGATCGGTGCTTTTTTGGCAAGCCGGCATAATGGGATTGATCTCCAGGGTTACATTTTTTCTTATGAGGGAAGTTGGATTGGAGGAATCCTGGTTGCTGCAGCACTTATTTATTTAAAATACAGGGAAAGAAATAAACAAAAACTTGCTAAGCCGGAAAATAGAATAATCAGAATATGGCCTCACGACAGGGTAGGAGATATTGTGATCTTCGCGCTGGTGTTTGGAATTATTGGCGCCAAAATATTTGATAATCTTGAAAACTGGGATAGATTTATTTCTGATCCGATAGGAAATTTAATAGCTCCGAGCGGACTTACTTTTTATGGAGGCCTTATTTTCGCAGCGATTGCCATTTTAATATACGCCCGAAAAAAAGGTATCGGACTTCTTTATTTGGTAGATGCTGCAGCTCCTGCCTTAATGATCGCTTACGCCATAGGACGCATGGGTTGCCAAACCGCAGGCGACGGAGATTGGGGAATCTTTAACAGCGCCTATATCAGTGATGTTCCCGGCCATGTAGTGCCTGCTACTCCTGACCAATTTCAAAAAAAACTGCAGGAGTATTCGACTTATTTCTTAAACGGAACCGTAATGGATGCTCCGGGAGTTTCTACAATGGTTACTGATCGTCATGAAACCTCTCTTGATAAAGTTCCTCATAAAAGTTTTAGAGGTCCCTCATTTTTGCCTACATGGATGTTTGCCTTTACTTATCCGCATAATGTGAATGAAGATGGCATTTTATTACCCAACTGTGAAGGGAAATATTGCAGGGCTTTGCCTCAGCCTGTTTTCCCTACGCCATTTTATGAAATAACTGCGTGTTTGTTACTCTTTCTTTTTTTATGGTCAATAAGAAAAAAAATTACAGCGCCGGGAGTAATGTTTTGCATTTATTTGATCCTAAATGGCATTGAAAGGTTTTTGATAGAAACCATCCGCGTAAATACTACTTATTCTATTTTTGGTTTGCATCCTACACAAGCAGAATTAATTTCTGCAGCATTGGTAATAACTGGAACTATTGGAATTTTTTATTTTAAAAGAAAAGCGGCGAATACCGGGATTGCCAAATTGTAATATGAAGGCCTGAGTAAACCAACTTTTATCACGGATTCCTGTTTTTTTTAAAATCACTATTTTTTAAAATTTTTTCTTTGGAAAATGAATGAGCAAAAATTTATTTTAAATTGTAAGCTCTTTCATTTTCTTTTTTTGAATTATAATCTCTCTTTTTATATTTGAAAATTAAAACAGAAATAAAATCAGGAACCAATATAAATGGATAGGAACAGGAGTGCTGTTTGCCTTCCTGTGGGCATCAGCTTCTACAGCTACTAAGATCGCTCTTGATGTTTCCCAACCTTTAGTTATCGCCCAGGTAAGATTTGCTGTAGCCGGTTTTATAATGCTGATTTTTGCACACCTTTTACGGAAAGAGAATTTACCAACCGGCCACGAATGGAAACAGATTGCTATTTATGGTTTGCTCAATATTACCATTTACCTCGGTTGTTATGTGATTGCCATGCAACATGTAACTGCCGGTGTGGGCGCTTTGGCAATAGCTACCAATCCATTATTTATTAGCTTTTCGTCCCTGTTTTTTTTAAAGAAAAAATTGAAAAAGGAAATAATTGTTGCTTTACTGTTAGGTACAACCGGAGTAGTCATTGCTTCGTGGCCTTTACTTAAAAATGCTTCAATCACTATTAGTGGGTTAGTTTTATTACTGTTCAGTATGTTGTCTTATTCTTTTGGAGCAATTTATTTCGCTGCAAAAAAATGGAACAGCCTGAGCATATTGACCATTAATGGATGGCAAACCACTATTGGTGGAATTTTATTATTGCCATTTACGCTTATTGAATATCATGAAAATAATAACCATTTCAGTTTTAAATTTTGGGGTGGCACTTTGTGGCTTGCTGTTTTCGTTTCTATTTTTGCAATCCAACTCTGGCTATGGCTATTGAAAAAGAATGCTGTGAAAGCAGGGCTGTGGCTATTTCTATGTCCCGTATTTGGGTTTGCTATCGCTGCAATAATATTAAACGATGTGATAAGTCTTTACACAATTTCAGGAATTGTTTTAGTGATGATCGGATTATTTTTATCCCAAAGAGAGTCGAAGCACGGAGAGTAAATTAGTTGAATGGTTAATGAGAGATTACGCTTATTTCCTGCCCGAAAGACACAGTCAGGCGGGGGTTGTTTTACTGTCTTTGGTAGAATAAATATCATCGGATAAAAAGATAGACCGAATGATTTATGCATCCAACTTTTCGCAATATTTATTCCCTTCCCAGGTCAGACTAAAAGAACGAAAGTGTTTATGACATGGCAACCCCTTACTTATTCCTTATTTTTTATTTTTTATTTGTTCATCTACTTCTCTTCCATCTCCACTATTCCCGCCTTATTTTCAGTAATACCTGTTTCAATAATCTGGCGGGTATTGTTGTAGAAAAATTTTGCTGTAGGATCATTGGGGTCTATTTGAATTACTTTTTTAAATGCATCATTTGCATTGTTAAATAATTTGCTCTTATAAAATGAAACCCCGTCATTAAAAATAGTAAGAGTCTCTAATTTTTTTTGCAATTTCATTTCGTCATCGCTGCTAAAACATTCATGAATATTAATGGATGAAAGTTTACCTTTTAATTGTACCAGGCCCAGGTTGCGTAAATGAAAATCTTTTTTACTAGCTATTTGTTTCAGGCTTGCATCGCTCAATAAAATGGAGGCTTTGTAATGCTTGGTAAGACTTTCCACGCGCGAAGCCGTATTCACTGTGTCAGAAATGGTGCATGCATCCATACGGTCATGATCGCCGGTGATGCCCATGATGAGCGGGCCTGTGTGCATTCCTACACCAATTTGAATATCCGGTTTATTTTTTTCTTGTCTTAATTTATTAAAATCCTGAACTTCTTTCTGAATATCTATTGCTGCATTCAAAGCATCAGTGGCATTTCCCGGAAAAATAGCCATAATGGAATCGCCAAGATACTGGTTAATAAATCCATTATGCTTACGAATTACAGGCCCCATCTTTGCATTGAATAAACAAATGAAACCGAAAGTTTCCTCTGGGGTCATTTGTTCGGAAAGGCTTGTGTAATTACGAATGTCTGTAAAGAGAACCGTTACAACTTTTTCTACCTGGTCTCCTAATTTCACGTCAGTTATCAGTTCATGTCCCAATGATTTCAAAAATTGGTAAGGAACAAATTTATCAGTTGCATCAAATATCCTGCGCATGGCAGCTTCTCTTTCTTCAGCTTCGCGGATGCTTTTTTCATATAGCAAAGAACTTTCAATGGCCGATGAAGACTGCAATGCAAGAGTGGTAAGCAATTTTAATGAATTAGCAGTATATGCATCCGTTTCATTGCAGCCAAGAATAATAGCCCCCATGATCCGGTGTTTTACTTTTAAAGCAGAATAGATAACTGATTTTATTTCAGGCAAAATAATCCCTGCATTTTGTAGAGCAGTGACATCACTTACGATCTCTGATTGACCGCTTAAAATGATGTCGAGCAACATTGATAATTTGCTATTAATAATTTCTTTATCAAAAAAGAACTCGTCAGTAAATGCTTCTACTTCCAGGCATTTTTTAGCTTCATCCCACAAAACAATTACACCACTATCGGATTTAATTACATGACTGGCTTCGTCCAAAGTAATTTCTGAAATAGCCTTCGCGCCTATAGTTTGAGCCAGCTTATCAGAAAAATTAAAGATCAGGTTGATTTCCTGGTAAAGGTTTAAAACTTCACTGCCTAATTTTTTACGTTCCGATTCTTTGTTGAGAATATGCATTAAAAGTTCTGCGATAAAAGCTGATTTCTCATTTCCTTTTACAAAACCTATTGTTTCGTTTTCAAAGAAAACAGGAAATTGAAATGGTAGAGACGGGTTGCAGCCCGTCTCTACATTTGATAAAAGAATTTTGCCATAATTATCTTCAATGGAAAAGTCGGCCCTTAACTGTGTGGCTAAAGAATTTATAATATGAATATTATCATTGTCTTTACTTAAAATATTTTTCAAGCTTAATTTAGCCATTATATTTCTCGCATTTTATCGGTCTGAATTAAATTTATAAACCCAGGATTTCTTTTGCTTTTTCCAGGATCACTTCCGGGTCAAAGGGTTTGGTCATATAAAGATCAGCGCCCACTTCCTGTCCTTTCTGCCGGTCAAGTTCCTGGCCTTTGGCAGTGAGCAATACAATAAAAACATTCTCCAGTTTTAATTCTTTTTTTACTTTGCGGCATACTTCCATCCCATTCATTTTTGGCATCATCACATCCAGAAAAACTAATTGCGGTTTTTCTGCCTGGATAATTTCTAAAGCTTCTTCTCCATTTTGTGCTGAAAAAAAGTTTACACCTTCATCTTCCAGGTCTTCCAGCGTTTGTTCAAGCAGCATACGAATGTGTGCCTCGTCATCTACAATTAAAAGTTTTTGATCCATTAGTTTTTGTTTTTTGGTGTCAGGTATCAGGTGTGAGCGTTCAACAATGAGCTATGAGCAATCAGCACTTTGCAGTCAGCCTTCCTAAATCCGTTTTACCATTTTTATATTTTATTGAATAATTAAAAAATAAGAATCTACATTATTTCCTGCCCGAAAGACACAGGGATTTGTTTACTGTATTTTCACATTGCTAATTTTCAAATTCTGTTATTTATCAATTACTTTTTGAAAATTGAAATCATAATTATTTGTTTGTTTACTGCATTTTCAAATTAGCTAATTGGCACATTACCACATCAGCTAATTAATTATTGATAAATAAAGAACAATACATTTTCCAATCCTTTTTCAAAACGTAATGTTTTTACTATTTCCTGGTTGCCCGATAGCAAAGAATTTAAAATAATAATATCCGGTTTTGTGTCTATTGCATTTTTTACCAATTCCTTTCCATCCGATTCTACCACCGTGTAGCCTTTGGTTTGCAATACATCCGTTAATGAGCGTACCGCTTCACTGTCTTCATCTACCACCATTACTTTTTTCTTTGATTTTCCTTGTTCCAATAAATTACCTACTTCTGTAAATAATTGCGCAGTATCAATTGGCTTGGTTAAATATCGGTCCACGCCAATTCTGAATCCTCTTGCTTTGTCCTGAACAATAGATAAAATGATGATAGGAATATCCATTGTTTGCGGGTCATTTTTCAAAATGGCAGCCACGTCAAAACCATTCATTTCAGGCATCATCACATCCAGGATGATAAGATCCGGGCGATGTTTTCTGATACTTTCCAATGCTGCTTTCCCATTCGGCGCCTGCTCAATTAAATATCCGGCTTCACCTAATTCCTGTTCCAATAAGGATCTTATGGAATCATCATCATCTACCACAAGAATAGTGGCATTTTTCCCATCCATTTTTAACTGAGAAAAAACCATTTGTTCTTTCAACTGCTTTACCAGTTCATTAAGATGAATAGGTTTTTCTTTTCTGCTTATTTTTTCTGCTGAAGAGACAAAAGGAAGAGCAAAAGAAAAAGTACTCCCTTTACCCACTTTACTTTCCACCCAAATTCGACCGCCATGATGTTCAACAATTTCTTTACATATAGGCAATCCTAATCCGGTACCTTTTGGTTTGTCGGTAAGGGTATCCCCACCCACTTGTTTAAATTGCTCAAATACCGCTTCATAATCTTCCGGCGCTATTCCAATTCCAGTATCGGAAACGCTAACAATTACTTCATTATCCTTTTGTCCTACTTCGCAAGTAACTTTTCCATCATTGGTAAATTTAACGGCGTTAGAAAAAAGATTGATGACCACCTGGATCAGTTTATCTGTATCGCCTGTGATTACGGGAACATCATTATCAATTTTTTTGACAAGTTTGATACCCTTCTGTTCAAAAAGTGAAGTCGTCGCAGCTATCGCTCTTTCTACCACTTCCGGCAATGAAACGTCTTCTTTATTCCATTCCATTTTTCCGGCTTCTATTTTTGCCAAATCAAGAACGTCATTTATTAAATGAGTTAATCTTTCACCTTCAGAAATTACAACTTGTAAATTTTCATTGATCTGGTTAACTGTTTTTTCTGTTTTATTATCACTTTGATCAAGTATCGGAAATATTTTATCGTTAAGACGCTTATTAATTATTTTGGCAAAGCCTAAAACAGAAGTCAGCGGAGTCCTTAATTCGTGGCTTACAGTGGATAGAAATGCGCTTTTTGCTTCGTTCGCTTTTTCTGCAGTCTTAGTAGCTTTTTCTGCTTCCATCTTTGCCTGTTCTACATCTTCAAAAAGCTGGGCATTGCGCAGGGCGACGCCAACAGAAGAAGCAATCGTTGTCAAAAGACGCTGGTCATTTTCATTAAAACGATTTTCATGCTCAGTACTTTGTACGCTCAATACTCCGACATATTCATCACCATCCGGAATAGGAACTCCAAGGTAAGATGAAGCAGAAAGTCCGACCCGCTTCACGCCCAGTTGTTCTCTTAGTTCATCTACATTTTTATTGATAAGAAGAGGTTCGCCATTAAGTATTATTTTTGAAGTAAGCCCTTCGCCCAACTTCATAGACGGCATTTCATCTCCAAATTGGTAAGGGAAATGAATGACTTTTGTTTTTTTGTTTAACAATGCGAGATAAACAATATTTGCCTTGAAAAGATCGCGCAACTGATCGCCAACAAACTGGATCAGTTCATTCGGATTTAATTGTGAGGCCAGAGCTTTGCTTATATTATTAACCGTAGTGAGTTCTGAAGCTCTTTGCTTTGCATCAGCCAATAAGTGTGTGGTTTCGTCAAACAAACGGGCATTTTCCAAAGCGACACTCATGCTGTTTGTTAGCGTAGTTAATAAACGCAAATCAGAATCAGTAAAAGCATTTTCCCTATCCACATTTTGCAGACTAACAGATCCTTTCACTACATCCCCAACTATCATTGGAACAAAAATTACAGATTTTGGCGCTTCCCCTATTGAAAAGTTTAGGCCACCGTGTTCCTTTGCCGTTTCTAAGAAATTTTCATTAATCAGAAGCGGCTTTTGAGAAGTGATCAGTTTTTTATTTACCCAATTAATTGGCCGCGGTTCGCTATAAAGCCGTACTCCTTTTTCGATAGCATACTGCCAATTTTCTAATTCTTTTGAATGGTCAAAAGTTCTGATAACTAATGTTTGAGTATCAGGGAATAAATCGCACAAACGTTTCCCGACTAACTCATAAATAGCGCTTATATTCATTTCTCTCACCAATCCTTCCTGCACGCTGTTGATAACTCCTAATTCAGCAGTCCTTTGTTCAGTTTCTTTCAGAAGTCTAGTGGTTTCATCAAAGAGGCGCGCATTTTCCAGCGCTACGCTCATGGCAGAAACTACCGTTTGAAGAAGTCGAACTTCTGAATCGCTAAAAGCGTTTTCTTTTTCATAATTACTGATACTTACCATACCCAGTGCTTTATTACCAACAATAATAGGAACAGCCATAAAAGATTTTTCCATCTGGGTGCCTGGAAGCGTAACAGATCCAAGTTCCTTCATCTGCTCTTCTAATTTTTCATTTATAATTAGCGTTTGCCGGGTTTCATAAACATGTTTTGACATTCCCCGCAAAAGGCTCGGGGCAACTTTGATTATTGAACCATGATCGCGCATGTATGGATAAAACACCTGGTTGGTTTCAGGAGAAAATAAACGAATATCAATATCAAGCGTATGCATTACATCACTTAGTTTATTGCCCACCAATTCGTAAATGGTCTGCATATTTAATTCCTTCGCTAATCCTTCCTGCACGCTGTTGATCACAGAAAGCTCTGCAGTGCGCTGTTCAGTTTCTTTTAAAAGCCTGTTGGTTTCATCAAACAAACGTGCGTTTTCCAATGCCACACTCATACTGTTAGAGAGTGTTTCCAAGAGTCTTATGTCCGATTCGCTAAAAGCATTTTCCCTGTCAACATTTTGCAAACTAACATATCTTTTTACATTATTATTGATGATAAGTGGTACAAATACCCCCGATTGAATTGGTTTGGTATCGCCTATGCTTGTGTTTCCAAACCATTCAAATGCTTCGCCTTTACTATGTATTACTATCTTCTGTTTTGATTCAATAAGTTGTTGTCTCAATTTATCAATTGGTCGGTAGCTATTCGGATAATAACGTTTGCCATTTTCAATAACATAATTAAAATATTCAGTTTTATTCTCAATATCAAAACTGCCAATAATAGCAACCTGTGCATCAAAAACGTCGCGGATCTTATTTCCGACCAGGTCATAAATACCTTGCATATTCATCTCTCTTACCAATCCCTCCTGAACACTATTGATAACACCAAGTTCTGCAGTCCTTTGCTCTGTTTCTTTTAATAATCTTGTTGTTTCATCGAATAATCTTGCATTTTCAAGAGCAACACTCATGCTATTGGAAAGAGTTTGAAGAAGTCGCATATCTGAGTCACTGAACGCATTTTCATGATCAAGATTTTGGAGTGAGATAATGCCTTTTACTTCGCGGCCAACTATCATTGGTACGAACAATACTGATTTCGGAGCTTCGCCCCAAACAACCAACGGGTTTCCATATTGTTCTGAGGCTTTTTTGTAATCCTTGTTAATCAAAAGTGGTTGACCAGTTTCAACTACATGTTTGCGAAAACCTATAAGGTCCCTCGGCTCTTCCGGGAATCGTGTACCTCTTTCAATCACATATCGTGGATAAATAAGATTGTCGTCAGAATTGTATGTAACTATGTCCACAACCTGCGCATCAAAAATGCTTTGAATTTTGTCACCTACCAAATCGTAAATTGCATGCATATCCAGTTTGGATGAAAGTCCTTCCTGAACACTATTGATAATTGCCAATTCTGCATTGCGCTGCTCCGTTTCTTTTAATAATTGATTCGTTTGGTCAAATAGTTGGGCGCTTTTTAAAGCCACTGTCATACTATTGGCAAGTGTTTTAAGAAGATTTACATCTGATTCAGAAAATGCGTTTTCCTGATCCATATTTTGTAAAGAGATGAGGCCGGTAACATTTTCGTTTTCAATCATAGGAACAAAAACTATAGATTTGGCCATTTCGCCTGACAGAGCTACGCTTCCATATTTCTCAGATTCTTCTTTTACATTTTTGTTCAACAAAATGGCTTCACGGCTTTCAATTAAACGCTTACTAAAACCGAGGGGTTCATAAGGTTTCCATAAAGTCCTGTCTCCTTTTTCAAAAGAATATTTCTCAATTATAAGATTTGAGATGGGATCATAATTTGCAATTACAATGGTTTGCGCTTTAAATATTTCGCGGATCTTTTCTCCCACTAATTCATAAATTTTATTCATGTCCAATTGAGCTACCAAACCTTGCTGCACACTGTTGATTACAGCCAATTCTTTTACCTTATTGCTAAGTTGGGCTGTTCTTTCTTCAATGGTTTTTTCGAGTTCGCGATGTTTTTCTTCAAGATGCCTTGTTCGCCGTTTTATAAACAAATAGATAATTAGAATACCAATTAAAGCATATATCAAATAAGCCCACCATGTTTTATACCAGGGCGCCAGTATTGTAAATGAATAGACCGCTTCTTCACTTATTTTATGATACAGGTTTTTTGCCCTTACATGAAATGTATATTTCCCCGGAGAAAGATTGGTATATTCTTTATAAGTATTTTTCCCCCAACTACTCCAGTTTTTTTCAAAACCTTCAAGCCAGGTCTGGTATTGGGTTTTATCTTCCTGTTCATAAAATGGAGCGGCATATTCAAAGCGTAATGAATTTTGATTGAATTTAATTTCCGGAGATTTATTTCCTGCAACTTCATCCGTATTCATCCTTTGTTTATCTGCTGTGATATCCCTGATCAACGTTTTATAAGGTTGGTCAACATCCGTTTTTAAATTTTGGTCATATCGTATTAGCCCGTCAGTAGTTAGAAACCAAACAATACCATCTTTATCAGGATACAAATCAAACGGGCGTCGGTCAAGTAAAGGCAAAAGAGAAGTAGAATCTAACTGATAACCACCGCCAGTTTTTGGAGTGGCAATAAAAAAATGAGTACTGTCCCTATCTATTCCTGTTGCCAGCCATATTTTTCCGGTACTGTCTTCCCTGCCGGTGAAATTGTGAAGATGATCAAAGGTTGCTTCTTCAAAGCGGTTTTTTTCTTTATTGTAAACATCAGTAGAAGAATCAGAGGTAAAATAAATAGTATGATTAAGAGTGAATGTATTTCCATACAATCTTTTATGGCTTAACTTTTTACCAAAATTTTCGATTTGTGTTTTTGGGATATCAGGATTTCCATTTGGGTCAATTGAAAGTGTAATAAGATAAGGAGCTCCATTCAGGTTGGTAGCCCACATCCTGCCATCTTCCCTCTCTGCAAAAAATCTTATTTCATCTTTGATCCCCGGCAAATATCCCAAGTAGCGCCAGCCTGTGGGCTTTGCAGAATCGCGTGTAAATAAGACAATGCCAAAAGAGGTACCTGCATAAAGCAGGTTTGGATATTTTTTTGAAAGGGCTAAAGCATCTACTTTTAAATTATCACTTGTAGATGCCTGGACTAGCATCACCTTACCCCCTTTTATCATATATAGTCCATCGTTAGTTACGAGTAATGTATTCCCATCTACTAACAGTTTAAAGATCTGGTTGCGGGGGATTTGATCAACCAACTCAAATTTGGAAGTAGCGCGGTTAAATTGTAACAAACCATTGTTAGTACCTAAATACAGAGCACCGTCAGGGAGCCTGGCAAATGATATGGGCGCTGCACTAATGCCACTTTGAGCATTAAAAATAGTAAAAGGGGAATTCAAATTTATTTTTGAAATACCATTATCCAATCCCAACCACAGATCCCCTTTGGCATCAGGATAAATAGCAGTAATAACATTGCTTGGTAAGCCAGCGTTGCTCATATTGATTACCTGTAGCATTTTCCCCTGGGGATTCAATATTACCAAACCATAACCCATCAACGACAATGCATAATTTCCGTTAAATTGAATGCCTTTGTAAGGAATGAATTTTTTTAAAAGGGTGTCTATATCTGTCTTAAAAGGCCTGAAATTTTTTCCGTCAAAAATATACATGCCATGTGTAAAAGTGCCAGTGATGTATTCTTTTGGAAGGTTGGTATTTTTTTGTGTAGAATCTTCTGTATAAGGCAACATCACCTGCATGCGGTCTGCGCCTAAAAATTCGCTGCCCGGAATAAGTGATAGTGAATCATTTACCATTTTTAAAAGGCCAACAAGTTGCTCATGAACGTATAAAACATGATCAAGGTAAAAGCTGTACATAAAGTGAGTAGAAGGTTCCCAGGTTTTTACGGCCCATAAGGTACTATCGCCGGAGCGGATTTTTGTTAACCGAAAAAGCCTTTCTCTCGATTGAAAATAAATCCCATTATCAGTGATTTGTATAGACCATACGTCGCCAAAGTTGCGTTTACCTTTTGGCACATATTGCAAAAGAGAATGTTCGGCAGTTTGGCCCAGGCTATCTTTATCGAGGTAACCAAAATCACCTGTACCGCCATAGTATATAGTCCCATTCTCATCCTTCGCAGTGCATCTCGCAATAACTGAAGAAGCCGGTGCTGTAATTTTTTTCCAATTCACACCGTCGTACTGCATCAAAATGGAATTTGTATTGCTTTCCCCAAAATACATCATGCCGTCATTGTCCTGTATTACACTCCAGTTAGCCGGGCTGCCATCATACATTTTAGGAGTATAATTGGTAATAAATGGCAAACCTTTTTCAGTATTTGTCTGCGCATTTGCAGAAGTCAGTAAAGAAACAAATAATGAGAATAATATACTTTTGATCAAAAGTTTATTGTTAAATGAAATAACAGGCCTGTTCATAAATTTTTATTGAACGGTTTAT
The DNA here is from genome assembly GCA_036509335.1 of Hanamia sp. Taxonomy (GTDB): domain Bacteria; phylum Bacteroidota; class Bacteroidia; order Chitinophagales; family Chitinophagaceae; genus Ginsengibacter. The sequence continues at coordinate 68,819 of DATCFT010000019.1, forward strand.
AAAATTTGGGTGTTCACTTTTAATTAGCAGAAAATTTTCAATAGGATATGATGTAAGAATATAAGAATACCAAAAGCAAATCTATTTGTAAATATAATATAATCTATAAATTAAGCTGAGAAGATTTTAAATAAAAAAAACTTCTGCAGTACAAGTGCAGAAGCTTTTCACAATTTTATCCTGGGGTATAAGTTATCTTCAGGAAAAAATTAGTTTGCCTTTTACAACTTTGCTTTCATGGGGGTAATTATTTTATCTATTGGTATAGGATAAGAAAAATTAGAAGTTGACTGATATCGGATTATTGGTTTTTCCTGGATTAAAGGAACATTATTTTTTCAAGGGATTTGGATTGGTGATCAATGTTTGTTGAACATCAATCAACTTCTGGAACAAAGATATGTCCATGAGATACGCAAGACAAGCGCGGAATTGCGTAATTTTTCTGTTAAGATAATTACCAGGCTAATAGTAAATAGACTAAATATATTAATAGTATAGTTACGGGTTATTGAATCGTATAAATCCGATTTTTAGGCAAGCGATCGGTACGCCGGCGTCAGACCGCGGTATATAAATTTCTATTGATAAACTCCAGTCTTACCTTTGGTTGCGACATGTGGCTTCTTAGTATTCTATCTTGCCAAATTCTAAACCTTTGAAAGAATCCCTACTTTTGTTCGTAAAAATTAAAAAATCCGGATTCAGTGCGAACTCCGTTTTTTATTGGAAGTATCAAAAATAATTCGCCTAATCAAAATAATATGAAAACAATCATCTCGGTAAAAGACCTCAAGAAAAATTATGGCAAATTTGAAGCTGTAAAAGGCATTTCGTTTGATGTATATGAAGGTGAAATATTTGGATTGCTTGGCCCCAATGGCGCAGGAAAATCAACGACTCTCGAAATAATAGAAACACTTCGCGATAAAACTTCCGGAAAGATAATGGTTGATGGTTTTGACCTTGACCACGATGCTGGGCAGATAAAGAAAATTATTGGCGTTCAATTACAAACTTCCGGTTTTTATCCGGGGTTGAATTTGCTTGAATTGATTGATCTTTTTTGTGGTTTATATAATTCCAAAACGGAACCTAAGAAATTGCTTGAAATGGTAAACCTCAACGACAAGGCAAAAAATAAATATAAGGAAATGAGTGGTGGTCAAAAACAAAGGTTTTCCATTGCGACTACTTTGATCAATAAACCCAAAATTATTTTTTTAGATGAACCTACAACCGGCCTTGACCCACAGGCCAGGCGAAATTTGTGGGAGTTAATTCAGCGGATAAGAAAGGAAGGTACTACAGTAATTATTACTACCCATTACATGGATGAGGCAGAATACCTGTGCGATCGGGTAGCCATTATGGATGAAGGAAAGATTATTGCATTACAATCCCCTGATATATTAATTGATGAACTGGTGGCTTCGGGATTTGAAAGACCTAAAGAAACCAAGTCCGCTAATCTCGAAGACGTTTTTATTAACTTAACTGGAAAAGATTTCAGGGAAGATTAAGCTATATTTGCGCGAATTTTTAAAAATTAATCCAACAAATTAAATTGAATGAAAGCTATTTTTCTCGCATTATTGTTACCGGTTACCGTATCATATGCTCAAACAAAAAAATCTGTTGCAAAACACAATCACATTGCGGTAAAACCTAAGACAGCGATGTCTTCTACCGATAGTCTCAGTTATTCAATTGGGGTACAGGTTGCAGAATATTACAAAACCCAGGGCGTAGAAAAAGTAAATACGGAATATATTAAAAAGGCATTTCTTGATGTATATAACAATAAAACATTAACCATCTCAGAAGACGCATGTAACATGAACATACAAACTAAACTACAGGAATTTTTAGAAAAAAAAATAAGTGCTTCAAAAGAAGAAGGTGTTAAATTTTTGGAAGAAAATGGGAAACGCCCGGGAGTAATCACACTGCCAAGCGGATTGCAATACGAAATTATAACCAAAGGAACAGGTTCTATACCAACTGCAAAAGATACAGTATCTGTTAACTATGCAGGCACATTAATTGATGGAAAAGAATTTGATAACTCTTATAAAAGAGGCGAACCTATTTCCATCGCTGTTACAACGGTTATCCCCGGATGGACAGAGGCATTAGAGTTGATGCCCGTGGGGAGCAAATGGAAATTGTATGTTCCTTCAGATTTAGGGTATGGAGATAGAGGCGCGGGAAGTGTTATTCCCGGTGGTTCTGCACTTGTATTCGTAATAGAATTATTAGGTATTGTAAATAAATAGAATTTTTTATGGAAGAAGAGAAAGACCTTCGCTATCCCATAGGAAAAGAGAATGAACAGGATGAATATGCAATTGAGTTTAATAAGAAACTTAAAGCATCTCTGATAGATGAAATACGGATGCTCCCTTCTTCTTTGGAATATGCAATACAGAACCTGGATAAAGTGCAACTGGAAACGTCTTATCGCCCTGGTGGATGGACGGTTCAACAATTAGTACATCACATTGCAGATAGTCACGTCAATGCCTATACGCGTTTTAAACTCGGGCTTACAGAAAATAATCCTTCTATAAAACCTTATGACCAGGATGCATGGGCCAATTTATCAGATACGAAAAAATTGCCTGTAAATATTTCCATTACACTTCTTCATGCCCTGCATGCCCGATGGTGCCAATGTTTGGATGATATGGACGAAATGCAATGGCAGCGCACTATTTTTCATCCTGATAGGAAAACAGAGATCACGTTATGGCAACTTTTAAAATCCTATGCGTGGCATGGAAAGCATCATACTGCACATATTCTGAAATTGAGAGAAAGAATGGGATGGAATTAGAAGGCCTCCCAAACCCTCCAAAGGAGGGCATTAAGAACCATTAATATTTGAAATTAAAAAAATGAAGGAAATTAAAGATTCAACAAACTTACAGACTTCGAAAGTCCTCTCCCCTGAAGGGGATTCAGGGGAGGCTAAATGGAAAATTTTATCTTCTGAATATTTAAGCAGACATCAATATTTTACTGCGCGAAAAGACAAATGTGAAATGCCGGATGGAAAAATTGTTGATGAATATTTTGTAGTAGAATTGCCTGCTACAGCATGCGCAGTAGCAATTACTAAAAAAGGAAAAGTTTTGATGGTAAGGCAATACAGGCATCCGATACAAGAGACTCTTCTTGAAATTCCGGGGGGATTTATTGATGAAAATGAAACGCCTGAACAAGCCATGAAAAGAGAATTGAAAGAAGAAACCGGTTACGAATTTTCTTCAATCATCAAGGTTGGAAAAATAGCTGCCAATCCGGGTGTACTTAATAATTATACTTATCTTTTTTTAGCCGGGGGCGGGATAAAAACAAGTGGGCAAAAATTAGATAAAAATGAAGAACTGGAAGTAGAAAAAATTTCTTTAAAGAAATTAAAAAAACTTTTTCTTGAAAACAAGATCATGCAGGCCACTCATAACAGTTGTGTTTTTTATGCTTTGAAAGAGTTGGGAGAATTGTGATTATTTTTTATTTTAACTTTTTATTTTCTTTAGCGGGAGGTAGAAAATTTTCTTCTGTAACTATTTTTTTCCCTGTTTTATTTTCCAATGCTACCCTGGCATCTTTCGCAATTTTACCGCCTTTTCTTCCGGCAGTTGCATTTTGTGGAAGGCCTTTAGCTTTATCTGTTTCTGCGATTTGCCGTGTTGATAATTCTGCAAGTGCAGTGAAAATTAATTCTGCCTCCGTCATGTGGTCACGAAGGTTTTGAGATTGCAAGCCATTTAAATTTTTATGCCCTTTTACTGTTAAGCCTGTCCATTCCTGGTGAATAATATTAGTGAGAATAGCAAATTCATCTGTCTTTTTCACACCATTTTCTTTCCAGTAATCAGTTAATTTATTCCGTGTTTCCTGGCCAGTCATTCTCTGTTGAATCCACTTCTCGCTTCTTCCCAATTTTTGCCAATTTTCCCTTGCTCTTTCTAAACTTTGTTCAGGGTTTGCAATTTCCTGCATACGTTCATAGCCTACTTTTGCAAGCCACTGTTTGAAAGGCTCGGCCTTTGGTGATGGAATGGATTGGATTAATCGCAAAAGTTGTTCTGTGTCTGCTACATCGGTTAGTCGTAATTTTCCATCTTCGGCTTCCATTTTCAACTGTCCCAATTTATGGGACAGTTCACTGCCTTCCTGAAGTAGTTTCGTTTTTAAAGCGCTCCAATATTTTCTTGGCCGAGGACTTCCAGTCAGAATCTCAATGACATCAATAATAGAAAAATACCATTTTTCCTTTTCTGCGTCCCAGTGAGTACGCACTTGCTTACTTTCAAATAGTTTGATATTGCTCATTGTATTTTTTATTAGAGCAATAAATATACAATAAATTTTAGTAAATACTAAAAAAATTAGTTTTAAGAATAATTAAATTTCTACTTCCGCAATTACAAATATACTTCCACATACTACAATCAGATCTTCTTCATTCGCATTGTAAAGCGCCGCTTTCAAGGCTTTGTTTACATCAGGGAAAGAGTTTCCTTTAAGAAGATATTCTTCTGCTCTCTTCTTTAATTCATCTTCCGGCAATGCCCGTGGATTTTGGGCTTTGGTAAAATAATAATTTGCATTGTGAGGCAATTGTTTCAGTACATCTTCTATTTCTTTATCTTTCACCATGCCAAAAACAATATGCAGCTCTTTGAATTTATTTTTATTTATATGAAGTAAAAGTTGTTTTATTCCATCTTCATTATGTGCTACATCAAGCGCTACTGTTGGCTTTTCGTGAATTACTTCCCATCTTCCATGAAGCCCGGTGAGTTTTTTTACATTAAATAAAGCGATTTTTATTTTCTCTTCTTTTAATAAAAAATGAGTTTTTAATAATTCAATTGCCGCGAGAACGGGAAGAATATTTTTTTGTTGATACAGGCCGTTTAGATCAAGACGATAATTTTTTTTCACTTTTGTTTCTTTAATTAACACTTCTACTTCCAAACTTGTTAGATCATATTTTGATGAAATTATTTCATACTCCTCTTCTGCAAAAATTATTTCAGCATTCATCTCTTTCGCTTTATTTTGAAAAACAATTTTTGTTTCCGGAATACTTTCTCCGATCACCACAGGAGTGTTTGATTTGATGATTCCTGCTTTTTCGTAAGCTATTTTTGCAAGCGTATCTCCCAGGATATCTTTGTGGTCAAAACTGATATTGGTAATAATTGACAATAAAGGCGTTATTACATTGGTGCTGTCTAACCTGCCGCCAAGGCCTGTTTCAATAATTGCGACATCCACTTTTTGTTTGGCAAAATAATCCAGTGCCATCACAAATGTCAGCTCAAAAAAGGAAGGCTTTATTTCTTCAGAAATATCTTTTGTTTTTTCTACAAAATCAATGACAAAAGATGGTGGAATCATTTCTCCATTTAATTTTATTCTTTCCCTGAAATCTTTTAAATGAGGTGAGGTATATAATCCCGTTTTATATTCATTCTCTTGGAATATAGCTGCAAGTATGTGGCTCACAGATCCTTTGCCATTGGTGCCTGCAATGTGAATTGTTTTTATTTTCTTTTGAGGATTGTCTAAGAAATTACAAAGTGCAAGCGTGTTTTTTAAGTCTGCTTTATAAGCTTTTACTCCGCTGTGGCTAAACATGGGAAGCTTATTATAGAGATAGTGTAATGATTCTTCGTATGTCAATGAGGGTTAATTATTGGTTAATTGGTTAATTGGTTGATTGGTTAATTGGTTGATTTGTCGCCGGGATGAAGGTCGTTCAAGCAGGGTTAAAATATTATGCAAGTTAGCTCACGCAGTAAACAAATAAATAGGAAGCATTTTTATTTTTTAATAAAAGAACTTTCTTGATAATTTGATTTTTCAAATTTAAAATCCGGGTTATTTGTCTGTTTAATGTCTGAAGGAATCTTTTCCAAAGGAGTCCTTTGGAGATATGATTTCTATAAACCTATGGAGTAAATAATCGAATTGTGATTACAAGGAGTTTAATTTGAGATTGAAATTTTTATGAACTTAACTCTTAAGCAAAAATATAAAAAGGATCGTCCCACTTTCTATATCACTTTGAGCAGGAGGGAATTTTAGTTCTTTTGCTTTTTCAATCGCAGTATTTCTTAATGATGAATTAGAAGTGGTAGTTCCTCTTGACACTACAGCGCTGATAACTTTTCCTGAGGCGTTTACCTGTATATCCACATACACTTTTGCATTTTCATTAAAGTCGCCCTGCATATTCGGGAAGTGAATAGGCCTGCGCCCCGATAGCCCGCGTACAACGCTTATTCCACTTCTGCCCGCGTCAGAATTTCCATAAGAGTCCGGATTGCCATTGGGACTGCCGGCATCACCATTACCGGGTTTGTATCCCTGGTTTCTATATCCATTATCTTCTGTAGCGCCATTGCCGCCGTTACCTGTACCTCCTTTGTATAAAGGGATTTTTGGTTTTGGAGGAGAAGGGTTGGGGTTTACTATTGGGGAAGGATGAACATTTCTTGAGGCTTTTGTAGTAGCTTCTTTATTTTCTATTTTGGCTGTTTCATTTTTCTTTTCCGATTTTACCACTGGCGCTACTGTTTCATCTTTGCTTTCTTCTGCCTTTATATTTTGTGAGGGCTCTTCATTTACTTTTCGTACAGAGTGATGCGAAGCCACGCTTTGATTATCAGGCGCGCGATCGCCTCTTACTTGCGGCTGTACCTCACCCATTCCTTCCTGCTCATTACCTAGATTTATTTGAATCAGGTCTAATGTGGTAGGGATGGGTGGTACCTGAATAGGCCACGTATAAAAAATGGCAAGCAATAAAAACAATCCGCAAATGATGATGGTGTACATCAAAGCTCTCCTGTTTTTTTCAGCCTCAAATGCATGATTTATTATACTTGCTTCCAAAGAAATTTATTTTTATAAATTCAAATTTAACTAATCATCAAAAAAAATAGTGTTTGTAAATGTTAAAAGACAAAAAACACCCTTATTATTCCTTTATAATTAATCCCTTTTTCCAAAAAGCAAACTGCCAAGGCGCACCATATTACTTCCCTCTTCTATCGCGATTTTATAATCTGCACTCATTCCCATGCTTAAAATGGTGAATGCCTGCCCGAGCGGTAACGGGCGTGGTGAATGGTGAATGCCTGTCTGGACAGTAACAGGCGCGGTGAATGTTGCAGGTTTGTCAAAAAGATATTTTAAAGATTTAAATTCTACTCTTACAATTTCTGTATCATCTGTAAACGATGCCATTCCCATTAAGCCTTTTATCGAAATGTTTTTATAATCCGTGTCATCCTTGGAAAGTAATTTTTCTAATTCATATTTATCCAAACCAAATTTGGTTTCTTCTTTCGCAATATGCACCTGCAAAAGGCAATCAATAATTCGGTTATTTTTTTTTGCCTCCTTATTAATTTCTTTCAGCAATTTTTCGCTGTCCACGCTTTGTACCAGCGATACAAAAGGAGCTATGAGTTTTACTTTATTTGTTTGAAGATGGCCAATAAAATGCCAACAGATATCTTTTGGTAATTTTTCATATTTCTCTACTAATTCCTGTACATAATTTTCTCCAAAATCCCTTTGACCAAGGTTATATAATTCCAGAATTTCTTCAACGGATTTTGTTTTGGAAACAGCAACAAGAGTTACATTTTTTATTTTTAACTCTGCAACTATTTTTTTATAATATTCTGAATTTATACCCATGAATAATAAAATTTAATTCCTGGTTCTTCCTATAATATTTTAATAATAATTAAAATACCTCACAGGTTTTTTGAACCTGTTAGATCTGCAATTACTTCAAAATTCCACGGCCTATCACAATCCGTTGGACCTCACTCGTGCCTTCATATATCTGTGTAATCTTCGCATCACGCATCATTCTTTCTACGTGATATTCTTTTACATAGCCGTACCCACCATGAATTTGTACCGCTTCGGTAGTAGTCCACATGGCGGTTTCGCTTGCATATACTTTTGCCATGGCAGCGCTTTCAGTATAATCTTCCCCTTTGTCTTTTTGCCAGGCGGCACGAAAACAAAGAAGTCTTGCTGCATTAATTCTTGTAGCCATATCGGCAAGTTTAAATTGGATGATCTGGTGATTTTTTATTTCTGTACCAAAAGCTTTTCTTTCTTTTGAATAGGCAATGGCTCTTTCCATGGCACCTGAAGCAAGTCCCAGGGCCTGTGATGCAATACCTATTCTTCCTCCCGATAAAGTTTTCATGGCAAATTTGAAACCAAAGCCATCTTCACCGATACGGTTTTCTTTAGGCACTTTCACATCTGTAAATGAAATACTGTGGGTATCGCTGCCACGTATTCCCAGTTTATTTTCTTTGGCACCAACTGTTACTCCCGGCCAATTTTTTTCTACAATAAATGTATTGATACCACGGCTTCCTTTTTCAGGATGTGTCTGTGCCATCACGAGATAAACGGAAGCAGTATTGCCATTCGTAATCCAGTTTTTTACTCCGTTAAGTACGTAATGGTCCTCTTTTTCTTCGGCAGTAGTTCTTTGCGAAGTAGCGTCGCTTCCAGCTTCGGGCTCACTTAACAGAAAAGCTCCAATATATAATTTACCATCTTTTTTCCCTTGTGCCAATGGAGTTAAATATTTATTCTTTTGTTCTTCTGTGCCAAAAGCTTCAATTCCATAGCATACCAAACTATTATTCACACTCATGCACACGCTTGTGCTTGCATCCACTTTACTTATTTCTTCCATAGCCAGCACATAACTGATTGCATCCAATCCGGCACCCCCATATTTAGGGCTTATCATCATTCCCAAAAATCCCAGGTCGGCTAATTTCATTACCTGGTCGTAGGGAAATTTTTGATATTCATCACGCTCTATCACCCCGGGTAAACATTCATTATTGGCAAAGTCACGTGCGGCCTGTCGTATCATTAATTGCTCTTCGGTTAACTTGAATTCCATTAACTATTTTTTAAGTGTTGCAAAAGTAAGTTAATTCGATAAGGTGGTAATTTGTCCGTTGGCTAATGAACTAATATGGGGCATTCATAATAATTGATATTATTAAAAGCAATTTTCATTAAAATTGAAAACAGGAATTTGTGTTATTCCTGCCCGAATGATGGTCAGGCGGGTGTTTGCTTACTGTAAGACCTCATTCCAATCGCGCCCGATTCCATCTTTTTCCTCTGACCTATTTTTCCGTACGGAGCTGCAATCAAAGTTTTACGTAAGCCCTTGAATAATTAAAAAGATTTTTAGTAATTTTAAGTAAATAAAAAATATGGACAATCCTGAAATTAAAAAACAACTTCATAATTATATTGATATGATTGAGGATGAATCTCAGCTCCAAATGTTGAATGATGCTGCCGAAGTTTATGCGACAAACCCCCAAAAAGATATACTTGATATATTGACATCTGACCAGTTGAAAAAACCAGCGCAAGCTATTAAGCAAGTTGATGAAGGAAAAGTAGTTCCTCATGAAGATGTTATAAAAATTTACAGGCAATGGCTTACAAAATAAATTGGTCAGAAATTGCCTTGGAAGATTATAATGGAATAATTACTTACCTCATAACTAATTGGTAATTTAATATAGCCACAGATTTTGAAGATGCTGTAAATAAAAAATTGGAGAATTTGTCAAAGCGCCATTTGTTGGAATTAAATCTGATAAGAATTCTTCTGTAATTAGTATTTTGTTTACTCCACACAATAGGTTGTATTATAGAATAACTGGACAAATTATTGAATTGCTTACTATTATTGACACAAGGCAAAATCCTAAGCAGAATCCTTTCTAAAATTTATTTCAATATAGTTTTTGGTAAAATCAAAATGAATTTATTAAAACACGTTCTATAAAAATGGAAATAGGAATTTGAATTATTTGTTTGTTTACTACGATTTTTACATTTTCAAATTAGCACATTGGCATATTAGCTAATTAGCTAATTGACTTACCTTCGCAGCCAAATTTTTTTAAATAAAAGATGCTGTCGGAAGTAAATACGAAACAAATCAACGAAATAAAAAAGCGAAGGACTTTTGCAATTATCTCTCACCCGGATGCAGGAAAAACTACTTTGACAGAAAAGTTTTTACTGTTTGGCGGTGCCATTCAAACTGCGGGCGCGGTAAAAAGTAATAAAATAAAAAAACACGCTACTTCCGATTTTATGGATATAGAAAGACAGCGTGGAATTTCTGTGGCTACATCTGTCATGAGTTTTGAATACAAAAATATTTTGGTGAACCTGCTTGACACGCCCGGCCATAAAGACTTTGCGGAAGATACTTACAGAACCTTGACTGCTGTGGATAGCGTGGTTTTGGTAATAGATTGTGTAAAAGGCGTGGAAGAGCAGACAAGAAGATTGATGGAAGTGTGCCGTATGCGTGATACTCCGGTAATTGTTTTTGTAAATAAATTAGATCGCGATGGAAAAAATCCTTTTGATCTTTTGGATGAAATAGAATCAGAATTAAAGATTCAATTACATCCGCTGAGCTGGCCGATTGGTATGGGAAAAGAATTTAAAGGGGTTTATAATCTCTATGAAAAAAGCCTTCTTTTATTTAATCCTAATCAAAAAACTACGGAAGAAGATTTACCGATAGAAAATATTAATGACAAAATTGTAGAACAAAAATTGGGTGCAAAAGATGCTGCTCAATTAAGAGAACATGTGGAATTATTGGATGGTGTTTATGGAAAATTTGACAACAAGCCTTACCTCGAAGGAAAGATAGCGCCGGTATTTTTCGGGAGCGCCATTAATAATTTTGGAGTAAAAGAATTGTTGGAAACATTTATACAAATAGCGCCATTGCCGCAACACAGAGCAGTAACCACGCGCATTGTAGAGCCAATGGAAAATAAATTCAGTGGATTTATTTTTAAAATTCATGCTAATCTCGATCCGCGTCACCGTGATAGAATTGCTTTTTTAAGAGTATGTGCTGGGAAATTTGAGCGTAATAAATATTTCCATCATGTGCGTCTAAGCAAGAACGTTAGGTTTAGTAATCCCTATACTTTTCTGGCAAGAGATAAAGATATTATTGAGTCTGCTTATCCCGGCGATGTGGTAGGGTTATTTGATACCGGCAATTTTAAAATCGGCGATACGCTTACCGAAGGCGAAGATTTTTATTTTACCGGGATTCCTTCATTTTCTCCTGAAATATTTAAAGAAGTAGTGAATAAAGATCCGATGAAAACCAAGCAACTTGAAAAAGGTTTGTTGCAATTAACGGATGAAGGTGTAGCGCAATTATTTACTCAATTTGGCGGTAATAAAAAAATTATTGGTTGTGTAGGAGAGTTGCAATTTGAAGTAATTCAATATCGTCTTCTGCATGAATATGGCGCATCGGTACAACTCAATTCCCTTCCGTATTACAAAGCATGTTGGATCACTTCAAAAGATCCTAAGAAGCTGGAAGAGTTTATAAAATTCAAATCCGGCAATATCGCTAAAGATAAAGACGGATACCTTGTTTATCTTGCTCAAAGCGAATGGTTTTTAAACACTGAGCGAACAAATAACCCGGATATTGAATTTCATTTTACTAGTGAGATTCATAAGTAGACAGCAAAGTTTTTTTCTTTTTTTTAATAGGAATCCAATAGGGTTTGTAAAACAAAATTGGTATCTTCGATATCATAAATGATCGGATTATGGTTGTTACATTAAATACTATTTTGGAAGAACTTAATGACGTACCGGTTGACAAACTTGGTGAATTACACATTTTTATTAATTCTCTAAAAATCAACACAGAAAAATCAGAAAAGAAAAGAAAAGAAATACTTTCTTTCGCCGGGGCATTTAATGATATGTCTCAAAATGATTATGATGATTTTGTGAAAGAAACAAGAAAGACGCGGACAGAACTTTTTGAACGTGAAATTAAATTATGAAACCTTCTCTTATTGACACGGACATTCTCTCTGAATTTTTTAGAGAAAATGAGAAAGTTGTTGACAATGCAGATAAATATTTACAAGAATATCCTTCTATTAATTTTAGCATTATTACTTATTACGAGATTTTAAATGGCCTGTTATACAAGGATGCAAAAAGGCAGCTTAAAAAATTTAATGCTTTTGTGGAACGCAATACGGTTGTGTCTCTTTCGATGCGAGCGGCAGAGATTGCTGCTGAGATTTATGCCGACCTGCGAAGAAAAAGAGAAACCATTGGACACACTGATTCATTAATAGCAGGAATTGCCCTGGCTAACGATTTACATTTGGTGACTAATAACATCAAACATTTTCAAAGGATAGAAGGACTTAAATTGAGTAGCTGGTTGAAATAGCAAAAGATCCGAAAAAACGGGAAGAGTTTATAAAATTCAAATCGGGTAATATCGCTAAAGATAAAGACGGATACCTTGTTTATCTTGCTCAAAGCGAATGGTTTTTAAACACTGAACGAACAAATAACCCGGATATTGAATTTCATTTTACAAGTGAGATACATAAGTAAAATTGAAAATGGATAATTGGTAAAAATTAAGCTTGCCAACCTTTTAGATGAGGTTTTTAATCTGAAACAAAAAGCTGAAAAAAGCACGCCTGTCCCACTAACGCCAAACCGAAGCGGTTCGTGCATTTTGTCAGGATGTGATTGTTCTTTTATTTCTCACTCGCAGCGTTCTTTTCTTAAGCCTTGCATTCTTTGTTTTAATTTCTTGCATAATCTTTCTAAATTCAGAAAGTTCTTTTTCTGTCCATGGCTCAGACTTCTTTGAGAAGTCAATGTTCTTAGGTTCTTTAATTGGTGTCATTGTTTTAACTTTTAAAATAATGCGATATAAGTCTTAATGCAGCATTTGTTTCAATAAACATTCTCTGTCCCCGAAAATGCGTTGCATGAAGAGTTTCTTCATAATGTTTTATCAATGCTGTTTTTGCGTCAAAAGCAACAAACCCTTCATATCCCTTGTTGTAGGACACTTTGCAGACGTAAGCGATGAGGTTTCCTGGTACGCCTAAGTAAACTTTGTTTCTTCCTACATTAAATTTTGCGCTTTCAATTAAGTGCATAAAAATATGGTCTTGCTTATCTTCGATGCTAACCAGTCCCTGAATAATATCCGGATTATTCATAGTGGTCAATTTGTAAGATTTCTTGGTTTTGTCTCTAAGTTCTTTACGCCAATCAAATTGCCAATCCAACTTTTTTATCAGGCCACTGTCAGCATCAGTCAATCTAATAATATTTGTGTCAAAAACTTCACCTGTTTGAATATTTTCAATAGAATTTGTGAGTTTATCAATTATAAAATCAAGGCTTTTTTCTTTATGTTTTCTCAAGTAACGAATATAAGAAAAATCTTTCTCTTTTTGGTAAAAAAAGCATGTCGCAAAGTATGTTGTTTGTATGACTGCTTACACCAATTTTCACGAATTTAAAGAAAACAATTTCGCAGCAAACGGACAAATAATCCTGATATTGAATTTCATTTTACAAGTGAGATTCATAAGTAAAATTGAAAATGTATAATTGAAAATTGACAATGAGGGTTATTACCGTATCAACGTAACAACTCCTTTTCTATCAATATTTCCACAGGCGGTTTTTGCTTTTATGACATAAACGAAGGCTCCGGGATTTTGCATTTTTCCGTTAAAAATTCCATCCCAGCAAGCGGAAGAATTAGTTGTGAAAAAGACTCTTTGTCCCCACCGGTTATAGATGCTGAATTCCAACTCGTCAATCTGCCCCCAATATTTTATACCAAAACAATCATTCAGGCCATCGCCGTTGGGTGTAAAAGCATTGGGTAATTCGTAAAGTGTGTTTTTATCGTAATCAACATTTACTGAAACAGTATCAGAATTAACACAACCATTGGCGTCTTTCCCGGTTACTGTATAGACCGTAGATACATCGGGTGATGCAACGGGGTTGGCGGCAGATGAATTATCTAATCCGGAAGCCGGAGACCAGGAATAATCCTGGGCGCCCAGAGCGCTTAATTGCGACGAAGGTTGCTTACAGGTAATATCATTTGAGCTGGCTGCCAGAATATTTGGTATCGGGAGTACAGTCAATTTTGTAGATAATGTTGCAGATTCATTGCATGTATTCTCCCTGATCGTTACTGAATAGATAGTAGTTTGGTTAGGTGTTGCGATTGGATTGCTTGTATTTGGATTATCAAGAGAATTTGCGGGACTCCATGTGTAGCTATCTCCTCCAGAAGCGCTCAATTGCTGAGAACTATTAATACAAACAGAACTATCGGGCTACACAGAAAATACAGCAGGTGGCCTGACAGTTATTTTTACAGAATCATTATAAGCACATGAATTTGCGTCAGTAATATTTACATGATAAAGTGTAGTTGCCAATGGTGAAGCATCGGGCGTAGAACTTGCAGGATTATTAAGTGAGGAAGAAGGAGACCATATATAAGAGCTGCCACCGGATACAATCAATTGTACAGATGTTTTATTACAGATGGTGCTGTCATTTGATATTGTAATTACCGCCACCGGTTTAACACCTACAGTTATAGAATCAGTTTTCGAACAACCATTCGCGTTAGTAACTTCTACATTGTAAGTGGTGGTGGCAGTGGGTGTTGCCACAGGATTCGCGATATTGTTACCATTAAGTGTAGCAGCAGGGCTCCACAAATAAGAGGTGCCGCCACCCACTAAAAGAGAAGCAGATGAATTGATGCAAATACTCGTATCATTTGATTTTGTAATTACCGGCAAACTATTTACCGAAATAGTTACTGAATCTATTTTGGAACAACCAGAATCCTTTGTTACCGTTACAAAATATTGGGTAGTTGACAAAGGTGTTGCAACCGGATTGGCAATATTTGGGTCGCTCAAACCTGTAGTAGGAACCCATGAATAAGCAGAACCACCCGAGGCAAATATTTTTACAGGGGAACTTCCACAGAGGCTCGTGTCAGGGCTTTTGGTGATATTGATATTACAACTAACCACACATAAATTATCAATAGAATTGCAATTCGTGTTCGCCTGATTAATGGAAGCGCTTCCTCCCAAAGTGCCGTTCCAGCTTGGGTTTCCCTGCTTGTTGATCAGACTGTCAAAAGTATAATATGCCAGAAGCCCCGGTTGTGTGGTAGGATTTGGAAGTGAGGTATTCATGTAGGTTTGAATTTCCGCCTGTGTTCTTGCTACATTCCATATTCTTACTTCATTAATATAGCCTATGAAATTTGTGTTCCATATCTGATTTTGATAATAACCAATTCTTGTGTCCCAGGAGTTTTGAAATAAATCTCCTGAAGCAGCTATCTTACTCATTAGACATCCATTTCTGTAAAATTTTAAAGTATCGCCATCATATACCATCGCAATGTGATAAGTTTCGTTCAGGTTAAGATCTGGAATATCAGGGGTTGCAAAAAAGCCGTTTGTTGTTGTAATATACGCATGATTAGGTCGGAGAAGATAGTTGACGTCAGTTGGATTATCATGTTTTGAGACAACATCTCCTTCAGTTCCATCGCCAGTACCATATACATAAGGCGTAGTTCTGTTAATAACAGCTTCAACTGTTATTTGATTTCCTGTTACATCTAATTTTCCAATATCTACATAAGAATAACGGGCGGGAGTGCTCAACCAATTAGAGCATGAGAGAGTAGATGTAGAGCAGTCACCATAAGCTTTTATTTCATCTTCATTAAGAGGCCTGTTATAAATTCTTATTTCATCCATTGCTCCATTAAACCAATACGGATATTGTGCATTATTCATACTTCCAAGAAACAGGTCATCGCCATTAGTAAATGTAATTCCATTCGCCGGCCCTGAACCTACAAGTTTACAATTCACATAAATCTTAGCGGTAGTGCCATCACTGGTATATACTACACTATACCATTGATTGGTTTGAATAAAAGGAGTATTAGAAGATAGGGTAGAATTAATTCCGAAAAATGTTTCATGAGTTATATCAGGATTGCTGATAGAACAGTTTTGACTGTTGGTAAAATACGAATCGTCAAAACGAATCTTGTAATCCCCCAGCTGATAGTCCGCGTCTCCCTTCATTACAATGTTATTTCCGTGACATGTTCCCTGGTAAAAACCTGCGACCTTTACCCATGCACAGATGGAAATCTGATTTGATGAATTCAATGAAGCGCTATTAGGTATCCGGATATAATTATCTGTGCCGTTAAACGAGTAGGCGCTATTAGGATTACCAAGCCGGTCAGGAGTTAGAGTCGCATTATTGAAAATAGGATTATTGCCATTCCCACTTGCATCATTTGCATTACCGCTAAATGGATAATATGCCATTAAGCCAGCATTTAGATTAACCTGTGAGAACGATTGCAAAGAAGACACAAGCAGTAAACAGACCACAAAGTAATTTTTCATAATAGTGTTGGTTACAGAAAACTAATCTAAAGATAAGTTTTTAAAAAATATTTCCCGTATAATTAAACGGTGAAATCATTTTTAATTCTTTTTTTAGCGCAGCAGAAATCTTTAGAGAATCTATGAATGCATGAATGGCATTTTTATCAATTGATTCTTTTCCCCTTGTCAATTCTTTTAGCGCCTCATAAGGCTTAGGATAATTTTCTCTTCTTAAAATAGTTTGAATAGCCTCTGCAACTACGGCCCAGTTATTATCAAGGTCTGATTTTATTTTTTGTTCATTCAAAATTAATTTACTGATTCCTTTTTCAAGAGAAAAAATGGAAAGTAAAGTGTGTGCTATCGGCATTCCAATATTCCTGATTACTGTGGAATCTGTAAGGTCTCTTTGCAAGCGTGATATAGGTAATTTAGCTGAAAGATGTTCCAGCAAAGCGTTTGCTATTCCCAAATTTCCTTCTGCATTTTCAAAATCTATCGGGTTTACTTTGTGCGGCATAGCGCTGCTTCCTATTTCTCCTTCCTTTATTTTTTGTTTAAAATACTCCATGCTGATGTAAGTCCAGATGTCGCGACATAAGTCAATCAGAATAGTATTGATGCGTTTTATGTTATCGAAATGAGCAGCAAGTAAATCGTAATGCTCTATTTGAGTAGTATATTGTTGGCGTTGCAATCCTAATTTTTCTTCGAGAAATTGATTGGCAAAATTTATCCAATTTGTTTTTGGATAGGCTACATAATGTGCATTAAAATTTCCTGTAGCTCCGCCAAATTTTCCGGTAAATGGAATGTAGCTAAACTGCTGAATCTGGTTTTCTATTCTTTCTACAAAAACCATGATTTCTTTTCCCAACATAGTGGGAGAGGCTGGCTGTCCGTGAGTTCTGGCCAGCATAGGAATATCTTTCCATTTTTTTGCCAACAGCAATAATTCATTTTGAAGATTGATAACAGCAGGTAAATATTCATGCTCAACAGCATGTTTCCACATTAGCGGAATAGCGGTATTATTAATATCCTGCGAGGTTAAGCCGAAGTGTATCCATTCTTGCAGATCTGCATTACTAAAAGTCTGCAGCTTTTCTTTTAAAAAATATTCCACTGCCTTTACATCGTGATTGGTAATTTTCTCTGTCGCTTTTATTTTTTCTGCGTCAGCAATAGAAAACTCATCAACAGTTTTTTGAAGTTGTCTTTTTAGTGAAGGGGGAACTTTAAAAAACTTTTTTTGAGATAAAAAAAGAAAATATTCAACCTCTACTTTAACCCGGTATTTTATTAAAGCAAATTCAGAAAAATAGTCATCAAGTTGTTGAAGCTGATTTCTATAACGCCCGTCAACAGGAGAGATAGCAGTAAGAGGTTGAAGTTGCATGTAGTATATTGTTATATGGTTATATGGTTGTATTGCTTTAGCACAAAGCGTAACACTTTTCTTGCAGTGAACAAATAAATAACATGGATTCCTGTTTTATATTCACTATTTCCGCTTCACCATTCACGATTGATTATATTAAATTTGCGGCAAAATTAAAGTAAACGGTGCAGAAAAAAATAAAGGTAGGAGCAGTAAGCTATTTGAATACAAAACCTCTGATATATGGATTTGAAAATGGAATGATGAAAAGCGAAGTGGATCTTATAATAGATTATCCTTCAAGAATCGCTTCAAAACTTTTGCAAAATGAGATTGATGTGGGATTGGTTCCTGTAGCCGTTATTCCGGAGATGAAAGAATATCATATCATTTCCGATTATTGCATTGGAAGTGTAAGCGCAGTAGCGAGTGTATGCCTCTTCAGCGAAGTACCTTTGGATAAAATTGAAACTGTTTTGCTCGACTATCAAAGCAGGACTTCTGTTGCACTTCTGAAAGTATTAATTAAAAACTTCTGGAAGATAGACGTTTCGTTTGTAGAAACATCGGGTGATTACCAAACCCGAATTTCAGGAACTACGGCGGGACTTGTAATTGGCGATCGTGCATTACAACAGAGGAAAATTTCACCATACATTTATGACCTCGGTTTGGAATGGAAAAATTTTACCGGATTACCATTCGTTTTTGCAGCCTGGATCAGCAATAAAAAATTAGGTGATCATTTTATTCAATCATTTAATGAAGCCAACGCTTTTGGATTGAATAACCTGGATAAAGTAGTAAAAAAAAATCCGGTTACTATTTTCGATCTTCATCATTACTACACTGATTACATCAGTTTTAGACTGGATAATGATAAAGAGAAAGGACTGGAATTATTTTTGAAGATGCTTAAAAAATAGTTAAACCATATTTTTAAAGCAGAACATATTTAATTGCAAGTCGTATTCGCCTGAAGATGTTTTTGGTAAAAAGGGCTGATCATAAACTGAAGCAGCTTCTTTTATATAAAATTTAAAACCGGCTTTTGAAACCATATCGAGAATTTCCAATAGTTCATTATTTTGTTCAAAAGTTCCATGATACTCAATGAACATCTTATTTACATTTCCAAGGCTACCAGAAATATCTTTTAGTACTTTATATTCTGCTCCTTCAATATCCATTTTTAAGAAATCAACTTTTTTATCGAGATAATCTTTGAGCCTTGTTGCTTTAACTGTAACACTATGAGATAAATTGGCTTCTCCAATTTTGCTTCCCATATTCCCATCCTGGATAAAATTTAATGTAGTATTTTCAATCCATACAGCTTCTTTTTGTGCATCTACATTTTTTAATTTGTGGGAAGAGATATTTTTCTGCAAGAGATCAAAATTTTTAGCGTCAGGTTCAAAACATACAATATTGGCTGTAGGGCAAATACTTTTCAAATAGATTACACTTAAACCAATGTGCGCACCACAATCGAGGATATACGAATTTTTGGGGAGGTTTTGATTGTAAACACCTTCAAGAAAAATCTCTCTTAATCCGTGCAGATATTCCTGCCCACCACAAAAAAAGGTTTGGTGATTTAATAATTTATGTGAATGAATTTTATCGGCGGGGATATGTTTCAAATATTTTAATGAAAACCAATTGATATTCACCTCTCTATATGGATTATTAAATGATTTCTTTATTCTTGAATTAATTCCATTAAATAAATTTTTAGAAAAAGAGCTTGATACTGGCATTTAAGATAATTTTGGGCAAATTAATACATCGCTTAATATCTACCAATGATATCCGTACTTATTTGTTCTATTCATCCTGAATTATTATCTAATGTGCAGAAAAATATTCGTGAAACAATTGGAGTTCCTTTTGAAATCTTGTTTGTGGATAATAGAAATGATAAGAAAGGAATTTGTGAAGTTTATAATGGTCTGGCTCAAAAAGCCAAATATCCTTACTTGTGTTTTTTGCATGAAGATGTTTTATTAAGAACTCAAAATTGGGGAGTAGAAATTTTAAATACTTTTTCTAAGGATGAAGCAATTGGTTTAATAGGAATTGCAGGTAGTAAATACAAATCTGCATATTTTTCAGGATGGTATTCGGGTGTAAAAATGTTGGACTGCGGTAATTATATTCACCAGTACCGTGCCGGGAGCGAACATGTTTTTTTATCTCCTTCTGGTACGAAAATTTCTGAGGAAGTTGTTTGTATTGATGGAGTAATGATGTGCTGTAAAAAAGAAGTTTGGGAGCAAACTTTGTTCGATGAAAAATTATTGAAAGAATTTCATTTTTATGATATTGATTTTTCACTTTGTGTTTCTCGTCATTATAAAGTAATGGTAACCTATGATATCGACCTCGTACATATTACAACAGGCGGCGATTACAGCAATAATTGGGTGGAGACTGCTATTTTGTTTCATAAAGAAAAGAAAACTGAACTTCCGTTTTCCAAAATAGATTTGAATCAACATGAAATAGACAATCGCGTGATTATTAAAACAATGGATCATCTCAAGAATTATAAAATCTCTTTCAGAAACAAAAAAAGATGGATTGTACTTCAAAAATTATATTTGAATCCGTTATTTTATTATTCGATTTTAAAATTTATGCTTTATCAACCTTTAGGTTTGAGGAAAATCCATTTTAAATCAAAAAAATAAATGAAAGATTTGCCTTTTATATCCATTTGCATTCCCGCCTACAAGCATGTTGATTATTTACAAAGACTATTGGATTCAATTTTAATTCAGACTTATAAAGATTTTGAAATTATAATTACAGATGACAGCCCGGACAATTCTGTAGCAATATTATTGGAGAATTATAATTCAAATCGCAACATTCATTATTACAAAAATGAGAAATCTTTAGGAACGCCTGAAAACTGGAATGAAGCGATAAGAAGGGCAAATGGTGCATGGATAAAGATTATGCATAACGATGATTGGTTTGCGAATGATAATGCCTTGCAGATTTTTTATGATAATATTCAACAGCATCCGGATATAGATTTTTTCTTTTGCGCCTTTCAAAATGTAGAAGTGAATTCAGGAAAAACAGAGGTAGTAAAAATGTCTGCTGCCGATAAAGCATTTTTAAAATCGAATCCGTATCATCTTTTAAAGAAGGTTTACATCGGCAATCCGAGTTGTACGCTTGTAAAGAAAAGCCTGGATATTTTTTATGATAACCGCTATAAATTTATTGTTGATTTTGAGTATTATATCCGCGTGATTCAGCAAACGGGAAAGCCCGTATATATTGATGAAGTGTTGTTAAACATAGGATTTCACGACGAACAGGTAACTACTTATACCAAATACAATCCTGAAGTGCAGATTCCTGAAAACATTATTTTTTTGAACGGGCAGAAAAAAGATATTCTGAAAAACGTTGTCGTTTTTGATTATTACTGGCGGCTGATGCGGAATTTAAAAATAGATTCTGAAGAAAAATTGATTTCTTTTTTAGGAGACATAAAACCGAGCCCCGAAATTCTTTTTATCATTAATTTCCAGAAAAAAATTCCCTATCGCTTATTAAAGATTGGTTTTATTTCCAAGGGTTTTATGTTGATTGCTTATGCAATAAAAAGACTGAATTAAGATTATCAAATAAAAAGTAAATTTGTATAAACTAAACAACGATGACAGTTTCTTCAATTGATAAAGAATTAATAAGATATTTTGTTCAACTTTCGGAGCCTCAAAAAAAATCTTTGCTTCAAATGATTAAAGCCTTCATAAAATCTGATGAAGAGCATGAAAGCCCTATTTCTATTGAGCAATACAACAAAGAACTTGATGATGCAATGATTCGTATCAATGAAGGAAATTTTACAACTTTGGAAGAGTTGCAAAAAGAAATGCGATCATGGTAAATAATCCGAAAATCATAATAGATGACGAAGCGAAAAAAGCATTAAAAGACGCTTATATGTATATTAAAAAAGATTCTTTGAAAAATGCCGAAAAAGTAAGAATTGGTATTTTAAAATCAATTGAAGACCTAATAAAAAATCCTTTTAGATATCCTTTTGACAAGTATAGGCAAGATAAAGATATTTCTTATCGGGCTTATGAAATTTTCAAATACAGAATAACATACCATGTCGCTGAGTCAGAAATCAGAATCATTCGAATACGGCATTCAAAAATGAACCCATTAGAATATTAGTTGTTTCTTCGGGATTACTCGTTGTTATTATGTTTCAACAGTAAACAAACAAATAAACCTATTTTCTTTATGCATTTGCCAGACCTAATCCCGCTTTTATCCGATAAAGTATTTTTCCTAAAACCGGGATATTTTGAATTGTTTTGAGTGTCTTCAACCTGAAGTTCCATAATCTGTTTTTCCATGTTTTCCCAAGGTATTTTTTAACAACGCGGTTAGCTTCTTTAAGTGACAGATTATATTGTGATGAGCTGATTCCCCCGGGAACAAAGGTTGCCAGTATTTCCGGCAGAAATAAAAATTTTTCGTTGCGTATGCGCGCTACAAAATCAAAATCCATGGCTATTTTAAAAGAAGGATCATACAATCCATATTTTTCGTACAATTCTTTCTTTACATACATTGTCTGATGGGATAAACTCCGCATGCCGCGGTATAATTTTTTTTCTTCAAATGGCTTTCCTATCGTTACCCATAGCCCGCTTCGGTTAAACCTGTATTTTCCGTGGAGCCACATAAGTTTCTTATCATCATTAAATTTTTCCAAAACAATTCTGATGACATTTTTATCATAGAGACAATCTCCTGAATTGAGCAAAAGGATTACATCGCCCGCAGACCTGGCGATGCCTTTATTGAATGCATCAGCAATGCCATTATCTTTTTCATTAAAAACTTTCCTGTAAGAAATATTTTTATTGTTTGAAAAATAATTTTCAATCTCATGGTTGGTAGAACCGTTAATGATGAGGTGTTCAAAAGGTAAAATGGTTTGTTCATCAACAGATCGGCAGGTGTTTAAAACTTCCTGCAGATTATTGAAGCAAATAGTTATGATGGATAATTTTATCACGCTTTATAATTGATTCTTTTAAAGATGATTATGATAAACTTTCTTTTTGCTGAATTAAAAATATATTGGGTTACTGCCCGCTTTATTATTAATACTGTCCGGCGGGTAACCGCGAGGGCGGGTAACCGCGAGGGTGGGTAACCGCGAGGGTGGGTAACCGCGAGGGTTACCCCTACAGCAAATGCGCATCCGGTTTATTCTTTTTCATCCCATAAAAAATGATTGTTGCAATTAAAATTAATGCTATTAAAATATTGGCGATAATGCTGATCATTCTTCCTGTATAAAAAGAAGCCGGCTCAAATCTGAATTCTATTTCATGATTTCCTGCGGGAATATACATTCCGCGTAAAACATAATCTGTTTTTACATAATCCACCTTTGTTCCATCAATAAATACATTCCATCCTTTCGGATAATACACTTCGCTAAAGACAGCAAACTGTGGGCCTGGCGCTGATATCCTGTAATCAATTGTATCATTCCGGTTTTGTACCAGTTTGATATAAGCTACTGAATCATATTTTGGTGCATTAGGAATTTGTGCTTTGAATTTATTTTCTACCACAGCGGTATCTTTCAAATCAGTACTGTCGAGTGCCGCCATTTCCTGGTCGGCATCTGCGACATATTTGATTCCTTTTACCAGCCAGCAATTTCCAAAGGCATTTGGGTTTAGCTGTGCCATTGGCTTTCCTGTCTGTGGATTTTGTACAATGAAATATTTGGTATTGAGCATATCAAATACCCGCATATTTCCTTTGCTGAGTTGGCGCGTGATTATATCATTATATAAATCCAGTTTGGCAGGATGATAACCGCCAACAGAATTATGATGATAAGAAGTAGTGGCATCATTGAATGCGTCAACCGTTTCATTAAATACTCTGAAATTAGCATGGTCAGGGTCTTTCAGTATTTGCAGATCGGCTTGTGTAGGGATAAACGCCGATTCAAAATCTTCCGGTTCTACAAAATTATCTGAGTTCAAATATCGCAATGCGACACCGAGAAGATCGTAACCTGTAAGGATAATAAGTGCCGCTACGAGGATCTTTGCAGAAACTTTTTTCTTTAAATATAATCCCATTAATAAAAGAGCTAACCCGATTAAAATAAATGACCTTAAGAGATCCTTTCCCATTAAACTTTGCCTGTCGCCTTGCAATGCCTCAATAATACTCCGGCTGGTTTGATCCGCCTGTTGTTCCAATTGTGGAGAAGCTTGCTGGCCTGGTGCCACATGCATCATATTCTGTTTGATGTTATCTCTAAATGATTTATCATTAGCATTACTAAAAGATGCCATCATATAAAATCCTGCAAGCAATAGAATGATAATACCTGAGATAATTGCTGTGGTTTTTAGTTTTTTCCATGCTTCAGCAATATCAATATCATTTGAAATAAATTTACTTAATGCCAGCACACCCAATAATGGAAAACATAATTGCGGAATTACCAGCGCCATCGTAGGTGCGCGGAATTTATTGTAGAAAGGAAGATAATCAAACAGGAAATAATTGAAACCTTTCAGATTTGAGCCGTACGCAAGCAATACACCAAGTATGCTCGCTGCTATCAGCCACCACTTATACCATGATTTTAAATATACAATTCCAAAAATAAACAGAAGGCACACGATAACTCCAAGATATACCGGGCCTGAAGTTCCCGGCTGATCGCCCCAATAAGAAAAATGATCTTCATATTGCAGCGCCTGATCTTCGGGCACTCCTAATTCAGAAAATTTATCAACAAATTTTGATGAAGTATTATATTCATCGCCACCGTTGCTGCCGCCATATAATCCCGGAACTATGAAAGTAAATGTTTCTCCAAAACCTAAACTATACCTGAAGGCATAATCTTTATCAAGGCCGCCTTTGGTTTTATTGCCCTGTATCTCTGATGTTAATTCTGACTTACCGCCTCGCATACTTTCTTTGGCATATTCATAAGTAGGCATCATAGAAACAGCGCAACAGGCAAGTCCTAATATTCCAGCTAAAAGCCCAATGGCTGCTGATTTCACTCCAGTTAACAATTGCTTTTCTTTAAAGCATTTTATAAAGAATGCGATCGTCATTATCAAAGCGATTATCAGCGTATAATAAACTATCTGCACGTGATTTTCAGCAATTAAAAAAGAAGAGAATAATGCTGTGATGGTAAAACCAGCCCAATATTTTTTCTGAAATATTAATAGCAACCCGGCCAATACAGCAGGTGCGTATCCTATGGAAACCATTTGGGTATTATGCCCTACGGCAATTATTATCGGGTCAAAAGTAGAGTAAGCATAGGCCAGCCCACCCAAAATACTCACCCACGGATTGGCCCCGGCGACCACGCACAGAAAGTAGAAACAAATACAGGCTAAAAAGAAAAAGCTGATCGGAACCGGCAAACCCAATGTTAATATGGAAGTGAGGTAACCCACAGTGATTTTTGTTCTTGGGTCAAATGCAATTTGATAGGCAGGCATGCCGCTGAACATACTGTTGGTCCATAACGGATAATGCCCGTATTTATCTTTAAATTCAAAAGATTGCTGTGCCATACCGCGCCAGCCCTGGATATCCGATTGTTGTACTACTTTTCCCTGCAAAGCTGGTTTACAATAAATTACGGCTACAATTAAAAAAATGGCAACTGCTATTAAATGCGGAAGTATTTTTTTCAACTTAGGATTATTCATGAAAAGGTTTTTCTTTTAAGCAGCAAAGTAAATGATAATTGGTGAAAGTTGAAGAGTGAAAGTTGAAAGTTCAAGGTGTCATTTATTTTTCTTTTTTAACCGCATTTAATTTCTTTATTTCCTTGTCAAAATCACTCTCAAGATTTTTATCCTGTATTATCCGGAATTTTTCAAATTCCTTTTCTGCCAATATCATGGCTACTTCATGCGTTACTTTGCCAGCATCTTTCAATATAGCTTCTTCATTAAATTGTAAAAAGGCATCCAATTTTTCCACCCACATTTTCATATTATTATAACACCTTTCTGCGCCTGGTTCTCAGCATAATCCAGGTACATGGTTACAATCCGGTTTAATCCACTTAATTCTTTTTCATTTAGATAATTTTTTGCAATGCTTGCATCCGTTTTCCTGATGCTGCCTTTAGGTGCGTTTTCCCATGTGGCAAGCCCCATATTTTCTTTTGAACTATCGGCTCTTGCGTAAATTATTTCTGCTGCGGTTTGTCCGGTGATGGCCCAATGCAGTTTGTTTTGAACAGTGGCAAAAAATTTCCTTGTAATGCCTGAATCTTTATTGTAATCGGCACTGCATTGCGAATAAATATCTGTTATTTTCTGGTAAAATCTTCGTTCGCTGCTGCGTATATCGCGGATGCGCGCAAGCTGTTCTTCAAAATAATCTTTGCCGAAAATATTGTTGGGGTTTTTCAGGCGCTCATCGTCCATTGTAAATCCTTTGATAATGTATTCCTTTAAACGCTCTGTTGCCCAAATACGGAAATGCGTTGCCTGCGTGCTGTTCACGCGATAACCAACGGAAATGATGGCATCAAGATTGTAAAATTGTGTTTTATATTTTTTCCCATCAGCGGCAGTATGTTCCAAAATGGAACTAACTGAACCTTCTTTTAATTCATGCGACTCAAAAATATTTTTAAGGTGTTTGGTAACTGCCGGACGCTGCACCCCAAACAAATCCGCAATCTTTTGCTGCGTGAGCCAAACAGTTTCGTCTTGTAGATAGATTTCCACTTTTACACTCCCGTTTGGCGTAGTGTAAAGAAGTATTTCATTGAAACCTTCTGCTTCTGTATTATTTTTCCGCTTGTTTTGCATTTTGATTTTTCGCTTTGCTTATTCTTTATAAGTTTTTTAAATTTACAGTATTTATTTAATTTTAAAAAAACAGAAATTGGACATTTTTCTTGGTTTGCCGGGGTTACATGCTAAAAATAAATCCATACATTTTTAATTAGCTTCATCAATTAAAACTGCAAAATGAAACTACACGAACTCATAAAAACAAACAATTGGTTGAGCGTTGAGTTAACGCTTCTTGATTTGTATCCTGATCAGGAAAAACAAATTGAATTTTATCAGAATGTTTATGAAAAACTATTACGAACCGATGCAGTTGAAAGTGATATTGAAATTGTTTTGACATGGTATGATGACGAGGATAATAATGAAGGTGGCTATGTTGATGTTTCAGGAAAAAGAAAAATACCTGAAGAAAATAATATTACTGAAAGCCTCGCCATTGAATTTACTGCCTGGAATAAGTGGCTCGGAATGGAAATAGAAGAAAATACATTGCATCATTTTTCCGAATTAGAAATCATAAGCCATTGTTTGTATGAAATGACATTTGTCAGTTTTGATGAAGAAGAAATAAAAGAGGAAATGGATTCTTTAAACAAAACTATGGATGAATTCAAAAACATGACTGATGAAGAAAAAAAAGCGAATACCACTTCATGGGATGATTTATTAAAAGAGTTGGGTGATGAGTAGAAAATGATTAAGTTGAATAATGCTAACGGACATTAACGGACATTTACTCCTTTTATCGGACATCCTACTCTGTTAGCGCACTCATTTTTGTTTTTTAAAATTTTAAAAAATAATTTTGAATAAACGAGGAATAGCTCAAAAAGTGAAAACTTGATTTTGCTTGTTTTTGGGGATTTCAGTGAACAAACAAATAACAGGAATTTCCGCTTTTTTACAGAAGACTATATTTCAAAAACTTTTGGAAAGTTTAGTTGAAGGTTTTTGTGTCCGGGCATTCAAAAACTTTCCAAAAGTTATTCAATCGTTCGGGCGGCTTTCGGACAGGAATGATGGAGATTTCGCCTTCTGGAAGTTTCCGAAGTTCTTTAAACAACAAACTCCGCCTGTACCATTCGTCCAAAGGACTCCTTCGGAGGGCAGACCACAAATAATAAAGATTCCCATTATCAATTATCAATTATCAATTGTCAATTATTAATTATTACTTATCAATTGTCAATTAATCATTATCACCTATCTTAGTTTTTTTCAATCTTCATTTATGGCGTTAAGCAGAATATGGGCGGCCTTCATTATTGTATCCGTACTGGCAGCAAGTTTTCAGGCAATTTTCATAAAAGGCAACACTAATATTTACAGCAGGATGGTTGTTGGAAAATCAGGAGATACTTCTAATACCAAATCAATTGATACTGCTGCCTTATCTCCGGTTGTTTTGCGCACTTTACAAAGCGGGAAATCTTTCACTGACGGAACTACAAAGTATAACAGAGCTGCAGATGACGCTTATATTTCCTACAAAGAACAAAATGCGGATGGTATCATCTCCACTTCAAAAACAGCTGTGGATATCTCTATCAACCTTATAGGTATCATGGCTTTGTTTATGGGGTTTATGAACATTGCCGAAAGAGCCGGAGGTATAAGGCTTTTATCAAAAATAATCGAGCCATTCTTTTCAAAATTATTTCCTGAATTACCAAAGAATCATCCTGCAATGGGCCACATGGTCATGAATTTCTCTGCCAATTTATTGGGGCTTGATAATGCCGCGACGCCATTCGGAATTAAGGCAATGGAAAGCCTGCAGGAATTGAATCCGAATAAAGAAACGGCCTCTAATTCTCAGATCATGTTTTTGTGTCTGCATGCATCTGGGCTAACTTTAATCCCTGTAAGCATCATTGCTATCCGTGCTTCGTTGAATGCCTCTGATCCTACTTCTATTTTTATTCCATGCATGATAGCCACATTTGCGGCTACCATTGCTGCAATGCTTATTGTTTCTTATAAACAAAAGATCAATATTTTTCAGCCGGTAATACTATTGTGGATATTAGGAATTTCAGCCGTAATTTCTTTAATGGTGATTTATTTAAAAACCCTGAATTTTTCAGGCGTACAAACTTTCTCCGGGGTATTAAGCAATGGTATTATTTTGTTGCTTTTCTTTTTTATCATACTTGGCGCTTTATATAAAAAGATAGATATTTTCGATGCATTCGTAGAAGGCGCCAAAGGTGGTTTTGACGTAGCTGTAAAAATCATTCCTTACTTAGTGGGGATGCTGGTTGCCATCAGTATGTTGCGCACCAGTGGTACATTTGAAGTGATTATAGACGGCATGAGAAGTTTGTTTGCTGCATTGGGAACAGATACAAGATTTGTTTCGGGATTGCCAACTGCATTGGTAAAACCATTGAGCGGAAGCGCAGCCCGCGGTATGATGATTGATACAATGACAACTTATGGTTCAAATTCTTTTGCCGGAAGTTTATCATCTATTTTACAGGGAACATCGGATACTACTTTTTATGTAGTAGCTGTTTATTTCGGAGCGGTTTCTATAAAAAACACACGCTATTCGATTGGAGCAATGTTGTTGGCAGATCTTGTAGGAATTGTCACATCCATATTTTTAGCGTATTTATTTTTTGGAAATATTCATTAATTGTTTTTTTATAAAAATCTGACACATTAAGTTTGAGCTTCGATAGATGAAAGCCTTTATGGCACAAAAGGGCAGCGTTATCTACTTGAAAATATTTGGGGTGGATTTTTGATTTTAAAAATCTTAAAATAAAGTATAAATTTGTAATCAAAATTTTTATACTTCATGATAACACTTGAACAATCCCTTGATGCCATTATGCAAATGGATTTTTCGTCAAGAGAAATGCTGCTTGAAATATTGCAAAAACGCCAAATTGAAGAAAGGCGCAAAGAAATAGCGCATAACGGAAAAGGTGCGAAAACAGATTTTAAATCCGGGAAAATAGCTCCTGCAAAAGCTGATGATATTATCCGTACGCTAAATGCATCATTAAGCAAATGACCAAAAGGAATCTGGTATTATCAAAACCATTTCAAAGAGCTTACAAAAGATTTGTTATTAAAAATCCTTTGCTGAAATCTGCAATCGGGGAATCATTATTGAAATTAGAAGAAAATGCTTTTGCTCCCGGATTAAAAACACACAAATTAAGTGGTAATTTATATGGTTACTTTGCCTGCACCTGTGGCTATGATTGCAGAATAGTTTTTTCAATTGAAAAAAATAGCAAATTAAAGGGGGAATTCATTTTGCTAATTGATATAGGAACACATGATGAGGTATATTAGCGTTTCCCCATAAATTAACAAAAATCATTTTGTATTAAATCATATCGTTCACTAAAAATCTCTTATTTTTTCCCACTATAAAATTGATCCAAAAATTTAAACTGATCGCCATCAGTAGCTTTCGCGGCTTTTGATTCTACATTGATATCCATCACGTCAGGGTTGATCTCACCTGGTTTTGCAACTGGCCAGTAGGGCACAGTACTCCCATTGGGATTATAAATGGTTATGAAATTGGCAAAAAAGTCTTCCATCGTTTTTGAAACTTTATAATCCTCTTCCGTCCAGTCGTAATTTTTGTTCGATTGCAGGTTGCCCAAGCAATATTCAATTTCACTGGCATGCGATGCGCCAATGGGTTCCGGCATTTTAAAGACATTTGGTTCTTTTTTTGAAGTACTTCCGGCGAGTCCGACGTCGCTGTTTTTATCAATAAGCGGTGGCCTCATTCTGCTGAATAAATAGCGATACACCGGTTGCGAACTATTGTTAACCTGAAGGTCAAGCCATTTCCAGGTACTAAACACTATAAAACCATCAGAAGTCAGGTCTGTAGCTGATCGTTCTACTTCTTTTTCCGAACCATGCGGCCATAGTTTCAGTACTTCTTCATAATCATTTGGAAAAGTCTGTTTCACTTTTTTTATGAAATTTTCTTCTGTATAGGGTGAACCCTGCATAAAAGCCATCCCGGGGATCTCGGCAGAATTCCATCCCGCCAATAAGGGTATCATGGCCTGCTTTTTTGATTCAAAAGTCTGGGGTAAACTACCTTTTAAAAAATATCCGTCAATAACAGCAGGGAATCCAAATCTGCCGGATTGTTTATAGATTTCATAAATTTCTCTCGTGCTTAATTTTCTAAGTGCAGCCAAAGAATGAAAGCCCGCTTTTTTTTCAAAATCCGAACCTATCTTTTCAGCCTCTTTTAATGGAACCGGAGCCATGGTGGGATTGATGCCGGCGCCACTTTCGCCTATGGCGGCGTTTATTAAATTTTTTGATAACGGTGAAGCCATTAATTCACTTACAGAAATGGATCCGGTAGATTCCCCTGCGATCGTAACATGATTAGGATCACCACCAAAGGCGGCGATATTTTTTTTAACCCATTTCAATGCGGCTACCTGGTCGAGTAACCCATAATTGCCGGATGCTTTGTATGGGGATTCTGCGCTTAATTCCGGCAGGGCGAGAAAGCCGAAAATATCCAATCGGTAATTGGCCGTTACTACCACAATTCCTCTTTTGGCCATACTTTCACCGTCATATCTGGGCTCCGAAGCATCTCCGGCTACAAATCCTCCTCCATAAAAATATACCAATACAGGAAGGTTTTTTGTTTTACTACTGGCGGGTGTCCATACGTTCAGATAAAGGCAATCTTCACTTAATCCGTCAGAGCGGCTATTCATATCTCCATAGACAATTGTCTGAACAGGTCGTGCGCTAAATTTTTTTGTTTGCTTTACGCCTTTCCAGTTTTCCAATGGCTGTGGGGCTTTCCAGCGAAGAGGACCTAAGGGTGGTTTGGCAAAAGGAATTCCAAAATAAAGTTGAATACCTGTTTTGGTATCAAAATTTCCTTCAATGGTACCGTTTTGAATTTTTGTTTGAACCGCAAAATAATTATTGTTATTTTCCTGTGCGATGGTGGATATTGTAAGCAATAAAAGGAAACTTACAAATAGTAAAACTTTGCGCATGGTTATTTGGCTAATTTTTAAAAAGGAACAATTTAATTCATTTTTTTTAGCCAGAGATTACACAGATTATCACGGATTGAAATAATTGACCTGAAAGTCTCCGTCAGACCAATTATTTCATAGGTTTACAGTAAACCAATAAATAACAAGGGTTTTATTTAATTTTTTTTAGCCACGGATTTCACTGATTATAAGAAATGTTTTTTACAGTAAACGAAGAAAAAATGAAAGTTTCTATTCGTGAAAATTTGAGCGATTCGAGGCGGTTTCCATAGTAATCTCTGTCGGTCCAAATTGAGGTTTCCCTTCCTTATTCCTTATTTTTTATTTTATCATTTTTTATTTCTTTCTTTCAAATCTTATTCATGCAACGGTGCAGCGGCTAAGATTTCTTTGCTTGCATGATCAGCAAACTTTTTAAAGTTTTCAGTAAATTTCTTCGCAAGTTCATTTGCTTTTTTATCATACAGGGCTTTGTCTTTCCAGGTATTGCGGGGACTTAAAATTTCATTGGGAACACCGGGGCATTTTTTCGGCATTAGTATTCCAAAAACAGGATGCGCTTCATGTACTTCATTATCCAGGCTGCCTTCCAAAACTGCAGTGATTATGGCCCTTGTATAAGATAGCTTTATGCGGTCTCCCACACCATAAGGGCCGCCACTCCACCCGGTATTGATCATCCAAACATTTACGTGATTTTCTTTTATTTTTTTGCCAAACATTTCGGTATATTTTGCAGGATGCAATGGTATAAACGGTGATGCAAAGCAGGCGCTGAACACGGGTTTCGGCTCAGTAACCCCTTCTTCGGTTCCCGCTATTTTAGCAGTATATCCACTTATAAACTGGTACATGGCCTGACCCGGAGTAAGCCGGCTCACAGGAGGTAAAATTCCATATGCATCCGCGGTAAGAAGAAAAATATTTTTTGGAATATCGCCTATAGATGGATGCAGGGCATTTTTGATAAAACTCAGGGGATAACTTACCCTTGTATTTTCAGTGATTTTTTTACTGGCAAAATTTATTTCATTCGTTCCTTTAAAAAAAGTTACATTTTCAACCAAAGCTCCCGGCCGTATGGCATTAAATATGTCGGGCTCTTCTTCTTCATCCAAGTTGATGGTTTTCGCATAACATCCGCCTTCAAAATTAAAAACAGTATTTTCAGTCCATCCATGTTCGTCATCTCCTATTAGTTTCCTGGATGGATCTACACTCAGCGTGGTTTTCCCGGTTCCGCTTAATCCAAAAAACAAAGCGGTATCATGATCCTTCCCCACATTGGCAGAACAATGCATACTAAGCACGTTCCTGTCGTGAGGCAATACAAAATTTAAAATTGAAAAAATCCCTTTTTTAATTTCTCCTGTATAAGCAGAGCCACCGATGAGGATCACTTTTTTTGAGAAATTGATTATTGTAAAATTCCCCTGCCTGGTGCCATCTACTTTTGGATTTGCAAAAAATCTGGGAGCGTGAATAATGTACCAATCCGGATTAAAATTGTTCAGTTCTTTTTTTGTGGGGCGCAAAAACATATTGTAGGCAAATAAATTGCCCGAAGGATCCTCATTAATGGTCCTGATGTTCAATCTGTATTCCGGATCAGCACAGGCGTAAGAATCCCTGATCCAGATTTCTTTTTTGCCCAGATGGTCAATTATTTTTTGATAAAGACCATCAAAATATTTTTCTTCAATAGGCTGGTTGATGTCATTCCAGTCAACTGAGTTTGCCGTTATTTTATCTTTTACAATAAAACGATCTTTGGGGCAGCGGCCGGTAAATTTTCCGGTATTGATCAACAAAGCGCCTGTATTATTAAATACACCTTCATTTCTATCCACACATTGCCGGGATAATTCATCGGGAGGCAATTGATAAAATGTATTTTCAGCGGAAGGTAAACCCAATGAGAACAACATGTTTCTCGGTATTGTAAACATGGTTGGTACTGACATGAATTCTATTTTTGGTGAAGGATGCAAAGTTAGCTATTCAGTTTTTTGGGAATTTTTAAAAACGAATATTTTATGATGCCTGTGTCTTACACTTCACTTGTTTTGATACTCCTATTTTTATTAAAATTTATCAATAATTAAATGAAATCATATCAAAATTCAAAATTCATTAAAAAGAATAAAAAAATTTATTATTTATTGTGTAATCTTTACGTCTGGTAATATTCCAAAAACTAAAAAATATTTTATTCGTGTATATTGCAACGTATAAATTCTTTATAAACAATAATTTTATCAAATTATTTGTAGCTTTTTTGATAGAAAAATTAAATACTTTAAGATGAAATATTTACCACTTAACCCCGAAATTTTTATTCAGAACCGAAAAAGATTTATGGCCAGGATGATGGATAAAGATTCTATTGCCATTTTTAATAGTAATGATGAACTGCCTTATAATGGCGATGCGCTGCATCCTTTTGTACAAAATTCAGATTTATTCTGGCTTTCGGGAATTGAACAGGAAGATACTATGGTCATTTTGTACCCTGATAATCCTGATCCAAAATACCGTGAAGTATTGGTATTGGTACGGCCTAATGAATTAAAAGAAAAATGGAACGGGCACCAGTTTCGTAAAAATGAAGCAGAAGGAATTTCAGGAATAAAAACAATTGTTTGGTTAGATACTTTGGATGGGTTGTTGCAGCCATGGATTCACCTGGCAGATACTGTCTATCTTAATACCAATGAAAACGACAGGAAAGCCAATGAAGTGCCCGTAAGGGATTATCGCTATGCTGCGTATATGCGTGAGCGTTACCCTTTGCATAATTATAAACGCAGCGCTAAAATTTTAAAAGATTTGCGTTCTATAAAATCCCCATTGGAAATAGAAGTGATGCAAAAGGCGATTGACATCACAGAAAATACTTTCAAACATTTATTAAAATTTATAAAGCCGGGAGTAATGGAATATGAGATAGACGCCGAGATCTGGCATTCGTTTTTGTCTCAGCGCGCTTCAGGGCCGGCTTATGGAAGCATTATTGCAAGTGGTGACCGGGCAAGGACTTTACATTATGTAAATAATAACCAGGAGTGCAAAGACGGTGAATTGATATTGATGGATTTTGGTGCGCGTTATGGAAATTATTCCGCTGATCTTACACGTACCATTCCCGTAAACGGAAAATTTGGGAGAAGGCAAAAAACGGTTTATAATGCCTGTCTTCAACTGCATGAATATTGCGCTTCTATTTTAAAGCCCGGCATCACTATCAATGATTACACTGAAAAGATAGGGGATGAGGCAACTACTATTTTTCAAAAGATAGGCTTACTGAAAAAATCAGATATTAAAAATGAAGATCCAGAAAACAGGGCCTACCGGAAATATTTATACCATGGCATTTCGCATCATTTAGGCATTGATGTGCATGACCTTGGTACAAAGACTGAGCCTATAAAAGCAGGAATGGTATTTACTATTGAACCGGGAATTTATATTGAGGAAGAAAAGATGGGCGTTCGTATTGAAGATAATTATTGGATCACCAAAAACGGCAACAAAGACTTAATGAAAAATATTCCGAAAACGATTGAAGAGATTGAGGCGTTGATGAAACACTCCCGTTCCTGAACCGCCCGACCCTGAAGGAGAGAAGATTGATTTCTTCAAACAAAAGTTTTAATGATAATGTAAATTTAGTTTTAGAAAATGGCAGATAATTTAAGTAATTCAAATAGTTCATTTTCCCCTTTAGGGATTAAGGGTTTAATCCCCCACATCTTCACACTGCTTAATTTGTTTATTGGTTGCCTGGCAATTGTATTTGCATTGCAAACCAATTCGGTTATTATTTATATGAACGATCAGTTTAACACCAGTTTTAATATTCCGGAAAGAATTTCATGGGCTGCAATATGTATTATTATTGCTGCTTTAATAGATTTTCTGGATGGATTTTTAGCGCGGTTATTAAAAGCTACAAGTGAAATGGGGAAACAACTGGATTCACTGAGCGATGTGGTGAGCTTTGGTGTGGCTCCTGCTGTAGTGCTTTATCAATTATTGAGATTTAGTTTTGCGAGAGAAGAAAACGGGCTGGATGTTTCCATCATTTGCCTGGTTCCTGCATTTATTGTAGCATGTGCCGCTGCTTATCGTCTTGCTAAATTTAATTTGGATACGGGTCAGCAATTTTCTTTTAAAGGAGTTCCTGTACCTGCAGTGGGGTTATTGATCGCATCTTTTCCTCTTATTTTGCATTTTAATTTTATCAATAGTGTAAATGCATTAATTATAAATAAATGGTTTTTGTATGTTGCTATTATAGTGCTTAGCTATTTAATGGTGAGCAATCACCGGATGATGTCTTTAAAATTTCCTGACTTTACTTTTAAAAACAATTTGCCGAAAATTATTTTATTGGCTATTGCAATTATTGCTGCGTTATTTTTGCATTGGATTGCAGTTCCTGTAGTTTTTATAATTTATGTTTTATTATCATTAACCCTGTTTAAAAGTAAAGTTGAATGAATTTTGTTGCAGAAATAAAAATAATGCCGTTGAAAGAATTGCTTGACCCGCAAGGGAAAGCTGTGTTGGGCGGCCTTTCCAATCTTGGTATCAAAAGCGTAAATGATGTAAGGATCGGGAAACATATTCAACTGAGCATAGAAGCCGCTTCAGCAGAAGAAGCGAAGGCAATAGCGCAGGAAGCGGCGCAAAAATTACTCGCTAACCAGGTGATGGAAGAATTTACAATTTCAATTAGCTGAATATGTTGATTTAAATTTCATAAATTTGATTAAATGAAAGAGACTATCCAAATATCGGTTAAGGAATATGAATCAATGAAGGAAGAGTTGTCATTGTTGAAAGATAATATCCTGCTAGAAAAGGTGAACAGGCTGGTAAATTTGCTTTATGAAGAAAGATATGGGCTTTATCTTGGTAATAATACAAATGATTTGACTGAAGCTTCAGTCTTAAAAAATTGGCCATCATCAAACACCGCCTGGGATAATGTATAATCAACGGGAAATTATTTTAGTTCCATTTCCTTATTCCAATTTATCTTCTTCAAAAAGAAGACCCGTAATAATTATTTCAAATAATTATTACAATAAGCATTATCCTGACATTCTAATTGCGGTTATCACAAGTAATCTTTATAAAGACGACTATTCTGTTAATTTGAATAATGATGATTTGGAGCTGGGGATGTTACCGGAACAATCAATAATCAAATGCCATAAGCTTTTTACAATTGAGCAATCCCAGGTTTTAAAACGCTTTAGTATTGTAAATGAAAAGAAGTTTGATGAAGTAGTTGTTTTATTAAACAAATTAATTCAAAGAACCAGCTAATATAACTATGCTCTACATTGTTCCTTCGCCTATAGGTAACCTTGCTGATATTACTTTCAGAGCGATTGAGATTTTGAAATCGGTTGATTTGATTTTAGCGGAAGATACCAGAACTTCGTCTAAGCTTCTACGTCATTATGAAATTGAAAAGCCAACTACTCCTTATCATCAGCATAATGAACACAAAATAGTTACCCATTTAACTGAACAATTACTGGCTGGGAAAACAATGGCCTTAATGACAGATGCGGGCACACCAGGCATTAGCGATCCGGCTTTTTTATTAGTGCGTGAATGTATAAAAAATGATATAAAAGTCGAATGCCTTCCCGGCGCCACTGCTTTTGTACCTGCATTAGTGAATAGTGGTTTGCCGATGAATAGCTTTTGCTTTGAAGGATTTTTGCCTTTGAAAAAAGGACGCCAAACTTTCTTAAAAAGAATGGCAGATGAAGAGCGCACGATGGTTTTTTATGAAAGTCCCATGCGGCTAATAAAAACTTTACAAGATTTTATAGAATATTTTGGAGCAGAAAGATCATGCAGCGTAAGCCGCGAACTCACTAAAGTTTTCGAGGAGAATAAAAGAGGAACATTACAGGAAGTGCATGATTATTTTAATTCAAAAATTGTGAAAGGTGAGATTGTTATAGTGGTAGGAGGAAAGATTTAGATGGTTAAATTGTTGAATGTCTGGAGACAGTAAAACAACAATTAGCGCTGATTTCTATTTTTACAATAGCATAATATATACCGTTATACGGAAATGAAAATTTTGAAACTAAATCTGACTTCTTTTAAATCAAACTTAAAATTTATGAAATTTGCAATTGGTTTTCTTATGCTCATTACACTTATGATGTCATGTGGAGAAAAAAATAAAAACAAGGAGTTGTCCCAAAATCTTTTACCCATACAGGGAACATGGAAACTTATCTCCGGAACCATTATAGAAAAAGGAGATACCTCTGTTACAGACTATACAAAAAACCGTTCCTTTATTAAAATTATCAATGACTCGCATTTTGCTTTTTTAAAACATGATCTAAAGCCAGCAAAGGATTCATCCGGTGGTTTTGATGCAGGCGGTGGCAGATATTCTCTTATAGATAGCGCTTATACAGAACATTTGGAATATTGCAAAGAATCGGAATGGGAAGGCCACGATTTCACATTTACTATTTCAATAAAAAATGATACGCTTACGCAAAGTGGAATTGAAAAAGTTCCGGGT
Organism: Hanamia sp.; assembly: GCA_036509335.1. Classification (GTDB taxonomy): domain Bacteria; phylum Bacteroidota; class Bacteroidia; order Chitinophagales; family Chitinophagaceae; genus Ginsengibacter. Next base: position 107,065 of record DATCFT010000019.1, read on the forward strand.
GGAGGTATCAATAGGTACAATATTGAAAGATATGTTAGGTTGAAAAACTAAAATTTAGAAAGAATCAAATCATTAATTGATTTTCTATGTTACAAAACCGTGTGGATCCTTTTGGCAATATCATTAAGACTAAGGTCCGGGGCTTTTGGATGGGCAATCGCGGTATCCTCCACAATGAAATGCAGCAGATACTTCGTCCTTTTAAATTAAAAGCATGGATAACATGTAAACTTCAATTCAACGGAAGAAAAAGAAAGGTAATGGCGCCCAACCGTTATACAGAGCTTTTTTTCATGGATGAAGCTACTTCTTTTGCAGCGGGGCACAGGCCTTGCTTTGAATGTAGAAGAAATGATTATAATAAATTCAAAACACTGTGGCTCAAAGGAAATCCCGAATATCATTTTGATGAAAAAACACCCATCAAAAAAATAGATGATATTCTGCATAAAGAAAGAATCAATCCTAATAAATCAAAAATTACCTACCAGGAAAACATTAAAGTAATTCCGAATGGTTCTTTCGTTTTGGTTAATAACCAAGCCTATTTGATTTTTGATAAAAAAATGTATTTATGGTCTCCTTTTGGTTATGAAAAAGGAATTGATCAGCCAAAAACAAATATGCTGGCTGTTCTCACTCCAAAGTCAGTTGTGAATACTTTTCGTGCGGGCTATCTGCCGCAAATAAAGTCGTTACCTGAGTAAATTCATTTTTTTAATAACTCAGCCCAAAACCAAATTTATACAAAGGTCCTTTCGAATCGTAGGGAACATCTTCTTTCTGATTGCGCACGGCTTCCATTGCATTTATCAGGACAAAAAAAGATTTCAATTTGCTTCCCATCATTTTTCTTTTTTATAACTTCATTTTCTACGAAGTTTGCATCTTCTAATATTTTAAATCAAAACCATGAATAAAAAAATCACTCTCCTTTTAATTTTTAATTTTACATTTTTAGTTTTTGTATTTGCACAGCCCGAGCGCTGGCAGCAGCGGGTAAAGTACAACATGAATGTAGATCTGAATGTGAATACCAATATTGTAAATGGAATTGAGAAATTGGAATACACCAACAACTCCCCGGATAAATTGAAGAAAGTATATTTTCATTTGTACTGGAATGCTTTTCAGCCGGGCAGTGAAATGGATGTGAGAAGCATTGAATTAGGGAAAATATTGATCAATGGCCGCCCAGACTGGGATTCAAGGGTCAAAGACAGGATATCTAAATTAACTCCTTCGGAAATTGGGTATCAGAAAATAAAATCTTTAAAAATGAATGGGGTAGAGCAGCCGGTTATATTACATGGAACCATTCTGGAAGTAGACCTTACCAAACCTATTTTACCAAAAAGTAAAGTGAATTTTGACATTGTTTTTGAAGCGCAGGTTCCTGTGCAGATCAGAAGAAGCGGCCGGGATAATGAGGAAGGAATTCACTATAGCATGAGCCAGTGGTATCCTAAATTATGTGAGTACGATTATGAGGGATGGCATACTCCGCAGTACGTGGCGCGTGAGTTCTACGGCGTGTGGGGAGATTACGATGTTTCTATAAAAATTGATAAATCCTATAAATTAGGCGCTACTGGTGTATTAGCAAATGCGAATGAAATCGGATGGGGTTATGATAAGCCGGGTACTTCTCTTAAAAATATTTCTTCTGCGGAACGCACCTGGCATTTCATCGGAAAAAATGTACATGATTTTGTATGGGCTGCCGATCCGGATTATGAACATATTGTAAAACATGTAGATGGAGTGATGATAAATGTGATCTATAAAAAAGTAGATTCATTAGAGAAGAATTGGCAACTGGTAGCAGATGCAGCTGTTACCGTTTTGCCTTATATGGAAAAGCGCTTTGGTAAATATGACCTTCCTCAGTATTCTTTTATACAAGGTGGCGACGGCGGAATGGAATATCCTATGGCTACCTTGATAAAAGGGCCAAGTTTGGGAACAGTCTTTCACGAATGGATGCATAGTTGGTACCAGATGATGTTGGCATCCAATGAAAATGAACATCCGTGGATGGACGAAGGCTATGCGAGCTATGGTGCGGCTGAAGTAACTGCCTATTATAATAAAGAAATGGGGAAAGAAAGTAATTCAAATCTACTTCCACTGCATCATTCAGGGGCTTACAGAGGATATTATTTTTTGCAGAAATTAAACCTGGCAGAACCGATGACAACGAATTCTGATCATTACAATACAAATATCGCCTACGAAATAAATGCTTATTCAAAAGGAGAGATACTGCTTGAACAATTAGGCTATATTGTTAGTGATTCTGTCAGAGATAAAATATTGCTTGAATATTATAAACTTTGGAAGTTTAAACATCCTAATCCAAATGATTTTTTTAAAGTGGCCCAGGATGTAAGCGGGATTCAATTAGGATGGTATAAAGAGTATTGGTTAAATACTATTAAAACAATTGATTATAGTATTGACAGTCTTTGGCAGGAAGGATCTGTATCTAAAATAAGATTACGGAGAATTGGTGAAATGCCTATGCCTATTGATCTTGAGCTAACTTTTAAAGATAGCACCAAAGAATTGCACTATATTCCATTGGATATGATGCTTGCTAATAAACCAGCGGAAAGTAATGAAAAAAGATTTGTACATAAAGAATGGAATTGGACCAATCCTACTTACGTTGTAGAATTCAACCATCCATTAAACCAGTTAATAAAAGCAGAAATAGATCCTACAAAAAGGATGGCTGACATGAATTTGGATAATAGTGCGTTGAAGCTGAATTGGTGATTGATTAATATGCCAATATGCTGATTAGCTAATATGCTAATGGTTAGAGTCCACAGTTTTTCAATTCTTTATTCTAAAATAATTTAGGAATATGAATTGAATTTTGCCGTTCATTAGCTAATTGGCACATCAGCGAATTAACTAATTTGAAGTATATATTTCTCCCTGAAAAATTCTTCCTCAAAGATTTTATTGATCTCCCAAATTCCTGGCCGGAGGCCACTTTCGTGGATTTCTTTAGTCAGATCACCACCTTTAAGGCAAATAAGCCCGGATATTTTTTTTGGCTGATCTACGGGCCTTTTATTCAATAGTGGACTGCTCCAATACCAAAGATCTTTTAATGGCGCTACGGCCCTTGAAACTATTACATCAAACTTTTTATTTTTTATATCTTCTGCACGAGTATGCTGAACCGTTACATTTTTTAATTTTATTTCAGAAGTAATTGCTTCTACTACTTTTAATTTTTTATTGATGCTATCTACCAAATGAAAATGAACGTTCGGGAAAAAAATAGCAAGGGGAATCCCCGGAAAACCACCACCGGCGCCAAGATCCATGATATGATAGCCATCCGGGAAATTAAATTGCGTAGCAATAGCCAAAGAATGTAACACATGATGCTCATAAAAATGATCCATATCTTTCCTGGAGATGACGTTTATTTTTTGGTTCCATTCTTCGTACAAGTTTTTCAGGGAAGCATATTGCTGTAATTGCTTTCCCGTAAAATCAGAAAAATATTTTGTCATGATTTGCATGAGGTAAATTTCGCTTAGGTTCCCCGGGTTTTTAAAACCTGTGAGGTATTCGAATGATAAAAATCAAACTTCCTTTGATAAAAGGTAAGGCCTTTCATGATATATCTTCAATATCATTTCTCCAAATAAGGTATTCGCCCATGCAAACCATTTCCGGGTAAATTTTTCCGGATTGTCTTTATTGAAAGATTCATGCATGAAACCTGTATTGGCATTGGTGTTTTTCAACATTCTTAGACAGGATTTTATTTCAGTATCATCCGTGCTGGTAATAATGCGCAGAATAATACTCATCGGCCATATCATATCATCGAGTGTATGTGGGCTGCCGCTTCCTTCGGCATATTTCCCTTTGAAAAAATATGGATTTTTATCACTTAAAATAAACCTTCGGGTATTTTGATAAACCGGATCTTTTACTGCGGCTTCATCTAAATAAGGCATTGAAAAAAGGCTTGGTACATTGCTATCGTCCATGAATAATTGGTTGCCGAATCCGTCTGCTTCATAAGCATATATTTCTCCAGATTGTACATGATGCGCGATAGCATATTTTTTTAACGCTTCATCCACTTCATTGGCCAGCGCATTACACTCTTCAGCAAATGCTTCATCTTTCAAGATTTTAGATGACATGATGGCAAGCTGCCGTAAAGAAACTACAGCGAAAAAATTTGATGGAATTAAAAACGGGAAAATAGTGGCGTCGTCGGATGGCCGGAAAATAGAAACGATCAATCCAACTGGTTTTATAGGATTGCCGTAACCATTGCCAGGAACGGTATCGGTTGACCATGAAGTAATTCTTCCGAAAGTATAAGGCCCTTTGGTTTCTTTACGTTGTTGTTGTTTAAAAGTTTTTACTACCAGCATCACGGCCTCTTTCCAATTAGAATCAAATGGGGAAATATCGCCGGTATCTTTCCAGTAATTATAAGCCAGCCTGATGGGATAGCACAAAGAATCCACCTCCCATTTTCTCTCATGCAATTCAGGTTTCATGGTGGTAATATCTTTATCCCATTCGCTACCTGTAGGCCCGTCATTAAAAGCATTGGCGTAAGGATCAATAAGAATACATTTTGTTTGCCGGTTGATAACTCCGGCAATTAATTGTTGTAAATTTTTATCATCCTTCATCAAAGGGAGGTAAGGCCACACCTGTGCACTGCTGTCGCGCAACCACATGGCGTGAATATCGCCGGTTATTACAAAAGTGTCGGGCTTGCCATCTACCATTTTAAAAAATGCGGTTGTGTCTAAAGTGTTCGGAAAACAGTTTTCAAAAAGCCACGCCAGTTCCGGGTCTTTTATTACCTTTTTCATTTTTGTGATAGTGGCTTCCACAGCAGGACTGGTAAATCTTCTTTCGCCAAGGGGAGGGCGTTTATTCGGAAGTTCAGGTGATAATGCTGCGACTTTAAGGATCTTTGGAGTTAGTAAACCTAAACCTGCTGCGCTTGTTTGATAAAGAAATGTTTTTCTTTTCATAATGAATGATTAGTTTAAAAAATTTGCCACGAACTGCACGAATTTACACGAATTGAGGAAGATAATTTCACAGTAAACAAACAAATATTACTGATTTCTGTTTTTAAATTCTTTGCTATAATTGCTTTATAAAAATCTAACAATTCAATAACTATTTCCACTTCTTCTTTGGCTTCTTAAAAAGCGCCGGGACAAAAATCAGGTAATAAAAAAACATCCATACATCAAAAAATATAAACCAGGAGAAAAGGTCTTTTTCGTCTAATTTTTTTGTTGTTTTAAAAAGTATAACTGCCTGTATGATAAAACGGATTCCGAAAACGGCCAATGTAAATTCCCAGTTAAAAAGAAATAAAGAGGCGATAAATAAAGGATAGAAAATGAAAAGCGAAAAAGAATAAAGGGCTAATAAAAATTGATGAATTCCCTTGTAATATTTACTGGTAGTATAATGCCGGTTTTTTTGACGGAACCATTGTTTCCAGGAACCTGGTGGTTGGGATAAGGTGAATGCTTCTTTATCAAGTACAATAGCGGTATTCTTTTTTGTAGAAGCTTTATTTATAAAAAGATCATCATCGCCACCGGGAACATGATTGTGTGCTGAGAATCCTTTGTGCCTGAAAAATACAGATTTTTTGTAGCTTAAATTTCTTCCGACACCCATATAAGCCATGCCACTTTGAGCATAAGATAAATATTGCAATGCGGTATGAAAAGTTTCCCATCTCACTATTTTATTAAAAATTCCTTTCTTTTTGTAAAGCGGCCCGTAACCCAAAATAATTTCAATGCCTTCATCATAACCTTCCTGCATTTTTTCGATCCAGTATTCTGAAGCAGGTACACAATCCGCATCTGTCAACAAAACAATTTCATATTGCGCGGTTTTAATCCCAATACTTAACGGAAATTTTTTGCCGGGTATGAAACGTGCTTCCTGCTTGAGTTCTATTAATTTTAATTGTTTGAAAGTTTTTTGAAATCCTTCCACAATATATTTGCTTTCATCCAAGGAATTGTCGTCAACTACAATAACTTCGTGAGTGGTACGATACTTTTGTACTAATGCTCCGGGAAGATTTTTTACTAAGTTACTGGCTTCATCCCGTGAACAAATAATTACCGAAACAGGATGTGTCTGAAAAATCTTTTTTGATTTTGGTTTAAATGTTGCAAGTTTCAAAAAGAAAAAGAGGTAATAAAATAATTGTACAAAAGTGATTGCACAAAACCCTAAAAAAACCAGATTCCCCGGCGAGTTAAAAAAATCAGTTAGTTTCATCTAAATGCAAACATACTTGCGTTCCTGATAGTTGCAAAAAAAAGATATAACGATTTCTATCCTGACTTTTACAATGGACCGGGATGTATAATTGATTGCTCTTTATCTTTGCGACCTTTAAATGACAATTCATGGCCGCACTTCAATTTGAACTTCAGTGTACAGATAAATCTTCCAAAGCGCGTACAGGAAAGATTTCTACCGATCACGGAGAAATTCTTACTCCTGTTTTTATGCCTGTGGGTACTGTAGGAAGCGTGAAAGCCGTAACCCAACAACAATTGCATGATGATATACATGCGCAAATTATTCTTGGAAATACGTATCATCTTTATTTGCGCCCCGGCCTTGAAATACTTGAGGCCGCGGGGGGATTACACAAGTTTATGAACTGGGGAAAACCCATTCTTACTGACAGCGGCGGTTACCAGGTTTTTTCGCTGAGTGGTACACGAAAGATCACAGAAGAGGGCGCGGTATTTCAAAGCCATATTGATGGCAGCAGGCATTTATTTTCTCCTGAGAGGGTGATGGATATTCAAAGAATCATTGGTGGTGATATTATTATGGCTTTTGACGAATGCCCGCCGGGCGCGAGTGAGCATAATTATGCCAAAAAATCTTTGGAACTTACCAATCGCTGGCTGGACAGATGTTTCGGGCAATTTAATAAAGCCACTAACAAGTATGGCTATACACAAAATTTATTTCCCATAGTACAGGGAGGGATACATCATGACCTCAGAAAGATTTCTTGTGAGTATGTTTCTTCAAAAGAGGCTACCGGCAACGCTATCGGTGGTTTAAGCGTGGGTGAGCCTACAGAAAAGATGTATGAGATATGTGAACTTTGTTGTGAAAATCTTCCGGTTAATAAACCACGATATTTAATGGGAGTAGGTACGCCGTGGAATATTCTTGAATGTATTTCGCTTGGCGTAGATATGTTTGATTGCGTGATGCCTACACGCAATGGCCGTAATGCGATGCTTTTCACCAGCAAGGGAATTATTAATATTGACAATAAAAAATGGGAAAAAGATTTTTCTCCTCTTGATGATGGTATTGAATGTGAGGTAAGTAATTTTTACAGTAAAGCTTATTTACGTCATTTGATAAAATCAAAAGAAATACTGGGATTGCAAATTGCCAGCATTCATAATCTTGCATTTTATATAGATATAGTTTCCAAGGCAAGACAACATATTGCGGGAGGAACTTTCGCATCCTGGAAAAATGAAATGGTAGTAAGATGGCAGGAAAGACTGTAGAATTGATTGTTTGATTGATGTATTGCTTTATTGATAGTTTGTTCCTGTTACTATCTTATTTTTATATAAGAAATCTTTTAAAATTTTAACTTCATTAATACATTCTATAAATTCAGAATAAATATTTTTGCGAATCTTTATAACAAAGTATTAATGAATGAAGTTGAATGATTATTTTTTAAGCACCTGTAAATCTTTTATTATGTCAAGATGGTTTATGCTATTTCTTTTTACAGTGATTTCGGCAAATTTTTTATTTGCACAGCAAAATAATTTTGAAATAAAAGGAGCCGGATCAAACTTATACTTAGAACATGCTGTTTCACCTAAAGAAAGTTTTTTCAGTGTTGGGCGAATGTATAATGTAAGCGCAAAGGAACTTGCTGCTTTCAATCATCTTAAAATGGAAGCTGGTTTAAAGATTGGTGAGATTTTAAAAATTCCTTTAAATAAAATTAATTTTACTCAAACCGGAGCGAGAACTAAAACAGAGGCAAATGTACCCGTTTATCATACTATAGAACCTGGTGAGACACTTTATCGCCTGGGAGTAAATTATAACAAAGTACCATTGGCTTTTATAAAAAGATGGAATCATCTTCAATCCAATGAATTGGCTGCTGGAACACCTATAATCGTTGGCTTTCTAAAAGTAGATAAAGCTCAATCTGCTTTGGCTAAGCATAAATTTGAGCCCGTAACACAGGTAGCTGAAGTCCCCCAAAAAGAAGTAAAGCCGGAAGAGAATAAACCTGAAGAAACTGTGGCTGCCTCACCTGAAGTAAAAAAGCCTGAAACTGCAAAATCTGAAAATGAAGCACCTGTGCCTGTACAAGCAAATGCGAATACAATAACGATTGCCCCTGTAAATACAAACAGCGCTAATATAATATCCGGAGGCTATTTTATGAATTTATACAACCGTCAAAGTCAAAATAAATCTTTTGTTTATAGAAATGCTGCAGGGGGCGTATTCAAGTCAACCAGCGGATGGCAGGATGGTAAATATTACTGTTTCAATAATGATGCGAGTGCAGGAACTGTTTTGAAAATTACAGATAATGTTACCGGGAAAAGTGTCTATGCCAAGGTGTTAGATGTTATTCCGGATATTAAGCAAAATGAAGGATTGTCAGTAGTAATAAGCAATGCAGCTGCCGATGCCCTTGGAGCCGGCGATAATAAATTTGATTGTGTGGTGAGTTTTGGTAAATAAAAAATGAAGAAATCAAAATATAAATCTTGCTTAATTATTTGTTTACTGTCTCAACAAATATTACCTGTTATTTATTAACCCAATAATCCACAACTGTAACATCGTCAGCAACGGGAAGTGAGATTTTAAAAAGCCGAGCGTGTTCAGGAATTTTTGCATAATTCATTTTATCTTCTTCTGAAGCAAATGTGGTAACATATACATGTTTTAAAAGACCACTATTTCGGCTTGAAATATCTACTCCCGATTCAAATCCTTTTACTAAAGGGCTTTTTGCCAGGTCCCTGTAAACTTCGTCCAATGCTTTTATGCTGTCTGCGTTTGCATTCTTTTTAAAAGTTATAATAACAATATGTTTTAAAAGAGAAGGCGATGATTGGTTGGATTGTGCATTTAATTTATTTGTAAGAAAAAGAGAAGCAATTACAAATATTGAAAGAGTATAAAGAAATGGCTTCATATCTTAAAAGTTTAGGAATGGTAAGCTACAATAATTTTTATAATTGAGCTATGTTAGTTTGGGTGCAATTCAAAATGGAATCTCATTCCCATTACAACTTCACTGAAACCGTTACCCCATAAGTTTTTGGATCGCCTAAGTGTACTGCACCGAAATCGTACGCATACAAAATATATTTTTTATCGCCCAGGTTCCTTCCCCAAAAAATGATGGAAAGATTTTTTAAATTGATGCCAAAGCGTGTATTAAAAAGACTGTATGGGTTTTGTTCTATTGTATTTGCCAGATCAAAATATTGACTGCCGAGATATTTCCATTCTCCTCTTACAAATAATTGTGTATTTTTTTTATTGCCGATTTCTATATTGTATTGCGCAGCAATCATCGAAGTAACGTCTGGAGTAAATATCTGGCGTTTTCCTGCCAGGTCCACATCAGAATTATTTTCAGAAAGTTTAAGTTTGTTATAAGTGGCGTGTGTATATCCAAAACTATAATCTACTTCCAGTCCTTTTACCGGCAAAGCATTTACTTCTAACTCTGCTCCTTTGCTGGTAAGTTCACCTGTATTTTTTGTAATGGTAACCGCATCAGGCAATATAAGAGTGGGAACCTGTACGTCAGAAACTATCGTATAAAACAAAGAAGTGTTCAAAATTAATTTATTATTGAAAAATATATTTTTTGATCCTGCTTCAATATTGTTGCTATGCTCGGGTTTGTATTTATAAAGTGGTGGCTGCGTAGGATCTGACGAAAGTGGCGTTAAACCTCCGGTCCTAAATCCACTGCTGTATGTGATGAAAGCAATATCATTTTTAGTATAATGCCAGGTAAAACCCACCTTTGGAGAAAACGCGGTGAAATTAGCAGTGGCAGAAGTATCGTTTTGAAAATTATACTGCGGATTAGGATCAGGATCTTTTTGATATTGGCCTAAAACATTTTGATAATCATGTTCATAATCATATCGCAAGCCCACTGTTATATCTATTTTATTGGCAGCTTTGTAAGTTTCCTGGCCATACACCGCAATGCCTGTGCTCCTGGCAATGGTAGTATTGATCAAAGAATAACCGGTATCGGGACTTCCAACAAGTGCAGCATCTTTTCCAAAATAAGTAGCTTGTTTATTAGAGCTGTTTTGATGAAAAAAATAGGTTCCTGCTGTCCATTTAAAACGGTTGCCTGACGTAGCAGGAGAAGTGAATTTAAATTCCTGTGTAAACACATTTACATTGTTCCATTTTTTGCCATAATTATTAATTATTGAAATCGCATCAGCCGGAGAAAAATCTCCATCTATTGGAGTCTTGTAATAACGATAATCAGATTGATAAGATGATTGGGAATTGAAATTAAAAGTTCGTCCACTGTAATTAAGCGACAAGGAAGAATTAAAAATGTTGTCAACCATTTCAGTTATCGCATTTTGGTCTAATTGAAAAGGATTTTTTAATGCTTCCTCCGCGCCCATTACCAAAGGAAAAGGGCCATCATTCCGATTGGCTGTATGTTTTACATTTAATGTAGCTTCCCATTTTGAACTGATTAAATATTTAAGGTAGTAATTTCCTGAAATGCTATGCTGCTTATCATAATTACTGTTATTAAATTCATTGGTATAAAATCCATTTCTTCCTTCATACATTCCGGCTGCGCCAAAAAATAATTTATCTTTTATCAATGCAGTTCTTATACCGGCTGTATATCGCTGCTGTCCATAGTTTCCATAACTTATATCTGCAAAACCGGTAGTGTTATTTCCCGGTCGTTTGGTGATCACATTGATAACGCCACCCATTGCATTTCTTCCATATAAAGTTCCCTGTGGGCCTCTTAAAATTTCTATGCGCTCCACATCATATAACTGTGATATGTAAGTGTCCAATCCAAACTGATCCACTCCGTCAATATAAGTGGCAACAGCAGGATCATAAGAAGTGGTAACAATACCCCTGATAGAAGTTACGCTCCTTTTATCGCCAGGATCTCCTGAATATAGATCAGGAGAAATGGCAGTAAGGTCATTCATGTTTGTAATACCATAATTCTCTATGGATTTTGAAGAAAGTGTGGTAATACTTGCCGGTAATTGTTGTGCCAATTCTTCCCTTTTTAAGGCGGTTACTGTTAGCTCACTCAGTTGCTGATAAGCAGGCTTTAGTATTATCTCAATTTCTTTCTGATCTTTATTGATATTGACTTTCTGATTGATCTCAGCATAGCCGATTCTGCTTATATTTAAAATATAAATTCCCGTGAAAATATTTTTTATAAAAAAAATTCCTTTGTCATTGGTAACCGTTCCATATTGACTGTTTAATAAATGAACCGAAGCACCCTGAACAGGATTGGAATTTTCATCAACTATTTTACCTTTAAGAACCGATTGAGATTGAGCAACAGATACAAATGATGCCAATAAAAGTGAAAAGAGCAGGAGCTGGATTTTCATAAGATTGCAGGGAGTTTTTATTTTAATTTTTTAAAAAGAAGAGAGTTTTTTATGCTAAACTTTTTTTGATCTCACTTAATTTTATGTGTAAAAATAAGATTAATGGGATACCTGTCAATCAATAACTTTTTTCAAATGCTTATTATATTTACCACCAAACATTATTGAATTATGTAGAATTTCTTTTAAATAATCAGGAATATTAAAATACCATTTTTTTCGTCTAAGCCTTTCTGTTATATTTTTTAGGGAATAGGAATTCCGGTTTATTATTGGTTTACTGTAAGCGTTTCATCTTATAAAATAATATACACAATCCCTTTTATTACCGGTGTATTATTTTTTAGATCAATCAGGTAAACATACGCTCCAGCCTGTTGTGGCTCCCCTTTAAAAGTTCCATCCCACGAAATATTTCTACCATTATTATCGAAAACTATTTGACCGTATCGGTTAAAAACTTTTACTTCTGCGCCTGGATAAGCCTGCAGGGTTTCTATTAACCATGTATCGTTGATCCCATCTCCGTTGGGCGTGAATGCGTTTGGAATATACAGTTGCTGATACACTTTTACCTGTACACTATCAGTTGCCGTTTTGCATCCTTTATTAGAATATACATTCAATGTATATATTTGATTAGTATCGGGATTGGCAATTGGAGCGAGCGTAGAAATACCGGAAATATTTATATCAGGTGTCCACAAATAAGTAACATCCGTGCCGCCTGCTGAACCATCAAGTGTAGCAGACTGGCCTTTGATGATTACTTTATCCGGACCTGCATTAGCGACTGGATTTTCATTGACCGTTACCAAAACAGAATCGGATACTTCGCAATCATTATTGGTTACGGCAACAACATACAAAGTACTCTCACCAGGAGACGCGATTGGATTGGGAATTGCCGTATTTGAAAGGCCCTCAGGCGGCGACCATTGATAAGATGTGATATTATTGCTTCCAGTACTATTTAACTGCACTGATGATCCCGCGCATATTTCCTGGTCATTTCCCGCATCTATAGTGGGCTTCAGGAATAATGAGGTAGCCACTGAATCTTTACTAACACATCCTTTGGCAGAAGTTACCGATACATAATAATTGCCATTATTACCTAAGCTTACCGCTGGAATAAAAGGATTTTGATCATTGCTCGAAAAACCCAATGGCCCATTCCACGAAAACAGAACACCACCATTTGCCATTAAATGTAATGTGTCGCCAGTGCAATGACCTGTAGCAAATGCATCAACGACGGGATATTTATTAACACCCACTGCTACTACATTTGAAAAAATAGAACAGGAAGAAACACCCATATTCTGACGTTGGGAAACCGCCAACCTGTAAAGATATCTTGCCGGAATATTGGTGGCAGGCCTAACAAATATTTTGTTGGTATCTCCAACAAGATTGGTGTAGGAAGCACCACTATCCGTACTTACCTGCCATTGATAAGCCGGATCAGAATAACCGGCAGAAACATCTGCCTGGATTGTAAATACTGAACTATCCCCGGTACAAACATCTACAGAATCCAATGAGCCGTTAATATTAGCTGTAACTAAAGGGCCGCAGGCACGAAAAGTAATATCATCAAGCAACAGATCATTACCACAGCCTCCGGGAGCATTATTGGTCATTCTTAATATCACCGAACTTTCGCCAGAAGTAGTAGTAAAAAATAATCCATATTGTTGCCAGCCCAGGTCTTCAGGAATATCCCCTGTGGAATAAGTGCCCAAAACCGTTCCGGAAGTAGTTTCAATATTAAAAGTAATATTTGGTTTGATACCCACACCATTGCATGCAAAGGTTGTAAGTAGATTGAATATCCAGGCTGCAAATTGGTAAGTTGTATTCGGGCAAAGGTTATCTACCTGTTTTACAAAAAAATCGCCAGGGTTATAAGACGCGTTCACTACCATCATATATCCGTTTGCATTACCTGTATGATCTGTTGTAGGATACCATGTACCACCAAAACAATTGGTGACGGAATTAGCAATTGTATAATATCCATCCTCCGGGCATCCATCCGTAACGTAAGTATAATTAGTAGTTCCGGCGCTCAAAGGGGAGCCAGGATTAGATCCGGCACCAAAAGTAATGTCAACCACAGGATCACCCAGGCTTCCCTGGCATAATTGAGCTGATGTATCTGTGGATGAAATAAAAAACAGGATGAAAAAGAATATCGAAATTTTGAAATACTTATTCATTAATAAAGGTGCTTTATTGTGGTATTTTAATTCTGCTTAAAATTGTAAAAAATAGATGTTTGGTTTAAAAGAGGAAAGGTAAATCCTTAAATTTATATTTTCTTCCAAACTATTTATAGGTGAATAAAATATTTCTTGGCAGTTTGTGGCTCAATTTGATTATGACAAATGGCATTATTTTTCAAATAGTTTTAGAAAACAGTAAACTAAGAAATATCAGTGATTTTTATTCGGGGAAGCATTTAAAAGAGAGTTACAGCTACTTAACTTTATAAAAAAAATCCATGACAACATTTTACGAAAGTGATACAATTACACCGGTATCTCAATCCCATCTTACAATACAACAAGCGAAACAGGAAGAAGGGAAGGAGATAAAGAATAAATATATTTCCTTTCTTTTATTTTTTGGAGCAGGTTTGTTTCTCTTTGTTGTAGGTTATTTTTCTTCAAGCCTGGTCACGCTCATTTTTGGCGCCTTATTTACACTTGTAATTATATTGAGTTTTATTCAAACAATTATACAACGGAGAGTAGCGGCGGCGATGAACTCAAAGAGCAGCCCTTCACAACAAAAATTAAATGAAATAGAAAAAGGCACTAATGTTACTTCCCAAACGGCAATAACATTTAAAATTCCTGCTTTTCAACTGGATGTTTATGAGCAAAATGAATTGCCGGATCATTCGTACTCATTAAACAAAAATCTTACTGAAGAAAAAAATATTTTTAATCTTAAACCTTTAAGCATTTTTTACTTTTTCAATTTCTACTCTACAGGTTCGCTGATAAATAAAACAAGTGGCGGTTTTCAAAGACACGGTTCCGTTTTTTTTCTTGGCTCTCCTCAAGACATAAGCTTTTCCAAATTCTGGAAAATGTTTTCAATAAAAAAAATAATGCAACGACTTTTGCTCACTACTCCGGATAAATTAGCGGATGCAATGGGCAAAGTTTCTCTGCGGCCTTTACCTCCTAAAACGAAAGGCTTAATGACTGAAAATTATTTTGACGGTGCATATCCTTCTAATGTTTTTTATTGTACAGATGCTATATGGCAACAATGCGTTTCATTGTTATTTGCTAAAACAGATTTTTCCATAATTGATGCCTGCGACTATACAAAAGAAAGGGCAGGCCTTCAGTGGGAGATCGGGCAGATCATTAATCATATTGCAACTGAAGATATGGTGGTATTGATCAACAGCAAAACAGATATCGTTGCTTTAGGAGAATCTTTTAGAAATTCGTGGAAGCTTATGAATGCAGATTCGCCGAATAACAGGGAGCGTACGGCTCCTGTACGTTTCATATTTCACCAGTTGCCTGATCACAAAATTGGTGAAACAGAGCACACAAATATTGTTTATGAACAATACCACCAGGAAGCATTGTCAAATGATAAAATTATTGCTTTCATGCTGAGCCACGCTAATGTAGTAGTATGATTTTTTTGCAGAAATACTCACTAAGAAAACCTAAAAGGAACAGAAACCGGCATAAATTAAAAAAGGCGAACTAAGTCGCCAATATAAATTCAATAAATTATCCGGTAAAATTTAATCAAAAAGAGTATCCTCGTTTCTACGAAAATAGATTTTATTTTCCATAAATTCTGCTGTAGCTAAAAGCGCAGGATTAGGAATTCTTTCGTAAGCGCGGGAAATTTCAATCTGCTCTTTGTTTTCATGAATTTCTTCAAGGCTGTCGGTATGGCTGGCGAATTCTTCCAGTTTATTATGCAATTCTTCTTTGATTGCAATATTGATCTGATTGGCTCTTTTTGCAATCACCGAAATGGATTCATATAAATTCCCGGTTTTCTCTTTTACGTCAATAAGGTTTTGAGTTTCTACTACGTTACTGGTATTAGAGTTTTGCTGGCGTCTTAATTTGCTCATCTTGTATTTTTTTAATATTATTTTGACTAAGATTTTTATAATTCTCTGCTTCTTTTAATAATTTACTATCAGGAAAGCGATCTGCGAAATCATAATATTCAGAGGTTACTTTACCATATCTTTCCTCCTGTTTCATAAATATGCTCGTATTAGCATAGGCATAATATGATTTCACTACCATCAGCATATATTGATCACCTTTAGGAGATTCAGGATAATTAAGCAACAGATTTGAAAAGTATATCCCCGCAGCCTGATACAATTGAAGATTATAATATAATTTGGCAGCGAGATAATCTTTCTCCTCCAGTTTGTCCCTGCACTTCGTAATTATTTGATTGGCTGCAGTATCTCTTGTCGAATTAGGATAAGAGTTAATAAATCCCTGCATCATCCCTATAGATTTAATAGTGTTTGTTTGATCTAATTCTACGTTTGGTGATTGTTTATAAAACGTGTATGCATGCATATAAGCGATCTCTTCTGCCTTACTACTGTTAGGAAAAACGCCGAGGTAACTTTTAAAAAGATTTTCGGCATCTAAATAATTCTTTTGATAGTAAGAACAGTAGGCATATTTATAATACAATTCTTCAAATTTATCTGACCCTTTAAAAACAGGGAATAATTCCTGGTACAACTGTTCAGCATTTCTATAGTTTTTATTAGCATAATACTCGTCTGCTTTTTTGAACTTGTATTCATAATCAGTACTTTTTAGGATTTTGTTAAACTGATTACTACAACTGGAAAGCATCAGGAATGGCAACAATAAAGCAAAAAATATTTTCATAAAGAGCCGCAAATTTAAGTTATTTTAAACAAAAATGCATATAAAATATTTGGTAAAAAAATCGGCATAGTTAATCTTTTGATATAAAAAAACCCTCCCCGAAAAGATGGGGAGGGTTTATCATTGAGCAAAAAGTGTATCTTTTAATTTGTTTTAATATCCACAGTGTTTACATCACCACCACCTACTTCACAATTAGTAGTAATACGGTCTGCACTGATACCTTCTTTTTCTGTTAAGTAAGTCTTGATAGCATCTACTCTCTTGTTGCAAAGAGCCTGAGAAGCTTTAGAAGCTGCAGGATAACCAGTTACTGTTATTGAGCATGAAGGACTGTTTTTCAATTTTGAAGCGACAGTTGCCAACATTGCTTTTGCATCATTGCTAATGCTGATACTCCTGTTTCTGAAAGAAATACTTGGAAGGTCTCCTATGTTGCACTGACTTGCTACTGCCATAGAATCTCTTATGTTTCTGCAACAATCAGGTTCAGGGCATTTACCCACACCATCAGCATCCACCGGTTGACAATATGTAGGAGTAATCAACTCTTTATCCTTGTAGTCTGGAACACCATCACCATCAGTATCCAAAGGACAACCATGTACATCAACAGCAACTCCTGCAGGTGTATTCGGACATTTATCAAATTGATCAGTAACACCATCACCATCAGCATCGGGCAAAACTGGTGTTGGTAATTTCATGTGCTTAGGAGCATTGATTTCGCTATATGCATAATCAAGAGGGTTGATCCACCAAAGAGGTTCAACAGCTTTCGAACCTAAGTTAAAGTTCAGCCCTACTGAAGCATAGTTGTAAGAATCGTAGTTCCCTGTCAAAACAGGGTCAGATACGGGGCGTTCCTGCCACTCCTGACCATCAAGCAAATCATCTTTAACAATAGTAAACTTGTCCTCAAGAGCAAGATTTACTCTTTTGCTTAATTTGAAAGAAACGCCAGCAATCAATGAAGCAGAAGGCCTGAAACTCTGTCCAAATAATTTTGGTTCGTTTTGATCATTATTTTGGGCGGGGGTCTCATAGCTATTATCCATCATGGATTTTAATGCTTTACGAATATCTTTTCTGCTGGAGTAACCGGATTGGGTTATTTGAGAAAAATTATAAGGAGTAGAACCATTCAATGCATTTACCATTGTTTTATAAATAGTACCGCCAAAGCCTACACCGCCGTAAAGAACCATCCCGGTCTTTTGTTTATGAAAACGTATATTATTTAAGGTAAATAGTCCTTCTAAAGAAAGGTCCTGAATATGAGAACGATAATTATAATAAACAGGCGTTGGAGCCGCATAATTGGCGTTCCATGCAGTGTTATTGGCATAACCAACAGATGGTTTCCAATCCAAACCTTTGGCAACTCCATTTGTATATTGCAATCTCAAAGAGAAAACATATCCAAGCGCCTTCCGGATATGCAAACCAAAGCCGCCGGTAGGCAATACAGAGGGAACATCGCCGCTTACTGAATACATGCCTCCGGAAATTCCTATTTCTGTTTCACTACGAGGTTTCGCCGGAAAATCGTAGGTGTTATTCATAAACTCATTTTGTTGTGCTTTTCCCTTAGAGGAAATGACACTGGAGTCATATATATTATAGACACCAGTATCCTGGGCGAAAACGCCAAGGGATAAGAGGGAAAAAATTCCCATTAACAATAATTTAAACTTTTTGCTTGACATAACTTTTTGATTAATGATTTCTTAAATAAACTTTTTGATTGCGCAAAAATATCAAAGGAAACTCAAAATTCAAATTTTTTTTAGTATTCACTTGGATTTTGAGCCATTTATATATTCTTACTTATTTGAAAACTTAAGGAGAATGTCATCAACAAACGAACCAAAATAAATTTTATTTTATTTAAGTTAATAATTTTAACTCCAAAATAATAACGTTTTATTTATTTCTTTTTTAAAAATTTTAACTGATAATCTCCTAAATATTGGTTTCTGGCTTAAATTGCCATTTTACTTAAGAAATGAAATTCTCAAAAAATCTTATCGCAGCTGAACTGGCCACTTTTGAGCAAAAATTTGCACAATCTGTGAAAAGCCAAACCCCTTTGCTCGATAGGATAATGAAATATATTATTAAAAGGAAAGGGAAACAACTCAGGCCGATGTTTGTTTTTTTAAGCGCCAAACTTCATGGAACCATTAATGAATCTACCTATCGTGCAGCCGCATTAGTAGAATTATTGCATACTGCTACCCTGGTGCACGACGATGTGGTAGATGAATCTTTAGAAAGAAGGGGGTTTTTTTCGGTAAATGCCTTATGGAAAAATAAGATCGCTGTATTAGTAGGAGATTATCTTCTTTCAAAAGGATTACTTCTATCTACTGAAGCCGGAGATTTTAAACATCTCCATATATTGTCTGAAGCCGTGAAACAAATGAGTGAGGGTGAATTATTGCAAATTGAAAAAGCGCGTAAATTAAATTTAAAAGAAGATATTTATTTTGAAATCATCAGAAGTAAAACGGCATCTTTACTTTCATCAGCTTGTGCTGTAGGCGCCTGGAGCACAAGTAATGATGAAGTACTTACTAATAAAATGAAACTTTTTGGTGAAAAGACCGGAATTGCTTTCCAGATAAAGGATGATCTTTTTGATTATGGAAATGATGATATTGGCAAACCAACTGGAAATGATCTGAAAGAAAAGAAATTAACCTTACCTCTTATATATACACTTAACAATTTAAACCCGCAGGAAAAAAGAAAAGTTATCTACATAATAAAAAATGAAAATAAAAACCCTGACAAGATTAAATATGTATTGCAAAAAGTAATAGAAGCCGGAGGAATAGATTATGCAACTAAAAAAATGGTTCAATACCGTGATGAAGCACTAGAAATACTGTTTGAGTTTCCCAAAAGTGAAATAAGAGACGGTCTTGAAGAACTGGTAAGATATACTACTGACAGGAAATATTAATTTTAATTAGCTGTTTTGCGAGTGTGCTGATTTACCAATTTGAAAACTCAAAATTCAACCTGCAAAATTCAACGAAAGCTTCTAAAAGTTTATTAATTTACGTGAATTCAATTGCCCAATCGCTAATTGGAGCATTAGCAAATTATTTAGTATGGAAAAAAGATGGAAAATATGTGTGGCTGATCAGGGAAAACTAAAGGATTTACAGCAATCTTTAAAAATAAACCAATCCTTATGTAACATACTTGTTCAAAGAGGAATTGACACTTTTGAAAAAGCAAAAGATTATTTCAGGCCCCAACTATCCCAGCTACATGATCCTTTTTTGATGAAGGATATGAATAAAGCAGTTGAAAGAATTTTATCCGCTGTAAAAAATAATCAGAAAATTCTTGTATTCGGCGATTACGATGTAGATGGAACTACCTCGGTTGCCCTCATTTATCGGTTTCTTAAAAAAATATATATTGAAGATAAAATTGACTTTTACATTCCTCACCGTTACAGGGAAGGTTATGGTGTAAGCAAACAGGGGATTGATTTTGCAAAAGAAAATAATTTTGACCTGATCGTTTCTCTCGATTGCGGAATAAAATCTGTCGAACTTATCAGGTATGCTGCTACGTTAGGTATTGATTTTATTGTGTGTGACCATCATCTTCCGGATGGAGAAATACCACCGGCTATTGCTATTTTAAATCCAAAACAAAGTGATTGTACCTATCCATACAAAGAACTTTGTGGTTGTGGGATAGGTTTTAAATTAATCACAGCGATCTCACAACGGCTAGGCCTGAACGAAAATGAATATCTGTGTTACCTGGACCTGGTGGTAACTGCAATTGGCGCAGACATTGTGCCTATTACAGGCGAAAACAGGATTCTCGCTTTTTATGGGCTACAAAAGCTCAATACTACTCCCTGTGCGGGTATAAAAGCGCTTATCGAATTGAGCAGTATTCAAAAAAAATATTCAATAAATAATGTGGTCTTTATAATTGCTCCACGGGTGAATGCAGCCGGACGTATGGATGATGCCTCCAAAGCAGTGAAGATGTTCATTGAAGATGATTTTGCCAAAGCAAAGGAATATGCAGAAATGCTTCATAGCGATAATACAGATAGAAAAGACGCCGATTCAACCATTACGGAAGAAGCATTATCCATGATAGCAAACGATCCGGAAATGCTGGCAAGGAAAACTACAGTGGTATTTCAATCTCACTGGCACAAGGGAGTTGTGGGAATCGTTGCCAGCAGGCTAATAGAAAATTATTATCGCCCCACAGTGGTACTTACTCTTGGCGAAAATGTTGTGGGAGGAAGTGCGCGTAGTGTTCCGGGGTTTAATTTATATGAAGCGATACATGCTTGTCGCGAACATTTGATAGGCTATGGTGGCCATTTTGCCGCAGCAGGAATGTCTATGTTTCCTGAAAATGTAACTGCTTTCAGTAAAAAATTCGAAGAAGTAGTATCGTCTACAATTGATCCATGTTTGCTTACACCTGAACTCATCATAAATGCTGAAATCAATTTTAATGATATCAATAAAGGCTTTTATAAAATAGTGGAACAAATGGAACCTTATGGGCCGGAAAACCTGCGCCCGGTGTTTATTACAAAAAAAGTACGAAATACTGAATGGACAAAAATTGTAAAAGAACAACACATTCGTTTTGTAGTAAAAAACAAAAACATTACTCTAACCGGGATAGGGTTTAATCTTGCTGAAAAATTTTCCTTGTTACAAATGAATAAACCGATTGACATTGTTTACACTATTGATGAAAACGTGTGGAACGGCGAAACGAGTCTTCAGTTAAAAGTGATTGATTTGAGGATTTCTGAGTTGAATGGTTAAAAGGTCAATTAGGTTAATAAGAAAAATGCATTATTTATTTGTTTACTGCTTCAACTATAAAATAAGTATAGTCTTGCTGCCATTGCAGCATAATAACCATTTAATAATTCAATCTTGAACTCCTTTTATTACTTAAAATATTTTTATTTCATTGCTAGAAACTGGAATTTAAGGCTTGCTTTCTTTACCGTTTACCATGAAATAAAAGGTGAAAAAAAATATAATATCAATACTACAAAAATTGATAACCTGCACCATGAAAAAATTGAAAGCGCCAATTTAACTCACACCTCTATTTACCAGGGAACTAATTATTATTTGATCGAAAGAGCATTTGAGTTCCTTGAAAATGAAAATGCAAATAGTCTTATAGACTTTGGATCGGGCAAAGGAAGAATCATGGTTGTTGCTGCGCATTATGGCTTTAAAAGTATTTCCGGGATTGACTTTTCTGAAGCATTATGTGCGGAAGCAGAAATGAATATTGAAAAAATAAAACCATTTTTCCCTTCAGCAAATTTTAAAATTCTTTGTGATGATGTAGTAAACTATGCAATTAAAAATGACGACAATGTTTTCTTTTTCTTTAATCCTTTTGATGATGTAGTGATGCTGCAGGTTGTAAAAAATATTCTTTTTTCGCTAAGGCAAAAACCAAGAAAAGTATTTGTTGTTTATATCAATCCTTTACACAAAGAAATTTTTTTAAGTGCCGGTTTCGAAGAGGAATACTATTTAAAGAAAATGCAATACCTGGAATTTAGTATTTTATCAAAAGAAATTGAACAAGAATAAATTCACAGTGAGAAAGTATAAATTCACATTTACTATTTAAACTAAACATTGCAGCATAGAAGTTTGCAGAAAAAAATTATGAAGAAGAAAATCAATTTTTGTGTGCTTCTCTTTACTCTTTGTTTCATTGGTGTATATGCACAAAACAATAAAACAAACAAAAACCAATCGAACAATCCACCACATTTAACTAAAGAACAAAAACTCAAAGACAGTATTGAATTTGCGAAATTCAAAGAGAATCATCCGGAAGATTTCCTCAATAATAGATTGCCTACAAAACTTCTGGGTGGAGGTTACGTAATTAGTGGATATTCAACAAGTATTGAAATAGAAAATAACCACGTAAAAGATTCTGTATATCATAATTTTCATCCCGGAATGCCGGATACCACAACTGTCAATCCTTTTAATGATATTAAGGTTACTGATAAAAATATAAAAGTTAATTTGTTTTCGCATTTAATAATAGGGCGAGGGAAAGACAGGGATTCCGCAGAAATTACTCCTCTTGATCCTGATTATTGGATAACCGTCCAAATTGGGAAATTTCCAGTTGTTGATTTTTATTTTAACTCAACAGCAATAAAAATATCTATCAATGGTAAACTTTTGTTTGATTGGAAAATATTAAAGAGTTTCCCCAAACGAATTTGTAAAGCATCTGAAAAAATTAATAACGCTGGCGTCCGGGGCAGCATTTTGGGTTATTATTACGGTTACGACATTTGTGATACGACCTTACATATCAACGACCAATTATTAATCGAAATTAAGAACACGAAAAATAACTGGATGATTGACAGGTACAATATTACCAGGGTTGCCGTCTCGCCAGACCTTTCATCTGTTTACTCTATTGACAAAAAGGAAAATATTTTTGGGGGAAATCCCAATGGAATTCTATTAAAAAAAAACTTTACCATTGAAGCGGATGATGGAAAATTATTATTGTTTCCATACAAACATCCATTTGCAAACATTTCAGAAATTGAATATTGCCTTATAAGTAATAATTCAACAGATACAGCTTGGATTTCAATTTCAGGTATGGCTTCATTGCCAATAGAGGTGCAACCAAACAATGATTACACTTTATTGTTAAGATATAAATTTCAGCAAGAATCAGTAAATAAATATACATTTCATGTTAAGCCACATTGGTGGCAAACAACAATAGCAAAAATATTTGACGCACTTCTTTTCATAGCAATATTATTTCTATTAATATTTTATTTTTATAGAAAAACAAAAAGGACTCAATTAATAAAGCAGCGGGAAAAAACAGAGAAATCTATGTTAGAATTGAAATCTATTCGCTCTCAATTAAATCCACATTTTATTTTCAATTCCCTTAGTTCTATTCAGGGATTAGTTAATACAAATAAAATAGAATCTGCAAACCTTTATCTTTCTGAATTTAGTAATTTGATGCGCAATACATTGACCGAAAACGATAAATTATCTCATAGCCTTGAAAAAGAAACAGAACTATTAGAATCTTATTTAAAAATGGAGCAATTACGTTTTCAATTTAATTATACGATTACAACAGACAGCAATATTAATATCAACGAAATTGAAATTCCTTCTTTACTATTACAGCCTTTAATAGAAAACGCAGTAAAGCATGGTGTTTCTGGATTAAGGGAAAAAGGCAAAGTGAATATTCGTTTTTATTTAAACGAGAATAATTTAATCGCTGAAGTAAAAGATAATGGAAAAGGATTTCCTGGTAAAAATAATTCTAATGGTTACGGATTAAAATTAACAGATGAAAGAATATTATTACTGAATAAAATCAAAGGGCAACACTTCGAAAGGAAAATGTTTCGTATGAATAATGAAACTATTGTACAAATAATTTTTAAGAATGAAAATTAAAATATGATCAATACAGTAATTATTGACGATGAACCAATTAACATTTCTAATCTCAGTCAATTGCTTAAAGTTCATTGCACTGAAATAATTATTTCCGCATCTGGTTCCAATGCTGAAGAAGGAGAAAAAATTATTTTAAAAAATAAACCAGATCTTGTTTTCCTGGATATCCAAATGCCAGTTAAAAATGGTTTTGAACTTTTACAATCTCTTCAGGATTATTCCTTCGAAGTAATTTTTGTTACCGCTTTTGATAAGTATGGGATACAGGCTGTAAAGTTTGCGGCTATAGATTATTTATTAAAACCAATCAATATTGAAGAATTAAAAACAGCAGTAAAAAAAGTAGTTGAAAAAAAAGCGAAAAGAAATCAAAACCTGCAATTAGAAAACTTAATCCAATTATTAAAAAATAATCAACAGGAGCACCGTATAGCTTTGCCTTCGGCCCAGGAAATAAAATATGTCAACCCTTCCGATATTGTGAGGTGCGAATCATCAAATAATTATACCACCTTTTACTTTTCTTCCGGAGAAAAATTATTGGTTTCCAAACCAATTTACTTCTATGAAGACCTCCTTCAGGATTATAATTTCATTCGCTGCCACCAGTCACACCTTGTAAATAAAAAATATATAGTGAGCCTCGTCAAAGAAGATGGAGGGTATCTTTTACTGAAAGATAATATGAGACTTCCTATATCAAAACAAAAGAGAGAGAGCATCAAAGAATTACTTTCAAAAAAATAATTTTCAAAAATCAACTACAGTAAACAAACAAATATTCAGGATTTCTATTTTTTATTTGTGTTGTCTGAACAACCATTCCATCATAAAAGGATCGCTGTATGCACCGAGCCAGGAAAAATGCCCCACTTCCGGATATTGTGTAAACCCCGGATGAGCACCGGCTTTGGTCAATGCTTCCAGCATATTCAGAGAAAAAAGAGGATTTACCGCTGCATCTTCTGCACCAAGAAAAATCCACAAAGGAATGCGTGCAATTGATGTCGCTCTCGACACATCGCCACCGCCACATACCGGCACTGCTGCTGCAAATAAATGAGGGTACCTTTCAATAGCATCATAAGTACCAAAGCCGCCCATAGAAAGCCCTGTGATGTAAATGCGATTAGTATCAACCGGCAAATTTTTGATAGCCTGATGAATCAATTCCATTAAAAGTTCCATCGGTTTAGTGGGAACTGACTGGAGAGTTAGTTGCGTTCCTTTCCCTCGTGAAAAATTCCCCCACTGCATATGTTCAGGGCATTGTGGGGCTATCACAATTGCCGGATGCGCTATCATTGCCTGGTCTGTTGCAAAATTCATTACACCCCATTTCAACTGAGATTCATTGTCATTGCCTCTTTCACCAGATCCATGCAAAAAAATCACGAGCGGATATTTGCGCATGGTATCATAATCAGGATAAAGTTGCCGATAACGTAGTGTATCGCCATTATTTATATATTGATTTACAGAAAAACGTGATGATTGGGTATATGCAGAATTTGAAAGGAATAAATAAAAAATTAATAAAAATGCAATTCCGTATTTTGTTTTTGAGAATTTCATGATGAATATTTTAATTTTAAATGAACTCTGAAATTAATTTTCTGAATCAGTAACAAATGTAATGAAATACACTACTTTTTCCTTGAAAACATTTTTTTCCAGCAAACCTACCTGCCGTAGGCAGGCAAATAAATATTCCTGATTTCTGTTTTCAATACATCTAAAATAATATAAACAAAAAAACCAGTCCTTTTTAAAGGACTGGTTTTAAAAAATTTATTTTAGAAAATTTATATCTCAGTTATTATCCTGCTCTTCGGTTTACCCTCCATCATTTCTACATTCCTGGTGATAAAAGAAGTCAATTCATTTCCCTTTAGTAATCCCTGCGAAAGCAAAGCAAGGTCGGTTAAATTCTTTGCCAGTTTTTCCTGTTGTTCTTTATTCTCTTCCTTCAAAATAGTTTGATAAATCGGATGATTGCCATTTACTGTAAGCGTAACTTCCTCTGGCATATTCCCATAAAAACTTCCCATTCCTCCTCCTCCGCTCATCGCCATATCTTTCATCCTTCTCATAAACTCCGGACGAGTTGCAATAACAGGTGCAGATTCTGCAGATAAACCTTTTATTTCAACGTTTGTATGCAAATCCGGAACTTCTACTTTAAACAATTCTTTCAGTTTTTCCTCTTCGTCTTTACTTAAAACGCTTTCTGCATTTTCATTTTTATCAATCAGGTTTTCTGTAATATCTGCATCTACTCTTACAAACTGTACATCATTCCATTTCATCTCCATATTATTGATAAATGCAGCATCCACAATGGTTTCCAGCTTTACCACTTTATATCCCTTCTGCTCGGCAGCTTTTATAAAAATATTTTGCTGCACCGGATCGGTAGTGTATAGCATTACTAATTTCCCATCTTTATTTTTCTGTAAAGCTTCGGTTTCTGTCCTGTATTCTTCCAGGGTGTAAAATTTCCCACCAGTCTCATCTTCAAACAAATTAAACTTATTGGCTTTCTCCAAAAATTTATCATCGGTTATCATCCCGTATTTTACAAAAAGACCGAGGCTTTGCCATTTTTCTTCAAATGATTTCCTGTCTTCTTTAAATAATTCATCTAATTTATCAGCTACTTTTTTAGTGATATAAGAACCAATCTTTTTTACATTCGGATCGCCCTGTAAATAGCTTCTGCTCACGTTCAGAGGAATATCGGGACTGTCAATAACCCCATGGAGAAGCATTAAAAATTCGGGAACGATGTCCTTCACTTCATCAGTTACAAAAACCTGGTTGCTGTATAATTGTATTTTATCTTTCTGAACCTCAAAACTGTTTTTTACTTTAGGGAAATAAAGAATTCCTGTCAGATTAAAAGGATAATCAACATTCAAATGAATCCAGAATAAAGGTGCTTCACTAAAAGGGTATAATTCTTTATAAAAATCCTGGTAATCTTTGTCTGTGAGTTCAGATGGTTTTTTGGTCCATGCCGGAGCTGGATTATTGATTTGCTTGTCCTCAAAGAAAATAGGTACCGGTAAAAATCTACAGAATTTTTCAAGCATGTGACGAATTCTTTCAGGCTCTAAAAATTCTTTGCTTTCCTCATTAATGAAAAGAACAATATCTGTTCCTCGTTTTTTCTTTTTAGTTTCTTCAAAAGAATATTCCGGACTTCCATCACATTCCCACTTTACACCTTTGGAATCTTCCTGGTAACTTTTTGTATTGATCTCTACCTTGTCACTTACCATAAAAGAAGAATAAAATCCAAGCCCAAAATGCCCGATGATATTGGCTTCATTCTTCCCTTTATATTTTTCCAAAAATTCCTCAGCTCCGCTAAAAGCCACCTGGTTGATGTATTTATCCACTTCTTCTTCTGTCATTCCTACACCTTTATCAGAAATGGTCAAGGTCTTTTTATCTTTATCAATCTTTACATGAATATCCGTATTACCCATATCTCCTTTTACTTCACCATTAGAGGCTAAAGTTTTCAATTTTTGGGTAGCATCTACGGCATTACTTACCAGCTCACGAATAAAAATTTCATGATCGCTGTATAAAAATTTTTTAATAATTGGAAAAATATTTTCCGTTTGTACTCTTATATTTCCTTTTTGCATAAAACTTTTTTTGTCCATTTGGCAAAATAAGTGCCATTCATTTTTAGCTGACACGATGACATCAAAAAAAAGCGCTCCAGGGATGGAGCGCAATTTTTCTCATATTTAATTAATCAAGAAAGATATCCAAATTAAGACGATAATAGTTCCTGTTATTTTAAAAGCCAACCGACTTTCAAACAGGATGTAAAGCCAAGGCTTCCCGAACCGTTTCCTGTTTGAATGGCGAATGATTGTACAAATTATCATAATAATAGACATTTCAACAGATAAAAACGCTGCATTTGGAGAAGGAAATTGTTAAGTTAAACGATTGCCTTAAGTAAATTTTAGAAGTAAAACTTCTATTGAAATCTGCAATCAAACAGGAAATTTTTGTTCCGGATAAGCTTGCTAACTTGTATTAGCTGTCAGTTAATAAGAAAGATCCCTGATACGATTTTACATAGTCTTTGCCATATCAATCATTGTGGAAAGTTCCGTTACTAATTTGTCATCACTGCCATCGAAGCCGATAGCTTTAAAACGAATAATTCCGCTTTTATCAATTACAAATTTTGTAGGAATGCCGGAGACTTTAAATTGTTCTACTACTTTACTGTCATTATCCATCAATACGTGGAAATCATATTTATTGGCAGCAATAAAATCTGTGGCATTTTTTTCTTTTTTATCTGCAGTTTCCCAGGTATCAACAAATACAAATTTCACATCCGGATCATCTTTATATTTGGTTACCATCTTTTGCATTCCCGGAAATGATGCTTTGCATGGTCCGCACCATGTAGCCCAAAAATCAACAACAACGATTTTGTTTTTCAGATCCTGAATGTTTACTTTGTCGCCTTTGAGATCTGTAAGAGTGAAAGAGGGTGCAGTATCATCGAGAATTTCTTTTTTTAAATCGGCTACCATTTTCAGGTAACTGTCTTTTTCAAGCGCAGTCATATAATCATCATAACCTTTTTCTGAATGATGTTTTTTGATGTAGGCGCGTTTCAAAATTTCTTTTATGTCAGAAGTTGATTTGCCATCTTTTACAAATTGTTCTAACTGCTTTACATATTTTTTGGGTGATAAAACTTTTTCTGCGAGTAACGCGTAAGTATTATTTTCATCAGCACTGGTTCCTTTTTCAATTTTTATTGCAGATTCCCGGGTATAAGGGAATCCTTTTTTATAATCGCCTAATTTGTATAAAACCATAGCATACGTATCAGCATACAGCCCATAAGAATTTTCACGCGATTTATCATATTGCGATTCAGAAAGATAACCAGGTTTTTTTTCAGTAGGATTTTTCCATTCTTTCTTTGCGATGTCCACAGCAGTGGCAGCCATTTTTTCAGCCACATCTAAATTTTTATCTGTCTTTTGAATTTCCCAGGCAGTATTGTTATAAATGCCGGCAAGTTCAGTCCCTTTAATATCATATTTTTTAATGGCATTGTCCATTCCTGTCCAATCCTGTTTTTCCTGGTAAGAATTTATCAAAGAGCTTTGGAAATAAGATAAAGAAAGTTGAAGATACTTCCAGTCGGCATCATTTTTAATTTTTTCAGTAATATCATCCAGTATAGTCGTTTTTTTGGTAAGATCATTTTCTTTGAGGTAATTCTGTATAGTCACATTTATCTTCCATTTCCCGTTAGGAAATTTATCCATTTTCAGATCATTGATCAATTTAGCCTGCTGAGGAAGATTGGCTAGTGAATATAAATTTTGAAGTGTAGTATAATCATCTTCATCTTTTAAGCCGGATTTGATTTCAGATTCGATTTCTTTCTGGATCATTTCAGAAACTCCATCTTTGTGAACCCTGTTATACAAACGCGTATAGGTAATGAGATTTGATTTTTTAGAATCAGGGTTTACTTTGAATTCATCTTCCAGAGCTTCAAGAGCCCTGTCATTATCAGCCTCCATACCAACATTTCTATCATAATATTGATAAAATTCGAAAAGGCTTAAATCAGAACCTTTCTTAAGGTTGTCTCCATCATACAGTTGAATCCAAAAGCCCTTGTTTGAGTTATTATCAAAATTGTTATCTACTGAAAAACCAAAGAATACAAAATTATCTGATGTATCAGTTTTCACCGTTCCTGTATAATCGTTTCCGGATTTTTTCAGATCTAGATCATTGGCTGTTTGTCCTTTGCTACCGAGTGTATAAACAATAGCATTTAGTAGTGAGGTAGAATTGGCAATCGTTCCCGAAGGAATATAAGTTACTGAAATAACATCTCCCGCTTTTGGTTTTTCAGGAGAAAAGATAAAGTTGCTTTGTCCAAAAGTATGCAGAGCACAAAATAAAAGTGCCGAAAGCAAAAGGTTTTTTGTACGCATAGTAGATATTTTAGGTGATAAAAGTAAGAAAAAAAAGGAAATTTGTAACTAAATAATTAGTTATTGGCAACGCTTAATATCTCTCATAAAATATTCACTTCTCTTTCCAATTCAATTCCAAATTTTTCTTTTACAGAAATTTTTATTTCTTCACTTAAATTATAAATTTCTTTTCCGGTTGCATTTCCATAATTTACCAATACCAATGCCTGTTTATCGTAGCAACCGGCGTCTCCTTTTCTATATCCTTTCCACCCGCATTGTTCAATCAGCCAGCCCGCAGGAATCTTATAATTTTCTTCATCTACTTTATAGAATGGAAAGTTTAATTCGTGTGTTAATAGTTCACGTTTTTGTATTTCCTGTAATTGGCGGCTACTGATAATTGGGTTTTTAAAAAAGCTCCCGGCATTTCCGATAATATTGGGATCCGGCAATTTGGAAGTCCGGATATTAATAATAGCGTCAGATATAGATTTGATGCTCAGATTTTCGACTTTCATTTTTTTTAATTCATCAGCAATGGCGCCATAAGAAATATTAAAAGCCGGATCCTTTTTAAGGCGATACGTAACATTTAATATTGCAAATTGATCTTTATATTTCTTTTTGAAAACACTTTCCCGGTATCCAAATTCACAATCCTTCGCCGAAAATTTTTGTATTTTTTTTTCGTCAAGATGAAAGGCTTCCAGTTCAAAAAAAACATCCTTTATTTCTACACCATAGGCGCCAATATTTTGCATGGGAGAAGCGCCCACATTTCCGGGAATGAGCGAAAGATTTTCTACACCACCATAATTATTATTTACGCAATACATTACAAAGCTGTGCCACTTTATACCCGCGCCCACTTTGATGTAAAAATATTCATTATCTTCTTTAATAATATTCATTCCCTTAATTTCATTCTTTAAAATCATACCGCTATAATCTTTTGTAAAAAGAATATTACTTCCACCACCCAAAATCATTTTTGATGAAATATTTTGCTTACTTTTCAGGACTTCTTCCAGTTCACCTGGTGAAGAGAAGGTTGCAAAATATTTTGCAACTGTTGCTATACCAAATGTGTTATATTTTTTGAGTGAATAATTTTGATAAACTGACATAAATTAAAATTACCGGCAAAATACCAAAATATGAATGAACTTACTGCAGTAATTATAGGCGCTTCCGGATTAACCGGCAATTTAGTGTTGAAAGAATTATTGAAAGATGATAATTTCAAAACAGTTCGTGTATTGGCCAGAAGAGAGATAAATGTTGGTCATCCAAAGTTGCAACAAGAGATTGTAAACTTTAATAATCCGGAAGATTACTCACAAAAATTTGGAGAGGGTGATGTAATTTTTTGTTGTATAGGTACAACAAAAAAGAAAGTAAAAGGCGACAAGGACGCGTATGCTAAAATTGATTTTGATATACCGGTAAATGCAGCAAAAATAGGTATTTCAAAGAATTTCAAAAAATTTCTCATAGTTTCTGCAATAGGCGCCAACAAAAACTCCTCGAATTTCTATTTACAATTAAAAGGCAAAACAGAAAATGCACTGAAGCAATTTCCATTCTCAACCCTTAGTATTTTTCAACCATCCATTTTAAACGGAAACAGAAAAGAAAACCGTACAGGCGAGACCATTTTACAAACTGTAATGGACATGCTTTCATTTTTACTTTTGGGACCATTGGAAAAATACAGGGCCATAGGCGCTAATAACGTTGCTAAAGCAATGGTAAATGAAAGTAAGCACCAAAGTACAGGCGTCCATTATTACAGGTATTCTGAGATTATGGATCTTGCAAGGGAGTAAGGCTTCCTTACCTTTCTCCATAGGAGTTTTTCGAACAAAGGAGGATTTAAAGAATATCTTCTCCGGTAAACAAACACCCCCTGAATGACGCAGTCGGGCAGGAATAATTGAAATTCCTGGTTGCAATTTAGTGAATGGACTTCCTTTCCATTTATGGAGAGGCCTGTCTGAATAACGTTACCAGGCAGGGATTGGGATGAGGTCTCAAAAGGGATCTACATCAGCAATGACTACCACGCTTCTGAATTTCTTTTGTGCCTTTAATAAATCAATATGATTGCTGATCACTTTTTTTTGAATCTTTAATTTGGAAGAATCCTGCTGCAATTTTATCAGTATTTCCATCAAATACATATTTCTGACGCGATTGATAACAGGCGCTGCAGGTCCTACTACCTGTGCGAAATCTTTTTTTAACGTATCTCCCAGAATGTCGGCAGCTTCCATCACAATCTCCTTAAGCGTATGCTTTAATGTAATACGAATCAACCTGCTAAATGGCGGATAAAAAAACTGATTCCGCATAGCCATTTCATAATCGTAAAATTTAGAATAATCATGCTGCTGCACAAACAATAATACCGGATGATTTATTTTTGACGCCTGGATAAGAACCAGACCTCTTTCCAGTTTTCTGCCGGCTCTCCCGCTCACCTGTTCCATTAACTGAAAGGCTCTTTCATTCACCCTGAAATCAGCAAAAGTCAATAATCCATCAGCATCAAGAATACCAACCAGGCTTACTTTTTCAAAGTCTAACCCTTTCACCACCATTTGCGTTCCTACCAAAATATCAATGCGATGCTGCTCAAATAATTTGATTAAAGTATCATGCGCATTCTTTCCCTTCACCGCATCTACATCCATTCTTGCTACCCGATTATTCGGAAAATCCTGCGTTAATTCTTCTTCAATTTTTTCTGTTCCAAAATTTTTCTCCATCCAGTTTACGCTTCCGCAAGCAGGGCATGTAGTCAGCTTTGGATATGTGTTTCCGCAATAATGGCAATGTAATTTATTAGAATATTTATGCAGCGTTAATGTAACAGAACAGTTTTCACACTGTGGAATAAAGCCACACGTTCCACAAATTAAAAACGGCGCATATCCCCTCCGGTTTTGAAAAAGAATCACCTGCTTATCGTTTTGTAAACTCACTTCAACTTCTGCTTTTAGTTGCGGTGAAATCATTACTTTCCCTTTTTTAGAAGCAGCAACAGTTTTAGTATCTATGATTCTGATTACAGGCAATTCGGTTCCTCCATATCTTTCAGTAAGTGTTACCAAAGCGTATTTATTTTTTTGTGCATTGTAGTAGCTTTCCAATGAAGGCGTGGCACTCCCCATCAAAACTTTTGCTTTAAAAAGTGATGCATAAAAAACCGCTGCATCACGTGCATTATAGCGTGGCGCAGGATCTTGTTGTTTAAAAGACGGATCATGTTCCTCGTCAATCACAATCAATCCCAGATTTTTGAAAGGAAGAAATAATGCGCTTCGCGCTCCGAGAATAATTTTTAATTCACCGGTTTTTATTTTATTCCAGATCTCTATTCTTTCATTATTATTAAATTTAGAATGATAGATCGAAATGTTTCCCCCAAAATAAATTTGTAATCTTCGTATTATCTGCGCTGTTAGTGTTATCTCTGGAAGAAGGTACAACACCTGTTTTCCTTCGCTGACAAACTTTTCTATTTGCTTAATGTACAATTGTGTTTTTCCACTGCTGGTAACTCCATGCACAAGGCAAACATCTTTTTTCTGAAAAGCAATATCAATTTCTCTAAGTGCTTTTTTTTGGGAATCATTCAATTCAAAATTAACTTCCATTTTTTTTGGTAGTGAATGGATACGATCTGTGCTTCTTCTCTGAATAATAAGAATTTTCTTATCAGTTAATCCTTTTAATTGGGCCGCATTGGCACCTGATTTTTTTAAAAGTTGAGGTTGAGAAACTTCACCTTCCGTTTTGGAAAGATGTAAAAAGCTTAATAATAATTCCAACTGTTTTGTCGCCCTGCCGAAATCATCCATCAGTTTACTTAGTTTTTCATCTGACGAAAATTCAGGATTCAGCAAAACAAAATTCTCTTTTTTTTCTTTGTATTTATCAGAAAGGGATTCCCAGATAAAACAAACTTTTTTTTCAATTAATCTTTTGATCAAAGGATACACATGAATGATATTGGCAACCTGCTGAACTTCTATGATCTTTAACTCCCTTTTAATAAGTAATGCTTCCGCCAATAAATATTCATCATCATCAAGAGCGCTGAAATCATCGCCATATTCTTCATTATAAATTAAAATGGCTTCGCTGCTCAATTTTAAATGAGTGGGCAAAGCAGCCGCCATCACTTCTCCTTCGCTGCACATATAATATTCACTAATCCATTTCCAGAATTGTAATTGCTTTGCATAAATGACCGGCTCATCATCTATCACACTTATAATATCTTTTGTTTCATAAGCCGGCTTTTCATTACTGATTGATTTGATAATGCCCGCGTATTTTTTATTTTTCCCGAACACAACTTCTGCACGGCAACCAATTTGTATCTTCCCCACTAATTTTTTCGGAACAGAATAAGTATAAGTTTTAGGAATGGCCAAAGGCAAAATCACCTCTACCCAATCGGTAATTATTGGGTTTGATTCATTAAATAAATTTTGTTCTTCAAAATTAGTGATAGGCATTCATGCAAATATATTTATATTGTGTGTGGATAGATAAGAGAATCGGGACAACACCACAAAAGAGGATTTAGCTAATACACAGTTTGTCTCAAAAAACGTAAATTTGTTATAACAGTAACGGGTTAAATAACTATTATTAGACCACTCAATTTTTTAAAATGGCAGAAATATTAACCAGGCAAAAAACCATTAATGAAATAGTGAAAGAAGCAAAAAAACTTGATAAAATGGAACTTCAAATCCTGCTTATGAAGCTACGGGTTAAGATGATGAAAAAGGAAGGCGTAAAACCCGCTTCCAATCCTGTCAAAGGCCTAAAACAGCCTACAATGGAAGAAATTGATCAATGGAAACATGAAGCCAGAAAGTAAATGCGAAAAGATAGATTTGTACTGGACAATAATATCTGGATCAGTTATTTAATTGCTCAGACTGAACAGAGATTAGTTGACATTATTAATAATAATGATTTAGTCATTTTTTCTTGTGAAGAGCTTTTTGAAGAATTAAATAGAGTACTAAACTATTCGCACTTGAAAAAATTCAATGTAAATATTAAGTATGCCTTGAAAGTTGTAAAAAACATAACTGTATTTTATAGCATTACTTATCCACTCAAAAGATATATCCCCAATGATGAGGCAGATGATTATTTAATAGCACTCGCTTTACAAACAAATTCAGGCTTTGTAGCCAGTGGAGACAAACATATTCTCTCAGAAAAGAATAATCTTGAAAAGAAATATAAAAAATTAAGAATACTAACAAAGGCGGAGTTCGAAGCAAAATTTGTATAAAATAAACAACTAACATTCATTCATTTAATCCAACGCGCATCATACCTCATTAACGCTTCTGCCATCTGATTAAAAATTTTTTGTTTCAATTCGGGAACATCGTCAATCGTTAATCCTTCAGTAGATGTTTGCGCAAGATATACCCCGCGGCATTTTCCCGGATTTAAAGAAAAAATACTTTTATAACTGAGGCGGTCATAAGTATCCAAAAATAAAATCGGGCGAATAGGTTTTTGTGTTTCAATAGCGATTTTAAAAGCGCCGTCATAAAAACTCTTTAACGGTTCTTGTGTCATATTAAATGTTCCTTCGGGACAAATGAAAACAGAGATTTTTTTATGAACAAATTCAATCAGTTTTTTTATACTATCCGAACGGCATTCAGCGCTTTCCCGATAAACCGAAACGGTTCCTCTTTTATAAATTGATCCGAAAAAAGGAATTTTGTTCATTTCCGCTTTTCCCAAAATACGAATATGTTGTCTTCTTATTACTTTCATCATCATCGGAATATCGAGGTAAGAAATATGATTGCTCACAAAAATGTATTCTGTATTCTTATCATGAGGTTCTTCATAAATATTCCAGTGCCTGATGGCGGTAAGAAAGAAAAATGCATCTGCCCAAAACCGGGAAATTTTATAAATAAGGTTTCCCCCTTTTACCGGTTTTTTCAAAAATGCCCATATAAATAAAGGAGATAAAAGAAACATTAACCCTAAAAAAACTGCAAATCCGTAAATACTAAAACAAAATCTAAAAGCTTTCCTTATTATATCCATTCATATTAAATTAAGGCCGAAAGTAAAAAAACGGAGTTTAAATACAAAAATCACCTGCTTTTATATATTGTCTAACAATGATTTAGATAAAAATCGCAAAAATGAGCCTTTTTATTGATTTTAGTATCATAAATTATTTGGAATTACCTTACATTTGCACTCCAAAAAAATTGGAAAAGTATGTTTGCAATAGTAAAAATCGCCGGTCAGCAATTTAAAGTTACACCAGGCCAAAGTTTATATGTACCTCATCTTGCAGGAAAACAAGGTGACAAAGTAGAATTTTCAGAAATTCTAATGCACGATAACGATGGAAAAGTTTCTATTGGTACTGATGCAAAAGTAACCGTAAAAGCAGAGATAGTAAATGAGCTTGTGAAAGGCGAAAAAGTAATTGCTTTTAAAATGAAAAAAAGAAAAGGCTTTAGAAAAAAACATGGTCATCGTACTCAATACACTCACATAAAAGTGACAGCTATTGCTTAAGCATTCTTTGCGAAAAATATGAAATGGAAAAAATATTTTTTTCATTTCGGGAAAATAATAACTTTTTAATTTTAAGATTATGGCACATAAAAAAGGTGAAGGTTCTGTAAAAAACGGACGTGATTCACAAAGCAAAAGATTGGGAGTAAAAATTTTTGGCGGCCAGGCAGCTACTTCCGGAAATATTATTCTTCGTCAGCGCGGAACAGTTTATCACCCGGGCAAAAATGTTGGTCTTGGGAAAGACTTTACCATCTTTGCAACAGCTGATGGAGTTGTTGAATTCAGAAAGAGTAAAGGCGATAGAACTATCGTTTCTGTAAATGTTGCAGAAGCAACTGCATAAAAAAAAATTCAAATAAGTTTTGGCAGTTAGCAAAATGTTTTTATTTTTAGTTTTTATTTACTAACAATTAAATTCTAAAAACATGGCAACTGCAAAAAAAGCCGCTCCTAAAAAAGCTGCTGCAAAAAAAGCCGCTCCTAAAAAAGCTGCTGCAAAAAAAGCCGCTCCTAAAAAAGCTGCTGCAAATAAAGCCGCTCCTAAAAAAGCTGCTGCAAAAAAAGCCGCTCCTAAAAAAGCTGCTGCAAAGAAAAAATAATCATTGTTTTTCTTGAAGAATAATTTAAAGTCCCGAAATTGTCGGGACTTTTTTTATTATACACCGCCAACTATGTAATGCAGATCCATAAAGGGTTTTGCATTATCCTAAAAAAATACAAGTACAATCACTTTCTTTTTTTTTATTAAAAACTCATTTTATAAAACTGTGAATAATAAAGAAATAGCCAATCAATCCTCATTGCTTTTGGAGCTGATGGATATACATAAGGAAAACAATTTCCAGTCAAAAAATTATTCATTCGGTTTATATAAAACAGAGCATATAACGGTTTACCTGTACACGCTTTATTAAAAATTTATTTTTTGAAATAATTTTAATTTGCGAAGGAATCCGGGAAAAAAATCTGAAATTTTGAAAACCGGGAAAAGGGAAATTTCTGAAAATTTAAATTTTAAAACGCCTGGAGGCAATTTTGAAATGTTAAATATTAAAGGAATTGAACTAAAAAAAATTCATGAATATAGAAGGAAACGGGGATGGAAAATGTGCGCTAACTTTTAAATGTCTGCCATGAAAATCGTTTAATGCTTTACAATAGTGTCGGAAAAATATTGTACGCTTATTGAGTAAAAATTAATGACAACAACGAGGAATAATTTAAGCAGTTTGTTTGAAAAATTTTTAAAAAATTTTATCTGCAAAGTGTGGATTAAAATAATTTTTTTTATTAAAATTATTCAATCATATTTTCAGTTAATTCCTTAGTTAATTATAAAACCAAATTCTTCAATAATTGTTGGTTAACTGTGACGAGTAAATAATTGCATTTAATTTTTTATAAAAATTTTTACTAGTCCTCAGAGGAAGGTTGTGATTTGACAGGAAGTTCTACAAAGAAACAAGTCCATTCTCCTTCTTTTGTTTCAAACCAGATTTTACCATTTAGTTTTTCTACAATTCCTTTGCTCATAGCAAGTCCCAGGCCTGTGCCAGAAGTTTTGGTAGTAAAATTGGGAGTAAATATTTTATTGAGCATAGCCGCCTGAATACCATTCCCATTATCTTTTATTGAGATTCGTACCTTATGATCGTGTAATTCGCTTTTTACTTTTAGCAATACTTGCCTGTAGTCCGGAACAGATTGCACGGCATTTTGAAAAAGATTGGTAAATACCCGGTTGATCTGGGTTTTATCAGCTTCTATTAATATTTCATTTGGATATAAATGTGATTCAATTTGTATTTCGTCATTCGTGGAATAAAGTGTTATCGAATTTTCGAGCATACCGTTAATATCAAAAATCTGGTTTTTAGTATTACCGATTTTAGCAAACTGGGCGAAGTCTCCGGCTATCTGAGAAAGATGTTCTATTTGTTCCAACAGGATTCCTGAAACGTAAAGCGAGATATTTTTTACATCAGGTGAATTATTATCTATTGCCATTTGCAAGTATTGTAAGTTCAATTTCATGGGGGTAAGCGGGTTCTTAATTTCGTGCGCTACCTGTCTTGCCATTTCGCGCCATGCGCCTTCTCTTTCGCTCCTGGCAAGCTTTTCAGCACTTACGTCTAATTTCTTCACCATTTTATTATACTCCTTTACGAGGTCCCCTATTTCATCACGTCTGTTCCACACTATCTCTTCATTGCCTGTAGCAAGGTTAATTTTTTTCATTTTATCGCTGATAAGCGAGAAGGAACGTGTAATACGATTGGTAACAAACAAGGCAATAATCCCTGCCACTAAAAAAATAAAGGCGTTCAGATTAATGATGGTAACCAGGAAATTCGAAATTTCATCCTGCAATTTACTTTGAGATTCAAAATAAGGAATATTAAGATAGGCATATTCTCTGCCTCTCTCATCCCTTACCGGTAAATAATTGCTTAAATAGTTGAGACTTCCTATTTTTTGTTCCTGGAAAAATTGAACATCTTTCAATTTACTTAAATGGTAAAAAGCAATCGGGTCCATTTTTTCGCTCACGATTCCTTTATTGTAAGGCAAAGGCACAGAGGAAACTTTCAAATTTCCATTCAGATCATAAAGATTAATATCTGCAGCGTGAATATTAGAAACGTTGTTAATTGTTTTTTCCAATTTATTATTGTGCGACAGGCTTTCAAAATTTATTAATTCATAGTTGCTTGCCGGCATCGTATCAATAGCGTTTCGTAATTCATTTTCCATAACGTGAATGGTACGGCTAAGTTTTTCCCGGTTATTGCTATGATAGCGGCTTATAAAGAAAAGAATAGTAGTAACGCCAATAATGATAAACGAAAATATACTGATAAGAATGATGATTCCATGCACCTGGTTGCGGA
The DNA here is from genome assembly GCA_036509335.1 of Hanamia sp. Classification (GTDB taxonomy): domain Bacteria; phylum Bacteroidota; class Bacteroidia; order Chitinophagales; family Chitinophagaceae; genus Ginsengibacter. Next base: position 146,708 of record DATCFT010000019.1, read on the forward strand.
TCGTTAATTGAAACAGATTTCTAAAATTTGTTTTATATCTTTTGTCAGTTAAAAAATGGTTAGCAAGATTAAAAAAGATGGCTATTAATAAGAAGGAACAAAATAGATATGCAAATAATGTGACGGACTCTATAAAAAACCTGTCTTGCCTTGCAATTGCAATTACTTTATCGCCATTGGCTTTATACCACAATTCTTCATAACCGTTTTTTTGAACTTCTTTGAATTCGTTGTAAGTAAAATTATTATCATCAATTTCAGTAGAGAAAGGATAATCATTGGAGCTGCTGCTTAATTGATTATTATTATAAATGGCGAATGCATACACCGGCGAACTTTCGATTGAATTAATATTTCCTTTTGAGAAAAGTTCGGGATAGAGCGCATCGCTTTTATATTTTTTGGGTTTCGAAATAATGAAAACATAACCTAACTTCTTGTTAGTCGAATCGGTAATGGTTTTTTTGCTGATATAATTAAACCTGTCATAAGAGATATCATATAAGAAGAGATCCGGTATGTCAGTGGGTTTGCCTTGTGTTTGAATAATCGCATTTAATGAATTAAAAGTGGTTGAATCTTCATTATATAATGGTACCTCAGAAGAGTCAAAAGTGTAAATCTTTGTATCATATTTATTAAGATAGCCAGAGAAATTCTCATTGATCAGACTGTCTTTTAAAAATCGGTTTTGATATGGATTTTTAAACCTGTAAAAGATGCCGGATAGGTAATCATTTCTGAAATCATTTAGAATAATATTTACAATTACCGGCCCGGAAGGGTCAGCCTTATTAGCGAGATTTTCAGCAAAATGTTTTCTGTCTTCCAACTCCTTGGTCCGGTTTTGCAATACAATTAATGCTGTGATAGAAACCGAAAAAAAGAATACCCAAAAAATAAATTTTGATGAAACCAGATTATAAGCGTGTAATAAGAGATATTTGAAATTAAGTAGATAAATAAAAAGTAAGAGCCATAATAAAAGGAATAAATTGAAACTTACATAAGAAGAATGCCGCATGAATGTTAAGATAATCAGGTCGGACACAGTTATGGCCAGATATAGAATATACCTTTTATGATGACCAATAAATACATCTAATGGCTGAAGTAATAATTGTACCAGGAAAAAATACCCTGTAGCAATACAACTTAATACAATGAAGCCTATAATGCTATAAATATTCAGCGTAAAAAAGTTGATCACATCAAAAGAAATCTGCGAATCAGATACCAGGCTCTGTACGGTATACCCGCCAAGTAAAGTAATTATGATCATCAAAACAACAATAAAACCAATAGCCACATATTTATAAAGATCATTTTTGAATTTAATTTTAGAAAAATCATAATTGAAATGATATCTAATAAATAGAACTATCCAGATAAACAAAATTGAATTGATAAACAAATCGCCTAAGGACCTTATAATAAAATTGGCACCATAAAAAGTAGGGTCAAATAATTTTAATTGTTGAAAATTAAGAGGAATATGAAAATGGTAACTTATGAATCGCAGAAAAATAATGGGAATGATCAAAATCGGGAAACCGATCCAAAAACCTTTTCTTTCCACATAGAAATTGGCAAGTTTATGAATAAAAAACAAAATCAATACAGATGCCAGAACCCTTAACCACATAGCCAGAACATTATCATGTGCGATGGGGTTACTAAGCTGACGAAGATAAAAAAGTGGTTTACCGTGTTGATCTTTTATTTCATGTGCAGTAGGCGTAAGGCTGATATCGTAGGTCTTATCAATATTACTTTCCGCAACAAATGAATTATGCAAATATTTATTTTCAATGTAATAATCCCATTTTACAGGGATCAGAAAAATCATTTTATAATTATTACCTGATGAACTACGGAATGATCTTGTATTACTTACATACCATCCATTCAATAATTTCTGAAAGCTGATACCATTATTGCTATGTATTAAAGAAGAATCGGGCTCTATTACCTGGGAATTCCAAAAAACAGGATCCAGTTTATTTAAGTCTATGACTTTATAGAAAAATATGAAATATTTTTTTGAAACCTCTTTATCCAGAAATGATTCATCGTAATTGCCTTCAGCAATTTTATTCAGTACCGAAGAATCTAAACAGAAAGAATTTATATTTTCCTGATTCCTGTTAATATCTTTTTGAATCGCTTTTTGCGCCGCATTAGAAGTGGAACTTGTACTCCAGTAATTATTAATAATAAAAGCAAACGTGAGCAACCACGCTGCTGTTATAAGGAGAAAGGAATTCCTTTTAAAAAAAGTATCGTTATTATTCAGGTTCAAATTCCGTTGTTTTGTTTTTTGATTTCATTCCAGATGGCATCCATTTCTGAAAGGGACATATTCCCGAGATTCATACCTTTCTTTTGAACGGCATCTTCCATCTGGGTAAAGCGTTTTATAAATTTTTTATTAGTCAGCTCAAGTGCATTTTCAGCATCTACTTTTAAGAATCTTACATAATTAATTACAGAAAAGAAAAGATCGCCGGCCTCTTCTTCTATATGTCCTGTATTTTTTAAATCTACCGCTTCTAATAATTCTGATTTCTCTTCCTCTACTTTTTCCCAAACTTGTTCCTTAGTAGCCCATTCAAAACCTACTTGTTTTGCTTTTTCCTGTATTCTCATGGCTTTCACCATTGCTGGTAATGATTTTGGCACGCCACTCAAAACCGATTTTTTTCCCTCAGATAATTTTATCTGTTCCCAGTTTCTCTTTACATCTTCTTCATCATTCACTTTAACATCGCCATAAATATGAGGATGCCTTTTTATCAGTTTATCACAAATGCCATCTATCACTTCCTGTAAGGTAAATTTATTTTCTTCAAGCCCGATCCTGGCATAAAAGATTATATGTAATAATAAATCGCCCAGCTCTTCCTTTATGCCATTCCAGTCTTTATCCGTGATGGCATCTGCAAGTTCGTATGTTTCTTCAATAGTTTGCTGGCGCAGCGTATGAATAGTTTGCTTTTTATCCCATGGGCACTTTTCACGAAGATCATCCATGATTTGTATCAGTCTGTTAAAATCTGCGGGTTGATTCATTATAATAATTTAAACTTGAAAAATAGAGACAAGTGCAAAAAATACGAAGAGAAACACAATCGTAAAAAAGAAAGAAAATGAAAACAGGAAGAATTTTAAAATGGATTTTGCTCTTCGCTGCTGATAAAACTTTCGCATCGCTTTGTACAAATAAAAAAGGATAATGAACGTAATAAGAGTATTGATATAATTCATCCAATTCCATTTCAATACCTCTTCAATCCTTGAAATGCACATGGATAAGAGCATCGCAATAAATACAAAAATGTAAAAGTGTATGGCAAAAATAGCATGGCTTACATAGTAAAATTGTTTGCGGCGCATATAAAGTAATTTCAACATCAAAGCGGCCAATGGCAATGAAATAAAAAGCATTTGAGGAAAATGATGCATAAGGCTATTTACAAAATCACTAAAAAACTTTGCCTGCTGAGAATGATATTTATTGTTAATCCCGATTTCTTTATAAACTAAATTGCGTTTTAGCCATCCATCCTTTACAACTCCGGCATTTAATGCAGAATCATATTGCTCCTTTGTAGTATAATTATTTTTATTTAAAAGCGAATGAAATATGGTTCCGTTTTGCATACTATCCCTATAATGGCTGAATTCTTCACGGCTCATGGGTGTACCATGATTGAATACTTTTGTAAAATCGTTAAAATCGGCAGGAGACATCGAATTAATCATTTGTTGAGTTTTGCCATTTAATTCAAATTTTGAATTTTTGAATTCAGATTCATTTGGTTGAAACAAAGAAAAAAAGATAAGAAAGAATATAAATGATGTGAAAATGTACATCCTTACGGGATTCAAATAGGCGACTCTTCTGCCGGTCATATATTCTTTAGATAAAAAGCCCGGTTTGAAAAGAAGATCTTTTAAAGTGGAAAAAAACTTTCCATCAAAATGAGTAAAATCATTGAAGAAATGGGATATTAATTGCCACAATGATTCCTTTGGTTCAATATTTTCCTGTCCGCAATTATGGCAATATTTACCAATAACTGTCGTTCCACAATTAAGGCAGTTCTTTTCTTTCCTTTGAGGAAGATGCGACATTGAATTGGTTTTATTATTATAATTTCCGGTTAAAAATAATAAACAAAAATAGTATTAATGATTAATGAATTATTTTACGTTCTTTAAAATCTCTTAAAACACAATTATTTATTTTAAAAAAATGGCTAAAAATTTTTTTCGTTCTTTTTTCATTTATTTCATACTTATTTGCTTTGGCTGCTTCCCGTCAAACGCCCAGTACTATTATAAAGATATAATGGGTAGCATTAATCAAAATAAAGAATTTTCTACCTTAAAGAACGGGAAGATAAAGACTATAAAAATAACCAGCTTCGATGATAACGACCAGCCCAGCGATGGATTTTTTTGTGAAAAAAAGATTAATAAGACCTTCTCCCAATCAGAGATGTTATCTAAATCAAATATCACAGGTCAATCACTTTTAATAACGGATTATGATGCAGATGGCAAAGTTATTAAAACCACTACCACTACTCCAACAACGACCAATACAGTTGAATTTGAATATGATACCAATGGCTTGCTGTCTTTGATAAGAACAAACACAATAGCCGATGGAGATAGCACAGGAATTACTGAAACACATGAATTTTTTTATAAAAATGGTAGTCCTGAAAAAATGCTTCGCAAAAAAAATAATGTGCTTATTTCGACTATTACTTTTGTGGCTGATGAGAAAGGAAATATTATAGAAGAAGATCCATCGGGAAATAGTGATGATAAAAAATATTATTACTATTATGATGACAGCAACCGCCTTACCGACGTAGTGCATTACAATGTTATAGCGAAAAGACTATTGCCTGATTATATGTTTGAATACAATAATGGTGATAAGCCCTCACAAATGATTTCTGTAGATGAAACCGGAAGAAGTTATTTTATCTGGAGGTATGCTTATGATGATAAACAACTTCCTGAAATACAAAAATGTTATTCAAAAGAAAAGAATTTACTTGGCACCATTCAATTTGATTACAAATAAAGGAATTAAATTATCTGGGATATATCAAATAATAGAATAAAAATAGCGACCAAAACTGTCATCAACATTAGCACCCTTATTGACAATAAATGCTTTTTAAAACTCCTTGCTGCAAGTATTATTGCGATCAGGCAACATGCAATAGAAATAATGTGGATGGTATTTATATTTTTAAGCCAACCCGAAAAATAACTCATATAAACATCCATTTGATCTCCTGAATTCAAGCCACTATATTTTATACCAATAGTAGACCACATTATAAAAAGAACTAATGGTGGCAATAGAAACACGATTGCCAATGCCGCGGTTATTTTCCTGGAAACATGAGATTGTGTTGACATTTTCTTATTTTTTTATTGCCTAAAATTACCCAAAAAAAAGGAGAGTTACAAATTGAGACAAAGTTCATAAACCTCTTAGCAGATACATTTTTTTGATTGAAAATTTCGACGAGTATCCTATAACAATGATTTAACAATCATTCTTTTTGTGCTCGAATTACATTATAAATCAATTAAAAACAGAACTGGTAATTTTTCTATTTTGTGTTTTAAATTAAAGAAAATAAGAATGGCATGATTTTAGACTTAACGCTGTTAGTCTTTTAGAAAATAGCATTTATCTGATTCCTAAAATAAATTTTTTATACTCAATTTTTTAACCAAAAAAACCAAAAAAAATGAACGAATATACCGAACAGTCTCCGACTGTAAACAAACCAAGGGATTTTAAAAATCTCTTTATTGGATTATTGATAGCGGGAATAATTATCCTTGCAGGATTTTTTATTTTCGACCACAACAAATCCGGAGAAGCCATCCAGGCACAGCAAACAGAAGTTGCTAAAGTAACAACAGAAAAAAGCAACATTCAATCAAGCTTTGATGCCTCACTCGCACGTCTTGATTCTATGCAAACTGCAAATACTGCGTTGGATAGCAAATTGGCTGCAAGTAACAGTGATATTTCTAAGATGAAAAGAGAGATACGTGGCATATTAAATAAGAAAAATGCTACTGCTGCCGAACTTTCTAAAGCCCAGGATATGATCGCTCAATTGAATGGAAAGATCACGGATATGGAAAATCAAATAGCAATGCTAACACAGCAAAATGATACATTGAGACAAAATGTAGCTACCTTAACTACTGAAAAAGAAACCATTTCCCATAACCTGGATTCTACAAACGTTATCAAACAGGATCTTGAAAAGAAAGTGGATGTAGCCTCTACTCTCAACGCTTCGAATATTTCTATTACTCCTTATAAAATAAGAGGTAACGGAAAAGAAAAAGTTTCTACTGTTGCTAAACGCGTTGATAAATTGGTTGTAAGTTTTGACGTAAACAATCGTATCATTCAACCCGGAACTACTGATGTATATGTAGTAGTGATTGGCCCTGATGGAAAACCTGTAGTGACAACACAAAGCACAGATTCTACCGGTGATACTTTCGCAACCCGTGATGAAGGCAGCAAAACTTTTACAGCTAAATTGCCAGTTGACTTGCAAACAGCTCAAACAAAAAATGTAGAATTTGCTTTTGCGCCGGGAAGTCATTTCCAACAGGGAAGTTATAAAATTCAGATATATCAGAATGGATTTTTGATTGGTGAAAAAACAAAAGAATTGAAAAAAGGTGGCCTGTTCAGCTAAAAAATAAACTTTATAGAAGGATTTTTAATTAAATCATCCCTCTGAAAGAAACTATTCTGATGTAAAAGTCAGGGTAGTTTTTTTTTGCCCTGGTGGCACTAGAAAGTTTTTTCCAATTACGATTGTGGATACCCGTTATAAATAATACATGCACAGTAAAACGATAAATAACCCGAATTTTTATTTTAAAAGATTCTTCACTATTATCGCGGTTATTGAATTATTCATTCGGCGCAAGTGCAGCCGCAAGTGCATTTTGATTTGTATATTAATTGTTTGAACCATTAAGGAATTAAGGAGCATTAAGATTTTTCTTTTTAACTGCTCTTCACTTCTTAATGGTTTGTTTTATTTGAACCATTAAGGAATTAAGTGACATTAAGATTTTTCTTTTTAACTGATCTTCGCTTTTTAATGGTTTATTTTACTTTCAAAATCAAAATCATTTTATAATTTCATTTTCAAAATAAAACAGAATGAAAAAATTGATTGCATTAATTTTTCTTGTTTCCACACTATCCTCTAATGCTCAAAAAACAGACAGACATTTACAAAACGAAATTAGTAATCTATTACAAGGCTTCCATGGCGATGTAGGTGTGTATGTGTATGATATGCAAAAAAATAAAATCGCGGCTGTAAATGCAGATACTATTTTCCCTACAGCAAGCATGGTGAAGGTGCCAATATTTATTGGATTTATGCACAAAATACATAATGGAGAATTAAGCTATCATCAGGAAATGACCTTTACCGATTCTGTAAGGTATTCAGAGGGTGAAGAAATTCTCGCTTCGTTCAAAGACAGTTCAAAAATTCCTTTGAATGTGTTGGTTATGCTGATGATGAGCATGAGTGATAACGGTGCAAGCCTTTGGCTCCAGGGTCTTTCGGGGGGCGGCGCTCAAATCAATAAATATCTTGACAGTCTGGGTATGAAAGATACACGTGTAAATAGCCGTACTCCCGGTAGAAAAGGAAACTGGGATCAATATGGATGGGGGCAAACTACGCCAAGGGAAATGGCTACGCTATTGAAAATGATTGTGGAAAATAAAATAATTGATAAGCAAATAAGCGATAGAATGTTGCGGATGATGAGCCGCCAGTTTTGGGATGAGGATGCCATATCTCAAATTCCACCAAACATTTTTGTTGCGGATAAAAGTGGCGCTGTAGATCAGACGCGGGATGAAGTATTATACGTAAATGGTGCTCATCCTTATATTTTTTGTATTTGTACCAAGAATAATAAAGACACCACTTGGGAGCATAACAATGAAGCATGGGTACTTACGCGAAAATTATCGGCTTTATTGTGGAAACATTTTAATCCAAAATCAAAATGGGAGCCCAGTGAATTTTTAAAATAATCTGTTATAGAAAAGAAAATAAGAATAGCTGTTATTTATTTTTTTACTGATTAAAAAAATATGATTTCAATTCGTGCAACAGTAAACTAAATATTTAAAGTCCGGTTGGCAGTTGTAAGAGATTTTAGTAATACCAATCTACCTCAACGACTTTTCCCCAAAAAGTAAAATATGACAATAGTGTGTCTTATGCAAATGTCATTGGAATGTTATTTGGAATAACTTGTTCATTAATTATTAATTAAGGAAATGAATCATACAAATTATTTAAAAAAAATTAAGTCATGAAAAAGATTACAATCATTCTTCTCTTAGTGTTCGGAGCTTTTAGCATTAGTAATGCGCAAACTACTACTTCGTCAAAAGCTAAAACCTCTGTTTCAAAACAAGACAAAGCAGCTATAGCGGCTCAGAAAAAAGCAGATAAAGAGGCTAAAGCCCAGGCAAAGAAAAATGCTGATAAAGCCACTGCTGATCAAAAGAAAGCCGATAAAGAATCCAAGGCTTTGGCAAAAAAACAGGCCAAGGAGGCAAATACTACAACTGCAAATACTGCTGCAGCCACTCATTTAAACAAAAAAGGCACTCCGGATAAACGATTCAAAGCCAATAATCAGCCAAAAACTACTGCCCAGGCACAAATCCCAGCGCAAACCCAGGCTACGGCTGCGCATACAAAAGTGACAAGAAGCGCAACCCCGGTAGCACACGCAAGTACTGCAAAAACTTCTGATAAGGCTATCAGTACCGATGCCAAAGGAAGAACGATTTATCAGGGTCCCAGGGGAGGGAAATATTATCTTACTAAAAATGGTAATAAAGAGTATGTAAAATAACTTTTTGCACTTATTTATAAATGTTCTTAAGACTGCCTCCAATAGTGTGAAGACGGTCTTATTACAAATACACTTATTATTCTAATAAATTTTTTATATAATAATCTCTAATTATATATTTATATTTATACTTTCAAAAAAGTTAATAAGTGGTTAAACAAATTTTATAACCATTAAGTAAAACAAACCTGCTTAATTTTTGCAAGTCATAGTTATGTAAAAATAAAAAACCATGAAACATTTGTATCAATATCTTTCAATCATAATTCTTATTTTGATTTCTTCCTGTACTAGCTCTCGCTATTATACACAGAGCAATTCAGCACAGAATTATTCTCAACAACCGGAGGATATTTCTTATCAGCAATTTTATAATGATTTAAGCCCGTATGGTAATTGGGTAAATGACCCTCAATATGGTTACGTGTGGGTGCCTGGCATAGCAGGATTCAGACCTTATTCTACCAATGGTAATTGGGTTTATACAGATTACGGGTGGACATGGGCCTCTAATTATAATTGGGGTTGGGCTCCTTTTCACTATGGCAGATGGGTAAATGATATGTCATATGGATGGATGTGGATTCCTGGCAATGAATGGGCTCCGGCATGGGTTTCCTGGAGAGGTGGCGGAGATTATTACGGGTGGGCTCCACTTGGACCGGGAATGAGTGTCAATATTTCTGTTGGTTCTATTCCGGCAAACAACTGGACGTTTGTACCTAACCGTTATATAACCAGTTCACGTATTAACGACTATTATGTAACACCATCAAGAAATGTTACTATTATTAATAATACCACTATTATTAATAACATAACTGTTGTAAACAATAGCAGAACCAGACCCTCTTATAATTCCGGTCCCAATGCAACAGATGTAGAGAGATATACTAATTCAAAAATCAGGAAAATCAATGTTGTTGAATCCAATCAACCAGGATCTCCGCAAATCAACAATAATTCGATAAGAGTGTACAGGCCTGCTATAAAACAAGAACCTTCTACTAATATAAGGCCATCAAGGGTGATAGACAGGGATCAAATAAATCGTGATAACAGAACAAATAATAACAATCAATCTGTTCCACCTGTAAGAGAAATCCCCAATAATCAGGCACCACAAATAAACCGGAATGAGCCACCGGTAAACAATACACCTACAGTAAATCCAAACAGAAATAATACTCCTGAAAGAACATCTCCCAATAACCAGCCGGCACCTCAGATAAACAGGAACCAAACTCCTGTAAATAATTTTCCTTCAACTAATCCTAACAGAAATAGCGAACCTGTAAGGACATTCCAAAATAATACGGAGACACCTCCAACTCAGACTAATAGAAATCAGCAACAACAAAATGAAACCCCTAGAAATAATTCCCAGCCTGTAAATAATGCACCTGTGCAAACACCTCAAAGAAATATTGAACGATCAAATGCACCGGTAAGGCAATTGAATTCAGGAGCCCAAAAAAATCAAAAGAATCAAAGATCAGTAGTTCCAAACAATGGAAACACACACCAGCTAAATAAAAAGGTAGTAAAAGAAAACAAAGAGACAAAGACCAAAACCAAAGTGAGGAAACCAAAGGAAGAGAAAAAAGATGATTGAGAATAAATGAAAAGTCCTGAAAATATATTCAGGACTTTTTTTGTACCCGGGATGGGAGTTGAACCCACACCTCCATTGCTGAAGACAGGATTTTCTTACCAACTACAACTTTCGTTGCCCCCGATTTAAGATCGGGATTTGTGGTCTGGACTTTACCTTCGCCATTTTTAGCAGGATCTATTTCCATCAACTAAAAGTTAGGCGCCTCCCGTCAAGTCTCTACACCTTCTCTAAAAAAATTAGAGCTTGGCTCGGGATTGCCAATCTGCCCAAGCAGATAAGGGTTCCCCGAATTTGAGAGGTTCTACATTTCGGATTTCCCCGAAAGCACTCAAATTTTCCTGTTCTTTGAACGAAAAGTGCCGGTTTGGCTATGGCAATTAGGACAAAGAAAAACTAAGTTACTTAATAAATTATTCGTCCTGTTACCATCTTTGTGATGAAGTTCCATTGACAATGGTTTCCTTCTCCAGTCATTAATCCCGCAATTCTCACAGATATCTTTTTTAATACCTTCCTCAATCAATCTCCTTTTTAACTTAAAAGATTGATAATGCGGATAAAGGTTTTTTTCTACGATACTGCTTAACGGAATACGAGGAGAATTTTTCCTGGTTCCTATTCCAGCCTGGTTGGGACGATAGCATTTAAGTTCCAATGCCCTCTTCTTAAATGAATTAAAATGAAGATTAAGTTTAGAAGCAGCATCCGACATTGATTTTGACGAATTGCAGACCTCAATAAACCTAATACTATCAATCCTTTCTTTGACAAACCATTTTTTCACAATAAAAGTTTTAAAAAAAAGCCAAAACCTCAAAGAACAAGAATTTGTTTTAAGTCCTGCGTGTCTACCAGTTCCACCACCCGGGTAAACACATTCCAATTGTTATTTCAACAACTATAAATAAAAAAAGCAGTTTAACTGCTTTCAATTATTGTGAGCGGAAAACCGGGCTCGAACCGGCCACCTCGACCTTGGCAAGGTCGCGCTCTACCAAATGAGCTATTTCCGCTTTTTGCAAGAACTAAAAAGGGTTGCAAAAATAGGGCTTGAATCCTAATAGAGCAAAATTTATTTGTATTGCGGATTATACTGTGTATTTCCCGGAACTTCTACATTAGGCTTTCCCTGGTACCGCTTTACATACATTGTATAACAGCCACCTATTACCAACGCAACAAAAACAGCTACCTGGCAATAAAAAAGAAACCGTGAAGTGGATACCCAGCTATGGGCTATATCTTTTCCAGTATTATCAATTACTTCTTCGTGTTCCATAATATATTATTTGCTGGGCAAAAATAACAGTTTGATTTGAAATATCATTTTTTGAAGCCTACAATTTCTGAAAATGTTTTCTTTTTGTTGAAAAAATATTGCCATACTATACTTCCGGCATACACACCTTTCATTTTTTTCATCTTTACTTTAGGAAGTTTTTCTTCTTCTTTTCTTTTGAATATCCATTTGAGAAAATGATAATGTGCAGATTGTATTGAGACAAATGTTTTAAAATTACCTTTTACCAATGCCTGCAAACCAGCTAAATTATCCATTGAAATCCTGAAAGGAATTTTCCAAAACTTTTCGGAAAGAGGTAAGTTTTTTGCCAGCATTATCAAATTATTCCTAAAATTTAAAAACACTTTTCTTTTATTTCCCATTGGCAACGTACCTCCGCCCACATGAAAAACACAAGAAGCTGGCTCCACAAAAATTTTATATCCCGCTCTTTGCATACGCCAGCACAGATCTATTTCTTCCTGGTGAGCAAAAAAATATTCGTCAAAGCCATTTAACTCATGATAAACGGACGCACGCACAAATAACGCTGCACCGGTAGCCCAAAATATTTGAGCGGCATTGTCATATTGCCCATTATCTTTTTCACAATCATCAAAAACTCTTCCACGATTAAACGGATATCCCAATTTATCAATCCAACCACCACCGGCGCCGGCATATTCAAACTTTTTTTTATTATCAAAACTTAAAATTTTTGGTTGACATGCAGCAATATTTACATCGTTTTCCATTAATGAAATTATAGGCTTTATCCAACCTCTTGTAACTTCCACATCGCTGTTTAATAAAATATAATAATCAGCTGATACCTTCTTCAGCGCTGTATTATAACCTTTGGCAAAACCTTCGTTGACCGTGTTGGTAATTATTTTTATCTGCGAATAATTCTTTTGCAAAAAGAATAGCGAATCATCAGTAGAAGCATTATCGGCTACAATTACCGAAAGGTTTTCGTATTCCTCAGTCATTACCGACGGGAGAAATTTTTCAAGAAAATGTTTCCCGTTCCAGTTGAGAATTACTATAGCTACTGATGGTGATCGTGTCAATGGAATTTTATTAATCAGGTACAAACATAAAAGATTTTAGTTTCGTGAGGTTATTTCTCACAAATAGATTTTAGATTTGAACTATGTTCAGGCAACTTTTTAATTTCCGGTCGGTTCTTACTCTCATAGCAGTTGCTATTGTAATTGGTACCATTTTTTATTCCAATTTTCTATCAAAAAAAATAGAGGTAGAAGAAAGGGAAAAGATAAGCCAGTGGGTGGAAGCTAATAAATTTATTGCGTCTGCTCCTCCCAATGCAGACCTTACTCTCGCCAGCGAAATTCAATTACGGAATGCAGATATTCCCATTATCTGGACTAATGAAAAAGACAGTATTATTGATTCACGGAATATAGATTCGGCAGAAATAAGATCTTCAAAAAATTTCCTTCAAAAAAAATTAAAAGAATTTCAATCTGCACATCCACCCATCGTTCTTGAATTGAGTAAAGAACCTTATGTAGCTGACAAGTATTATTATGGCGATTCCAGGTTATTAAAGCAGGTAAGATATTTCCCGATTATTCAGTTAGTAATAGTTGCCCTTTTTATTTTTATTACTTTTTATACCATTTCAGTAAGAAATAAATCCACTCAAAACCAGGTATGGGCAGGTATGGCAAAAGAAACGGCTCATCAATTGGGCACTCCTATTTCTTCTTTGCAGGGTTGGGTAGAGATGTTGAAAGAAAAAGATATTGACGGAAATATTTCCAAAGAAATGGAGAAAGATGTGAACAGACTGAAACTAATCAGCGACAGGTTTGGTAAAATAGGAAGCGCTCCAAAATTAGAAGAGTTGGATATTACCGAGCAGGTAGAAAAAATGGTAACTTATATTAAGAGAAGATCAACAGATAAAGTGAGCTACATCATAGAGAAGCCTGAAGATAAAGTGATGGCTAAAATTTCAGGGCCTTTATTTGATTGGGTGATAGAAAATCTTTTGAAAAACGCTTTGGATGCTATCAATGGTAAAGGAACGATACAGATAAGAATAAGAAATTTGCGTGAGCAAATCATCATAGATATTAAAGACAGCGGCAAAGGAATCAGCAAACAAAACCTGGCAAGAATTTTTAAGCCTGGGTTTACGACCAAGAAAAGAGGGTGGGGGCTTGGCCTTTCACTCGCCAAACGCATCATTGAAAAATATCACAAAGGGCAACTGTATGTAAAATCTTCTGAAATTGGCAAGGGCACTACTTTCAGGATTGTTTTAAATGGTCAAGTTTAATTGAAGGGTTTTATTAAATTTGCATCCCGGTTAAAACGGAATTTAATAAAGCCTTTTTTTTGCGGAGGTGGCGAAATTGGTAGACGCGCTACTTTGAGGTGGTAGTGCCCGAAAGGGCTTGGGAGTTCGAATCTCCTCTTCCGCACATCATAAAACCTTTGCCTGGCAAAGGTTTTATGGTTTTAAAACAAACTTGCCAGTATATTTCTACAAATAATTTACCAGGTAAAAGTCAGAATAAAAGAATATTTTAAATCAGAAATATTAAAATGAGTTCACGGTCAGATACCACTAAATTCTTCATGCCCCAATTTTATTTTTTATCATAATGACCTTTCAGGGAATTTATTTCAACTATATTATTTGTTACCGAGTAAACCATCCGGTGTTCATGTGTTATACGTCTTGACCATTTTCCGGATAATTCGTATTTCAATGGTTCAGGCCTGCCAGACCCTTCATAAGGTGTCTCTCTAACTTCATGCAATAAATTTTCAATTTTTTTAAAATACTTTTTTGACCTGTTTTTAGGAAGTATTGAATGTCCTTTTTAGCAGTCTCACTTAATCTAATTTCCATATTTGTGAGGGTTCAATTTTAGTGTACCGCCCTTTTTTAAAATCCTCATCTGATCTTTTGATCTTTTTCACAAATTCAGGATCATAAGGACTTTTAGATTTTTTTGCTTTTTCAAAAGGTACTTTTAGTGTTTTTGCTAATTGCTCGAAAAGGTTTGCCTGGTCTTTATTTTTCGGATGAATTGTAATTGTTTCCATAATTTAAATTTATTTCAAAATACAAATATAAAAATTAAAAGCTAAGGATTTTAAAAGTTTGGGGAGCATTTCAAAATATTCTACCGCTTTCCTCTCTCCCAGACTGGAGAGGGGATTGAAGGGGATGTGGCAATAAAAAACAAAACGATATTTTGAAAAGCACCCAAAAATTATTTGAGCAATCTCTTTCATCTAATTTCATCATAAATTTGCCATGACTTTGATTTTTATAATACCAATTTTTCTTAGTAAATACCTCTTTCATCTTTACCAGAAGAAGGATTTTTTTTCATAATTCTAAATTTCTTTACCTTAAACCGAAATAAAAATAATGCCGACATTAATAACCTGCCCCAATTGTAAACATGAATTTGCACCCGAAGATGCTATCGCTAAATCGCTTGAAAAAGAATACCAGGAAAAGTTTAATAATGACAGGCAAAAATTAGTAAAACAATTTTCTGATCAGCAAAAAATTCTGGAAGAGCAACAAAAAGACTTTGAAAAAAAGAAAGAAAAAGAAAATCAGTTATTTGCTGAACGAATGGAAAAGGAAAAACTGAAAATGGAAAATGAACTCCAGGAAAAACTGAGAAAATCTATCGGTAATGACTACGAAAACCAGATAAAGCTTTTACAGGAATCTTCTAAAGACAATGAAGAAAAATTAAAAACAGCACGGCAAAGGGAATTGGAATTTTTGAAAAAGGAAAAAGAATTAAAAACAAAGGGCGAAGAAATGGAAATTGAACTGGAGAAAAAATTAGCCGTGGAAAGAACTTTGTTAATTGACCAGATACGCAAACAGGAAAAAGAAAAAAATGAAATAAAAGAAACCGAATATTCTTTAAAATTAAAAGAACTGGAAAAAAAACTGGCTGACCAAATGCATTTAACCGATGAGATGAAACGTAAGGCAGAGCAGGGTTCTATGCAATTACAAGGCGAAGTACAGGAAACCGCCTTGGAGGAAATATTAAGAAATGCATTTCCGTTTGATGTAATCTCCGAAATAGGCAAAGGCGTAAGAGGCGCAGATTGCATTCAATTGGTAAGAAATAATTTTGGACAGGAATGTGGTAAAATAATTTATGAAAGTAAAAGAACAGAAAATTTTGGCGGCGACTGGATTGAAAAGTTTAAGAAGGATATGCGCAGCAATAGCGCCGATGTAGCGGTTTTGGTTACTAAAACAATGCCTAAAGATCTGGATTGTTTTGGATTAAAAGATGGAATATGGATTTGCACTTTTGATGAAGTAAAAGCGCTTACTAATGTGCTTCGTGATAGTATTATTCGTGTATATAATTCAATCAAAAATCAGCAAAATAAAGGAGATAAAATGAGTTTGCTTTATGATTATCTTACCAGCAACGAATTCAGTGAACAATGGAAAGCTATTCGCGAGGGTTTTGTTGCAATGAAAATGAGTATTATATCTGAAAGAAATGCAATGGAAAAACTGTGGAAAGCAAGAGAAAAACAATTGGAAAAAGTTTTGCTGAATGCGGCTCATGTAAAAGGTTCTATTGAAGGAATCTCAGGGATGGATGCTATAGATCTTAGTCTGATGGATGAACAGAATTTGTTAATGTGACAATTAGCTGATGTGCTCATTGGCAAATGTAATAATGCAATAAAAAATAAATCAGAAATCCAGAATATTTCTTTATTTACTGAATGAGTTATTGGCTAATTAAAAACTGCCAATAATTATTTGTTTACTGTAGAACCCACGCCAGGCAAAGATTACCAAAAAATCTAAATTCAATTTTCAAATCAATTCTCTCATTTTTTAAAAAATAGGCGTCAATAATTCCTCGTCCGTTTTCAAAAAATAATTGTTCAAGGCCCATATTTTTTTTAAAGCTGAGAGCACCTTTTCCATGCCATTTGTAAATAGCTTCTTTACTGCTCCAGAAAAGAGTGAGTAGTTGATACTTTAAAGTTTGTGACGCAGTTTCAGAAAGCGTAATTTCAGATTCATTCAAAAATTTATTTTTTACCAATTCTATTTTGGGAGTTATTAATTCAACATCAATTCCTACTATTTTATTTTCACTCACAATAGCCGCTGCATAATCACCACAATGCGAGATAGAAAAATGGAATTCATGATTTGCCAGCAGAGGTTTTTTTGATGTTGCAATTTCTATCAGGTGTAAAGGGAAATCCGGATGTAATATTTTTAAAAGATAACGTCCTGCAAGGTGTTGTAATCTTTTGTGCGGATGCATTATCCCTTTTTGTATGGTAATTTTCTCCAGAAAGAATTCTTCATTTTCTGTTATATGCCATACCGCAAGTTTAGCAGAATCGTTAATATTATGTTGATAAAACAAAGGCATTAAAAAAAAATTATCCTCCTTTTTGCTGTTTGATGAATTATTTTGCAACTGTAAAAATAAATGCAATTAAATGATTTTATCTGATAAGAGAATTCTTGAAGAAATTGAAAAGAAAACCATCATCATAAAACCCTACAACCGCGAAAATCTGGGAACCAACAGTTATGATGTACACCTTGGGAAAAACCTTGCTATTTATAAAGACAAAATACTGGATGCAAAAAAACACAATGAAATTGAGCATTTTGATATTCCTGATGAAGGATTTGTATTAGAACCAAACCAATTATATCTCGGTGTAACATTAGAATATACAGAAACTCATACACATGTTCCTTTTCTTGAAGGGAAATCTTCTACAGGGCGCCTTGGTATTGATATACATGCCACAGCAGGGAAAGGCGATGTGGGGTTTTGCGGTCACTGGACTTTGGAAATATCTTGCAAAATTCCGGTAAGAATATATGCCGGAATGCCGATAGGGCAGCTCATTTATTTCCCCGTAGAAGGAGAGATAGAAATAAAATACGATTCAAAAAAGAACGCGAAGTACAGCCATCAGCCAGATAAGCCCGTAGAAAGCATGATGTGGAAAAATGTTTTTTAATTCTATGATATAAAATGCAAATCATGATTATTTATTGTTTTACTGGAAACAATTAAATAATTCATGATTTAAAATCAGATAGTTTATTTTCTTTTATAAAATGGATCAGTTGGGCCGCAATTTCTGTGTGTTCGTTTATAGACGGATGGCCATCGCAGCCATGATTGTATTGTTTTTTAAAAAAATATTTATAAATATTTTTATCGCCATTCTGTTGCAGATATTCATCAATTGATGAAAGATAATTCTTTAAAACGACCCTTAATTTATCATCAGCCATCGGGCTTGAGAGTAAAATGATTTTGGCCTTTGCATACTTATTTCTTATTGTTTTTACAAAATCAACATAAGCACTGCAAAAGGCCGTTGAATCCTGGATCCCATCATTTTGTCCTAAACAAACTGTAACAATATCCGGCGTATATTGATCAAAATTATAAGGAATAGAATCATCGCGCATATCCATTTTATCAAATACCTGTGGCATTAGAATTTTCATTTCGCAACAACTATGGATCATTCCAATTCCCGAAACGGCGCTAATAACCCATTGCGCATTTAAAGCCCTTGCAGTCTGTGGCCCATAGGCCATATAAGCATTGTGATGATCGTACCATTCTCCTTTGCCACAGGCAATTTCAGAATTATCATCACCAAGACCACAGGTTATTGAATTTCCAATAAATTCAATTGTCTCAGCGGGTTTTGGAGGCAAAGGCAACAGATTTTTGCAAACGATTCCCGCAAATTCCAAATAACCATTTCCGCTTTCAGTGTCTTTACAAACAGTGATGGTGTGCTTTCCTTTTTTTAACCCGATAACGGATATTTTATTGGTTGCAAATTTTGTTTGAAGCCGATAATTTTTCCCATCAACAACTATTTCTAAATAATTGTGAACATTTCCATAAAGCTCCTGATCATTTACAAAGAAAGAAAATTTGTCGCCCACGAACTTTGCTTTTATGTAAACGCCCGACGACCAGAATCTGGGTAAAGCCGGATTTGTATTTTGTATTCTTCCATAATATTGTATTAGTGGACTTTCAGCATTAAAAAAGTTTTTTGAAGTATCCTCTTTAGTCGTTTGCTGTAAAGAAAATGTCAATTGATTTTGTGCAAAAGTTTTATTTAATGAAAATAAAATTGCCAAAAATAAAATCGCAGATTTACCGGAATGCATGATTATTTTTTTATAAAGTGTGAGATGTTTATACAAAAGTCCTTATTCCAACAGATGTGTACGAACTCCTGAAATCTTTTGGAGTGCTGTCTTTTTTCTTTTTAAAAATCCGGTTAAAATTCGACATATTATTGAAACCGCATTTGTACGCAATTTCATTAATACTTTGAGTGGTATCTATTAACATACGTGATGCATTTCCTAACCGCACATCATTCAATGTATCAACAAAAGTTTTACCAGTTCTTAATTTGAAAAATCTGCTTAACGAAACTTCGGTCATGCCGGCTAACTTAGCCGCATCGCCCAGCTTAATATTCTGGCTAAAATTATGATTGACAAATTCCATAATTTTTTCAATTCGCCTGCTATTATAATATGGAATTTCTTTGTTGAACGAAGCATCAGAAAGCATGCGAAAATTCCTGGAAATTGACAGATCATGAAGAATAGACATTAATTCAAGCACAGAATCAAAACCGTGTTTCTGGGTAAGATCCATAATACGCGGCATAATCTCAAGCGAAGTGGCTTTGGAAAATAATACACCACGTGAAGAACGTTGAAAAAGATTTTTTATAAAGCTCATTTGATTTCGCTGCAAAAATTTTTCATCAAAAAGATCACGGTGAAATTGAATGGTAATTTCATGGATGGTTTTGCTCTTACATTTATTAGTAAACCATCCATGTTGAAGATTGGAGCCTACCAATACCAATTCGATATCTCCTATTTCAGCTACATGGTCGCCAATTACTCTTTTGGCACCTCCTGCATTTTTAATAAAATTCAATTCGAGTTCTTCATGAAAATGTAAAGGGAAATCAAATTCTGTTTTACTTCTAGAGAATACAGAAAAACAATCACTTTGCGTAAGTGGCGTGATTTCTCTCAATAATTTTTCATTCATTTTGCAGTAAATATTTTCATTTATTTTGGAATAATGTCAATAAAGTATTAATGACAATTGAAAATTAAAATTATGTAAAGTATTTGTATAATATACATTTTCGCTGTATTTTTTTTATGGTAAATCAAATAATTACAATTAAATGGTAAAATAGTATATGTTTCAGGTTATGAATTGAAATAATTTTGGAACCATTACGAAAAATCTGACCAACATGAATAAAAGTACCTATGATAATATTTTATCTGTTAATAATATAATTTTTGCAAGAGTGCATTGCATGTTTAAAAGATAGTATTTTGTAAGAAATAATTAAGGGGAAATTTTCACAGTAAACAAACAAATTTTATCTTTTCTTATTTTATATGTGGAATTCCATTTTAAATTTTTAATCTGAGAAGAAGAAAAAGATAAGGTAATTTTTAAACCAAATTTGAATAGGGCTTCCTTAAAAAAGAAGAGAATAATTTTTAAACTTTAATTAAATGAGTAGGATACTTCCGCCTCATACGGAGCAAAGAGGCTGAAAATTTAAATCAATGAAACTTCACTTAATTGATATAAGCATAGTAGTTGTCTACCTGGTTTCTATGCTTTTGATTGGAATTTATTTCAGGAAAAAAGCCAGGAAAACAAAAGAAAGTTATTTATTAGCCGGGAAAAAATTGCCATGGTACCTCCTTGGCCTCAGCGATGCTTCAGATATGTTTGACATCAGCGGTACCATGTGGATGGTTTCTTTGTGTTTCGTATATGGTTTCAAAAGTATTTGGATACCATGGTTGTGGCCGGTTTTCAACCAGGTATTTAATATGATGTTTTTGGCCAAATGGCTTCGTCGTTCCAATGCTGATACCGGCGCTGCGTGGCTCGCAACAAGATTTGGTTTCAAAGGAAAAGGAGTTACTTCCTCTCATAATATTACCGTCGTTTTTGCTTTGATAGGTTGTCTTGGTTTCCTCGCTTATGGTTTTGTGGGACTTGGTAAATTTATTGAAATTTTTGTACCCTGGAATATTGTTCAACCTTATGTTCCTTTCCATGTAGGTGCGGATTATGTAGCTCATTTTTACGGAATTGTTTTTACTTTATTTGCCATGTTCTATTCTATACTTGGTGGAATGAACAGTATAGTTATTGGTGATTTAATAAAATATTCCATCATGACGGTTGGGTGCATAGCCATCGGATATATCGCCATGACTCATTTGCATGGACAAAAATTAAATGTTCCCAAAGGCTGGAGTTCTCCATTCTTCGGTGTTCATCTCGATCTTGACTGGAGAAACATTCTTCCTGCGGCAATGAAAAAAATTAAAGACGATCAGTTTGGTTTGTTCAGCATCTTTTTTATGATGATGTTATTCAAAGGAGTGTTTGCAAGTCTTGCAGGCCCTGCGCCTAATTATGATATGCAGAAAGTACTCTCTACCAGGTCCCCAAAGGAAGCCTCCAAAATGACCGGGTTTGTTTCTATTATATTATTACCAATTCGTTATTCGATGGTTATCGGGATAACTGTTCTCGCGCTACTTTATTATAATCAACTCAATCTGCTTACTCCCGAAGGCAATACAGATTTTGAAAGGATATTACCTGCTGCTATGAATAGTTTTTTACCGGTTGGTATTTTAGGAATTGTCCTTACCGGTTTGTTAGGTGCATTTATGGGAACATTTTCAGGAACGCTAAATGCAGCGCAGGCCTATATTGTAAATGATATTTATTTAAAATATATTAATCCGGATGCGCCTACAAAAAGAATAATTGCCATGAACTATATCACAGGTATCGTGGTGGCAACAGTGGGCATCATACTTGGGTTTTATGCAAAAGATGTGAATTCAATTTTGCAATGGATCGTTGGCGCTTTGTATGGAGGTTATATTGCTTCCAATATGCTCAAATGGTATTGGTGGCGCTTTAATGCACGTGGCTTTTATTGGGGAATGCTGGCGGGGATTGCTGCTGCATTGGTTTTCCCTTTTATCTTTTCAGGATTGCCGCTTTATAACTGGCCGCTTTTGTTTTTAATTTCTATTATCGGTTGTATTGCCGGGACTTATTCAGCACCTGCGACTGATATTGATGTTTTAAAATCCTTTTACAAACAAGTGAGGCCATGGGGATTTTGGAAACCAATACATAAAATGGTGGTTGCCGAAGATCCTTCATTTGTGCCTAACAAAAGATTCAAGCTCGATATGTTCAACGTGGTAATTGGAATCATCGGGCAGTCGTGCCTAACTATATTACCTATGTATTTCATTTTATGGATGAAACTTCCTTTGCTGATTACTATAATTATTCTTGCAGTGGTCGCATTCATTCTTAAAAAAACCTGGTGGAATAAATTAGAGAATTAAAATAAAAAACTTTGAATGTTATAAATAAAATAAAATGAACGAATATTTTCAAAAAAGGTTAAAATACCTGTATAAGACGCATACCGAATTATTACTCCAAAAAAATATTGAGAAATTATCTATAAACGGAGTTTATAACCGGTTTGAATTTCCGGTAGTAACGCCGCAGCATACACCTCTCGACTGGCGCTTTGATCTCGATCCACTTACCAATCCTTTTCTTTTGGAAAGATTTGGCATCAATGCAGTTTTTAATTCAGGAGCTATTAAATTGGATGGTAAATATTTACTGGCAGCCAGAGTAGAAGGGAAGAATAGAAAATCTTTTTTTGCTATCGCTGAAAGTAATAATGGAATTGATAAATTTTCCTTTTGGGAAAAACCTGTATTAATTCCATCAAATCATAAAGAAACCAACATTTATGATATGCGCCTGGTGCTTCACGAAGATGGCTGGATCTATGGAATTTTTTGTACAGAGAGCAGAGATGAAAGCGCACCTGAAAGTGATCAATCTGCAGCTATTGCCCAATGCGGCATTGCACGTTCCAAAGACCTTGTAAAATGGGAAAGGCTACCCGATTTAAAAACTTCATCACCGCAACAAAGAAATGTAGTACTGCATCCTGAATTTGTAAATCATAAATATGTATTCTACACCCGCCCCCAGGATAGTTTTGTGGAAGCAGGTACGGGCGGAGGAATTGCAGTTGGATTTTGTGATGATATTAAAAACGCTGTTATTAAAAAAGAAATTATCATAGATCAAAAAAAATATCATACAGTTTACGAAGCTAAAAACGGATTAGGCCCTGCGCCGTTAAAAACAGAAAAGGGATGGTTACATCTTGCTCATGGGGTAAGGAATACCGCTAACGGCCTGCGTTATGTGCTATATATGTTCATGACCGATCTCAAGGATATTACTAAAGTGATTCATAAACCAGGTGGCTATTTAATGGCGCCGGAAGGAAACGAAAGAGTAGGAGATGTTTCCAATGTTCTTTTTGCAAATGGTTGGATACAGGATGATGACGGAAGGGTATTTATTTATTATGCTTCGTCAGATGTGAAAATGCATGTGGCGGTGACTTCGGTCGAAAAATTACTGGATTATGTGACCAACACTCCTGAAGATGGATTTACTTCTGAGGCATCAGTAAAAACCATTTTAAATATTATCAATAAGAACCGTAAATCAGAATCTGTGCGAATAAATGGTAAGGTGAAAAAGCCTCAGCATGCTTAAATTTATAACAAATAAACCAGGCAGTAAACAAAGAAATATTAACGATTCCTGTTTTCTTAGAAACCATCCTTTGCCTGAAATAATTTTTTTTGAGAATTTCGATAAACCTTTGGAGAAGGAGGATAGTTAGGCCAAATAAAAACCATGGATTTATTACAACAATATAAAAAAGATTTGGAAATAGAGTTATTCCGTATTCTTGATTTTTGGCAAAAAAATACTTTAGATAAAATAAATGGGGGATTCTATGGGCGGATGGATAATGATAATAAAATTTTTCAGGATGCACCGAAAGGTTCTGTATTAAACTCCCGGATTTTATGGGCATTTTCTGGGGCTTATAATCTTACAAAAAATCCTGAATACCTCATTGTCGCCGAAAGAGCTTTTAGGTACATAAAAGATTTTTTCATTGATAAAGAATTCGGCGGAGTGTATTGGACAGTTGATTACAACGGAAAACCGCTTGATACTAAAAAGCAGATTTATGCCCTGGCTTTTGCAATTTATGGATTGAGTGAATTTTATATCAGCAGCAAAAATGAGGAAGCAAAAGAACTTGCTATTGAATTATATAACACGATATTGAAATATAGTTATGATAATAAAAATGGCGGTTATATTGAAGCGCTCACCCACGACTGGAATCCAATTGCTGATCTGCGATTGAGTAAAAAAGATGCGAATGAAAAAAAATCAATGAATACTCATTTGCATGTATTGGAAGGATTTGCCAATCTATACCGTATATGGACAGACGAAGATTTGAAGGAAAGAATTACAGAACTGATCTATATTTTTCTTAATCACATTATTGATCCGGAAACGCATCACCTGGTATTATTTTTTGATGAAAAATGGAATCCAAAATCAACCATAATTTCTTACGGCCATGATATTGAAGCAGCGTGGCTGATGCGGGAGGCTGCGGAAATAATTGCTGATAAAAATTTAATTCAAAAAATAAAGGAGCAATCAATATTGGTGACAAGTGCAGTAACAGAAGGACTTGACAAAGATGGAGGATTGTGGTACGAGTATGATACGGCGGATGATAACCTGGTAAAAGAAAAACATTGGTGGTCACAGGCGGAAGCTATGATCGGATTTTTTAATGCATGGGAAATTACCAATAATGTAGAATATTTGGATCAATCTGTATCAAGCTGGCATTTTATAAAAGAACATATTATTGATAAGCAAAACGGGGAATGGTTTTGGGGAATCAATAAAGATAATAGTGTGATGAATGAGGATAAAGTGGGTGTCTGGAAATGCCCGTATCACAACAGCAGGTCTTGTATTGAATTGATAGAGCGAATGAATAAAGCATAACAGACTTAATATAATTTTAAACTTTAAAAAATTGTCAAAGAATTTATTGGGCACTAATATGGTATGAACAGAAAACATTTCATAAAAATATCAGGAGGTTCATTAGCTGCCTTCATGTTAAATTACAAAGCCAATTCAAAGACACCATTTTATCAATTGGCTTTACCCGATGAAGTGTGGATTCAATCAGATGATAAATGGTATAGTTTAAAGTCATCAGGGTCTTCAAAATATATTTTTGAAGACATAGAAGTAATCCTGGAACATAAAAATGAGGTACTAAGTGTCTTTATTAATTCTCATGTAAAGCCTTTAAGTGCTGTAAAGCTGAAATGGAAATATTCTTTTTCTTTTAATAATAAAATTCTTGGCGATGCCTGGGAAAGAACCTATGGTGATGATTCGTGGCAAAGCATCAATCCTGAAAAAAAAATGCCCTGGTACTTTATTCAGCATGATGCCAATGATACGAATTGTTTTGGTGTAAAAACCGGTTGTAATAGCCTCTGCTATTGGAATGTAGAAACAGACAATATGCAGCTTACTTTAGATACTCATTCTGCCGGTGTGGGCGTTCGTCTTGGATCAAGAACCTTACATGCTGCAGATATTATCACTACAAAGAATAAGCCTGGCGAAACATTGTTTACTACTTCTCAGCGTTTTTGTAAAATGATGTGCGATAAACCCAGACTTCCTGCGCAACCTGTGTACGGTATTAATGACTGGTATTTTACTTATGGAAATAATTCATCTGATCTCATTTTAAAAATTACCTCATTACTTACTGGCCTTGCGCCAAACACTAACAACCGTCCTTTCTCTGTGATAGATGCTGGTTGGGCATTCTATTCACCTTTGCTTCCAAACGATTGTTGCTGGCAAGATGATTATTCCAGACCCAATGATAAATTTAAAGACATGCATAAGCTGGCTGGTGATATAGAGAAGTTGGGTATGCGACCGGGTTTATGGACAAGGCCATTATGTGCTTCGTACAATACAAATGCAAATTTATTGTTGCCCTTAATTCCGGGACGTGAGGATCCTAAAAAACCAGTTCTTGATCCTTCTATTGAAGAAAATATAGAGCACGTAAAGAAAAACATTTCTTTGTATCACCAATGGGGTTATAAAATGGTAAAACATGATTTTACTACCTTTGATATAGCAGGACGCTGGGGTTTTGAAATGAAAGAAAATTTTACATCAGGGGGATGGAAGTTTTATGATCACGGCAGGACTACTGCTGAAATTATTTTACATCTTTATACTTCCATTCGTGAAGCAGCAAAGGATATGTATTTAATAGGTTGTAATACTTTATCGCATTTATCTGCAGGTTTATTTGAGCTTAATCGTATTGGTGATGATACCAGCGGAAAAGAATGGGATCGTACCCGCAAAATGGGCGTGAATACGCTTGCATTCAGAAGCATTCAACATAAAAATTTTTATTTTGCAGATGCCGATTGTGTGGGACTTACTGATAGTATACCCTGGGATAAAAATAAGCAATGGATGCAATTACTGGCAGAAAGCAGTACACCTTTATTTATTTCTGCACAACCGGATGCGTTAGGCACTGAGCAAAAAGAATTTATTAAAAAAAGTTTTGACACAGCTTCAAGGATTTTACCCGTATGCGAACCGCTGGATTGGATGCAGACTAATATCCCATCTGAATGGAAACTCAATGGAAGGATAATAAATTTTGATTGGGGGTAGGCTTTTATTTTGATCGCAAATGAGTTGTTTTCTTATGGATAAAATGTTTATTAAATAATCACATCAGAAAATATTTTTCACAATTGCTAATTAACTAAATCGTGAAAAGCTTATCTTGTTTATGATTTTAAAAATAAGACAGATGAAAGAGAAATGAATTTTTGTATTAGCCGTAATTCATCTTAGGAATGCAGGAATAACGATCTTTCAAAAAAACAGGAAAATCTTGATTCCGCGAATAAAATAACAGACCCCAAAATTGTAATCATAATTTAAAAATTAAATCAATGACAACAAGACGTTCATTCCTAAAAACCTCATCAGTTCTTTCTGCAGGACTGATGATTGCTCCTTCCGCTTTTAAACCAAAAAATCAATTGATTGGCCTGCAGTTATATACGGTTCGTGATGCAATGGCAAAAGACCCAAAGGCAACGTTGGCGCATGTTGCAAAGATTGGATATAATTCTGTAGAAGGTGCCACTTATACGGGAGATGAAAAATTTTATGGAATGAGTCCGTCAGAATTTAAAAAAGTTTTAAATGATAACGGTCTTGTTATGTATAGCAGCCATTACAGGCTCGGGGAAGATTTGGATAATGGCCAGACGATGAAAGGGACGATGTTGCACGACTGGGATAAAGCAATAGAAGATGCCACTAAAGTAGGATTAAAATATATGGTTTGTGCATGGCTGTCGCCGGAGGAACGCGGCACGCTTGATCATTACAAAAAAGTGGCAGATGATTTAAATGTAGCCGGTGAAAAATGTAAAAAAGCGGGCATTCAATTATGCTACCACAATCACAATTTTGAATTTATACCACAGGATGGAAAATTACCTTATGATATTTTAATGTCAACAAATAAAGATCTCGTAAAAATGGAAATGGATATTTACTGGATCAAAAAAGCAGGCCAGGATCCTATAGCTTTTTTCAAAAAACATCCGGGCCGTTATCCTCTATGGCATGTGAAAGATATGGACAATACACCACAACAAAATTTTACTGAGGTAGGCAATGGCATCATCAATTTTAAAGAAATTTTTAAATATAAAAATTTAGCAGGCATGAAATACTTTTTTGTAGAGCAGGATATATGCCCTGGTGATCCGTTTGTCAGCATCGCAGAAAGTATAAAGTATATAAAAAAGAATTTGATATAATACTTAAAAAAATCGGACAGCCATGAAAGTCTTTTGCATTATTTTTTCTTTGTTAGTTTTCTCCCAAAGCATTTACTCCTCCTCCAAAATTGTCCATTCGGGAAAAGGAGTCCATAAGGACAGTAAATCAATAAATAATGACTTTTTTCAAATAAGAGTATATCATTTAAAAAATGATGAACAGGTAAAAATGACGGATGATTTTCTGAAAGACTCTTACCTGCCTGCATTACATCGCTTTGGGATTAAAGATATCGGCGTTTTCAAACCAATTAGTAATGATACGGCTTCAGTAAAATTGATTTATGTTTTGATACCTTTTTCTTCTTCATCTGAATGGATGAAAATTTCTGAACGTATTGAATCTGATGCAAAATTTCAATCGTCAGCAAAAAGTTTTTTACAAGCCAATTCCACAGGGGCGCCTTATGAAAGAATGGAATCTATTTTGCTCGAAGCATTTCCTAAACAACCCTTTTTGCTTTTGCCCAAACAAAAAAATCCGGAACAGGTTTTTGAATTAAGAAGTTATGAGAGTCCAACTGAGCATCTTGCCAAAAAGAAAATGAACATGTTCAATAAAGATGAAATCAATATTTTTAACCGGCTTAAATTTTATCCTGTTTTTTATGGGAAAGTAGTTTCCGGCAGCAGAATGCCTAACCTGATGTACATGCCTGTTTTTAAAAGCGTGGAAGACAGGAATGCGCAGTGGAAAATTTTTGGAGACGATCCAAAGTGGAAAGAAATTTCTGCAGACCCTGTAAATGAGAACAACGTTTCGGTTTCACATATTGATAGTATCCTCATGCATTCTACCAGTTATTCTGATTATTAAAAAAAAAAGAAACAATGCAATTCAAAAATTTAGGAATTTTAAAACTTTGTGTAATCAGTTGTTTTATGATTTTATCAACAAAAAGCTTTTCACAAAAAATTGGAATTTTTGAGGGACAAACTGATGTCGGCAAAGTGCTTCACGCGGGCAAAGCGATTTATAATTCAAACACAGGTGATTATTTGGTTTCCGGTTCAGGAAGTAATATTTGGTTTACCAGCGACGAATTTCATTTTGTGTGGAAGCGGATGAAAGGAGATTTTATTTTGCGTGCACGCGGAAAATTTTTTGGAAAAGGTGTAGAGGAACATCGCAAATTTGGCTGGATGGTAAGGCAAAACCTGGATACGAGTTCAACAATGGTAGCGGCCACCATTCATGGAAACGGGCTTACCTCGCTTCAATACAGAAGCGCGCCTCATGCCAATGTGGAAGAAAAACAGTTTGAAATAAAAGGCCCCGATGTCGTTCAATTGGAAAGAAGAGGTGATACTTTTATTATGTCTGTCGCTCATTTTGGAGAGACTTTTGTAACACAGGAAATCTCTAATGTCAGGTTTGATGATGATGTTTACGTCGGTTTGTTTGTTTGTGCCCACAATAAAGATGTTGTGGAAAGTGCAACTTTTGAAAATGTCAGAATCGTAGTGCCGGCGCCAAAAGATTTAATTCCCTATAAAAAATACCTGGGAAGTAATATAGAAACGATGGATGTAATGACAGGAAAAAGAGAAATATTGTACTCCGAAAATGTTTCTTTGCAGGCCCCCAACTGGACAAAAGATGGCAAAAACCTGATCTATAATTCCAATGGTTCTCTTTATCGCTTTGATCTTAAAAGCCGCAAGCATCAATTGCTTCCGACAGGAAATGTAAAAGATATTAATAATGATCATGTCATTTCTTTTGATGGAAAAATGCTGGGATTAAGCGCCGCCGGCCCGGATGGTAAAATAAGTTCTACCGTTTATACGGTTCGTATTACAGGAGGTCAGCCCAAATTAATAACTCCGCTTCTGGGATTATCTTATTTGCACGGATGGTCTCCGGATGGCAAGTGGCTAACGTACACGGCTAAACGAAATAACGATCCTGCGCCTGCAGGGTTTGATATTTATAAAATTCCATCCAAAGGCGGAAAGGAAATACAACTCACCAACGTGACCGGCCTCGACGACGGACCTGAATACAGCCCTGATGGAAAATATATTTATTTCAATTCTGTAAGAAGTGGATTGATGCAGTTATGGCGTATGAAACCGGATGGAAGTGATCCTGAACAATTGACGAACGATGAATACAACAACTGGTTTGCACACGTTTCGCCTGATGGCAAATGGATTGTTTGTATTTCGTTTTTAAAAGATGACGTGAAGCCTGACGACCATCCATTTTACAAACATGTATATTTGAGAATGATGCCTGCTTCCGGTGGTCCGCTAAAAGTGATTGCTTATGTGTATGGAGGACAGGGAACGATCAATACGCCGTCATGGTCGCCGGATAGTAAAAAGATCGCTTTCGTCAGTAATACGGATATGTCCAAATAATGATACCACAAATAATTCACCTTTAAAATAAAATCAATAAATCGGCATGAAACGTTTCAACAAAATCATTCAATTCAATTTTCTTTTTTGTTTTCTACTATTTTTTTCAACATTAAAAAGTGTAGCACAGATAAATAATTCTGCAATTGAATCAAAGATCAATGCAATGGTAAAACAAATGACGCTCGAAGAAAAAGTGGGGCAAATGGCTCAGGTGTCTTTAGAGTCTTTAGGAAAAATAGATGGGGATAATTTCGTTTTTGATGAAGCTAAATTAAAAGATGCTGTTGTGAATTATAAAATTGGTTCCATATTAAATTCTCCGGGCGAACCTCTAAAACCCGGACAGTGGAATGATGTTGTCGGGCAAATTCAAAAGACAGCAAACGAAACAAAAATGAAGATTCCTCTTTTGTATGGCCTCGATGATAATCATGGATGTAATTATGTTTTAGGCGCTACACTTTTTCCGCAGGAACAGGGACAAGCAGCTACATGGAATCGTCAGTTGATATTTAATGCAGGTGTTATTACCGCTTATGAATCAAGGGCAGCAAGTGTGCCATGGACTTTTTCGCCGGTGCTTGACTTGGGCACAAACCCACAGTGGCCACGCATTTGGGAAGATTATGGTGAGGATCCTTATTTGGATGCAACGCTGGGTGTTCAATTTGTAAAAGGAGTACAGAATCCTTTGGGAAGTCCGGATAAATTAGCAGTTAGCATCAAACATTTCATGGACTATTCTGATCCCAAATCCGGACACGATAGAAGTGATTCATGGATCCCCGAACATTATTTGCGCGAATATCATTTACCTCCTTTTGCCGCCGCAATAAAAGCCGGTGCAAGAACAGTAATGGTAAATTCTGCATTAATTAATGGTATTCCTACTCATATCAATAAACATATTCTCACAGATATTTTGAAAAAAGAATTAGGCTTTACCGGTTTTGTGGTTACCGATTGGCAGGATATTGAAAATGTGTATCGCCGCGATCATATCACCAGCAGCCTGAAAGACGCCACGATGCTGGCCATCAACGCAGGAATTGACATGTCAATGATCCCTTACAATTATAAAGAATTTTGCACAGATTTGATTTCTTTGGTAAAAGAAGGGAAAGTGCCTATGAGCCGTATTGATGATGCCGTAACAAGAATTTTAAGAGTAAAGGAAGAACTCAATCTTTTTAAAACACCGATGACTTATTTAAAAGATTATCCAAAATTCGGTAGTGAAGAATTTCAAAAAGCAGCTTATAATACGGCTGCGGAATCTATTACACTTTTGAAAAACGAGAATAATATTTTACCATTATCCAAGAACGCTAAAATATTAGTAACCGGCCCTAATGCTAATACCATGCGTAGTTTAGATGGTGGCTGGAGCTATACCTGGCAGGGAGAAAAAACTGATTTTTATGCAAAACAATACAATACCATCCTCGCAGCAGTTACCAATAAATTTGGTAAAGACAATGTGAAATATGAACAAGGCGTAGCTTATAATGAAACCTGGGGAAAATTTAATGAAGATTCTTTATTGGATATTGATGCTGCTGTGAAAGCCGCTGCTGATGTGGATTATATCTTATTGTGCATTGGCGAAAACAGTTACACTGAAACACCGGGAAATATTAATGATATGAATTTATCGCCTAATCAAATTACATTGGCTGAGGCAATGATCAAAACAGGCAAGCCGGTAATTTTAATTTTGAATGAAGGGAGGCCAAGAATTATTAATAAAATTGTCGGCGGAATTCCGGGTATTTTAGATGTGTATCTTCCCGGAAATTATGGAGCCGATGCCTTAGCTGATATCCTAATAGGTGATGTGAACCCAAGCGGAAAACTTCCGATTACATATCCCCGTTACCCCAATGATTTGGTTGGGTATATTCATAAACCTTCAGAAGGCAGTGGCAATCCGCAAGGTGGTGAGTTTGACCCGCAATGGCAATTTGGTTTTGGATTATCTTATACCAAATTTGAATACAGCAATTTAGAAATTGATAAAAAAACTTTGTCTGCTGATGAAACAGCGACTATTAATGTTACAGTAAAAAACATCGGCACAAAAGAAGGTAAAGAAGTAGTTCAATTATTT
Source organism: Hanamia sp. (assembly GCA_036509335.1). GTDB lineage: Bacteria > Bacteroidota > Bacteroidia > Chitinophagales > Chitinophagaceae > Ginsengibacter. Next base: position 179,064 of record DATCFT010000019.1, read on the forward strand.
GTTTCACAATTGGTGGCTTATATGATATCGCCTGATGTAAAAAGATTACGTGGATTTGAAAAGATAGATTTGCAACCCGGCGAATCGAAGACAGTAACTTTTACATTACCGCTTAAAGACCTTGCATTTGTGAATAATGAAAATAAAAAAATACTTGAAGCGGGTGATTTTAAAATACAAATTGAAAACCTTACTTCATCATTCAAAGTAAATAATACAAAAAAATTTTAAAAATTGCGGGTAACAAACTTTCTTCTGAATAAAAAATATTAATAATTGTAAGAAGCTGTTTAAAAACGATTTTATAAAATTTCTTATGATCGCAAAAGTGGCCGGTGGGGACACCAGCCACGGCGGAGCGCCGCGGTTGGTGTCCCCACCAACCGCAATATGTGGGAACAAAATTCTATTTTTAAACAGCTTCTAAGAGGAAAATAATTGTAAGAGCAAATGTGACTCACAATGTAAAATCTTTTTATTTTCTATAACTCCTGAAGTTTGTTCTTAGAACAAAAAAACGGAATAAAAGTTGCTTTACTGAAGGGCTTTAATGGATGTGATGATTTATAAAAATTATTTTACGGTAAAGCATATACGAAAATGAGTAATTAAATAAAAGTTTTTTAAATGAAATTAAATCACCTGAACCTGCCGGTTGAAAATGTGAATGAGTCAAGAAATTTTTTTGAGAACTATTTTGATTTTAAATGTATTGAAGAAAAAGGAGATAATGCACTGATGATTTTAAAAGGCGGAGATGATTTTATTCTCGTTTTGATGTCGGAATCTTTTAATCGTGATGAGCATTCTTCATTTCCATCTGCTTTTCATGTAGGATTTTTAGTAGATACAAAGGAGGAAGTGATTGAGCAATACAATAAGCTTAAGGATGGAAATGTGGCCTTAAAAAATGAGCCTAAAAATATGCGCGGTATTTTTGGGTTTTATTTTATGTCTCCCGGAAATATACTTATTGAAGTGAGTACGGTTTCAAAATAAAATTTGGTATTCGATCACAGTATTCGAACAAATATGTAAGATTCCTGTTTTTTAATTTTTTAAATAAAAAATAAATTCATAATGAAAAATAAAATCCTTCTTGCGATTACATTGTTCTTTTTTACAACTATTCGTGCACAGAAATTTGAAAATCTTGCGCTCACCCCGCCAATGGGTTGGAATAGCTGGAATACTTTCCAGACAAACATCAGCGAAAAATTAGTGATGGAAACCGCCGATGCAATGGTTTCGTCAGGAATGAAAGATGCCGGATATGAATACATTGTTTTGGATGATGGCTGGATGGCGAAAGAAAGAGATTCTGCAGGAAACCTAGTCCCTGATCCCGAAAAATTTCCACATGGAATGAAAGCGTTGATTGATTATGTTCATTCAAAAGGATTGAAGTTTGGATTATATAATTGCGCAGGAACAAAAACCTGCGCAGGCTATCCCGGTACGAGGGGATATGAATACCAGGATGCAAGATTTTATGCATCGCTTGGGATTGATTATTTAAAATTTGATTGGTGTTATACTGATGGAATTAATGCGAAAGAAGCATATACTACCATGAGTAAAGCACTTCAAAAAGCAGGCAGGCCTATCGTATTCAGCCTTTGCGAATGGGGACAAAATAAGCCGTGGGAATGGGCTGAAAATGTGGGAGAACTTTGGCGTACTACGGGAGATATTACTGCAATATTTGATGGTTATTTAGATCATGGTACATGGAAACAAACCGGCGTAATGCCAATAGTTTATTTGCAAAAAGGGTTGAGAAAATATGCGGGACCCGGCCATTGGAATGATCCTGATATGCTTGAAGTGGGAAACGGAATGAGCATGAATGAAGACAGGGCGCATTTTTCTATGTGGTGTATGCTCGCCGCTCCATTGATTGCGGGAAATGACATCAGGAAAATGTCTGAAGCAACAAAAAATATTTTGACCAACAAAGAAGTGATTGCTGTTGATCAGGATAAAGAAGGGATAGAAGGATTTCTTTATAAAATAGAAGACAGTGTAGAAATTTATGTAAAGCCATTAAGCGAAAATAATTGGGCTGTATGTTTTTTAAACAGATCTAAAGAAACAAAAAATATCAATTTCAACTGGCAGAATGAAGTGATAAATGATACACTATCGCACCGCTCTATGGATGCTACAAAAATAAATTATAAGCTTCGGGATCTATGGAAAAAAACAAATGCAGGTGATACCAAAAAGCCTTTGAAAGTTACCATATTATCGCATGATGTTTTAATGTTTAGGCTTTCGCAAAGTTAGAGAACATATACTTAGGGATAAATTAGTGAGTTTTTCAAGTTAAGTAATTCACTGTTTGTCCTTCATCCAATATCAATCCGATAGCTATCGGATGCCACTAACTTTAGTTAGTGGAATTGTGGATTGCCTTTCTTGGCTTTAGCCAAAAGTTAAAAGCCATATACTGTAAAGAATCAATAGATTTTGGCTAAAGCCTTTGAAAATATTTCACTATCCACGGGTTGAAACCCGTTGCAATTAAAATTCCTGATCCTATACTTCAAAAAGGATAAATTAGGCAGCTTTCCAAGTTAAATAATTCACTGTTTTGTCTCTTGCAGAGTATAACATATTGGCTCCATTAGCAGGAAGTTTTTTATCAAGATAATCAATAACTGTGTTTGTATCAATCAAATATTGTCCTGCCATTCGTTGCGTATATCTTTAACGTGTTTTTGAAAATCCAAATATTGCTCATCCAAAAAGAAGCAAGAGATACGGCTCATTTGCTTCTTTATACAATAAAAGAAGCAGAAGATGCGATACATCTGCTTGTTTATTAAGGAAAAGAGGCAAATTAGTGAGTTTTTCAAGTTAAGTAATTCACTGTTTGTCCTTCATGCAATATCAATTGCCACTAACTTCGCGGCCTCGGTTCGTGTCACGAACCGTTTTGTAAAATCAGGAATGTGGTTCGTGACACGAACGATGGCCGCGGTATCCCATTTGCAGTCATTATTGTATTACAAACAATAGTAGCCGAAATACCCACACCATCTGTAGTTTTCCCTTGTATGGTAACTGTTTTGGCAGAACCTGATACAATCAGGGTTGCTTTACGCTGAGGCAGGAAGTTTAGAAATTGTCTGAATAAGGATTAAATGATTAACAGGATGATTTTACCCGAAAGATATGAGTGGATTATTCAAATAAGAATCGAAGTTATTTGGTGCTTTGCTGTTGTAGTTTTCTTATCATTTATACATAAGATCAGACAGACTTTTCCAATCAATGGTATTGATTATTGCATTTACCGCATGGCTGCTGCCTTCTATCTGCATCTGTATATTTTGTATTTTATCGCAACTGATCTTTTTTACTTCGCCAATTGTTCCCTGCTTATTAACCAGGTTTTTACTAAAGGCGGCAGGATAATTATTGTAACTGTCTTTAGATAAATAATTACCAAATAATATGCTGGCAATACAATCAGGACTATTAAACACAAAACCACGCCAATTCAATATATAGGGATGCTTATCCTTCGCATAATTCGTTGTGATACCGGCATAAAAAGAATTCGGAACATTAATTCTTTCCTGTGGTAAAATATTTACCTGCCCCCCGTTCTGTAGTGCAAAATCGGCCTGGTAAGGATTAATAGAAAAATGAATAAGGGCTATGCTGCTCTTAGCAAAAGCAATTCCCTTTTTGTTTATTTCATCCATGTCCTCAGCAAAACCTTTATTATTTTGCGCGCCTGCTTCTTTACATTTTTTTTGAAAAAAATCAATCTTGTCCTGAAATTTCTTTTGCTGAAGTTTATAATTATCAATCCCTTTCTGGTTTTTATCTTGAATATCTTTTGAATGCTGCTGATTATTCTTTTGCGAAAAGCTCAAATACAGTGTCATATAATGATTCATTGAATCAAAGTATTGCTTCAAAAGAGGATTGTTTTGCGATTGATTAAGTTGCTGTCCTAATTGATCGTTCTGTTTTCTAACATCATTCATCAGCCAGTTTTTCCATGCTTTCAAAGAATCTTTGTTGGTGATGAAAATAAAGCTGATCCTGTATGGATGTGGTGGCCGTTTGTTAAATGGTGTGGCTTCCCATTCGTCATATCTGATAAATATTAATGGAGGACCGCTCATACCGTCTTCTTTCAACTCATACTTGCTCCAACCATTTACTTTCGCAATCCGTTGCACTTCATTGATAACGACATTTCTAACCTCATTTTCCATTTTTAATTCTTGCGGAAATACATCATTATTTTTTGTTCTGTTGCCTACGTCCATTGTTCGGGCAATAGCTGTACCATCTGGACATGGAGCAGGATATTGAGCACAATCCTGTGCAGATAATTGGCAGGAAAATGAAGCAAGAATAATCGTGGCTAATATTTTATGGATTGAAGTCATATTTTGTAATTATTATTTGTGGCATTTAATCAATATAATCGTAAGCATTTCACTTTCCTTTTTAATGTTCCAAACTTTTAATTAACGGAACATCGATAAGCATCTGATTTTTTGAGGAAGAGATGATTATTTCTCTCCGCTATTTAATGGCCCGCTTGTAGTTACAGATAATGGGTTTACTTGTAATTGCCCTGCTACCATTTCTACTGTGCGTGTAGCGGATATACCTCCCATACTGATGCCACCAATATCACCTGATGCACTTATACTGGTGCTGCCAGAAGTAAAATCCCAGTTATTATCAAATTTTAAATCTACTGACCCTTCTATTCCTGCGCTTGCTGAAACAATACTTTTCTCCTCACCATCTTTCCCTTCAAGTTTTACAATATCTATATCTTTACTTGCACTTATCGTTGTTCCTATCTTATTCGTATAACCATTATTCTGTGCATAAATAGGTTCATTTACGTGAGTATAAAATACTTTTATCGGACCTTTTTCAAATGATATTGTTGTAGCATGGCATGTTTCTTCTTCACTTAAGCCTGATCCAAAAGCATTAGATTTTATATCGTAACAGTATCCTTCAAATTCCTTAATATGTTTTGGTTTTTTTGAAAAAGGATCGGGAGCTACTCCGGCAACTTCCACAGCAGGGCAGGCAGGCGGATTTTGTTGAATTGTACTAACGTTTGATGCGATATCGCCGAGTGCGTCCAACCACCATCCGTAAGCCTGAATAATAGCTGCCCGTACCTTGAATTCCCTCTTGTCATTCAAATATTGATTCCATCCTGCGTCATGCACACGGCTGATAAAAGGCGCTGAAGCATCTATATACCATTGAATAGCATTAGCTGTATGATCGTAATATTCATTCCATAAATTCGCTATTGCATCCAAATCACTGTTTTTTGACTTATACATCTGTGGTATCCATTTGCATTGAACTTCCTGAACACACTCATTTGCCGCATCGCCGTTAAGTTTACCGCAAGCTGACCAGTCCTTACTGTATTGCTTACCCATATCCATATCATGGTTTATCACATCTTTTCTTAATAGCTCCAGCTTTTTTTCCAGCTTATTTATATACCATGCTTTTCTTTTTTCAAATGATATTTCAACGGGAGTTAATAGATCAACATATTTACTAAACCTGTTAGGGTATACTAAGTTTCCTTCATCGTCTATATATGGCATTTGTACAAGCGGTTTTAGGGATTTAAATTCCTGTAGTAAAGCCGTCTGGCGGTTCTGTAATTCTTTATAAGATTTTGCATTTTGCAGTGCACCCTCTCCAATAGCACTCATAATTTGTTTCGGGTCGCTTACAAATACTTTTTTGTAACGTTTGTATTGAATATCGTCCACATCAGCGCCTGGTGGCGGATCCTGGCTATTTCCATCATCGGGATTAGGATTATCAAAAGTAGGATCATTGGTAGGATCTGTAGTTTGATTGTCTAAATTGCCTTCTGTTTCGGTTGCGGCATTGGCACAAGTGGTGGCAAAATCATCGGAAAGCCCATCATCAAAAGTACTGGAGTTGTAACTGATATTTTTTACTTCTTTAGCCAGGATTTTCCACAATGCCCCAAAATCACCCCTGGCATAAGCCAGCATTGCTTCTCCTTCATTAGCGCTGGTGAAATTAGAATCAATAGCAAGCGCTTTATCAAAATATTTTTCAGATACATCAAAGTCACCATAATAAGCGGCAGCCCAGCCAATATTCGTATTGATAGCCGTGTTCTTCCCTGTATCGAGCACGTTGGCATAAAAATAACATTGCAATGCTTTTTCAATATCCATCTGATCGCGATAATAAACGCCCAGATCATTTATCGCCCAGGGATTTTTAGGGCTTTTTAAAATGCCCTGGCAAATAAGATAAAGCGCTGCATTTGTTGAGGCGCCGGAAGCCAATAGAAAAGCTCCTGTGCCCGCGGTATTAATACTTGTATCCTTTCCCATAGCATTCAGGTTGCTCAGAGTTACAAAGTCTAACTGTTCTTTTACCTTTTTTAAAATATTATTTACTGATGCTGATAACGAAGTGGCAGTAAGTTTTGTCAAACTTTCCGCATGATGAGAAATATCCTGTTTGGGATTGGTTTGATTTGTTATTTGAGACAAGTTCTGCGCCTGCTGTGAAGCGACATTCAACATGCTTCCGATAGAATCAAATCCAATAATTTGCATATTATCGTTATCAGGGGTTTTCATATTGGCATAAGCGGGGTCTGTCTTTTTCAAGGAGTCTAACCTAAGACTGCGTTGTGCCATCTGATTCTGCAATTGTGTATTAGATTTCACTTTATTCATTGCCTGTTGCGCACGTTTCATCGCTGCTTGAATTTTTGGATCTGACTGCATCTGCTTCAGCATTTTTTGGGCATCTTCAATCTGCTTTTGAGCGTTTTGGGGGGCTTGAGCTTTTGCACAAAATGTAGCAAACAAAAACAGAAGGAAAATCATTATTCGTTTCATAACTATTTTGTTAATGCATGATATAATTTGTTTTACTCAAAAGCTTTGATAAGGCTATCTGTCAAAGTCTCAGGAATTTCACCAACCTGCCCCTAATCCACAAAAATGTTGCTGCCTTTACTGTATAACAGATGACGTGGTAATGTTAATGATGCATATAATAAGGCCGATTAGCTTTTTCATACAATCTATCTTTTAGTTTTATTCATTCTTCATTTTTCTCCGGCGAACGATTATTTTCTTTTATATAGCTGATGGGAACATGATAGGTTATAGTTCTCCCTCATCAGGATTTGCATTGAGTTTGCCATTAAGATTCCAAACCGGAACATTTTTCAGATCGCTTACACCCACATAAGGGTACCCTTTATTATCATACCTCATAATAAAAAACTGTTGCGAACTTCCTGCCGGTAATGATATGGAGTCGCCCGGAATCAATGCATAATCATTAGTTGTTTGACCATAAGTGGTACCCTGTAATAATGAAATAAATAATAATACCCATACTGCAAATACGTTTGTACTTTTTTTCATTTTACAATCTTTTACGTCATCATTATACAGTTGATGAAAAGCTTTTGTGCCTAAGAATCTTTGAAGCGCACTGGTCCATTATTCAATCTTCTTAATGCCATTTTAATGAACAAAAAAAGTTATTATAGTTCATACTGCCATTACATTTTTACAAATTCTACCCTCCTGTTATTGGCTTTTCCTTCGGGTGTATTATTATCACTGATAGGTTTTGTGTCACCAAAGCCTTTAGTAGTAAGTCTTGACCCATCAATCCCCATATTTACCAACTGCACTTTTACGGCATCGGCGCGTTGCTGTGATAGGGTAAGATTATGTGCTGCATCGCCGGTATTATCGGTGTGGCCATCAATTTCAAACTTTAAATCAGCTTGTTTTTTCATTAAATTATAAATCTGGTTAATAGAGCCCATAGATTCCGGCTTGAGGGTTGCTTTATCAACATCAAACAAAATTCCGTGCATTATAATTTTCCCGTCTGTAGTTATTTTTTTGTAAATATCTATGCCGCCTGCCGCGATGCGGATATTTTTTAGAAATGAATTTTCGTAACCATCTACCATGAAATAAACGACATCGGCTTTGCCGGTAAGATTATTCACATTTTGAACCCTGTATTGGTCAATAAATTTTGCCCTGGTTTTTATTTACCGCAATAGCTACATGATGCCATTGCATAGGATCTTTGTAATCAACATGTAGCGCATCAGGATAATTTACACCACCAAGTGACCAGGCACTGTTTCCGCCATAGAATAAAATTTCGGGTAAAATGCCACTTGTACCTCCCCCATAATAATTATCACTGCTAAAGGCGACTTGTATATGGTCTATTCCGAAATTTTCATTTTTAAAGTCAAATTCAATTGTAAACTGATCAGGCATATAGGAGGCAGTAGTCATCCTAGGCATAAATTCATCTCTAGGGCCCTTATTAAAATGCATTACGTTTACGCCATCATCCTGCTCAATATCAATTTGCCCATGGGATAATATAAATTGTGAAGGTATCTCGCCTACTTGCTCATCTGCAAATTGAGATTCAAAAATAATAGAATCACCGGGAACGAAATCGTAATTTTTGTAAGTGGCTATTGTAGGAACAGCACTTGAACTATTGGACGAAGATGAAACGCTTTTAGAATCTGTGGAATTGTTATTGCTACTGCTGCTTTGATTGTTACTATTATTACTTCCATTGGAAGCGTTTGGATGTTCGGCTTTATCTATTGTTTTATTAGTCGTATTGCCGGCATCATTTGTTACATGGTCAGACGCCGTCTGCGTTATTTTATTTTTTAATCTTTTCAGAAATTGCGCCCTGCAAGGTTGTATAGAAAAGATAGATGTTAGCATCGCAAAAAAAACAACCTGGAGAAAAATGATCTTTTTCATGGCTTTAGTATTTATTGGTAAAATGTAAAGCTAAACCCACAATGAAATACAAACTATCGGATGGAAATAGGATTTTTTAAAAAAAATTCTGAGTAGTAATTATTGATTTGAAAACTTATGTACGGCTTCGATCTTTGAATTTACCTGTAGCTTCTGGTAGATATTCGTGATATGAGTTCGTACCGTGCTGATGTGAATGTAAAATTTGTCAGCAATCTTCTGATAGCTTAGGCCTTCGGATAAGGCTTGCAGAATTTCACGCTCGCGGGCTGTAAGCCCATACCCTGCAATTACCGGATTCATCTTTTGCCGAAAGAGTTGTAATGTTTTATTGGCAATTGCGGGTGTCATCGGAGCGCCGCCATCATAAACACTTATCAGCGCTGTGATAATTTCATCAGGTGTTGATTTTTTTAAAAGATAACCCGAAGCCCCGGCACAGATAGAATCAAATATTTTATCGTCATCTTCAAATACAGTGAACATTAGAATTCGAATAAAAGGAAAATAGTTATTGATCACTTTTACCCCTTCTATTCCTGACGTGTTTCCCTTGAGATTGATATCCATTAATACCACCTGCGGTTCGGTAATTGTAAATTGCCTGATTATCTGGCTACATTCGCTCATTACAGAGACTACCTGCATGTAAGCAGATTCGTTCAAAATATTTTGAAGTTCGTTGCGAAAAGGAATATTGTCTTCAATGATCGCTACTCTTATTTTGTTATCTTCTTTCGTATTCATAATTTATTAGAATACTCTTTTTAATATTGTAAAATTACATTTATAGAACAAGCTTTTTATAGGATGAAAATTTGATTTTTAAATAATTTTTTTATTTTCTGGTCAATGGGAAAACCAGTGAAACCATGATTCCCGTTTCATTGGGATGACAAATATTGAGTTCACCTCCTATTTCCGTTGCTCTCTGTCTAATGTTATCCAATCCATTTCCGGAATGTAAGTTCTCCGGATTGAAACCTTTGCCATTGTCTGTGATTTTCATTTCAATGTTGTGGTGATTTTTATGTAATGAAATTTCAATTTCCGTGCATTCAGAATGTTTTATCGCATTATTCAAAACTTCTTTAAAGATCAGGTAACAGTTTTTCCGCTTGTCCATGGATACTTTTTCTTTTTTAATTTCTTCATCCAGGTCAAAAATTAAGGATACTTCTTTGGAAGCTAATAAAGAGGTAGCAAATATTTGCATGCGGCTTATGGTGCGCTCCATGTTATCATTTTTCGGATTGATCGTCCATACGATGTCGTTCATTTCATCAATCATCTCACCGGCGCTTTTATTGATTTTATTTACGATATTCATGATGTCTTCTTTTTTTAAAACCGGCGCTTTCTTTTTTATAGAATTGCCATAAAGCATGATGGTGCTTAAGGTTGCGCCTATGTCATCATGAAGGTCGCGGGCTATCTTATGTCTCAGTCTTTCTATCCTTCTCACTTCATTTAACCGGTACCTGTAAAAAAAATAAAACAGTGAAAGGAAAAATAAAATAATGGCACCGATAAACCACCATGTACGCCAGAACGGAAGCTTTATTTTAAAAAGCAGATATATGAGATTGCTTGCTGCGATACCGTTAGAATTTTCTCCTTTTAATAGCAATGTATAACCGCCCGGTGAAAGGCTCACGAGATTTATTTCACCCCGCTCACCAACGCTGTGCCAACTTGTATCAATACCTTTCAGTTGATAATAATATTGATTTTTCAAGGGATTGTTATAATCTGTAACCGTCCATTTTACGTTGATATTATTTTCATCATGGCTAAAGATCATTTTTTCAGCTTGGTGCGGAGGGATGAATTTACCATTTACCATTATTTGTACCAGGCTAAGGTGAGGGGTTAGCTGTGCGGAAGCTACTAATTTTTCCGGATCAAAAGAAGTGAGATAGTCAGAAGAGGCAAAGATCATCGTGCCATTTTTCCTGCAATAAAGTGTGCCATCCATGTCATTGGAAACTAAACCATCAACAACGGTAAACCTTAAAATTTTTTTTTGTAGGGATCATATTCCAGTAAACCTTTTCCAGTGGCTAACCAAAGATGCCGGCTACTGTCAAAAGCGATTGAACTTATCGGTTTATCAATTTCCGGAGGCAGAGGTATTACCTGCAAAGATTTATTATCCGGGTTCCATTTTAAAATTTCAGAAGCGTTAAAAGAGTAACAATAGTTTTGATAATCTATAATTTGGGAACTTTTGTAAAAATTTCCTAATTGTTTCGCAAAAGGTTTAGAGAAATTATTCATTATTTTATTGTAATAAATGATTCCTTCATCCAGGTCGGCAAACCATAGATCATTGTTTTTATCCTCGATGGCATCTGCTACCACCAAAGGTTTTGGAAAACCGTTCTGTGATGTAAAATTTTTAAATACCAATGTAAAATTTTGATTTGTTGTGTCTGAGCGCCAGATCCCTTTTCGCCACGGAAATATCCACAGGCGGTGTTCATTATCTTCCAGCAAATTAGTAATGAAATTTCCTGAAGAAATATCTTTTGTCAGAAATCGTAGATGATTAAATTGAATTTTATGGTTGATCAAATTAATAGTTGCAATCCCATCGGAGGTACTTGCAGTCAATTGATCTTTTGTTGAAAATCTTAATGATAAACAGGAAACATCCGGTTCGATATTTTGGCTGTAATTGTCTTTTTCATTTAGCAAGCTATCATAGCTTTTTAGAAAGTTTTTTCCGGTACCGGTGACAAGCATTTTGTGGTTCCATTCCAATAAAGCATTTTGTTGCGAGGTAATATCATTTGAAAAAATATGGTGGTTTAAAACCGGTTTTGAAGGATTACAAAAATATAATCCCTTCTGTGTATAAAGCCAGAGCCATTTATCTGTGGAAATATATACATTTTGGACATCAATGCTTTTTGGAAAATCAGATGGTGGATATAGTCGAACAAATGATCGATGTGCCAGGTCAAAAATTACAAACTGTTTACCAATCCACAACTCATTTTTACCATCTGCATCTCTTTCTTCTGCGAGTGCGGATATGTTTTCATTTGTTCCAAAAGATAAAAGTTCTTTTTTTATAAGATCATAACTTTTCAATCCTTTGCCAAAAGTTCCTAACCATATTTTTCCTGAAGAGCCTAAAAGCAGCCGGGTGAAAAAAGTGGAAAGACCAACAGATTTCGCATCAACAATTTCTTCAGGTTGTTTTTCCCCGGGAAGATATTTCCATAGCCCCGTAAAATTTGTAATCCATAAAGCGCCTGAAGAATCAATTGACAGATCAGTGATATAATTATTTTTTTGAAACAATAAAGGCGGTCCGGGAAAATCAATCCGTTGCACAGTCTTTCCCCCCGCTTTCAAAAAAAATAACCCTTCCATGGTTCCTGCATAAACATTGTCTTTTTTATCAACTGCAATTGCTGTTACATAACCAGTCATATTATCTTTTACCAGTTTGCTATCCAAAGAATAATAAGAAAATTTGTGTAGAGAAGGCATAAAAGAATTGAGGCCGTGTTTGGTGCCGATCCATATCAAACCATCCTTATTACCGGTGATGGCTGTAATATTGTTGCTGCTAATAGAATTGTGATTCGCCGGTTCGTTTTTAAAAACGGTAATACCTGAACCATTCATTAAATTCAGTCCTGACTCAGTGCCAATCCATACAAACTGATTCCTGTCTTTATAGATACATTGTACGTTATTATCGCTTAAACCGTTTTCTTCATCAATCTTTGTAAACTTTTGTAAATTAAATTGAGCATAAAGAAATGAGCAATTGAAAAAACAGGCTAATAAAAAAAGTCTTCTATGTAAATGAAAGCTTTGCATGGAAAATTAATTAGCGGATGATTATAGGCCCAAATAAATTTTTTTTCAATTCTATTCGATAATTATTTTTATTGTTTGAATATCCGGGAAGGCCGGAGGCAGTTTATATTTTCAAATGAACATTGAAATTTTATAGATTAATTCTAATTAGCTTTAAAACTATTTTTTCCTGTTTTCTAAATCATTTTCAATTAAACAGTATAAAAGTACAATAGAATAATGAAAAGAAATTCAGTGTTATTTAATTATTCAGTAGAATCTGCTGGCTATTCTTGAAACTAAAAACGATGGATTATTTGACATTAATTTCAATTCAATCTAATTTGTGTTTTCGCAATTGTCCGGCTCATGAGTTTGAAAAAGAGAACTTAATTTATGTAATTTTTCTATGCTAACAGGCTACACGAAATTATAGTTTATCCCGGAGTGAGATGGGGCAGATCTTTTTCCTGACAGATCATTTATTACATTGGTCATTGCGGGGTTTGTCTTTTTCAATGAGTCTCGCAGTTGCCTGCTTCATTTGCTTTTACATTTTCGGGCCAGACCTTATGCTGTCCATATATGCTGTGCTTTTTTAAATGCCGGATTGTTTTTGCAAGGCTTTCAACTGAGGGTGGGCCTCTTGCATCATTTTCTGAGCATTTGCAGGAACTTGCGCCTGCGTCATTGAGGCAAAAAATAATGAAATTATAAGGCTTGGTATTTTTTTCATGACCTAAAGATTTTAAAATGGATTTCGTTTATTTTAATTTTTTATAATCGTACTATTCAGTTTCTCCACATCAATCAGCTTCGCCATTTTTTCAATATTGGATTTATCCCCAGAAATATTAATTGCAATGTTTTGCACCTTATCACTCTTTATTGTTTTGGTGTGTGTTCATCGCCCTGCCTGTTGAAGTTAAAGCCTGCGGTGTAAAAATTCTACATCGTAAGCCCCTCATTAATTTTCTTCCAATCGGTATTGTGCAATATTTCCTGTACCCTATCCGGTGCGCCGTAAATAATAATTACAATATTTTCTATGTATGGAGTGGCTAATGGATGTGTGAAATGAAATTGATACCAATCATTCTGCAGTTTTGCTGTTCCCCAATTGCCGAAAGCCAACACATAACTGTTTTGGAGGTGATGGGAGCCGGCCAGGGTTTTTTCACCATTAGTAGGCTCTTTGTAAGAAAAGAAAGTTCCAGGTATTTTTAAATCAACGGCGCCATGAGGTGGTTTTAGTGGAAGGCTTTTTTCATTCACATGTACTTCTACATTCACATTTGACAACAATTCTATTTTGGCAAGTTCAGCGTCATATTCGTCTGCTGCTTTTTGGTTGGATACCTTGGGAGCGTCGGCCTGCATTTTATCCAATAATGGTTTCACAATTTTATTATACTCATCAGAACTTTCGGTTAACGTAAAATTCCAATCATTAAATGGAGCTACCCCCATCACTACATCCGGATTTTTCTGTACGGAAAAATATTCAGGTTCATCAGGACCACCTTGCCAAAGATGCCAATCTTTGTTTTGAAATCCATTAATAATGGGTGCAACCACATTTATCACTTTTATAATAGCCTTTTTTTCCTGGGGCGTTGGGCCGCGGTCGCTCTCGTTTTCACTACTAAAAAGCAATCCCAATGATGCAGTAATAGCACAAGGAAACGGCCATCAGTTTTGATAAACTTTTTTACTTCTGCAAGGTTAATGAGAAAGGAATTGTGAATACGAAAGAAATGATGAACATTGAGTAAGTCTTCATATTCTTTCAGGTTAAGGGAAGAAACAATTTTCTCTTTGTTCTTCATGTAAAAAAGTGTGTAAGTTCCCGCAGCTTCGAGGTAAATAATATCACTGATAGGAATCACCGTAATACCATCCAGAGAATGTATGGTAATTCGATCAGGTACCTGCTGAGGTTGATGAATCTGGGTCATTAGCGATTCAAGGCGTCCTCTGAAATCGAGTTGCAATTGTTTTTCTTTCAGCCTTTCTATGCAGTTTGATAATTCTTCCGGGTCTATAGGTTTCAGTAAATAATCGAATGCATGGTATCTGAATGCGCGGATCGCATATTTATCATAGGCTGTAATAAAAATTATTTCAAAATGAACAGGTTGTAATTCCTGCAACATATCAAAACCACTTTTCCCCGGCATATTGATATCAAGGAAAACCACATCGGGCTTGCATTTCAGAATACCTTGAATTCCTTCATCAGCATCTTTGGCAAGCGCTACAATATTGATTTCGGGAAACCGGCTGGTAATTAGTTCATTGAGCAGGTTTCTTCCTTTCAACTCATCATCTACTATTATTGCATTGATCATGGATGGATTTTAATTTTTTTTTGGGTGAAAGATCCTACTTTGAAAAGTGATTTCTTTTATAAAGTTAACAAATGTTGTATTTGGCTTAATGGATGAACGTTTCGGCTTAATAAGCGGCAAAAAAATGAAAATCACCACAACGGTATCCTTTGGGAGAGGCGCTAAAATCAGGTAATCTTTTCCAATATAGGAATAGTTAAAGTAACCTTAGTGCCTGCAGGGGATCCCGTTTCAGAAAAAATATCTTCTATTTTTATGTTCGATTTTTGCTCAGATAATGAACTTACCATTTGCAATTGTTCTTCACTTATTTTTATCCCGAGTGATTGTTTTTTTACATCACTGTTATGGTTAAACGTTTTGGCTGCTCTCCTGCCAATGCCATTGTCTTCAATAATTACAAAGATTTGTTGATCATCAGAGCTGAAGGTGATGAATAATTCTTTTAACCCATCCTTGTGCCGGAGGCCGTGCCACAGAGCGTTTTCCACAAATGGTTGTATCAGCATCGGAGGTATTTCGAGCAAATCACTTTCAATATTTTTTTCTTCTATCCTGTAAGTAAAGCCGTCATCAAAACGAAGCGATTCCAGCTCGAGATATAATTTCAGTATTTCAATCTCTTCACTTATGGTGATAAATGTATTTTCTGATTGTTCAAGAATAAGGCGAAGCAGCCGTGAAAATTTGGAAAGGTATTTTGACGCAGTATCCGTTTTTTGAGTGAAAATACATTCCTGGATAGAGTTAAGTGCATTAAACATAAAATGAGGATTGATCCTCGTACGAAGTACTTTTAACCTCATGTCTGCCATTTGTTTATTGATGGCTGTTTTGAGCGCTTCCTTTTTCCGTATGGATCTGACCCGATAAATAAATAAAGAATAAATACACAAAGCAAGGAGTAATAAAAGACCTATTTGAAACCACGCTGTTTTCCAGAAAGGAGGCAATACCGTTATTTTTAATTCAATTCCTTTTTCGTTCCAAACACCATCACTGTTGGCTGCTTTAATGTGCAAAACATATTTGCCGGCACCCAGATTAGAATACGATAAAAAATTTCTGCTTCCGGATTTTACCCAATCTGCATCGGCTCCTGTTAAACGATAGGCATATTTAACTGCACGGCCATTAAAAAAATCGGGTGCACTAAAACTACATGCAAATGAATTCTGCGGATAATGCAAAACTATTGTACCGCTTTGTTCCAAAGGTTTTTGAAAAGAAAGAGGGCTTCCAGCTACTGACATTTGCGTAATATAAACATGCGGCGGAGTAGAGGAAATTTTGAATTGGGAAGGATCAAATTTTAGCATTAAGCCACTGCCTCCGGCCATAATATCTCCATTGTTCAGCGTTATCATTGGGCCATTCATTCCTTTCGGCAGGCCGTTTTGCTCATCGTAATTAATGAAGTTTTTTGTTTGCGGATTAAAACTGGAAATTCCACCAGGTGTGCACATCCACAATATTCCATGATCATCTGCTGTGATGGCTAAAATATTATCATCATTAAGACCTTCCTCAGAACCGTACAACGTAAATTGTTTTTTTTGCAGATCAAAACGGTTCAATCCTTTATCAGTAATTATCCAATAGATTCCTTTGCTATCTTCCAACATTCCATTGACACCATTGCCTGTTAATGTATTTTGGTTTTTTTCATTATCACGATAATCAGAAAAATTTTTCGTAGCCTCATTGTAGATGCTCAGGCCCCGGTCTGTTAAAATCCATATTCTTTGTTGCTTGTCAATATAAATACCCCAGATTAAATCGTCGCTAATACTTGTTGTATCTGAGATTTTGTGAAGAAAATGAGTAAACGATTTTGTTTCGGGATCGAACTTGTCAAGGCCGCCACCATACGTGCCTATCCATAAATTCCCATTCTTATCTTCTGCGATCGCAGTAGTTTGATCGTCGGATAATGAATTGGTATCTCCGGTTTTATGCATGTAAGATGTGACTTTGTTTGTCTTTTTATCAAATTGGTAAAAACCATTGAATGTAGCAACCCAAAAAGTTCCGTCCTTTGATTTCACGATATCACTTACCTGCCTGTTATCAGGATTGTTAGCCTCAGGAGGAATCTTGTTCCAGGTGTGAAGAGTTTTAAAATTGGAGTCCAGTTGAGTAAGGCCATTTCCATACCAGGCGCTTATATAATATTGAATAGACCATTCGTTTTTATCGGCAATTATTTTTGTCGGGCTTCCCTTAAACGGGAAAGTATTTGAAAAAAGCTGGTTGCGCGAAATATATTGGTTGATTCCATTAGCAGTACCTATCCATAAAATATTTTTTTCATCAGTAAGCATGCAGGAAATTTCTGCGCTGTTTAAAGAGTGCGGATTGGAGAGATCAGGAAAAATATGATCTACTGTTTTGTCAGAAAGTGGCAAACTATCAATTTTAAGTAACCCTTCGGTGGTACCTGCCCAAAGAATATAATCCCCATCTTCGGATAGGATTTCGTTGATACAAGTGACAATATTTGCAGTGCCAGCAAAACGATTATTTTTATTCCATAAATAAGCGTGAAATGTTTTGGTAGCGGGGTCAAATTCATTGATGCCATCTCCCCAGGTGCCCACCCAGATGCGTCCTGCATGATCACAATATAAAGAGGTGATTGCGTTCAACCCTTCAGTTTTAGTTTCCGGATCAAATATAAATCTTTGGAAAGCATGTGTTTTCCAGTCATAAAGTACCAATCCTGAATAAGTGCCAAGCCAGAACCGTCCCTTGTCATCTTCCAGAAAGGAACCTACCGAAGTGAGGGTTCTTTTATTCAAAGCGTTTGGTAATATTTGCAGATTGATAAAATGGTTTGTTTTTTTATCAAAGTAAGAAAGCCCTGATTCATTACCGATCCAACAGGTTTTATTTTTATCAAAATAAACAATGCATTTATAATTATCATTCAGCGAAAAAGGATTTCCTGCTTCATGCTGGTAATTTATACTTCTTTGATTATACGGATTAAACCTGCTGACTCCATTTATGGTACCCAGCCATAAATAACCACTGTCATCTTCGGTAATGCTCAATATATTATTATCTACAATAGAGTGCTTGTCGAACCGGTTGTGCCTGAAGATAGAAATATTTCTTCCATCATATTCATTGAGCCCGTTTAGAGTACCTATCCATAGAAACCCCCTGTGATCGCGGTACATACAGTTAATGTGGTCGCCGGACAAACCATTTACTGGGTTGATATGATCGAAGAAGGGATGAAAATTGTTTTGCGTTTTTTGTGCATCCAAAGAATTGCCTGCTGCAAGAGAGATACAGAGCAGTATTGAATAAAGTGCAATCTTATAAAGACGTGAATATCGCAGATTAATTTTTCTATAAAATTAACGGGTATTGATTAAATTAGAAAGTGTTTCTTTGAAAGCATGATTTTTGTACAATTCAAACTGGCTAAATCCTATAACAAACTCATGATGATTTTCAACAAAGTTCAAAATATTTTCTCAGTAAACGAACAAATTTGACCTTTTTAGCTCTTAGCACATTTTAAATATTTCTAAGGATGAAATTATTTTTCACACCCGTGCCTTCCATGCGATTTCATGAATATTATTTTTCATCCCGTAATATCGCGCAAGCATAAATAAATAATCGCTCAGCCGGTTGATATATTTTATGATCAAGGGATTTACATTGCCTTCGTTCACATTCAAATTTACACAACATCTTTCTGCGCGTCTGCATACACATCGGGCTACGTGCATAAAGGAAACTGATGGAGAACCTCCCGGTAAAATAAAATTTTTCATGCGTGGAAGCTTTGCATCCATTTTATCCATTTCTTTTTCTAGTAGTTCTACATCACTTTCATGCAGATCCGGAATAGCCATTTTGGTATCTTTTTTAGGGTCACATGCCAGCTCGGAACCGATTGTAAATAAACGGTCCTGGATTTCTTTTAAAATAATTTTTACTGCTTCATCATTGCAATAATCTGAGACGAGCCCAATGTGGGAATTCAGTTCATCCACTGTGCCATAAGCTTCAATACGGGGATCGTTTTTCATAACTTTTGTGCCGCCGATGAGGCTTGTCTTTCCGGCGTCGCCGGTTTTTGTATAGATTTTCATTGCCATAATTATATCAGATTTTTATCATGAAAATTATTTGAAATAAATAGGTTATTTTTTTATCACGCCAACTCAATGACAGTTATCTCAGCTAAAATTCCTACCCTACCCGGATACCCGATAAAACCAAAACCGGGATTTACATATAATTTTTGTTTTCCTTCTTCATATAATCCATCCCATTCTTTATAAATATATTGAACAGGGCTCCATTTAAAACCTGGAATTTCTACGCCAAACTGCATTCCATGTGTATGACCGCTGAGCGTAAGATCTACATCACCATATTCAGGACGCACCTGCGCGTCCCAATGGCTGGGATCATGGCTTATCAATATTTTAAAATGATATTTCTCAGATCCGGAATAGGCTTTTTTCATATTTCCATATTTCGGGAAACGCGCTTTTGCGCTCCAGTTTTGTATCCCGATCAATGCAATTTTATCTCCGTTTTTCTCCAGTTCTACATGCTCGTCCATCAATAAGCGCCAGCCAAGTTCAGCATGAACTTTTTCAAGATTTTTCAAATTTTGTTCTTTGGTTACTCCTTCATAAGGCCATTTTGAATAATCGCCATAATCATGATTTCCAAAAGTAGAATACACGCCCATAGGCGCTTTTACTTTGTTAAACACATCCATATAATCTTTCATTTCTGTAGCACGGTCATTTACAAGGTCGCCGCTGAAAATAACCAGGTCCCCGTTTTCTGCAATGATTTTTTCCACGCCATGTATCACCGCTTTTTTATTCGTAAAACTTCCGGAATGAACATCGCTGAAATGAACAATTTTTAGACCTTTAAACCCAGGAGGCAGATTATCATAAGCTAATTTTATTCTTTTTACTTTATAATTATATTTATTAGAGAAACCATAGATCAGACTTCCAAAAAGAGTGGTTCCGGCGGCTAACCCAAGCCAGTTAAGGAATACAGAACGGCTAATTCCATCTCCACTCATAGTAGCAATTTCTGTATTTCTAAAAAAAACTTTTCCGGCTGCCCATTGTATCAATCGCCTTATATCATCTATCAGGAAAAAAACGGAAGCTATTAATTGGGCAAATACAAATGCGAGAACGGTAGCAAATAAATAAGTCCTTACTTTTTTTGGTAAAAATTCAGGTCCTGTAAATATAAAAATCAAAAGTCCCAAAATAGCTGCAATGGCAATAATCCAATACGCAGAAAAAATAAAAACCCTTATTTTGGAATTTGTTGAATGACTTACAGATCTTATCGCCATAAAGACGTAAATATCCAGCAGTATCATTATTAATATCACAATAAAAGATCCGATAGGTGTTCTCATGTTTATAGTATTTGCTTTTTTTAAAAATTAAAACAAAATGAATTCATCCAATTGGTCATTGATAGCCCGAAGGGTGTCTTCATTCAAGTGCCCCTGCCCGTCCATTACTTTATCAATCACAGAAATAGGAAGTTTATTGTAAAAAACATTCATTTTCATATAATGCAAAGTATCTGACAGGTGATCCATACCCCGCAAATTTCCTGCCCTTCCTGTAGCCACTCCTGTTAAAAGGGCTTTTTTAAAATTCCAGTCGTTCTTTATATCGCTATTATCAATCATTGCTTTCAGCACTCCGGGATAAGAGCCATTGTATTCTGGAATAATAAAAATAAATTTCTGTGTGGGAATTAAGATCTCTGTTTCATATTTCAAAAATTGGGGTGAACTGTGAAGGACATCAAAATTTTTCAAAGTAAAAATTTTTGCATCTATATTTTTTTCTTTTAAAATCTGGCGATATTCCTCTGCTACTTTTTCTGTATGACTTCCAATTCTGTTTGTTCCGCTGATAATAGTGTACATTGTATAAAATTAATTTCTTTTTCCGTTTTCATTTACATAAAATATAGAATGTGAGAAGATAGGGGATTAATAAATCCATTTTCTCCCAGAGATTATGTGTTAATATTATGCCTAATAATTAAATTTGCCTGAATGCGAATTGCGAATTCAAAATTAAGAATTAAGAATTAGCGCAGTAAACAAACAAATAATCTGATTTTACACTTTGGTTTTTATGCGTTTCGAATTCAGAATTAAATAATCCAAAATCTAAAAAAATCAAGAATAAGCGAAAACGAATTATGGGAAAAATAATAGGAATTGCCAATCAAAAAGGCGGCGTAGGGAAAACCACTACAGCAATAAATCTGGCTGCAAGCCTTGCTGTGCTTGAGTTTAAAACCTTATTAGTAGACGCTGATCCGCAGGCAAACAGCACCACTGGCGTGGGCTTCGACTTGCATAATGTAACCACAGGAGTATATGATTGTATGGTAAATGAGACCCCTGCAAAAGATGTGATCTTAAAAACAGAAATTCCTCACCTCGATTTGATGCCTTCACATATAGATCTGGTAGGCGCCGAAATAGAAATGATCAATTATCCTGACCGCGAAACAGTTTTAAAAAAAATCCTGAAACAAATACGCGATCAATACGATTTTATTATAATTGATTGCTCGCCCTCCTTGGGCCTGATAACAGTGAATGCGCTGGTAGCGGCTGATAGCGTGATCGTGCCCGTGCAGGCAGAATTTTTTGCTTTGGAAGGATTGGGGAAATTGCTCAATACAATTAAAATAGTCCAAAGCAGGCTCAATACCGAATTACAAATAGAAGGTCTTTTAATGACGATGTATGATGGGCGTTTGCGTTTATGCAACCAGGTAGTTAACGAAGTAAGAAACCATTTCGAAGATATTGTTTTTGACAGCATCATTCATCGCAACACGCGGCTGAGCGAGGCTCCCAGTTTTGGAAAACCTGCTATACTTTACGATGCTGACAGTAAGGGTGCTATCAATTATTTGAATCTTGCCAAAGAAGTTTTGCAAAAAAACAATATGACAAAAATGACTCAAAAGGAAAAAGTTATGGAACACCCATAGAAAATTATTATCAAAAAATCTTAGAAGTAATCAACAAATGAGCACACCCAATAGAAAAGACGCGTTAGGAAAAGGAATCCGTTCACTGCTGCAAAATATTGACACTGATCTCTCATTTACCGAAAAAAACCTGATCAAAGAATCACCGGAAAAACCGAATACTGTCAATGTGAGGATTCCGCTGAATTTAATAGAAGCCAACCCAGGACAGCCCCGCCACGATTTTGATGAAATCGCTTTAAGTGAATTAGCCGCTTCTGTAAAAATGCACGATATCATTCAACCTATTACCGTTACCAAAACTTCGAAAGGTAAATACCGCATCATTGCCGGAGAAAGAAGATTTCGCGCGGCTAAAATTGCAGGCCTTGCGGATGTTCCTGTTTATATCAGAGATACCAAAGATTCCAGAATACTTGAACTTGCGCTGCTCGAAAATTTGCAAAGAGAAGATTTGAATGCCATTGAAATAGCGCTCAGTTATAAGCAATTAATTGAAGAAATGGATTACACACAAGAGCAATTGGCAGAGCGCATGGGCAAGGAAAGAAGCACAGTTACCAATTACCTAAGGCTTTTAAAATTGCCTCCGGATATCCAGGCCGCAGTAAGAAATGGAAATATAACTATGGGCCATGCAAGAGCGCTCGTAAATGTAGATGTAGTAGATAAACAATTGTATATTTTTAATGAGATCAAAAACAAAGATCTTTCTGTAAGGCAAACAGAAGACCTGGTAAGAAAAATATATTCCCCCGGCAAAACCGCTGTTAATAATTCGATAAAAACCACGCTGCCGCCGTCTTTGAAGAAAATTGAAGATACTTTAGCATCTCATTTTAGCACCAAAGTGAAAATGACTCACAATAAAAAAGGAACCGGCACCATCATTTTCGATTATTTTTCTATAGAAGAATTAAGTTCGCTGTTAGATAAAATGCAGGTTTCAGTAGATTAAACTATGGCAGCACGTTTATTTATTTATATAATACTTTTCCAGCTTTTTATATTAACCGGAACAGCCACTTTTGCACAGCAAAAAGTAGATACTGTTACTGTTCACACATATAAGGAAGATAGTACTGCAATAAATACGGAAGATACCGCTTTGATAAAAAAACATAGTACTGTTATTATAGTAGCAAAGGACACTTCTATTCATTCGAAAAAAAGAGCAATTTCCAAAGACAGCAGCATCGAAAGAAGATTTAATCCAAGAAAAGCTTTGTTTCGTTCTGCTGTTTTGCCGGGATGGGGACAATTTTACAATAAAAAATATTGGAAAATTCCGATTATTTATGCAGCCTTGGGAATTACTGCCGGGGTATTTTTTTACAACTTAAAAACTTATAAACTTTTGCGGGATGCTGTTATTTACAGGTATGAAGGAGATAGTTCGCGCGTAGCCCCGGAATTACAGGATTTGCCCACGAATTTTCTTCAACAAAACAGGGATATCTTTCGCCAAAATATAGATTATTCGGTTCTGGTTTTTATGGGTTTTTGGGTTCTTAATATGATTGATGCAGATGTGGATGCCAATTTAAAATCCTTTAATGTAAGTCCCGATATCGGAATGAGAATTAAACCAGGATTCAATAATAATTTTAATCCCGGAGTTTCGCTGGTATTTTTTTTCAAGGAAAAAAGCAATCTGCCAACCATGCCGCTTCCATAAAGATTTATTTTACCAACGATAGGAATGCACGAATTTTACACCCATACACATTCCTTATTTTATATTCATTAATTATTATTTCATTATGAAAATTGCTTTATTAGGATACGGTAAAATGGGACACATCATTGAAGAAACTGCTTTGCAAAGAGGCCATCAAATTATGTTACGTATCAATGATGAAAATCTTGAAGATCTTACCAAAGAAAATATTCAAAATGCAGATGTGGCTATTGAATTCACCAATCCGCAAAGCGCTGTTAACAATATTTTATTTTGTTTGAATTGCAGTATCCCGGTTGTTTGTGGCACCACAGGATGGTTATCACAATTAAGAAGTGTTGAAGAAAAATGTAAAGAATTAAAGGGTACTTTTTTGTATGCAAGTAATTTCAGTATAGGAGTAAATATTTTTTTTGAATTAAATAAAAAATTGGCAACTCTTCTAAAACCGCACCCGGCTTATGATGTAACCATAGAAGAAATACATCACACGCATAAAAAGGATGCACCGAGTGGAACAGCAATAACATTGGCAGAACAAATCATTGAAACATCTGACAGAAAAAAGAAATGGGTAAACAGTGATGCAAAAAATGAAAATGAACTTTCTATAATCAGCAAAAGAATAGATGAAGTTGCAGGCACTCATTCTGTAAAATATTTTTCGCCCATAGACGATATTGAAATAATACATACGGCTCATAATCGTAAAGGATTTGCTGAAGGCGCTGTACTTGCTGCTGAATTTATTTCTGGTAAAAAAGGAATTTTTTCTATGAAAGATGTTTTGGGTTTTTGATTTTCTGAAATAAACTAATACCCGCCTGACCGTCATTCGGGCATGAATATTTGGAATTAAGGATTTGGGAATTGTGAGCTAAATCCTTTTATCCTCATCTTAATTGCTTAACCTTTCAGGGAGCTTGTTTCTCGTGACCTTTTTAGGTGCGATTTTTTTGCATCTCCTCCAGGTAAAAAGGTAATTTTTGTAAAATTCTATTTTATAAGGCGATTAAAAAGTATAAGACAAACGAACATTTACACCACCTACCAGCAGACCGTATTGAGCTACGCCTGTATAATTAAGACTGGCGCTCAGTTTACGATTGATTTGGTAACCGGCAGCAGGTATTGCACAGGCAAGGATTCCTCCATGAGCATAAGTAGGTAAAGCAGCGCCTGCTTCCAGTGAAATAAATACTTCAGGAATAAAATGATATTGAAACCCTGCGAGAATGGGAACGAATGAAATTCCTTCGCCACCTCCTTTTTCAAAAAATTTTAAATATCCTACAGTACCTGTAAAAGCAGTTTGTTGCGAAATAGAATATCCAACTCCTGCATTTGCTCCGGCAGTAAAACTGTAAACGGAACTGAAAATACCAGTTGGTATTCCGGCATTTACCGAAATGATTCCATAAAATTTGCTGTTTTTTTGCTGGGCGCTAACAATAGTAAACAGAAATAAAAAAAAGATTGAAAAAACAATTTTCATTTATTTTTTTTTAAAAGGTAATTTGATAAATCCAAATTTCATAATACAGGGATCCATAAATAAAAAGCTGTTTCAAAAGTACAGTATTGTACTTTTGAAACAGCTTAAACTGAATTATTTTTTAATTATTTATTACTATTAAATACGTAATGAATACCAATCATAAAAGCGCTATTCTTAACAGAACCCTGGTCTGTGGCATCTTTGGAAATATTGGTAAAACCCAATTGATAACGGGCATCAAAACCAAATCCATTTGTTAATGTATAACCTACTCCAATAACACCGGAAACATCGGTACTTTTGAGTTGATCTTTTTCGTCTTCAGTATCGCTGCCGCTTTTAGATTTTGCGGATAGTAAATAGCCTATCTGAGGACCTAAAAAAGCCGAAAATCCGTCTTTCTTATATTTTGCAAGTATCGGCAAGTTGATATATCCAAGATCTAAGGTTACGTCTGGATCACCATCAGTACCTTTCATTTTGGCGCCGAGTGAAGAATAAAATAATTCGGGTTGAACTCCAAAATTTTCGGATATGCCAATATCAGCAAAGGCACCGGCATAAAATCCGATTTTAGAAGATAACGAGATACTCACGCTTTCAAACTTCTCTTTAATGTTTGCAGATGTCATGCCACCTTCTAAACCAAAAGTAGTGGTTTGCGATTGTGCGGAAACCGCTGAAAATGCAACAATGGTAATTGCTAAAAATAATTTTCTCATGTTAATTTTTTTTTGTTTTCTTTAAATAAGGTTACTAATATCATATTCTTTTAATAAGACAAAAATATGACTATTTTTCTAATTCCATTTACTTAAACGAGTTATTATAACATTTATTTTATTCTTCTTTGAGATTTTGTATCATATCTTTTGTCATTTCAGCAAGATCGTATTTTGGTTTCCAGCCCCAATCTTTATTGGCAACGGAATCATCAATACTTTGCGGCCAGCTTTCGGCAATTTGTTGGCGGTAATCAGGCTCATAGATCATGGTAAATCCAGGGATATGTTTTCTGATCTCTGCTGCAATTTCTTTTGGAGAAAAACTCATTCCGGAAATATTATAGGAAGTGCGTACTGTAATTTTATCAGCTTCAGCTTCCATCACTTCTATGGTAGCCCTTATGGCATCAGGCATATACATCATGGGCAGGTAAGTATCTTCTTTCAAAAAACAAGTGTATTTATTTTCCTCTATGGCATCGTGGAAAATTTCAACAGCATAATCTGTGGTTCCTCCGCCAGGCTGACTTTTATAGCTTATTAATCCTGGATAACGCAAACTGCGCACATCTACGGCATACCGATGATTAAAATAATTGCACCAGAATTCGCCTGCGTATTTGCTAATGCCATACACGGTAGAGGGTTCTATTATTGTTTGTTGCGGGCAATTCTTTTTTGGTGATGTGGGACCAAAAACTGCTATGCTGCTGGGCCAGTAAATTTTATGTATGTTTTCATCTTTGGCTATTTCCAATACATTCAGAAGACTTTGCATGTTCAAATGCCATGCAAGATTTGGATTTTTTTCACCCGTAGCAGATAGTATTGCAGCAAGTAAATATATCTGTGTAATATTTTGCCTGATCACCTGCACATGCAACATTTCTTTGTTCATTACATCGAGACTTACATAAGGCCCCGTACCTTTTAATAAAGGATTTTCTTCTCTTAAATCTGAGGCTACCACATTAGCTCCGCCATATATTTTACGAAGCTCTAATGTAAGCTCCACGCCTATTTGACCGCAGGCGCCTATTACCAATATTTTTTCTTTGATCATTTTTTTTATAGGTTTCAGGTTTTTTGGATTAAACTAACTAATTATTTTTCCATCTTTCATATGCAAAAGCCTGTCGCTTAATTGCGCCAGTTCTTCATTATGAGTTACAATTAAAAAAGTTTGCTGAAAGCGATTACGCAGATCAATGAATAAATTGTGTAATTCTTTTGCATTGGCAGAGTCAAGATTGCCGGTTGGTTCATCAGCCATCACTATTGAGGGATTATTGATCAAAGCACGGGCTACCGCCACACGTTGCTGCTCACCTCCTGAAAGCTCGCCGGGCTTATGTTCTCCACGATCTTTAAGATTCAATAATTCTAATAATTCTTTTGCCCGGTTTTCCACTTCTTTATTTTTTTTCCCTGCGATCCAGCCCGGGATACAAATATTTTCCAAAGCAGAAAACTCGGGTAATAAATGATGAAACTGAAAAACAAAACCAATATGATGGTTTCTAAAGGCTGCTAATTTTTTTCCTTTTAGCTGGTTTACATTTACATTATCAATAAGCATAGTTCCTTTATCTGCCTTATCTAAAGTGCCGAGAATGTGAAGCAAGGTGCTCTTGCCGGCACCGGAAGAGCCTGCAATACTCACTATTTCACCTTTAGTAATTTCAATATCTACGCCTTTCAGCACTTGTAAAGGGCCATAATTTTTATAAATACCTGTAGCTTTTAACATCTTTAAATGTAAGGGTAAAATTGAAATTGAAAAATAAAAACATTAAAGATAATTGATACAATATAAATCAAAAAAAACCGTCATTTAACCAGAAAAAGCCCATTAAAAAACAATACTTGGTTTTTTAAATATAACTTATACATTTGCGGAAAATTAGAAAACCCTTTTTTCTGTTTTATATATAAAATAAACGAAGTTAAATATGTTTTGGACACTCGAACTTGCCTCACATCTTGAAGAAGCCCCATGGCCCGCTACCAAAGATGAATTGATTGATTATGCTATACGAAGTGGCGCCCCGATAGAAGTAGTGGAAAATTTGCAGGAATTGGAAGACGAGGGCGGCGGCGATATTTATGAAAGCCTGGAAGACATTTGGCCCGACTATCCCAGCCAGGAAGATTTCTTTTTTAATGAGGATGAATATTAGCTTTTAGTTTATAGTTCATCGTTTAAAGTTTTAGATACTTCAAAAGATTATAAAAAAACCGCCCGTAAAATGGAGCGGTTTTTATTTTTTTATACCCTTTAGTGGTTGGGGGCAAATCATTTTTCCATCTGCTCTATTACTTCATGCGTAACGCCCGTAGATGAAAATCCACCATCGTGAAAAAGATTTTGCATCGTAACATATTTGGTAAGATCACTGAAGAGTGTGACAACATAATTAGCACAATCTTCACCTGTCGCATTTCCTAAGGGACTCATTTTTTCAGCGTAATTAATAAACCCATCAAATCCTTTTACTCCGCTGCCCGCTGTTGTTCTTGTGGGCGATTGAGAAACTGTATTTATTCTTACTTTATTTTTTATTGCATAATGATAACCAAAACTACGTGCGATACTTTCTAACAATGCTTTGGCATCTGCCATTTCACTATAGTCCGGAAACACTCGCTGGGCCGCGATATAAGTAAGTGCCACCACACTTCCCCATTCATTCAGTGCGTCTAATTTATAAGCGGTTGCCAATAAACGATGCAAACTTGTGGCTGAAATATCCAGGGTTTTTTGATTGAATCCATAATCAATTTCAGTATAAGGTTTACTTTTTCGCATGTTGATGCTCATTCCCACTGAATGCAATATAAAATCAAAACTTCCCCCAAAATGCTCTTTGGCTTTTGTTACCAGGTTCAGCATATCATCATTACTTGTTACATCACAGGGAACTATTGGTGCATTTATTTTTTCGGCGAGTTTATTAATTTCTCCCATACGCATGGCTATTGGCGCATTAGTCAATAAAATTTCAGCACCCTCTTCATGGCATTTCAATGCTGTGATCCACGCAATGGATCTTTCATCCAGTGCTCCGAAAATGATTCCTTTTTTCCCTTTCAATAAGTTGTACGACATAGTTTTATTTTTTTTACAAATTAAGTATTTTAAATTGGTTGATTGTTGAATTGTTTCATTGTTAAATTGTTGAATTGTTGATGCCAATTAACTACAACAGTAAACAAACGAATAATTAAGAATTTCATTTACTCATTTATAAATGCAGTAAAATAAACAAATAATCAAGTATCTCATTTACCAATAAACCAATCTAATTCCCCATCATCTCCCTTGCATTCTCAAACGCAGCAGCAGTAGGCTTTTTGCCACTAAGCATGGTGGCAATTGCCGTAATCCTTTCATCCTTGTTTAATATTTTTATTGCTGTAATTATTTTATCATCTTTGATTTCTTTGTATACAAAGAAATGCGTATTGGCTTTCGCAGCGATCTGCGGCTGGTGTGTTATAGAAATGACCTGGTGCGCTTCAGAAAGATCTTTTAAAATGATACCAACCTGTTTTGCAGCTTCGCCGCTAATACCTGAATCTATCTCATCAAAAATTAATGTAGGAAGCTGCACTTTTTTGGCAACCAGGGATTTTATACTTAACATTAAACGGCTCAATTCTCCGCCACTGGCTACTTTGCGCAAAAGTTCGTATTGTTTATTTGTTGATGATAAATTGGCATTGAATAAAAATTCGATCATGTCAATTCCAAAAAGATTTAAAGTTTCAGATTCTTTTATATCAACTTTTATTTTTGCATTAGGCATTCCCACCTGTGATAAAAGTGCATTTACTTTTTCTTCAAATGGCTTTACTTCTTTTTTCCTGTTTTCAGAAATAGCTTTTGCAATTTTTAATGAATCACAATGATATTCACGTGATTCTTTTTCTTTTTCATCTATAGCCTCTGCCAGGTTCGTTATCTTTTGTAACTCTTTTTGAAGATGTTCTTTTATCTCAATCAATTGGGCAGTATTGGTTGCGTTATGTTTTTTCAGAAGTCCATAACCCACGGCCATACGCTCATTGAGCGTATTGATCTTTTCCTCATCATAATTTACCCTTTGATTCAGATCATCTACTTCGGATGAAATATCTTTCAATTCAATTTGTACGGAAAGTAACCTTTCATTCAGGGAATGAATTTCCGGATATATATTTTGAAGAGTTTGTAATTTATTGATGATTGATTTTATTTGTTGCACAAGTGGCTGCTCACTTTCTTCCAATTGAAAATAAACTTCAGCCAGAACAGATTTTATATTTTCTGCATTGCTCATCAATTTTATTTCTGCGTCAATATTTTCAATTTCATTTTCCTGAAAATTGGCTTCATTTAATTCATCAAATAAAAATTGATTGTAGTCAAGTTCTTTATTTGCGGTAGATTGCTCTGTTCTTAGTTTTTCCAGTTCATGCAAAGCAATTTTGTATTTTTTAAAAATCGTTTGATATTGTTCCAGCAATTTTCCATTTCCTGCAAGAGCATCAATAACTTCGCGTTGAAAATCATTGCTGTTTAATTCCAGGGTATCAAATTGCTGATGAAGGTCAACGATCAACGAGGACAATTGCTTTAACTGTGAAAGTGTGACCGGTGTATCGTTAATAAAAGCCCTTGATTTTCCATTTGCAGAAATTTCGCGCCGGATAAGCATTTCTTCTTCACAGTCTAATTCATTATTTTGTAAAAACACTTTTACTTCGGGGTGTTGAGTTTTAAAAATGCCCTCAATAATGCATTTTTTTTCTTTATTGAGTAATGCAGATGTATCGGCCCTTTCTCCCAAAATTAAATTGAGCGCTCCCATTACAATACTTTTCCCCGCACCGGTTTCTCCCGTTATTATATTGAGATGATCAGAAAACCTGATCTCAATAGAGTCAATAATTGCATAATTATATATATGTAATCGCTGAAGCATAGAAAGGCAAATTACAATTTTTATTGAATCAACCTGGTTTTCTATTTTTCTTATTTACCGGGAAAAACAAGCGCTGTTTTTTCACCGGTCAAAATAAAAAAAGGGCACTTTTCAGTACCCTTTTTACAACATTAAATTCTGAATTATTTTACTTCTACTGAATTTTCAAGATCATCATCTACTAAAATACGTCCGCAGTTTTCACAAACAATAATTTTCTTTCTTTGCTTGATCTCACTTTGTTTTTGCGGAGGGATGGCATTAAAACATCCGCCACAGGAATCTCTTTCTACAGGAACTACTGCAAGGCCGTTTCGGTAATTATTTCTAATCCTGTCGTAGCTCAACAATAATCTTTCGTCAACTGCGCTCCTGGCTGCTTCTTCCAGCTTTTTATAATGCTTTTCTTCTTTGTCAGTTTCTCCAATTATTTTTTCCAGTTCGCTTTTTTTTGCCTTCAGATTAGTTTCTTTTACACCAATGCCTTTTTTGGCAAGTTCGAGTTGTTTCCCTTTTTCTCCCAGGTCCTCTGTAGCGTCTTTAATATGTTTTTCAGCAAGTTTCATTTCCAGGGTTTGCATTTCCACTTCTTTATTTATGGCTTCAAACTCACGGTTGTTTTTTACATTATCACTTTGCTTCTCATATTTTTTTACAAGATCACCTGACTCTTTTATAATATTTTTCTTCTCTTCTATAAATTGCTGCATTCCATTTATTTCTTCTTCAATGCGGTTTTGACGGGCATTCAAACCTGCTATTTCATCTTCAAGATCGCTCACTTCAATTGGCAATTCACCTTTTAAAATCTGGATGCCATCTAATTTACTATCTACTTTCTGAAGACTGACAAGCGCTGTTAATTTTTCTTCTACAGAATATTCTTTTACCTGGGCCATATATTATTATAATGATTTTATTGTTTGATTTTCACTCTTGTTATATAAAATAATTAACAGGATTGGTATTCACTTCTGTTTTTAGGACGGCAAAGTTAGGGAATTTTTGCTGTAAAAGTTCAGTTAAAAGTTCAATCGTAAACTGCTCACTTTCATAATGGCCTATATCAGCCAATAAAATCTTTCCTTCACTATCAAAAAATTCATGATATTTAATATCCGAAGTGATGTAAACCTGCGCTCCTGCTGCAATGGCATCTGGTAACAGAAATATTCCTGCGCCACCACAAACCGCTATTTTCTTTACAGGTTTATTGAGAAATGGTGTATGCTTTATTAAAGAAAGATGAAAAGCCGTTCTGATATTGTTAAATAATTGGGTTTCAGTGATTTTGGCCGGGAATTCACCAATTAAGCCACTGCCGATATTGTCCTGGCGGTTTTCGAGGGCCTGAATATAGTAGGCCACTTCCTCATAAGGATGAGCGGTTTTAAGAGAATGAATGATTTTATGTTGTAAAAATGATGGAAATACCACTTCTATCCTTACTTCATTTTCAAGATGTCTTTCTCCGATTTCCCCTACATACGGATGACTTCCTTCATTCGCTTTGAAAGTTCCGGAACCTTCCAAATTAAAACTACATTCATCATATTTCCCAATTGCCCCGGCACCCGCAGCAAATAGCGCATCACGCACAGTATTTGCATTTTTTATGGGAGAAAAAGTTACGAGTTTTTGCAAGGTTCCTGCTTTTGGCAATAGTGTAGTGCAATTAATCAATCCTAATTTTTCCGCGATCTTCTTATTCACACCTTCCAGCACATTATCAAGATTAGTATGTATGGCATAGATGGCTATGTCATTTTTTATAGCAGAAATTATGGTTCGTTCCACATAATTTTTCCCATTTAATTTTTTAATTCCTCTGAATATAATGGGATGATGCGCTATAATTAAATTGCACTTTCTATTTACAGCTTCGTCAATTATTGCTTCAGTAGCATCAAGTGTCGTAAGAATTCCTATGCATTCTGTTTCGGAATTACCTACCAGCAGCCCGCAATTGTCATAACTTTCCTGCAAGCTAAGCGGAGCAATAGTTTCAAGATATTTTATAAATTCTTTTATTTTCATTTCCGACTTTTTTTAACCTCCAATCTGTTTAAAGATAAAGATAAAAAAGATTCAGATAGAAAGATGTAAGCAGAAAGAAGCATGTAGCAAGATGCAAGAGGGAAACCCTTACATGGTTCAAAACCATGAATAATAATTTACCCTGGCAAAATTTTAATATTATATAATCCTTCTACTGCCTTGTCATATTGAGAAAATAAGGTTGGGTGGTTCCCCAGGGAGCAAGTTGAAGTGTAGGTATATCTTTTTTAACAAACCGCCAGCTACGTGATAGAAATTGGAATACTGACGGCGTATCAGGTAAAGTGATGGTAATTTGTCCATA
Source organism: Hanamia sp. (assembly GCA_036509335.1). GTDB lineage: Bacteria > Bacteroidota > Bacteroidia > Chitinophagales > Chitinophagaceae > Ginsengibacter. Next base: position 212,351 of record DATCFT010000019.1, read on the forward strand.
ATCGCTATCGCAGCTCCAAGTACCGTTGTATGTACTTGCTCCATAATTAGCTTTTAAAGGTCCATGATAAAAATCAGTCTTGAGAAGAACAAATGTATAACCATTATATTGAGAAGTGATATCTACAGCACTATCCTGGGCAAAAGAAACAATGAAATTTCTGTTCAGAATATTAGTTTCAAAAAATTGTTGCAAAGGCAAACTAGTTTCAAGGTTTGGCTTTCCACAGGAAGCACAAAAGAAAATCATACCTACCAACGAAAGCAATTTAAATGTCCTGACCATATTTTATTTGGGGGTTTATTAATATTTAAAATACGTTTTTAAAAAAACGAAAATAATTTACTAAAAGTATAATTCATACTCACTAAAATGCTCCTGTAATAAGAATTTCCTTAATGCAATATAAATATTTTCCTATCCAATTTATTAATGAGCCAATAAACATTTTCCTATCTTTAACATAGAAAGATGAATATGATCCTTACTCAAAAAATTTTCCTATTTTTTTTAATGGTATTCACCTGTTCTCAAGGGTTTTCACAAATTTTTGGGGGAGATCCTCCTTCCGTAAAATGGGAACAAATAAATACCCGCGATTCGCGTGTTATTTTCTCACAAGGCCTTGATTCGGTTGCCGCCAGAATTACTAATATCATTTCTTTTATAAAAGCACCTACTGAAAGGACTATAGGCACGCGATCTAAAAAAATAAATCTTGTTCTTCAAAATCAAACTACTGTTTCAAATGCTTATGTTGCTTTAGGCCCTTTCAGAAGTGAATTCTATCTGACCCCGGATCAAAATAGCTTTGAAATGGGAAGTCTTCCCTGGCCCGACCAGCTCACGATTCATGAATACAGGCATGTGGAGCAGGATAACAATTTTGATGTAGGTCTTTCAAAAGTAATGCATTCTATTTTTGGAGAAGAAGGCCAGGCGCTTGCTAATAATGCAGCCATACCCAATTGGTTTTATGAAGGTGATGCTGTTTTCAACGAAACGAACCTGAGCAAGCAAGGGCGTGGAAGTTTGCCGTTTTTTTTTAATGCTTACCGGTCACTTTGGAAAGCAGGTAAAAATTATAGCTACATGAAGCTAAGGAACGGATCGTTGAAGGATTTTGTACCGGATCATTATGCACTCGGCTATTTGTTAGTATCCTATGGACGGGAAAAATACGGCGATGATTTTTGGAAAAATGTAACTCAGAATGCTGCCTCTTTTAAAAGTTTGTTCTACCCATTTCAACACGCGATTAAAAAATATTCCGGAATTGATTATGTTACTTTTAGAAATGACGCGCTCGGTTTTTTTAAAAATTCTTTCAATTCCGCGCCCAATGAAGAGGGACTGAAGAACCTGGGTACCTATCGTGATGAAGAATTCCCTTCTTTTACAGAAGACGGTTCCCTGGTTTTTGTAAAAAGCACTTATAAAGAAATCCCCTTCTTTGTGATTCGTAAAGGGAATAAAGAATATAAAATAAGAGCACAGGATTATACTTTGGATAATTATTTCAGTTATCGCAACGGGAAAATTGTCTATACTTCTTATCGTCCCGATTTTCGGTGGGGATTTCGTGATTACAGCGATTTACAAATTCTGGATGTTACTAACGGCCATCAATACACGCTGTCCAAAAAAAGTAAATATTTTTCTCCTGATATAAGCGCAGACGGCGGAAAAATTATTGTAGTTAATGAACCATCTTCAGGAATTTGCAATCTCCTGTTATTAAATTCCAAAACCGGGAAATTAATCTACGAACTCCCGAATCCTGATCATCTTTTTTATACTTATCCCAAATTTTATGATGATCATAAAATAATTTCCGCAGTAAGAAACCACGAAGGAAAAATGTCGCTTGAAGAAATTGATCTAAACAATAATCAAACTAAATACCTGCTACCATTTACATACAATGTAATTGGTTTTCCGTGTTTCCTACACGACACACTTTATTTTTCTTATTCGTATAAAAAAAATGATGAGCTTTTTGCTTACACATTTTCAGATAAAAAATTGTGGCTTATATCAACCGGTAATGAACAGGGCATAGGAAAATATTATGTGTCCGTAAATAACTCAAACATAGTGTGGAGTTCATTTACAGCAGAAGGCTATCGTTTACAGGAATTTTCAAAAGGACAATTGCAGTTTACAGAAATAAATATGGATAAACTGGTAAAGATCACATCCGGTTTTGGTATTACAGCTATTAATAACACGAATGCCAATTTATTATATTCAGTGCCAGACGACACATTCGCAATCACCAAATACCCGAAGACTTTTAAACTTTTTAATTTTCATAGCATTGAACCGGCGGTAAATGACCCACAATATACTTTAAGCCTCGTGAGTGATAATATATTAAATACACTTCAATCAGATGTGTCATTTACTTATGATCGTTCGGAAAAATTTAAAGAGATGAGTTTTGATGCTACTTATGGTGCGTGGTTTCCATTTCTCACTGCCGGAATAAACTATTACGTTGACAGAAGCGCTTTATTCCGTCAAACACTGGTTCACTTTAATCAGTTGGAGCCTTATGCCGGATTTAATATTCCACTCACTTTCAGTAAAGGAAGATCATTTACCTATCTGAATTTTGGCTCGCAATATGTATATAGCGAAGGCGCATTTCAGGGGAAATACAGAGATATATTAAAATCTACTTCTTTTAGCTACAGTAGTAATTTTTTATCTTTCACTCATCAGATCCAACAAGCACAACAACAAATTTTTCCGCGCTTAGCACAAATGATTTCCCTTACTTATAAAACTCCTTTAACTAAATATAACGGATATCAATACATGGCAAATGGGAGTTTATATTTTCCGGGATTTGCCAGGACACATAGTCTTGTTTTGAATGGCGCTTATTTAAGAAAAGATAGTTTGGATCAAATTAATTTTTCAAGTGGTTTCCCATTCTCAAGAGGTTACCAGGCAGTGAATTTCTATAAAATGTATAAATGGGGAATAAACTATAATTTGCCATTAGCACTGCCAGACGTCGGTTTTGGGGATATTCTTTATTTGCTGAGAATAAGGGCCAATTTATTTTATGACAACACACAGGTGAGTGATTTTTATTCAAACAATACTCCTTATTCTGCTGCCTTCCGTTCTACCGGTACAGAAATTACTTTCGACACCAAATGGTGGAATGAAGTAAGTGTTTCTTTTGGAATCAGGTACAGCCGTTTATTAGATAAAGATCTTTATGGAGGAAGCGGGTACAATCGTTGGGAAATTATTTTACCTGTGAATATTTTGAATCAGTAAAATAATTTCAGCAAAATAAAATGGTTTTACAGTAAACGAATAAATAAAGTGATTTTCTATTTCCTTTAACACTGATGTTTTCGAACTCCCACTTTCAATAACTTACTTTAGCCCAATGACCTTTTGAGACTGTCATCCGTCCTGTCTAACTACACAACAATAAAGCTGAAATGATAAATCGTATTCTCCTCTCCGTTCTCTTTTTAATTTCTTTAAAATCGTATGGACAGGACCCAAAAGAAATTTTAAAAAGATCTTATTCGAAATGCCAGACTATTCAAAACGGATTTTATGATATGAAAATGAAAATGACATTTGGGGGTAACAACGACACTACCTGGGATATCGGATACAAATTTTATTTCAATAAATTAAAGAATGATTCTCTATACCCAATCGCTTTTAATTCGGAAAGATTTCATAAAGGATTATTTTATATTGATAACCGGCTTTATACAGGCAAGGAATTGGTAACCTATTCAAAAAATGATAGTATGGCCAAAATAATGTCTAAGGCCAGGTGGATTAAAGATTTAACGGATCGCAGTAAAAATGATATTATTACCTTTTACGGACCATTCATAAATGCAGATTGTAAGCCACTTCCAATAGCGAGGGATTATTCTGACCGAAGGCATTTATTCAAATTCATAGCGATAGAATCAATCAATACTTATAATTGCTACCATGTTCAGATGACCGTATATCCTAAGTATGACAGTACCCAAAAATCATATACGGTAGCGGATAAATATGATTATTGGATCAACACCCAAGACATGATCCCGGTAAAATATTCTGAATCGTCAAAAGGTATTGAATACGGTGACACTTCAATAGGCTTTTCATCTTATACATTAAAAAAGTACGATTTTAATAATGCTCAAAATTTAATACCATTGCAATTATCCGCTATTCCTGCGTATTGCAATTTGCAGGATTATGTAGCGCCAAAAATAGCAGAATTACTAAAGGATACGAGCGCTCCTGGCTGGACTTTAAAAACTCCGGACTCTAAAAATATTTCTTTATCAGATTTTAAAGGTCACCTTGTTCTCATAGACTTTTTCTACAAAGATTGCCCACCTTGTCTAAAAGCAATTCCCTTATTACAATCGCTTCATGAAAAATATAAAAGGAAGGGATTAAATGTAATAGGTATTGATTCGATTGATGATGAAAACAGCAGAATAAAACATTTTATTTCAAACGCCGGAATTACTTACCAGGTGCTGTTGGATAAAGAAAATGTGAACAAAGATTATCATGTTTCAGGTTATCCTACTTTATATTTGATCGACAAAAAAGGCAATATAATGTACGCTGAAAGCGGATTTAACGGATCGGTTGCAAGTAAATTGGAAGAACTAATAAAAAGTAACTTATAATTTTATTTACTTTCCATCACCAGAAAAAATTACATAAAGACTAATTCGTGGCTGATAAAAAGATAAATCCTGGATATTTTTTTGTTTGCTATAAACTGTTTTAAGGAAATCGTTCATTTTTTTAATCAAAAGAAATTGAATCCAATGATTAATTGTTGTTAGTAACATTTTAAACTTCCTTATACACATTTAATTTATGAAGTTCGAGTATTGTTGTTTTGCCATCATCACTCTCACGAAACATAGGAATAAATTTCCGGCCAAATAATATTTCATTATAAGTATAGGAAGTTCGTTGCTGCACATAGTTGGAAAACACATCATCAAAGCCCCGAAGCGATACATATATCTCTGCATCGGCGTTTTTCATGTCCTCTTCTGTAAAGCCATAAAACGGGCTTTTCTCATCAATAGGATGCACTACGGTCCAGCTCATAGCCATGCTTTCTACTTTTGTTCTTTCCAGGTCCAGCGTAAAGTATTTATAATCGGCCTTCCCGTTCTCGACTAAAGATAAACCCGTATTAACTCTTACTTCAAGATCTGTAAGCGAATGCATGTCCTTATATCCGGCAAAGCGAAACATTAACGCCGTCCCATTTTTATAAGGGCTTATCAATGCATCATCGCTAAAAATCAGATAGCTTTTTGGTTTCGAAAAACGGCCATAGATAAGGCCCGTAGCAATTGCAAGAGAAAGAAAACCTGTGAGCGCTTCAATTGCCGCCACAACATTTACTCCGTCTCCGACAGGGCTTACATGTCCATAGCCAACCGTTGTAATTGTTTGGGTGCTGAAATAAAGTAATTCCCGAAAAATTTTCCAATCATTTCCAGGTATTAGTCCATCAAATTGAGAAGGACCTAACCCGAAATATATAAAAGTAAAAATGATATTGACAATAATATAAAAAAGAAAGATTACAGCAATAAATTTCCAGGTAGGGAGATTAAGCATATCATGAAACATGCTAAATCTTTTTCGGAAAGGCATTCCTATTTTTACTAAGTTATAACTGCCATCCTTGTTGAGAAAACGACCGCCGGTATCATTGCTGCTGGTTGCAAAACCGGTATCGTTATTGATCCTGGAAAAAGGGTTCATTTTTTTTGGCAAAGACACCATTGAAAATACAATTTGTAAAAACGAAGTTAAAGATGATTTGTTGAAAATAAATTCCAAATAATCACTTACCCGCTTGCAGATAGATAGCTAGAATATATTTATGCAAAAAAAAATTATTAATCTTAATTTAATAATAGCTCTTTTTTAAAATTCATTCTTTTCTTAAATTGCAGTATAATTTTTTGATATAAAAAAATGAGCAATCAAAGAAAAAATAAAAAAAAGAAAAGTAGTTGTTCTACATTATATTTCCTTACCGCTGCAGTGGTTACTACAATTGCCGTGATTATTACGATCAAGGAGGGTAATCGCATAAGGGTGGAAAATGAATTGTTATCTTATGAGGTTTGGTAATCAAAGATATGCCAGGTGTTGCAATGAGTAATCAGCTTTCCGGCATTTGCTGAAAATTCCTAACCTACCAACCAAAAAACTACTGCTTCCTCAAATGATTTTCAAAAATCATAGCTGCTCCTTGCCCTACTCCAACACACATAGTAGCAAGCCCGTAACGGGAACCTCTTCTTTGCATTTCATGTAATAAGGTAGTAGCAATTCTTGCCCCGCTGCAGCCCAATGGATGACCTATGGCAATGGAACCGCCGTTTACATTTACTTTTTCCAGATCGAGACCAAGCTCGTGAATACAGGCAATGGATTGCGAAGCAAATGCCTCATTCAATTCAATTAAATCCAAGTCACTAACGGTGAGGCCTGCACGCTTTAATGCTTTTTGTGTAGCAGCCACAGGCCCTATTCCCATGATAGCAGGCTCTACACCCACAACAGCCATGCTTACCACTTTGGCCATTGGCTTCAAATCATATTTTTTTATGGCATTTTCATTTGCCAGCAGCAGTATGGAAGCACCATCATTGATGCCCGAAGAATTACCGGCAGTAACGGTTCCGTCTTTTACAAAAGCCGGCTTTAACAGGGATAATTTTTCAAGAGAACTTTTTCGCGGATGTTCATCCGTATCAAAAATAATCCGGTCCGTCTTGTTGGGAGTGATTTCAACAGGAACAATTTCATTTTTCCATTTTCCGGCAGCCATAGCGGCAAAATATTTTTGTTGGCTTTCATAAGCAAATTCATCCTGTGCATGGCGCGATATTTTCCATTGACCGGCTACATTCTCCGCAGTTTCGCCCATGGAATAAGGATAGTATTTTTCAATCAGTTTTTTATTTGGAAATCGCCAGCCAATGGTAGAATCATAGATTTCGGTTTTGCGGGTGTAAGCACCTTCTGCCTTACTCATTACAAAAGGCGCGCGGGTCATACTTTCCACGCCACCGGCTAAAAAAATATCACCATCGCCGCACATAATAGCGCGCGAAGCATCCATGATGGCCTGAAGGCCGCTGGCGCATAAACGGTTTACGGTATTTCCGGCAACAGAAACAGGCAAACCTGCCAGCAAAGCCGCCATACGCGCTACATTACGGTTATCTTCCCCTGCCTGGTTGGCATCTCCGGCAATCACATCCTCTATTTCATTTACGTCAATTTTGCCATTCCTTTTTACCAATGCCTTTATTACTTCTGCAAGTAAGTCATCGGGCCGCAACGTGCTCAAAGCCCCGCCATACCTGCCTACAGCAGTTCTTAAAGCATCAATTACATAAACAGTTTCCATTTTATTTTTAATTAAATGATTTGCAAGATAATTGTTTTTAGACCTCACCCAAACGCCGGCGAGGCGAGAAGAAAAGATAGCAAACGTATTATATTTTGGGATTTTGTAAAGGATAATAAGGGACTAATTTCATTTATCTTTGTAAAATGGATGCATCAAAAAATATTAGAACACTTTCACTGGACGAATTAACCGCATATTTTTTATCTGTTGGCGATAAAAAATTTCGCGCAAAGCAAGTGTGGGAATGGATTTGGAAAAAACATGCCCACGGCTTTGAAGATATGACCAACCTGAGCAAAGAACTTCGGGAAAATCTTTCCCATAATTTTACATTCCCTTCGTTAACCAATAATTTATCTCAATATAGCAGTGATGGAACTATCAAAAGCAGGTTCAGGACTTTTGATGGCCATTTGGTGGAAGGTGTTTTGATCCCGGTAGAAGACAGGCAGACGGCATGTGTATCTTCCCAGGTTGGTTGCAGCCTGAGTTGTAAATTTTGTGCCACGGGTTTTATGGAGAGAAAACGCAATTTAAACTTCGATGAGATTTATGATGAAGCGGCTTTGCTGAACGAAATGGCTGAAAAAACTTATGGAAAAAAATTAAGCAATATAGTTTTTATGGGAATGGGCGAGCCGCTGCTGAATTATAAAAATGTGTTGAAAGCGATTGAACGGATCACCGCACCTGATGGCCTTGGCATGGGCTCAAGAAGAGTTACCGTTTCTACTTCAGGCATTTCAAAAATGATCAGGCAATTGGGCGATGATGGTGTAAAATTCAACCTGGCCTTGTCGCTACATGCAGCAAATGATAAAAAGCGAAGTGAAATAATGCCTATCAATGAAACTAATAATATCAAATCGCTGATAGAAGCATTGAATTATTTTTATGATAAAACAAAAAATGACATCACATTTGAATACATTTTATTCAAAAATGAAAATGATTCTTTAAAGGATGCGGATGATTTGATAAAAATCTACAGACAGGTTCCTGTTCATCTTATCAATATCATTGAATACAACCCGATTGATAATGCCGATTATGAAAAACCGGATAAAGAAGCTACTCAAAAATTTATGGATTATCTCGCTGCACACCGCGTAAATGTAAGGCTGAGGGTAAGCCGCGGAAAAGATATTGATGCGGCTTGCGGGCAATTGGCCAATAAGGAACTGGAGAATGTTTTAGAAGAAAATAAATGATTTTTTTTATCCTTTTTATTTCGCAATGTTATAAAAACAGGAATTTAAAGAAATTGTTTCTTTACTGCAATTCTTTTTTAGAAGTTCTTTTAGCAAAATCAAACTCCTGTAATTCCCTTCCATTAATTATTGATTTTTTTTATTTTGAAACCAAATTCGGAATCTAAATTATTCCTGCCCGAATGATGGTCAGGCGGGTGTTGCTTTACCGGATAGCCGTTTTTTTATTTTTAAGAATTAAGTTTACTGAGCGCTAAAAATGCTGCGCCATAAACTCCTGCATCATTTCTTAAGGAAGATGCTTCAAAACTTACTTGTTGAATGCTTATGGGTTGCGCCCATTTTGTTGCTTCTTCTTTTATATTAGGTAATAAGGAAATTGCAGGACCAAAAACACCGCCTCCAAAGATTATTTTTTCCGGATTAAAAAGGCTTACTAAGTTGGCTGCAGCTATTCCCCAATATTTGATACAAAGCTGAATTACTGCTTCAGCAATTTCATCCTTCTTTTCATATAATCTGAATATAGTAAGGGAACTGATTTCTTCAATTGATTTGTTCTTTAATTCTCCCGAATAATTTTTTTGCTCCTTTAATAATTCCTTAGCCATTTTTGCTATTCCTTCGCCGGAAGTGTAGTATTCGAGGCAACCACATTCAATATATTTTTTATCAAAAGGACGCTGAATCCCCATCCATCCAATCGCTCCGGCAATATCATTAGAGCCACGCAATACATTTCCGTTTACTAAAATACCGGCGCCAATACCGGTGCCCACTGAAAGAAAAATGGCATCCTTACATTGCTGCGCATTTCCTTTCCACACTTCGCCAAGAATATAACATGCGCGGTCGCTATCAATAGTTACCGGAATTTTTCCGGCAACACTTTGGATTTCTGATAGCAAAGGATATTCTTTCCATCCTTGAATATTAGGCGCCCAAACAGTTCCCTGTTTTGAATAATAAATACCCGGAACTGAAATGCCAATGGATTTAATTTCACCTCCTGTAATTTCAGTAACATCAGATAAGGTCGAAATCCTGTTGGTGATCAATTTGCCAACTTCATGTCCTTTTCGTTTTTCCAGAGGAGTAATTTCCCTGAATAAAATTTTGCCCTCGTTATTAAAAATGGCAGTTGCTAATTTTGTTCCACCAAGATCAAAGGCTAATAATGACATTTCTTTGAATTTTGCATGTTTATGCGTTTTTAAAATACTAAATTAAACTATATTGCATATTCGTGCAACATTTTTATCATTAAATATAACCATCCTTCATTTTAATTAATAAATTTTAAATATTTGCGCCTTTTGTTTAAATAAAAGTAAAAAACATTCGGATTCTTGATTGTTTCAAAATTCAAAAATTAATTCTTTTCGTTTAGGAAACTTTTTATTCAAGACCCGGTAGCAAATAAAATAGCAAAGTAGAGAGGCGATTTTGAAATGAGCACCAAAAAAAATATTGGAAATAAAAAATCTTTTTATATTTAATAGATGAAAAATCCAGTAAGTAACCTTTTTAAAAATGAGCGGCATGCTTTTATCATTAAACAAATCAATCTTCACAATAAAGTTTTGTCTTCTCATTTAAGCAAGCAATTAGATGTTTCAGAAGATACTATAAGACGAGATCTTGCTGAATTAGCCAGTTCAGGAGAGATACTGAAAGTACACGGTGGCGCTCTTTCCAAATCGTATCATTATCCTGCTCCTCAAAATTCTGTGTATGCGCAGAAAGAAAAAAAAGAAATTGCGCGTAAGGCTATTGGCCTTATTGAAAATGGAATGACGATCCTTACCGAAGCAGGTACTACCATGTTGGAAATGGTGCGATTGATTCCGGACAACCTTGAAGTTACTTTTTTTACCTTAAGCCCTTTAATGGCTTTAGAACTTTCTGAATATCCATTGCTCACTGTGATTTTATTAGGAGGCCAGGTAGATAATTCTGCACAAATTACTGTGGGTGAAAAAACAATAAGTGATCTGGCAGAAATCAGAGTGGATTTATGTTTCCTTGGAGTGGACGGGATTAATGCAAAAGCAGGACTTACAGAAATGGATTGGAAAGTGGCGCAGGTAAAAAAAGCGATGATCCAAAGCTCAGAAAAGCTGGCAATACTTTCTATTTCTGAAAAACTAAATTCAGAACAGAAAATGAGACTTTGTAAAATTCATACCATAGATTATCTCATTACAGAACTGGACCCTTCTGATAAAAGATTATTAGCCTATAGAAAAAATATCCATTGCCTGTAAAAATTAATTGAACTAATTCAAATTCAAAATGGAAATTCTAAATATTTGTTGCTCTGTTGCAATTTAGTTTTAATAAAATAATCTACTTTTTATTTAGCAGGAGTAATAACAATATTTCTAAAATCAATTGGTCCGTGATCACCCTGCAAAAGTATGGGTCCAGGCGCTCCTTCATCACTATCTATCGCTCCTCCGGTAATACCTGGTATTTCCTGGTTACAGATAATTTTTACTCCGTTAGCTACTACAGTTACCATTCTTCCAACCAATGTTATATCAAATGATTGCCATTCTCTGGGGGCTTTAGCCACCATTTCGCCGGGTGATAAAAATCCATAAACGCCTCCCAGCAACACATCAGAGGGTTCCATACCTTTGCTGTCTATCACCTGCACCTCATATCTTCCCCGCAGGTACACGCCACTGTTACTTTCTTTTGGGTAGCGAAATTCTATATGCAGTTTAAAATCTTTAAAAGTTTCATTCGTAACAAGATTGGATCCTGAATGAGGACTTCTTAACAATCCGGATTCTGCTTTCCATTGATTTTTGCCAGTAGCATGCCATTGATTCAAATTGGTGCCATCAAAAAGATGAATGGGTTTTCCCCACACAGGTTTTTCCTTGCGTGTCAGAAGTGGTGCTCTTTTACCTATCCATGGATAAGTATTGCCATTACTAAATGTCATTGATCCCGTCAGACTATCACCTTGCAGTGTTCCTTCCACCTGGAGATCATTCGGTTCATTCTCCCATTGCGGCGGTATAGAAAAACTCATCTTGCCATTTACCAGGTTCACCCGGGAAATAGGGCGGGCGCTTCCCCCTGTCCCCACGAAACTGCCTACCAGCATACGTATCCCTGAATGACGAATCTCCAGCCAGGATGGATACATTTTGCCATTCACGTCAATAGTGATATCCCATCTACCTTGTATCGCCAAAGAATCTGATTCCGGTTCCTGCAAATTATTTGCTTTGACTGCTGACGTTGTAATCAGTAATAATGCAAATGGTATCAACAGGTAATGACACGTTGGCTTTATGCAACCTCTTATAATATTTTTCATTTTTATTCTTGTAAATTTTTATTTTTCTAAATTACCTATAATAAATTAAAATACGCCTGAAATGCAAAATTTATCAGCGACTGCGAAAAATTAGTTCTTTTTTTTATTAGGATTTTAAAAAAATAAAAAGGAATGTTTTATTGAATTTGTTGGAATGAAATCCTTTAGAGTAAAGTAAGGCCATAAAATGAAATTCAAAATCCGATAGCTATCGAATCCTCATTATTTGTTTGGTTACTGATCAAAAACTTTTTGATTTTTTTTGAAAGTAATTTATAAAAACGAGTTTAATAACTTTCCAAAAGTTTAGGATTCGCCTCTATTTCTCCGCTAACAAAAAGGCAGAATATTAGTAACGCTTTAATAACGCTTAGGGTTTTACACGCAATTTAGATTGAGGGATGACGAAAAAAGTGTTCTGGATTAACCTATGCCAAAGCAAGGTCCAGCACTTGTTGCATGGTTTTTACGTAATTAATTTTAAGCCCTTTTATATAATTAGGATTGATATCATTTACATCTTTTTCATTCTGCGCGCTCATGATAATTTCGCGTATGCCTGACCGCTTTGCTGCCAGGATTTTTTCTTTGATACCACCAACAGGAAGTACCATACCGCGCAAAGTGATCTCACCTGTCATAGCCATATAAGGTTTTACTCTTCTTCCGGTGAATGAGGATGCAAGCGCAGTCATCATAGTAATGCCGGCGCTTGGGCCATCTTTGGGAACAGCCCCTTCGGGTACATGAATATGCACATTCTTTTTAATGAAAGCTTCGGGATCAATACTATATTTTTTTGCGTTGGATTGCAGGTAACTTAGTGCTGTGGTAGCGCTTTCCTTCATTACATTTCCCAGGTTGCCGGTAAGTTTTAAATCTCCTTTGCCGTTGTCGCTGGTAGTAGATTCAATAAAAAGTATGTCGCCCCCCACATAAGTCCAGGCAAGGCCTACAGCCACTCCTGCTATATTTGCGGTTTTGTACATTTCATTATTATACTTTGACCTTCCCAGAATTTTTTCTACATCATTAATGCTTACTGTAGGTTTCAATTTTCCTTTTTCAGCATATTCTCTTGCTAATTTTCTCATTACAGAAGCCAGTTGCCTGTCGAGTTCACGTACACCGCTTTCTCTTGTAAAATCAGTAATTATCTTTTCCAATACCGCATCGCTTATTTTGAATGATGCATCTTTTAATCCATGTGCTTCTTTTTGTTTTGGGATTAAATGCCTTTTAGCTATTTCTATTTTTTCTTCAATGGCATAACCGCTAAGATCAATAATCTCAAGGCGGTCGCGCAATGCGGGTTGAATATTCTGTAAATTATTGGCTGTGGCAATAAAAAGAACTTTGCTTAAATCATATTCAGTCTCTAAGTAATTATCATAAAAATTATTGTTTTGTTCCGGATCCAAAACTTCTAATAATGCCGAAGAAGGATCGCCACGAAAATCAGTCCCTACTTTATCTATTTCATCCAATATCATTACAGGATTTGATGATTTTATTTTTCTTATAGATTGTAAAATTCTTCCGGGCATAGCGCCAATGTAGGTTTTGCGATGCCCACGAATCTCACTTTCATCATGCAGTCCGCCGAGGCTCACTCTTACATATTTTCTATTGATAGCATTAGCAATGCTTTTCCCTAAAGAAGTTTTTCCTATTCCGGGAGGGCCTACAAAACAAAGTATCGGGCTTTTCATATCGCCTTTCAATTTGAGTACAGCAAGGTATTCGAGTATTCTTTGTTTTATTTTTTCCATTCCATAATGGTCATGATCAAGAATTTTTTTTGCTTTTTTAAAATCGTATTGATCCTGTGTATAATCTTCCCACGGCAGTTCAAGCATCAGGTCCAGGTGATTATACACTACAGAATAATCAGGTGTGGAAGGATGCATACGTTCTAATTTTTCAACGCCTTTATTAAACATATCTTTTGCAGCAGCAGGCCATTTTTTGGTTTCGGCTTTCTTCTGCATTTCCTTTACCTCAGCCACATTATCACCCCCTAATTCTTCTTTGATCGCTTTTAATTGTTGCTGCAAAAAATAATCTTTCTGCTGCTTGTCAAGTTCAGCGCGGGTTTTGTTGGTAACTTTATTTTTTAACTCTGCATATTGTAATTCTGTCTGCAATAAATTCAACAATACTTCTGCCCTTGCTTTAATATTTTGAATCTCAAGTAATTTTTGTTTTTCAACAATATTGCTGTTCAGGTTACTGCTTACAAAGTGTATTAAAAAAGAGGGATTTTCAATATTTCTTAAAATGATTGTTGCCTCAGAAGGCATGTTAGGAGATAGTTGTATGATCTGCCCAGCAAGTTCTTTAATAGAAGATACCATTGCTTCAAAGTCAGTATCATTTTTCAGATCGTCATCAGTAAGTACCGTTATTTTTGCTTTAAAATAAGGATCATCAGAAGTGATCTCATCTATCTGAAACCTTTTTTTGCCCTGGATGATAACCGTGGTTCCTCCATCCGGCATTTTGATCAGTTTAAGGATTTTTGCGATGGTTCCTATATTTACCAAATCCTTTATAGCCGGCTCTTCTACAAGGCTGTCTTTTTGTGATACCACACCTATCAATTTGTCAGTCTTGTAAGCATCATTTACTGCCTTTATACTCTTATCTCTGCCCACTGTAATTGGAATGACGACACCGGGAAAAAGTACTGTATTTCTTAAGGGAAGTAGCGGTAATTCAGCAGGAATGGCTTGTTCATCGTTAACGTCATTATCTTCATTCATTGGAATCATGGGCATAAATTCCATTTCATCTTCCGGCCCATTTAGGAAATAATTATTTTTCATATTTATTTTTCACTTGTCATTCTGTCAAAAATTATATCAAAGAAACGAAGTTTTTAAGTGATAAGTATAATGTTCAAGATTAATGCCACGTTAAAGAGCAAAATAAGAAAAGAAAAAGAATTCGATTTATAAAATATCATCCAATACATATTTTTTTGTCACTCATCAGCCTGGAGCAAAAAAGGGTATTCAAAATTGGATTGTCCAAATTACAATTTACATTAAGAAATATATTACAGTAGAAGAATAAATATTCAGGATTCCTATTTTATCCTCTTGAGAAACTGTCTAAAAATGATTTTATAAATTTCTTATGATCGCAAAAAGTGGCCGGTGGACACCGGCCACGGCGGAGCACCGCGGTTGGTGTCCCCACCAACCGCAATATGGTGAACGAAATTTCATTTTTAGACAATCTCTGAGTTTTGAGAATAATAACTTTGTTCCGAAAAATCAGGAAAGTTTTTCAACTTCCTATTGATTTTGGTTTCCCAAAACTTCTTGCTTCATGAAGAATTTGGGTTTTATTGAAGAAAATGGTAGTTCAGTTTATCTTGAATTTTTTTCAACTCAGAATTTCAGCGTTTTCGGTAAATACTTTTTAATAAGGTTTTCGTAATAAGGCCTTAATTCATTTAAATCCGGGGGAGTAGGGCTTTTGGAATATAAATCATAAGGATTAAAAAGTTTTACCCATTTAAGCATTTCTTTATCATGGTCATCAAGTAAGTAACTGTATTCACCTTCACGGTGCCATGAATAAAAGGAATGATAGCGCAGCATATATAAGCCCTCTTCAGGAAGATAATCTTTTAGTATATGATACACATACTCATCGTGGCCCCATGACATCTGAACATTTTTTAATCCACATCCTTTTTCGTACACGCCATACCGTGAGTTGTACCCGGGATTACTATAATCCCGATTATTTTTAAAAAATTCAGGATATACAATTTTATCCGAATAAGCACAACCCACAGGGAAAGTGTCTCCCACGACAGCCCATTGCGGTTCACCAAAAAGGCAAAGCACTTTACCCATGTCGTGCATAAGCCCTGTTAATACCATCCAATCAGGATGGCCGTCGCGACGAATGGATTCAGAAGTTTGTAGTAAGTGTTGCAATTGATCCAAATCAGTATCAGGGTCAGAATCATCTACCAATTGGTTTAAGAAATCGAAGGCATCCCAAACAGGCATTTCTTTTTTATTAAACTGAAGAAAATTATTTTTCTTTTCTTTTACAAAATCATAAGTTTGATAGATATGATTCAATCTGTAAAATTCTTTTACAGTATCTCTTTTTGTAGTTTCGTAATTCCTGAATTCTTCTTTTGATTTATTTGTCGCTTCCATTTCAGGATCGGGATATCTCTCCAACACATCTTCTTCCCATTCGTCAAGGCTTTGTAGCGGATTAATTTCTTTTAAAGTGTTTTGATTATCGCTATGCATAACAATCGGATTTAGTTATTAAATGTTTACTGCTAAATTAATTTTTTTATACCAGAACTAAGTAAAATAAGAGTTTTTATTTAATATCCCAATTCACAAGTTCACTAATGATTTTTAAAAAAATTATGCATTCGCTTAGTTGCAAGATAATAAGTAATAAATTGTAAAAATTTTCACGATTCAATTTTAAAAAAGGATTTTTTATGAATCTTCACTTTGCAGATTACCTGATCATTATTGTTTATTTTCTTTTTGTTATTGGCGTTGGATTTATCATAAAAAGAAGAATTAAATCAAGCAGCGACTTTTTAACCAGTGGCCGGAATATTCCTTTATGGATTACAAGCCTTGCATTTATTTCTGCAAATCTCGGCGCACAGGAAGTACTGGGCATGGTGGCTTCAGGCGCAAAGTACGGAATAATGACTGTTCATTTCTATTGGGTAGGCGCCATATTTGCAATGGTTTTTTTGGGAGTATTTATGATGCCTTTTTATTACGGTAGCAGAGCCAGGAGCGTTCCCGAATTTTTAAAACTTCGCTTTGATGAAAAGACAAGAGGATTAAACGCAGTTTCCTTTGCTGTGATGACCATTTTTTCATCAGGTATCTCTTTATACGCTTTGGCAAAATTGCTTGAAGTTATTTTGCATTGGGATTTTGGTGTTTCTATTTGGCTGGCCGCATGCATTGTAATGATCTATACTTTTCTTGGAGGATTAACCAGCGCTGTTTATAATGAAGTGCTCCAGTTTTTTTTAATAGTTCTTGGACTTTCACCTCTTGTAATTGTTGCTTTGCATGATGCGGGAGGATGGTCAAATATCAAAGCAGTGCTGCAGCCTCAAATGACGCATGCCTGGAAGTATATGGGCCATGCAGATTCAAATCCTATGGGAATCAATTTCATGTCATTGATATTTGGTTTAGGTTTCGTTATGTCATTTGGATATTGGTGTACCGACTTTTTGGTAGTGCAAAGAGCGATGATGGCAAAAAATATGAATGCCGCACGGCGCACGCCTATCATTGCCGCCATCCCTAAAATGTTTATGCCACTTATTGTTGTGTTGCCGGGTGTTATTGCCATTGCGTTATTGCAGCCTGCGTTGGCATCAAAAGGTTTCAGCATCCCTTCTGATGGGAAAGGCGGCCTGGATTATACAATGACACTGCCTGCGCTTATTTCTCATTACTATCCAACAGGTTTGCTAGGTGTGGGTATTACAGCACTTATTGCATCATTCATGAGTGGTATGGCAGGAAACGTAACTGCATTCAATTCTGTTTTTACTTTTGATATTTATCAATCTTATTTTGTAAAAAACAAATCAGACAGGCACTATCTTATTGTAGGAAAAATGGTAACGGTTGCAGGCATACTTTTGTCTATTATAACGGCCTACATCGCCAGGAGTTTTAATAACATCAATGATTTTCTTCAATTGGTTTTCAGTTTTGTAAACGGGCCTTTATTTGCAACTTTTTTGCTGGGAATGTTTTGGAAAAGAACCACCGGACATGGCGCATTCTTTGGGCTTCTTGCCGGAACGATTGCTGCGGCGCTCACTCATGGTCTTACTTTGGCAGAAGGCAAAGGCGGCTGGATCTATCCGTTGTATGAAATACACAGCGGTATGGGACAGGCATTTATTATTGCTTCTGTTTCGTGGATCGTAAATTTTTGCACCACCATTATTGTAAGTCTTTTTACAAAACCAAAACCAGAAGCAGAACTCAAAGGCCTTGTTTATTCTTTAACCGTAAAACCATCCTATCACCAGGATAAATGGTATCTGAGGGTGGTACCGCTGGGGCTAATATTAATTGCTATTACTATCCTGCTTAATATTATTTTCTTTTAAACAAAATCAATTATGTATAAAAAACTAAACAACCTCGGATTTGTCATCGGAATCTTCTTTATAATTATTTCACTCATACTTATTATTGGAGGCCTTACTTCTGCAGCGCTGGCCAATAAATTAAATTTTTATACGGGTTTTATATTTCTGGTATTTGGATTTTGTATGGCATTTTTTAACAGGAAATGAGGATGGTATAAAAGGTATATTTTCCAAATACTTTTATATTTAAGAATAAGAACTCCATTCTCTTAATGCAAGGTTTGGAATTGAGGGTTTTCTTATTTCCTTTTTTATTTAAGTAATTTTTAGAAGTCGTGTTTTGTTCCCTGGATTGGTTAAACTTTTTTCGTCTATTCATTTTTGTTATACTCTAAAAATATGAATTCAGAGTATTTGTTGGTTCGCTGTATTATATGATTATCAACTAATCTACTTATATCATCAAAGATCCAAATGCAGCAAACAAGGCGGGTAACATTATTATAATACCCAATTTTAAAAAAGTAAAGGCGTTAATATTTTCTCCTTCACGACGCAAAGCTACCAGCCAAAGTATAGTTGCCAAAGAGCCTGTAACAGAAAGGTTAGGGCCTAAATCAACGCCTATCAAAATAAAATCCTTTATTAAATCAGGGGCATTTGCTGTGTGGATCACATTGCCAGCTATAAGGCCTGCCAGCAAATTATTGGTGAGGTTACTAACTATTGCAATGAATGTTCCACTACACCATGCCGTAAGAGTTACTGATTTTTCAGCACTATTATTTACCATCTTACTCATTGCCGCGATAATGCCCGTTTTATTAAGCGCTTCAACTATTACAAACAAACCTGCTACTAATGGTAATACAGACCAGGAAATCCCCTTAACAATCTTCCCGGGAGAATTGCCCGATATTATTAAAACAACAATTGTTGTAAGCACACCGGCGATCGCAGTAGGCAACCCAAGTGGGAGGCCATAAGCTGAAGATATTAGCAACAAAATAGCTGTAACAATAATACCTGTCCCCGCTGTTTTACCACCTCTCGAAAGTGGAGGTATTAATATATTACGATCTATCGGATGAATTATTTTTTTGTGCTGCGTTGCATACAATAAAAAGTAGGTAATACTAATAGCTAATAATGATGGTAAAAAATAACGGGACAGCCATAAGCCTAATGGAGGAATAGATGCTCCATAAATTACCAGGTTAGCAGGATTAGAAATAGGTAAAACAAAAGAAGCAGCGTTCGCTATAAAAGCGCATATATAAAGATAAGGTAATGGTTTTTTGACTTTTGCTAATTTAGTTATTGCGGCTACGGCAGGCGTTAGAACCACGGCTGTTGCATCATTTGATAAAAATATAGTTACCCCAATTCCTACCACATAGATCATTAAGAATAACCGGGTACCCGAGCCATTTGCACGTCGGGTGGCATGGGCCGCGAGCCAGTCAAAGAGTTGCTCTTCCCTTGCAATTTCAGCTAATAACATCATTCCTGTTAGAAAAAGGTAAACATCTGTGCCTTTCTCAATTCCCGCTAATGCTTCTGCCGGCAAGATCAGATGCATTAACAATAATAAAAATGATCCGGCCACAACCCAAACAGCTTCCGGTAAATGAAAAGGCCGTATGAGAATACCTGCAATAGACAAAACGGCAATTATCCAGATGATTATATCAGAAGACATTTTTTAAATTTGAAAAGTTTTCTTTATGGATGTTGTTTATAAAAAGGAATATCCGTGATTTTTTTTACTCAAAATTTTTTATCCTTTTATTAAAATTAATCCTATAAATATTTCATAATTTGCTGTACTATTTCATCTGTATCACCATCAAAATGATGACCACCGGGCAATACAACAAGGGTATATTTTTTTAAACTTATTCGCTTTATATCGAGATTGTTGTCATCGTTGGCGGTTATGATTACTATTTTTTCGTCAATGAGTTTGTTGATTTCAGTTACTACATCCATGCTTCTTTTTTTATTGCTGCCAAGCATATCCAGCCAATGAATTTCAAAATCGGTATTTCCCGATGAAGCCATAATAAAAGATACTACTACTTCATCATGAATATTTTTGGGCAACCGGTTAAGCACAAAAGGTAACACATCGGCGCCAAAGGAATATCCAATAAAAACAACCTGGCTGTTAGCTCTGCCGTTTAATTTATTAGAAAGATAAGTGGCAATATCCTGTGTAGTTTGTTCAGGAGTTTTTTTATTATAAAAGTATGATTTAGCATCTAATGCTACCACATCAAATCCTTTTTCATTAAGGGATTCGCAAAGATCGTTAGAAAATTTATTAAAGCCGCCATCGCCGGAAATATAGAATAGTAGAGGTTTATCGTGCGAAGAGGCTGCCCATTCCTTAATGGGCAAATTGCCGGCAGCAGAGAAAGAAATATTGACGATTGTGCTTAAAAATAAAAGGATTGGGAAAATGGGCTTTTTCATATTCTTTATTTAAGGTGTCATTACTTTATTTAAAGCAGCGGGTAATTGCAACAGATCATAATCATTCTCATACACAAGAAATTTATTTTCCCAGATGGTAGCGTATTTCTCTTTAAAATCACGGAGTCCCTGAAAATGCCTGAACCGTTTTAGCTTCTCACCGGCAAATTTTATTATTTGTTCAGATGGGCTTTGTGGTTCGGTAATTCCTGTCATGGGTACAAGACCCAAATTAATATATTTGTTTTGACTTTCTTTAGCATATTCGATCAATTTTATAATTAAGGCATCCATACAGCCTCCGGGAGCATCTCTTTTTTTTCTTATCAGATCATAAGTACATTCCTCTGATGAATAATCAGGAATAATATTTAAAAACGCAGCTTTTTCCCCTTCAGCATCGGCAATAGTGATGACATCCTGCTGCATTATTTCTGTTTCAATAAACATCCCCTGACTAAATACCTGTTCCTCTTTTTCATAAGATCTCAACCATTCATCAGAAATATTTTTTAATTCATTTATAAGTTTAGTATCATGCGGCGCTTTATGAATTTGGGTATAGAAGCCTTTTTTTTCAAGGCTGTTTAAAGCATTACGCAATGAACGTTTGTCTTTTCCCTGAAGGGTAAAATTTTGAGCATCTAATATGGCTTCCTGTCCAATAACCAATTTTTGTTTTCTTAGTTGATTAAACCATAAAATACTGTTTTCATCTATGCGGTAGAATGCAACGCGTAATCCCATTTTCCTGCACTGACGGTAAAATTCTCCAATTACCTCCAGTTTATTTTCTTCAGCACAGACAGGCTCTCCAAGCACAATAGCGAAACCGGAAGCGATTCTATAAGCAACAAAGGCGTCATGAATTTCCGAAAAAAACAAAAGCTTGTCATCGGAGATTTTAAAAAAATCTATTGAGGAATTTCCATATTCTTCCAGCAAAGTTTTTGCTTTTTCCCTGCTAAAATTTGTTGTAGTGTCAATATTTACAAAAGGCTTAATAATTGTAAATAAAAGAAATCCCCAACTTAAAAAACCAAGTGAGTGAATAAGTAAAATAAACTGATGGCCAAAAGGCGTAAGCGGATGAAGTGCATCATTACCTCCCAAAAAAAATATCTGAAAAGTATTGAGGAGCGATTGTTTCCATGTAAAGTCAATTCCAAAGTGCCTTTTATCAATAAAATAAAAACTAAAGTATCCAAAGATCATTACTGACAAAAAAACAATCAATACAGAAAAAATGCCTAGCCGTATCCATTT
The DNA here is from genome assembly GCA_036509335.1 of Hanamia sp. Lineage (GTDB taxonomy): Bacteria > Bacteroidota > Bacteroidia > Chitinophagales > Chitinophagaceae > Ginsengibacter. The sequence continues at coordinate 234,232 of DATCFT010000019.1, forward strand.
TACACTACTTTGGATGCGGTATTGGCTTCTACTCAATAATAATAAAATAATAATGGCTCCGGCAAAAGCAGCCTCTTCATAATCCAGTGCTTTGGTAAGATTGCCGACCAGTGAAAAGATAGAAAGCAGCAAAGCAATACGCCAGGCGTTTTTTAGCCCTTTAAGCATAAACGCTGAAGTAATTAATAGAGCAAGCCCTGTAAATAACACCAAAACATTAGAAGCATTAATGGCTTCCAATGGAATAAATTTCCTGATTAGTTTGAGCCGCAAATGAATAGGAGGTGTTACTACTGATATGATATTTAAAATCCCCTGGGTAAAAATGAGCAAAGCGGGTACTATCCTTATAAATAAATGTCTTCCCCTCCATGCAAAAGCCAATATGCCAAGTAGCATGGGAAGCCAGAATTCAAACACACGATATAAAATAGTAACTGATAATGCCTGGAGGGATGAATATCCATATAGCTCCAAAATATACACCAGGGAAATCTCCACTGCTCCCAACCCGCGCAAAAATGGGGAAGATATCATTAATAAAACTGAAACGATATAGGCAATGGCTGCAACTGGAAAAGAAGCAGGAACTCCAAGAGCAAGCATAGCGATATAAACATGAAACATGCCTGTAAATTCCACTCCTGTAGAAAATAACACAGCTCCGGCATATTTTTTATTATTCACATTCGCAGCAAAAAGCTCATCAATTAATGGTCCGGTACGAGGAATTTTTTTTACAATAAAATCATATAATTTTCCTTTCGCTCTCAGAGATTTCGCCATCCATATAATCCCTGATAAAATAAGCACAATCATTAAAAGTCCAAGCCACGCATCATTTGAGTGTTTATTGCCTGAAAAGGCAAACAATATAACTACAGGAAAGCCTACCAAAAAAACAGTGAATAAACTTGCAAAACCATATAAGCCGCTTGCCTGGTGTACCTGAGTTTTGTTGAATTCTCTTTTTCTTAATTGTGAAGGTGTATACGCGAGAGAGCTAACGCCGCCAGCCGGTAAAAAAATGCTTAAAAAATTCCTTTTCAAAAACAGTTCTATGGAATCTAACCATTTTAAAGAAAGCCCAATAGAGGCAAAACTACTCACATATATTCCGCTTTGGAAGATCACATACAGAAAGGTTATCATTAACCCGGATAAGAGCCAGAAGGGATCTGCATTTTCTATATTGGGGATTATCTGTAATAATTCTCTTCGTTCACTTCTGAAAAAAATAAAAGCGAGCAATATCATCAATGCAGCCAGTATTTCTTTCCAGTAAAGCTTGGGTGAAAAGGATTGGAGTTTCTTATAAATTCGTGGTAATGCCAGAGACTTTTTGATGGTAAAGATACTTTAAATGAAAAGGACTAAATAAATGAAACAAGAAAATTAGTTTTCATAGAATAAAAGAGTGGAAAAATAGGCGGAATTTAAAAATTGGTACTTAAACACCAGGTAAAAAGAAATATTGTATAATCAAAAAGATTTGTTAAATTGACAAGTCTAAAATCAAATGTTATGAAATATATAAAAATTTGTTTTATAGTTTTATTGGTAAGCTGTAACTCTTCCGTTAAAAAGGCGCCTCAAATGCCCGGAACATACTTAATGGAATCCCAAACAGTTAATTACAATAACAAGGATACCAAATACACAGACCTTAAACAGCTTAAAATTTACACAGACCATTTTATGATGTATACTCAGTTAAATCCTACTGATTCTACATCAGGATTTGGCGTAGGTTCTTATACTTCAGATACAAGTGGGGTAACAGAAAATATAATCTTTAGTGCAAGCGGCTCCATCAAGGACAGTACTAATCCGAGTTATAAATTAAATATAACCACAATTCCTGACGGATATAACCAGGTTATTCCTGAAATAATGATAGCAGGCCAAAAATCAGAACTTACTGAAGTGTATCAAAAAGTAGGGACTACAGTAAAAAGCTCATTAGATGGAGTATGGAAAGAATTGGAATCTTATGGTATAAAGAAAAATGATACGACAAGGAATAACTGGATACAGTATAAAGCTTTTTACCAGGGGTACTTTATGTTTGGGCAATCGCAAAAAGATTCATCATCTGTAAGGCAAACTGCTATTGGTTTTGGAACATTTGAAGTAGTGGGCAATAATCAAATAAAGGAAACAGATATCAATTCCTCCTTGCCTGTCGTTGCAGGGCATTCCTTCATGGTTGAGTATGAATTAAATGGTACTGATCAATATACACAAACGATCACTTATCCTGATAGTTCCAGAAGCGTGGAAAAATATGAGCGTTTGAAATAGTAAACCTTTTAAACAATTTTCTACATTCCTTTCCTGATTTTTTCCAGGTATAATGTCTATGCGCCAAGGTAATAAATTGAAAATGTTTTAGCGACAGGAATAAACAGAGACCTCATTAAATAAATTCTATTAAAATTAATAAAATCGCTTTATTGCAATAATGAATTCCGGTATAACCAGTTCTTTACTGTCTATCTGTTTTTTAATAAAAACTTCGGATTGAAGTAGCTTGACAATTAATAATAAATCCGCTAAGAATGCGATTATTTATTGGAAGAATTTGAATTAGGTTTGGTTGCTTCTTTATCCTGCATTCCTGCATTCAGTTCGTTCTTCATACCTTCTTTAGCATCATTAAATTCCCTTACTCCTTTGCCAATTCCACGCATAAGGTCCGGGATTTTTTTGCCACCAAAAAAAAGTAAAATAACAAGTACAATCAATATCCACTCTGAACCGCCAGGCATTGAGAGCAATAAAAAAGGTTTTAAAAAGATGCTTAACATGATTTTGTTTTTAGTGTGAGATAAATTTTTTTTAAATGAATTTTCAAAGTTGATGGAAAGTATAAGAGCCTCACCGTAAATTTGTATTAATAAGTACGTAAATATATGAAAGATGGTTTTTAAAATGTTTACTTTTAAATTCTTTAACATTAAAAAAAATAATAAATGAATTACTGGCTTGCAAAATCAGAACCCTCCACATATAGCTGGAACCAATTGGTAAAAGATAAAAAAACAACGTGGGATGGTGTAAGGAATTATGCAGCAAGGATCCATTTGAGAGCCATGAAAAGAGGAGATGAAGTTTTATTCTATCATAGCAATGAAGGAATGGAAATTGTAGGAATTGCAAAAGTTGAGGAAGAAGCATTTCATGACCCCACTACAGAAGATGAACGATGGGTAGCTGTTGGTTTAAAAGCTTTTAAGAAATTAAAAAAGCCGGTAACACTTGTAGAAATAAAAAACGAGAGACGCTTGAAAGAAATGGCACTCGTGCGCCTGGGAAGATTATCGGTTCAGCCGGTTACAGCCGAGGAATGGAAAATAATTATGGAGATGGCAGGAGAAAAATAGCATTAATATTCAACTGATTTTTATTTTGAAAGAAAATCTCGTCGTACTTACAGGTGCCGGCATAAGTGCTGAAAGCGGATTAAAAACTTTTCGCGACAGTGATGGCTTGTGGATGGGATATGATGTGTATGAAGTGGCTTCTTTTCAAGGCTGGCAAAAAAACAAGGAACTGGTTTTGGACTTTTATAACCAACGAAGAAAAGAAGTAGCCAAAGCGTTGCCCAATGCAGCACATAATGGAATTGCTGATTTGGAAAAATATTTTAATGTTACCATAATCACACAAAATATTGATGACCTTCATGAAAGAGCGGGATCAAAAAACGTGATTCATCTTCATGGAGAAATTTTTAAAATGCGTAGTGAAAAAGATGAAAATACTTTTTATGAAATAAAAGGGGATATTCATTTAGGTGACAATGCGCCCGATGGTTTTCAATTGCGTCCTCATGTTGTTTGGTTTGGCGAGCAGGTTCCCATGATTGAAAAAGCTGTAAAAGTATTGTCATCGGCTAATATTTTTATTTTAGTGGGTACATCGTTACAGGTTTACCCGGCAGCGGGATTGATTGAATATTTACCAACAGGAATTCCTAAATATATTATTGATAAAAATCCGCCATTTATTCCACCACATCATAATTTTATTGTAATAGAAAAACCAGCAACAGAAGGAGTGAAGGAGGTGAAAAAAATATTGATTGCCGAATGACTGATTCAGCAATTCCACGCCATGATCAAAATAACTGATTGTCAACTTTGCGTAAAGTTTCACTTTTAAATTGAAGGTATTATCCTCAAAATTATAATTTCTTGTTTTAAGCACTATATTTGTGGTAGCTCTTTTTGAAAACTACAAATAACATGAAAACAATAAACTATTGCTCATTATTTATTATCCTTTTAATCTTAAATGCCTGTAAGAAGGATGATCCTGTAACCAAACCCGTAAATTTTACAGCAACTACTTATCAGAGTTTAGCACCATATAGTACTCTAGGTTTGCCTAATAATTTATTAAAAGATACGATTTCTGACTCAATGATTTCATTCATTAATAATATCCTTCCTGATGGCAAAAATGAGGTAAACGCACATCCTGAATGGTTTACAACCTCTGCCATTGCTGATATTCCAATAACTCAGCCATCTGAGGTATATTTGACTTTTGTTTCAGGAAATGCCAATAATGCAAATTCAGTGGCTTATTACACATATCCTACTAATCAAGTTCCCGCAAGCGCCACAGACATCAAATTAATTACTTATCTTTTCCCAAACGCAGGCCACCTTACTCCTTTAAGTCCGGGTGATAAGGAAGATTTGGGAAAATTTGATGTAGGTACCACAATTGGGCTTGTACTTATGGCAAATGCCTGGGATACAACTAACCATACACTAAATAATAATGCTGTTCATTTCTGTTCTACAGATGCTTTAAATCCTGAAGTAAATCCTGATCTTAAAAGACATGCAGTTTTGATCAATTATGCCCCTGAAAATAAATTAATAATTGGATTTGAGGACACGAACAGAACACTTCCACAATGCGACAATGACTTCAATGATGTAGTGTTATATTGGACTATAACTCCATCATAGAAAAATAAAACGTATAAAAAGCATTTTATAATAAGTCCAAAAAAAGTCAGCAGCCGGTATTTTTATTTTAGTTTGCACATCGCTAAGTGTTTACCCTGTAGCAGATTGGTCGAATTTTGCTACCATGAATTCCTAAATATATTATTGATAAAAGTCCTCTATTTTTTTCTTCACATCATAATTTTACCGTAATAAAAAAACTGGTAATAGAAGGAGTGAGGGAAGTGAAAAAAAAATTGTTTGCTGAAAAAAATAATCAATATTGGGGAAAATTTAACGCTATGAACTTATTGCTTACTACCTTGGGAGCATCAGAAGCAAATGGCTATTTTCTACAGTAAAGCAACAAATATAAGAATTCCTGATTTTGGTAAATCATTTCCCAGATTGTAAACTACCGGTAGACCTTCATTTGCATTATTTATATCAATTGAATATTCTATAAAATTAGCGGTAACCAATTATTTTTATTTTATCCAATCGCTAATTCAATTACTACTGAAGATTGTTTCATTGAATATGCAACGTTTTTACCCAAAAGAGAGTCAGGCAAGTATAAAAAGCTTTTTATGAAAAAGATACTCTCAGTTATTTTCCCTCTTATGGTGATTATTTTTGTAGTTAGCTCCTGTACAAAAACAAACCCAAATCCCCAAGAACGCACTCAAAATATTGTATTACCGGCGAATGGCGCTGCTGTTATTAATGCCAATAACCAGTTTGCATTTGATTTTTTTCGTGCAACTCTAACACAGGATACTGAAAATAATAATAAGCTCATTTCTCCATTAAGCATTTATCTCGCTCTATCTATGGTGTACAATGGAGCAGATAATGCAACCAAAGATTCTATTGCCAACACATTGCAGATGTCAGGTATTGATATTGCCAGCCTGAATTCTGTGTGCCTGTCTTTACTTTCGCAGTTTCCGCAGGAAGATAATAAGGTGCAACTTTCTATTGCTAATTCAATTTGGTACAAGCAAAACAGTTACCAGCCATTCCCTTCTTTTTTAAATACAGTTCAAAGTAATTATGATGCTTCTGTGTTGACTTTGAATTTTGATGATCCATCAGCAGTAAATACGATTAATAATTGGGTAGCACAAAAAACAAACAATAAAATAACAACCATCATTCAAAGTATTTCGCCGGATGATTTAATGTATCTTATTAACGCCATTTATTTTAATGGCGCCTGGAAATACTCTTTCAAGACTTCGGATACTTATAATGATATTTTTAATTTGCAGGATGGAAGTACGCAAAGTGTTCCTTTTATGAAACAACAACTTACCGCTAAAATGTTTGGCGATAGTTCATTTACCATGATAGAATTGCCTTATGGAGGAGGGAAAAGTTTTAGCATGTATGTTTTAGAACCCACTGATCGGAAAGAAACCTTAAGCACATTTGCTTCTTCTTTAAATGAAAATATTTTAAGCAATGCCATCAGTAAAATGGATAGTTCAACTGTTCAATTGGAAATTCCCAAATGGGAATACTCTTATGAATTGGAGGATATGAGACCTGAATTATCTATGCTGGGCATGAATATAGCATTTAGCGGTAATGCAGATTTCTCAAAAATTTACGACCCGTCGCAAGTGAAAGTTTATATTTCAAAAGCAATACACAAAGCCTATATTAAAGTAAACGAAGAAGGTACTGAAGCTGCTGCGGCTACTGTAATCGTTATTAGGCCAACGGTGAGTATTCCAATGCCTCCTCCCATTTTTAAGTTAGATCATCCTTTTGTATATTCTATTGTAGAAAAGCAAACTGGCACTGTTTTATTTTTGGGGATGGTTAATGATCCCAATGCAAACAGCAATTAAATGATGAGATATTGGAATGACTTTCTGGCGCAGTTCTCTATACCAGTGATTGACCGTTACTATTACTTTGATTGTTCTAAAACCTATAAGCGTTTGCAGCAAAGGATTGAAACACAGCAAACCTTGTAGTGTTTGTTTATAAATTCACTGAACAAGAATCTGAGGTATTTGTTTGTTTGCTGTAGAATCCAGTATTTGTGATTGAAAATTCTAAGAATGTGTATTAATACAATATCACAAGAACAATTTGTGAATCAAACTTTGGGAAGCCCTACTGTTTTTAATATGCGATTTGCCGTCTTAACCTTGTCCTTGAAAAGTACTTTATTAGCATACTTATCAAGGCTTGGACTTTTTACAAATCCTTTAAGCCCTTTCTTTTCTGTTGATTTTATTGCTTTCATAATTTTACAAAATTAATCTTTTTTCTTTGCACTAAAAATGCTTCGTAATTAATATCCCTCTCAAATCTATGCCAGGATTTATCTTTAAGCCCATAAATCAAAAAACTCTTTTCGATCTCTTTTAGATTATTGCTAATTCCAATTCTATAAAGCCTTGTTCTTGCTAATGCACTACCTATTGCCATAACAAAAGAATCCGGATGATGATTAGTAAATTCTAATAAAGTTGCAGCAACAGTAGCCAATACTTTCTGACTATCATTGTTGTTGGTTACAATCAAATCATCAATTTGATTAGTTAAACTATTTTTGTCTCCAAACCCCAGGTTATAAAAATCCTTGACGTTAATCTCAGTGTATTGCACAATTTTTCTGATTCTTCCTTTTGGCCCTTCGCTGTCAAACTCAAATACTCTAAAATCTGCTCCAAATTTAATGGTGTATCTGTTTTCAATCATTCGTTGAATTTAACTAAAATGAAACTATTAATTCCACCAAAAGAAAAAAGAAGAACTCCCGTTCTTCATTTCTACAAAAGATTTAAAAAATAATGTTATTCCTTCGATTCTTTACTGATGAAATCTCCGGTTCCTGCAATGTGATTACTGTATTTTTTATTTACTTCAGCTGGTTGTTTGTCTCCGTCAATATATAGTATTCCTTTTGCAACAGCTACAGAAAAAGTGTTTTTTACTATGAGATGATCCTGTTCCAAAACGGCCATAAATTTTTTTACTTCTTTACCGGTTACATTATTATCTGTTCCCGGCGGAGTGATTAATGTCCATTGATCTATATTAACATCGTTGCTCACAGAATTTTTATCCAAATTGATAAGATTCTCTATTTTTAGCTGCCTTTCATTATTAATTTTTGTCTCAAAAATATGCGCAAGAGTAGGAGCGATTACTAACGAAACTATACTCATCAGTTTGATAAGAATATTCATACTTGGTCCTGATGTATCTTTAAACGGATCACCAACGGTATCTCCTGTAACTGAGGCCTTGTGCGGCTCTGAGCCTTTGTAATGAGTCTCATTATTAATTACAGCACCTTTCTCAAAAGATTTTTTTGCATTATCCCATGCGCCACCGGCGTTGTTTTGAAAAATTCCCATTAACACACCACTTACTGTTGCCCCGGCTAAAAATCCACCAAGAACTTCAGGGCCAAAAATAAATCCGATTATTACCGGTGAAAGCAATGCGATTGCGCCCGGTAACATCATTTTTTTGATCGAAGCATTGGTTGAAATAGCAACACATTTTTCATATTCAGGTTTTCCTTTTCCTTCCATAATTCCGGGAATGGTTCGGAACTGTCTGCGCACTTCTTCTACCATTGCCATTGCTGCTTCGCCCACTGCGCGTATCGCCAGTGAAGAAAATATAAAAGGAATCATTGCACCAACAAATAATCCAGAAAGCACATCAGCGCGATAAATATCAATGCCATCAATTTTTGCTATTCCTACGAATGCCGCAAATAAAGCAAGAGAAGTTAATGCAGCAGAAGCAATCGCAAAACCCTTACCTGTAGCCGCTGTTGTGTTTCCTACAGCATCAAGGATATCTGTTCTTTCGCGTACTTCTTTTGGCAGTTCACACATTTCTGCTATACCGCCTGCATTATCTGATATGGGACCAAAAGCGTCAATGGCTAATTGCATTGCAGTAGTTGCCATCATGCCCGCAGACGCAATGGCTACGCCATATAAACCTGCACAATAGAAAGACAAATAAATGCCTGAAGCAAGAACGAGAATAGGAAACAAAGTACTTTCCATTCCTACGGCAAGGCCGCCAATGATGTTGGTAGCGTGGCCTGTAGAAGATTGACGAACAATCGTCATCACCGGCCTTTTGCCCATCGCGGTATAATATTCAGTGATAAAACTGATGAGGGTTCCTACGACAAGTCCTACAATGATAGCTCCGTAAACTCCATATCTTGTAAAATGATGGCCTCTTAAAATCATATCTGTATCGGGCATAATCCACATCACCAGGAAATACGCAGCAATTGCTGTAATAATGATTGTTCCCCAGTTTCCGAGATTCAAAGCTTTTTGTACAACCGATGTATGTAACCCCGCACTGTCAGATATTTTTACGAAAAATGTTCCGAGAATTGAGAATATAATTCCCATTGATGCAAGTAGCATAGGTAATAAGATCGGCGCCATTCCACCAAATGCATCAGCAGAAATTGTTTCTCTTCCCAAAACCATTGTAGCCAGAATCGTTGACACATAAGAACCAAAAAGATCGGCGCCCATACCTGCCACATCACCTACATTATCGCCCACATTATCTGCAATGGTAGCAGGATTACGCGGATCATCTTCGGGAATTCCGGCTTCAACTTTTCCTACAAGATCGGCGCCCACATCGGCAGCTTTTGTATAAATACCACCGCCTACACGGGCAAATAAAGCGATGCTTTCTGCACCCAAACTGAAACCTGTTAAGATTTCTATCGTTTTCTCCATTTCAAGGCTGTTAGCAAGCGCATGAGGAGCGAAAATGAATTTCAAAATAATGAATAATCCGCCTAGTCCTAATACTGCCAAACCTGTAACACCAAGCCCCATCACACTTCCGCCAGTAAACGAAACTTTTAATGCTTTTGATAAACTGGTTCTTGCGGCCTGCGTAGTGCGTACATTCGCTTTGGTGGCCACTTTCATTCCTATAAAACCTGCGAGAGCGCTAAGGAAACCACCGCATATAAAAGATATGGCAATGCTCCAATGGCTGTTGGCGCTGCTAAAGCCCATAACTCCTAAAAGCAAAGCGGCAATTATCACGAAATAAGAAAGGATTTTCCATTCAGCTTTTAAAAATGCCATCGCGCCCTCTGCAATGTAGGTGCTGATCTCTTTCATTCGTTCATTGCCGGCATCCTGTTTCTCTACCCATGCAAATTTTATGAACGTGTAAAGCAAACCAACAATTCCCATCGCCGGTATTACGTAAATCAAATTATCCATATGAATTTTACTTAATTTTTTGGGTTGCAAAAATAGGGTAAAATGTAATAAAAAATGTTGCCCCTTAAAATAAGATTATAGTAATTTGCGGCGTTGCTTTACATTCGAAAGAATCTTAGAAATGAATATTCCTGTTATTTTTATTTAATATCCCTATTTGAAAAAGTATCTCCATATTTAGACATTTCTGAACAATCTTTCTTGGATTGGCAGCAAATTTCTTTTTTTGTATTTAAAAAAAACGCTTAACCATTCTGAATTATTCGCAATGCTGTCTGTTTCGGTTTTATTATTAAAGATTATGCGCCGGTTTGAAGGTCTCTATGAAAAGAAACAATTTTATCTTGTAAAAAACGGAGAAGTAGGGCGGATATCAGCTTTGTTAATGAAAATATTAAAAAATAAGTATTTTTAATATAATATTTTTGGTAAAAATGCGTCTTCTATATTTTGGTAAAGCATGAGAGATCCAAAATCTTTATATATTCTAATTTTTGCATTAGTGCTTGTAATTATCTCATTTGTGTTAATTTCCATTTGGGGGTACCATTTTTATATTCAACCCAAGGAAAATGATAAAACGCAAATTCCCATTAAAACTCCTTTAGCTGTACAAAAAAAAGTAAGAGCAGATTCGGTTCAAATTCCCCGTGATTCTGCTTCTCCGGAATTAGGAATACGGCAAAATAGTCCTTTGTACGATTCTACTGATACTTCAGATAAAACCCTCGAATTGAAACTTATTGAATACAATAAACTAAAAGAAGAAATTACTCAAATTTTGCAAAATAAGGCCTCTTCCCCAAAAGAAGTGTCGGACGCAAATGAAAAAATTGCCCAATTACAACAAAATATTGATGAATTACGAAATCAGAATAATGCCGTAGCAAAGGAAAATGCAAGGTTAAATAAATTGTTGAAACAATTTATTGCAGAAAACAAGGAAAAAGACAAAAGCGGCATTAATAATTCTACAAAAAGTACTCAAACGAAAAATACTCTTTCTCCAACTTTGTTAGTATCGCGGTTGAAATTTTTTGCAATTGACGAAAATAAGAGACTTACAAAACTTGCATCAAATGCCATTAGATGGGAAGGTTCCTTTGAAATCAATATCAATTCAGAAAAAAACAATTCCCCAAATATATATGTCGTGATCATTCAGCCAAATGGAAGAGTTTTATTAAACTCCGCGAGGGAATCCGGAACATTCGAAGCAGATTCTGTAAGAAAAGTGTATTCAGCAGTTCTCCATTTTGATTATATCAAGGACAATCATAGACGACTCTATTTTTCAATAGATTCTCATGCATTTCGTAAAGGAGTTTATAAAATGTTGATATATCACAACGGAATTATGATTGGTAGAATGGAGAGAAACTTAGGTTGAAAAATAAGTAATCAACTGAGTAAACCGACAAATAACCGTGAATTGTATTTAATCAAATAAAAGTCTCTTGTGTAAAATTAAATAATTGGTGAATTTTCAATTTTGACCAAAAGAGTCTAACCTCTGATACTTACGCTTCATACCTTTAAGAATAAAACTTTCTATTTTTCAAATCTCTTATTTTTGGTGCAATCTTTGTTTGATTTTATTCCAAAAATAAATAACATGAAAAAAATACTTTCTCTCGCTATTTTAGCCGGGTTGCTGGCAACACAGGTAAATGGACAATCAAAAACTGAAGATAAAAGTAAAAGGCCCAGCCCTCCTGATAGAGTAACACAGAAAATTAATAGTGGGGCTACGGTTCTGATTGATTACAGTATGCCGTCTATAAAAGGAAGAACGATTGGCAAAGACCTGGAGCCAATGGAAGGAAAAGTATGGCGTACAGGAGCTAATGAGGCTACTGTTTTTGAAACAGATAAAGACGTGACAATTGACGGCGCTAAATTACCGGCAGGGAAATACGGATTCTTTACCATTTTTAATGGCAACGATGTAACCCTTATTTTTAATAAAAAATGGGACCAATGGGGCGCTTTTAATTATAAAATGGAAGACGACCAGTTAAGGGTTAAAACCACATATACCCAATTAAATCCGCCTTCAGAAAAAATGACATTCACCATCAGCCCCGAAGGAGAAGTAAATTTATTATGGGGCGATAGAAAAGTTAGTTTTGAGGTGAAATAAATCTAAGTCTTTTTTAAATAATCTATCTTTAAAAATGGCCTTTAATACAGGTCATTTTTAATTATTCACACATTCATATATCAGTAATTATCTCCTTATCATATTGAGCATAGATAAAGTTTCTGTAATCATTTTAGCATTATATTCTAGGGCAAGTTCTTTATGATTTATAGCATCAATGATGGTTCCAATAAAACATAAACCTGCTGTAAAAAAATATAAAATTCCCATTCCAATATGACCGATCACAAAACGCTGCACTCCTGCTACGCCCACCAGCCCCAGCAGGCACAATATCAATATCAACTGGGGATCTTTTCTTTTGGACCGGTAGATCATACAGAATTGAGAAATCTCATCATCGCTGAAATCTTTTGTGCGGGAATTGATCGTTACCAATTCTTCGGGAGTTACATCATACAGATATTTTAGTATCAGCGGATTTATAGAATTAAAATTGCTGTCCATAATTTACTTTTTTTAAATGAGAAAAAATATGAATTGTTGAAAGTTTGTAAATCCTGTATATAATTACTGCGAGAGCAAATATTCCTAATGGATGGGCAGAAAATGATGCGCGGAAATCGCCGCGGAATAAATAACTGATGGAATGGCCAATGCCACATCCGGGGCAATATCGAAATCCAAGAAATTTAAAAATACAAAATGAATAGTGAGGGCTGGTACCGGGGTCCATTAATGCCAGCAATATTAATGCAGCGACCCAGGCCGTCAATTCAAAGTATCGCCGGAATAATATCTTCACTTTACTAATTTATTCTAAAGATATTTAAAATATTTTATAATCCTTAAAGCCAATTATTAATTCTATTTTTTCTTCTACTTCTCAATTGTTCGGTACTTTTGAGAGGTTTTATTTTAAATTTTTTTTTAAATGAAAAATATATTCCTTTGTTTTTTGTTATTCAACTTTACTGCATATTCGCAGACTTATATTGCCAAATCTAATAACAGTAACGATCAAACAAACCTTTTGCAGGCAGCATTTAAAGATCCGGCCATAAAAACGGTACTGATCAATTCTTCCGATATAGTAATCAACGGAATATTAAATATTCCACAGGGAAAAATGATCAAATTTGAAAATGGTTACCAATTAAAAGGCAGTGGTACTATCAATGGGGGCAATTATGATGCAGATTATCAGCAACAAATATTTGATACTTCTCTTACTGTAAATCCCCGATCAGTAAACCAATATTTTTCGGTAAAATGGTATGGAGCAAAAGGAAATAATACAGACGATTATGCTGCTATTCAAAAATCAATAAACACCTGTATCAAAAATAATATCAGGGTTTTGTATATACCCACAGGTCGTTATAAAATTTCAAAGCCATTAATTATTCGTGGAGCCGATGATTCCAAATCAGGGAACCAAAGAACTTTTTGCACCCTGGAAATAATGGGAGAATCCTCATTTTGGGATAGCAATTCGGGTAGCGAAATTGTAGCTACATTTAATAACGCTTTTGCCATCGGTATTCAAAATGGGAAAGGTTGCAAAATAGAAAAATTAAAAATATCCGGGCTCTTTTCTCCTCCATCCATGCGGGATTCTAAGGCTTTTTATAGTTTACCTTTTGAAAAATTTACTGACGAAAAATGCAGGGATAGCCGTTATTCGCCCTATTCAGGTATTGTGATAGATCCTTTTACCAATTTACCTTCTAATCCTCTTCCTCCGGATGGCGGATATCCATCACTGTTAGGTTACTATGGGCAATCAGCAAAGTTGCAAACTCAATCCGGAAGTACCGGAACAGATTTGGAAGAATTAAATATTTCAGGATTTGTGGTGGGAATTTGTTCCTCGCCAAATGGATTAACACGTAATGCAGAAATTACCATTATAAATAAAGTACAATTTTCCAATTGCAAACTTTGTATTTCTGGCGGCCAGGACCAGGAAAAGGGAAACAGGATCTCCAATATTTATTGCTGGGGCGGTACTCATACTATTTTTGGTACAGACTTATATGGTGGACAGCGAATGGCAGGAAATTGGAATATTGATCACGTAAATATCGCTGGCGGTGTGATAAGATTTATTTACAATGATCAGCATGGGTATTTCCCAACATATATTAGTAATGTATTTGCAGAAAGCATTGGTTCTTTCGGCACGTTCAACTCCCAACTTGCCTGTGAAGTTTCAGATTGCATTTTCGATTTTGCATATCAAGCCCAGGCTGGGGTGCAGACTCTTCTTACTTCTTATGGCGTTAATGTAGTATTCAGAAGTTGTAATTTCAGATATTATGGTGAAACGACTCCATTGCTGATGGCAGGAAATTGTGTATTCGATCATTGCTTTTTTTCAGGACCTGTCATAAAAAAATAGTCTAATAAAAATGGTTAAAGCGGACTATCTCTAAAATTTGTATGGATAGCTTTTATATCAATAGTAAACAAACAAATATTGCAGATTTTGAATTAATATTAACCCCATTTTCGCCATGCCAATCAATTAATAAAATTGTAAAAACCTGCTCTTAATTGACCTGGATAAAATCCGGCTTCGTTATAAATTGTGTATTGTATTTAAAGATCAGGTTAGTAGATAATTCAAAGTCAAACCTTTTATTTGAAAAATTCCTTTGTGGGAAATAAAAACCTCTAAATTCAATGGTCCCAAAAATAAAACTTTCATTCCTGGTTCTGATTCCTCCGCCAACTGAGGTTAAGAATTTTGAATTTGATAAATAGGGTGAAAAAACACCTACATCACTGAAAACAAAGGGAGCAAATTTAAATGCAGCTAAAGTCCATGGGCTGAAAAATTCAGATTCGGCTTTTATGGCAGTTCGAAAAGCCCCTCCGACAGGTTGATTATTAATGTGATAATTACCATATTCCGGTAATCCAAACTGGCTGTTACCAAACAATGGCTCATTTAAAACTGTATTCACCTGTTGTGCTAAATCAAAATTCAAAAAGAATCGTTGTTTCCATTTTGTACCTATCGCTTTTAAATGATCAAAGTATAAAAGACTGCCCAGGAAATTAATATCTTCTATAGATTTATGATCCAGATATCCTTCTGCTCTGATGATATAGCTGAGGTAGTTTTCCTTTTTATTAAAACGATAATGCTGGTAATTAAACCCCAGAAAAGGCCTTGATATATTTTCCTTTACAGTATAACCTGTAGTAAAACTCATTAATAAACCTTCGGGGATATCTTCATTTCTCCCAAAGCCGTATATGTATTTTGTTTTATAAAAGTTTTGCCGGTAAAATGTTAATGTAGCCAAAGTACCATATATATTAGCGTACTGCCAGTTATAATTTGATTTGTATATTCCTGGTACCTCTTGGAATTCCTGGTTAATAAACCTTACACCTATCAGTTTCCTTAATTTTTTGGATTCCTGTTGTATGGTAAAATCTTTCCAGTTAATGTTATATCCTATCCAGGTCTCAAAGTTATAATAACGGTAACGTACATTCGAAAGATAAACAGAATCCGGAGAATAATAATTTCTCGTGGAATGATAATTAGCATCAAACTCATAGGTCCATTTCATGTACCGGTTTACCAATGGTTTTACCAGGGTAATGTAATAATTATTGTCTTCTTTAGGACCTGCAAATGTGGAATAAAAACTTTGATAACCAATTTGCCCGTCTATAAAACTGCCTCCAATATTCCTGCTATCATATTCTCCGCCTAATGCAAAATTATTTTTCCGGTCAGCGTCATACAACGCATTTACAATTCCTGCATTGCCGGTTCCTGCAAAATTATCTTCTCTTAATTGCACATTACTTTGTTTGATACCAAGACTGGTTATCGCGCCTCCCATGGAAAATACATCTTTTACTTCTACTATCACATCAATAGAATCTGATCCCGGCGCTACAGGAATTGCCGTGATCTCTGCATCCTGCAAATACAGTAACTGGCGCAGGTATCTTTCATTATCTGCCATTAAAAATGGTTTCAATTTTTGTCCTTTTTTAAAAAAGAGATTGTTTTTAATGGTCCTTATTTGAGTTAGATGATGCAGGTAATTTGCCATTTTTGTGAGACTGTTACTGAATCTTTTAGAAGTGTCGCCAATAGTAATCCCAAAAGGAAACCTTTCTATTGTAATATTTCTGATGATGAGTCCATCGTATTTACTAAAAGCTTCTTCATTTTTTTTTATTTGATTGGTGAGGTCAACTTCTGTAGTATCTCTTTTTAAATTATTGATCATTTTACCCATGAAAGTTTTCTGGTGATTACCATTCTGACCATTTTTTTTAATAATTGTTGTATCATTCTGCGCCATCAGAGAAAGATGCATTGAGCAGAAGATGCCTGAAATAAAAAAAAATAATAAATATTTTTGGAAATATTTCATCAGGTATTTTAATAAGGACATTTAAAATTAAACATAAAAAACCCGGAAGATCCTCTTATCTCAAACCAATTTAATCAAAAGAAGAAAATTAGCTTATTGAAGTTTATTCTAAGGGTGATAATGACGGATAACTGACTAATTCGGCAACAGATTTATTTTAAATAGAAAAACAGGGATTAGTTAGAGAAATTTCTATTTGTCTAAATAAAGTTGCTTTTTATTTTTTCTATAAAATCCTGTTCAATCATCTTTTTGGCCATAAGGATCATGTTAATGAAGGCACCTGCCGTAGAAATCCCATGGCCGATAATTACCGGTTTATTGACTCCAAGCACGGGCACACCGCCATACATTTCAAAATTAAACCGGTTAAAATATTCATCGTTGATCTTTCTTCTTTGAACCAAATCATAAATGGATTCGGCGAACTTCAGGATTATATTACCAGTATAGCCATCGCATACGTACACTTCAGCTTTGTTCATTAAGAGATCGCGCCCTTCTACATTTCCGATAAAATGGATTCTGTCATTTTCTTTCAGCAAAGGAAAAGCAGCCTGGCACAATATATTACCTTTTCCTTCCTCTTCACCTACATTTATCAGGGCAACTCTTGGATTTTCAAAATTTAAAATATACCTGGAAAACAAAGAACCTAATAATGCGAATTGAGATAAGTTTTCGGGCTTACAATCAGCATTTAATCCTACATCCACCAGCAAAGAAAGTTTTCCATTATCACCTGGTATATAAGCGCCAATAGCAGGACGGGCAATACCCGCAATCGCTTTAATGCTGTACAAAGCCCCCACCATCATTGCCCCGGTATTCCCTGCACTTATAAATGCATCTGTCCTTGATGCTGCCAATAAATGGAATCCAATGGAAATAGAAGATTGCTGCTTTTCTTTCAGCGCTTTGGTAGGATGCTCCTGCATTTCAATAACCTCTGACGCATGTATGACACTAGTGTTTTGAGGACTTATGGAATATTCTTTAAGTAAAGGATTTAATTTATTTTCATCGCCTATTAATGTGAGATGCACATCATCTTTGTTTTCAGATAGAAAAAGTTGCACACCCCTGATGGCTTCGAGCGGTGCAAAATCTCCTCCCATCATGTCCAATGCTATATTCATATTTAAATACTTTCTTGAATTATTGCAATAAAAATAATCAGTAAATTCCAATTATTAAGAATTCAACAATAAAAAAATACAAAGACCAAATTTGAGACATTTCAAATTGACACTTTGGATTCCATAAAATTTTCACAGAAACTTATCAGGCTTTCGCCGGAGCTTTTTCGGCTACTACTTTTCCTTTATAATATAGTTTTCCTTCACTCGTATGAGCACGATGACGTACATGTGTTTCACCTGTAGTGGTATCTACACTCAATGTAGGAGCATCTGCCTTATAATGTGTTCTTCTTTTTGCACTTCTTTGCTGACTGTGCCTGCGCTTTGGATTTGGCATAACCGTAGATTAAATATGATTAATTATTGTTTTTTTTTAAATTGTTCCAATCCTTTTTCCAAAGGATGATTATTTTCAATTGTGATAGATTTCATTTTCTTAAGCATTGCAAGTATTTCTTTATTGCATTGTGGGCTGCCTATTTCTTCTTCATTGCACATCCGCTGATTGGGAATACTCAATATCACAAACTCGTAAATCCAATCGGCAAGACGAATATGGCTTTCGGTATGTGAAATATAAAACACATCAGGATCTTCTTCGCTTTGATTCATCTCTTCGGGGTTTCCTACCTGTTTAATTAGCAGGTTAAATTCGTCCCAGAGATCCATTGGTAACTTATTTCCACATCGGTCGCAAGAAACACTTACGCTTCCGCCTATCTCAAACTTAAGCAACATGAAAGAGTTGTTTTTCTCAAGTGAGAGTTTTACTGATGCGTAACAGTTATTGAACCCGATAATCATAGGGTCGGCTTCCTTATAATTGGCAAAGAACTTGTCATCTATCTCATAATTAAACTCATGGATACCAGGTTTTAATCCCACAAATGCGATATCGTATTCACGCCTGTTTCCCATAACATAAAATTAAAGGGCTGCAAAGGTAAGGGAAAAGCATTAATTTTCAGACAAAAAATGTTACATTTTAAGAATCCTTGCAATTTGTAATTTATCAGAAAATCTGTAAAACCAAAAAATCCGGCAGGGAGATTTTATGCTGTAACTTTATTTTTTCTTTTAATAAATATAGCTTGATAAAATGAATGAATACAAATTAGACAGGACTGTTTTTAAGATGTATCACACCAAAGATGGAACTAACAATTATCGTTATTGGAAAAGTCAATCCTTTGAAGAACGATTAAGAGCAGCCAATTATTTGAATAGTGTTGCCTATAATTTTCCGGTGAACGACCCTCCCAAACTTGATAGAACTTATTTTAAAATGCGATTTCGAAAATAATGGGAAATATTTTTAATGATGATTTTCGTGATTTTATTAATGCTCTAAATCTTAGTGAAGTAGAATATATTTTGGTGGGAGGGTATTCAGTGATACTCCACGGCTATTCAAGAAACACGGGCGATTTGGATATTTGGGTAAATAAAACAACCCGAAATTATCAAAGTTTACAAAAAGCCTTTCATCTTTTTGGCATGCCTGTGTTTGATATGACGGAAAATAATTTCCTGAATAATTCCGGTGTGAATGTGTTTTCTTTTGGACGTGCGCCGGTAAGTATTGATATTATGACTGAAGTAAAAGGGTTGAAATTTAAAGAAACATATAAAGATGCTCAAATATTAGAAATTGAAAATTTGCCTGTTCGTTTGATTTCTTATGATCATTTGATTAAGGCAAAAAAATCTTCCGGAAGATCAAAAGACCTTAATGATTTGGAAAACCTGGGAAAAGAGAAATAACTTACTTATGAGTATCAAAAGATATTTGCATCAACATAAAAACCTATTAATAACAATATTGGGGTTGATTGTTTTCATAAAAATCTTTTCTTTTAACAAAAATTGGGTAGAAGATTTTTATGCTTTGAAATTTTATCCTTTTTTTTCTAAGATTCTCAGAATTTTATTTGGATGGATTCCCTTTAGTCTTGGGGATATTTTATATTTTTTAGTGGCATGCTGGCTTTTGTGGAAAATAATAAAAAATGTAAGATTGTTATTTAAAAGAAAACTTTCCCTTTCCGTAATTTCAAAAAAATGCATTCAACTGATTATAATTTTTGCTCTTGTCTATATCGTATTCAATATTTTTTGGGGAATCAATTACAACCGCAAAGGAATTGCTTATCAATTGCAATTAAATGACTTAAGTTATGATACTTCTGATCTGTTAATGCTCCAGGATCTTTTATTGCAAAAAGTGAATGCCGCCAAAATATCTGCGATGCGGGAGAATGCGAATTATCCGTCAAAAAATGATTTATTTAAAAGAGCCAGAAATTGTTATGATGAAGCAGAAAGTAAATACCCTTTTTTGCAATATAAATACTCTTCTGTAAAATCTTCTTTTTATGGATGGCTGGGTGATTACCTGGGATTTACCGGTTATTACGATCCTTTTACCGGTGAAGCCCAGATTAATAATACGGTGCCTGCATTTTTACTACCATACATTGCTACTCACGAAATGGCGCACCAGCTTGGATATGCGAAAGAAAATGAGGCCAACTTTGTGGGGTATCTTACGGCTGTAAATTCGGACGATACGCTTTTTCATTATTCTGTTTATTTTGATCTTTTTTTATATGCCAATCGTGAAGTGTATTATTTTGATTCGGTTTCTTCTAAAAAAGCACTGGATCTATTGAACCCGGGGGTAAAAAATGATATTCTTGAATTGAGGCAATTTGATCTGGATCACAGAAGCTTTATAGAGCCTGCCATCACATGGCTTTATGGAAATTTTTTAAAGCTAAACCAGCAGCCGCAGGGAATGCGTAGTTACAATGCCGTAGTAGGAATGCTGATAGCCTATTATAAAAAGTATGGTAAAATATAAATTGCCTGCAAAAGATTATTCGGTACAGTAATCAAACAAAAAATTAAGATTCCTCTTTTAAGAAATTGTAGTCAGAAGGGAATAAGTTATGTAACACGTTCATCAAAGCTGAAAATAGATTCTATAGCTGAATGGCTGCCGGGTAGAAGCGGAAATCCTTTTTTGGGGTTTTGTGATCGGGCTAAAAAAGATTGCAGCGAATAACCGAAACTGTGATTGAATAATGAACTATTGGTGATAGCCCCAAATTGAAATCAGAAATGGGGATTGCCCAAAAAATGTAAAAAAATCCCCGATGATTCCTGATTTTATTAAAAATTAATATGTCTTTTTTTTTGGCACATTTTTTTAATGTATTATCGCAAAAAATAATAATGATGAAAAAATATGTAATTATGATTGCCGGAGTTTTCCTGCTTTCAAGTTGTGTTGCTAAAAGATATTTAGCTCAATCGCAAAAAGAGACTGCCACCTTGCGTGATGACAGTACCCAACTTGCTAATAATAATTCTGCATTGCAATCCAATGTTTCTTCATTAAAGGATCAAATTGCCACTTTGCAAAGCAACGTCAATGATCTGAACGGAAAAGTATCTGCGCTTAGTAACCAGAATAACCAACTTGGCCAGCAAACTTCTGAACAGCAAAGTAAACTATCACAGAGCCAGCAGGACTTACAGCGGCAGAAGCAGAAACTCGAGGAGTTACAGAATTTATTGAATCAACAAAAGGTCGCTTCGGAAGAATTGAAAAATAAAATGACAGAAGCATTGAAAGGATTTAATTCCAACGATCTTTCTGTGTATCAAAAGGATGGTAAGGTGTATGTGAGTCTTTCAGAAAAATTGTTGTTCCCATCCGGTAGTGCGGTGGTGAATCCCCAGGGCGTAGATGCTTTAGCGAAACTGGCCGCGGTGCTCAATTTAAACAATGATGTGGCGGTAGATATTGAAGGGCATACTGATAGTATTCCTATTCGGGGAAGATACCAGGATAACTGGGATCTCAGTACCGCGCGTGCTAATTCAATTGTAAGAATTTTGGTAAATACATATAAGGTAGATCCTACCAGGGTGATTTCTTCCGGCCATAGTTATTATGAACCGGTGGCATCTAATGCAACTCCAGAAGGGAGAGCAAAAAACAGGCGTACTGATATCATACTATCGCCAAAACTTGATGAAATGTATAAGTTGCTAGGTGACATGTAAAAGGATCATAACCGCATCTTCAGAAATTGGATAAAGGTAAAAGAGGAAATTATAATTTCAGAAATTTGTCAGGGTATTTCAGGTGAGGGCATATCTCTCCATTTTTTATTGATCTTATCCAGAATCGCATTTAAACCATTAAGTGTGCCGATGTAATAATTGTTTTTTTGGAACGGGGGAACCATGTATTTATTTATGATTTTGTATTTGGCATGGTCATCCATATATTTATCAATTCCGAAATCGGCGCTGATAAATAATTTTTTGTAGTCTTTGCAAATGCAAATTACAATACCGTTACTCTTATCAATTTTTCCGATCCCCCATATTTTTAAAAGGCGGTAAGTAAATTCATCAAACTTATCCCTCGCCACCATATTAGAATCAACAGTTACAATCGCGATCTCTACAGAGGTTTTTCTTTCAAAATGTTCCAGAATTCTCTCGATAGAATCTTCCTCGGTTCTGTCGTATAAGCCTTCAAAATCGTTTACCCAACCTACTGCAGCAGGCAATGTATCCCAAATGGACTGACGGTAGGTCAATAATTCTTGCGGAGTCATTATTCTGAAAGGAAGATAATTAGGCACACGCTGGCCCGAAGCATAAGAACAGAAAAAAAATAGGGATATAAAAAAAGTAAAAAATATTTTCATAAGCAGTTCTGATAGTATCAAAGATTTGTAAAAATAATTAAATATTTTAAGTCAGTTTAAAAATAGTTTTCAGTATTTCGTTCGATTGCAAAAGTGGCCGGTGGGGACACCGGCCACAGCGCTGCGCCGCGGTTGGTGTCCACCAACCGCAATATAGGGCAACAAAATTCTATTTTTAAACAGCTTCTAAGTCAGTTTAAAAATAAAGAATAAATGAAAAATCAACTAACTATTTAAAGTTCATCGGTAAGAAAACAATAATTTTGATTTGCATTGATTTTTTAATAATTAAATAAAATATTTTGGAAAACAGAAAAGAAGTATGGCAGCGCGGATCAATAGAAAATGTTGCCGCCTTATTACAACCTTTAGCCCATGCTCTTTTGGAAGCAGGTGAAGAAGCGCATGGTATAATGGAAGGTTTTCCTGAGAACCTTTTATGGGAAAGACCCGCGGGAGTTGCTTCTCCGGGTTTTCACCTGCAGCACATTCGGGGTGTCATTGACAGGCTTTTTACTTATGCAAGGAAAGAGCTATTAAACGAGGCCCAAATGCAAGATCTTTTAATTGAAGGAGATAAGGAAAAAACGCTTTTGTCAATGCAGCAATTACTTGGCCGGTTGGATAAACGCATAGCTGAGGCGGTGGACGAATTAAAAAATGTAAATCCCGGCTCTCTCACAGAAGCGCGGGGAGTAGGCCGTAAGCAAATACCAACCACTTTGATCGGATTATATATGCACACAGCCGAACATTCAATGAGGCACATAGGGCAATTGCTGGTAACAGTAAAAGTGCTGAAAGAATTTAATAAGAAATAAATACAGTAAAAAGAGAAATATTAAAGATTCCTAGTTTCTATTCTGAAAAATCAAACTATAGCACATGAGATTTACCCGATTACTTTTCTTATTGATTTACCTTCCTTTCATTGGCGTACATGCGCAACAACAGTATGAGCTAAATGAAGGCTGGCAATGCATCAACGTAAAAAAAATAAAAGATGATGGTAAAAAAATATCAGTGCCATCTTATAAACTAAAAGGATTTATGAATGCTACCGTTCCGGGTACGGTACTTACTACTATGCTCAACAACAAAATGATTCCAGATCCTTTTTACGGAATGAACAATGAAAAAATTCCTGACATCTATAACACAGGCAGGGATTATTATACTTATTGGTTTGTAAAAGATTTTACAGAAAAAATGAAAAGTCCTGAAGAGCAGGTGTGGCTTCATTTTCGGGGAATTAATTACGGTTGCGATGTTTTTATTAACGGCCACCAACTGAATGAAAAAAGATTTTATGGAATGTTTTTGCGGCAGCAATATAATATTACAAAGTGGCTGGCGAAAAATGGAAAGAACCGCTTAGCGGTGATTGTTTATCCGCCGGATCCTGTTGGTAACCCTAATGGCGGACAGGGCGGTGATGGAACTATTGCAAAAAATGTTTCGCACCAATATGTTGCCGGATGGGATTGGATACAGCCTGTAAGAGACCGTAATACAGGCATCTGGGATAAAGTTACGATTGAAAAAACAGGCGCTGTAAATGTTCAAAATGTTCATGTAATAACTTTAGTTCCAGGCAAAAGATGGGTTGAAGGAAAGCAACCGCCTGCTATCATAAAAGTTTCTGCTGAATTATTGAACGCCACCAACAAAACCATTAACGGTGTAATAGAGTATGAATTAGAAGGACAAAAAATTTCATCAAATGTATCTGTTGCAGCGGATGAAAATATCACCGTGCAATTACCGGATTATAGCCTACAAAATCCAAAACTATGGTGGCCCAATGGATATGGTATGCAGAATTTATACAACATCAAAGTAAAATTTATTACTGATAATAATGTAACAAGTGATGTTGAAGACGTATCCTTTGGTGTTCGTGAAATAACCACCACATGGAACTCTGAAACCCGCAGCCGTGAAGTATTGGTGAATGGACAAAGAATATTTATCAAAGGCGGCAACTGGATAATTTCAGATGAGATGCTTCGATTCTCTGATGCGCGTTATGATGCAGAAATAAGATTTCACCGCGACATGAACCTGAACCTTATCCGTGTTTGGGGCGGCGCCATTACAGAGCGGCCGGAATTTTATGATGCTTGTGATAAATATGGATTGCTGGTGATGCAGGATTTCTGGAACTCCGGAGATTGCAATGGGCGCTGGATGGATCCAAAGAAAAAAGACGATCAATGGACAAGAAGAAAATATCCTGACGATCACAAATTATTTCTTGCATCGGTTGTGGACCAGGTGAAGATGCTGCGCAATCATCCTTCGCTCGCCCTGTGGTGTGGTGGCAATGAAATAACACCACCCGAAGATATTTTAGTTGCGATGCGCGATTCCATTATTCCGCAGCTTGATGGCACCAGGTATATGTTTGAGTATTCCAATTCGGATAGTATGTCGTACAATCCTTATGGAGGCAATGGCGACGGACCTTACGGCATACAAAACATCAATACTTTTTGGGAACACCAAACCTATCCTTTCAATTCAGAAATAGGTTCCGTTGGGATGGGCGATTATGCCTCATTGGAAAGATTTATCCCAAAAGAAAATATGAAAATACCGGATGAATCTTATAGAAACATGGACAGTGTTTGGCGCTATCATAAATATATCGGTTACGATCATTACATTGATGCGTACGGCAAACCAACAGATGTAAAAGATTTTGCGGACAAAGCCCAATTAGTGAATTATGATCAGTACCGCGCATTGATGGAAGGGTTTAGTGCTCACATGTGGGAATGGTACACTGGCGTTATCATTTGGAAAACACAAAATCCGTGGACTGCTTTGCGCGGGCAGATGTACGATTATTACCTCGACCCCAATGCATGCCTGTATGGGTTGCATAAAGGAAGCGAGGCATTTCATGTGATGTACGACAATGCGGATGGCATGGTGATGATCGCCAATAATACTTTCACCGAAAAGCGCAATATCATGCTCAAAGCGGAGGCGTTTGATATGGACGGCAAAGGAAGAGTTCTTACACAGGTATTTTCCTACATTGAACCAACCAACTCTAAAAAATATTTATCTCTTAAAAATGCAATTGATAGAATGGCACACGATAAGGGCGTGTTTCTTTATTTGTCTTTGCTGGATGAAAACAAAAATTTGCTGGACGATAATTTATATTGGCTGCCGGATTCCACAGGTAATTATTCAGGATTGCAGGAAATGAAAAAAGCAACCGTAGAAGTTGCAGCGCATAAAATGGAACCCGGAAAAGTAGAAGTAACGATTAGTAATTCAAAAGAAAATCCTATTGCATTTTTCAACAGGCTGTCGCTGATAAATGCAGCAACAAGGCAAAGAATACTTCCAGTCTTCTACAGCGATAATTATATTTCAGTTTTGCCAGGTGAGCAGAAAAAAGTAACGATTGATTACACACCTGTTGCCAATGAAAATACAAAGGTTGAATTGTATGGATGGAATGTGGAAAAGGAGGATGTGGAGATTAAATAACGGTCAAAAAAACCTTCCGGATTTTTTAAATCCGGAAGGTTTAAACGCCAAATTGATTTCATTACAATTTTAGCTTTTATAGAATTATGTTGGGCATATTCCTTTCTTATTATTCGTTCATCCTCTTTAATGATTTTTCTTCCTCTTCCCATTTCTACCACCGTTGCCTTCATGATGATTCGATTTTTGTTTTTGAACATTCATTCTTCGATTTCTCATTTGATCCTGGTTTGCACTAGCTTGACTTCGTTGGTTTTTATTTGCCTCATCCATAGTCGCCATTGCAGGATGGCCATGATTTACGGAAGCATACTGGCTGCGATCAGCCCTGAAGGAAGTTTCGCGTGCCATTTGGACTGATGTTGGATTCATATGCGGTTCTCTTGATGCCAGTAATTCCTGCTGTGATGGCCTAGCCATTATACCGCCCTGACCATTAAAACTATTATGGTTATTTACAATGGTAGTATTGTTATTTATCACAGTTCTATTAATATAAGTGTTATGGACTACTGTGATGTTTATATTATTAACCGCAGTATTGTAACGAAATGTGTTACCTCTCCACATTCCTCCACCATAACCTACCCCACCATATCCAAATCCGTAATTAATTCCTCCATAAAAACCTATGTGGCGTCCCCAATAACCCTGATGCCATCCATAAAACCCGCTGCTAAAACCCCAGTAGCCTGGTGTCCATAAAAAGCCTGTTTGAGGAGGAAGTACCCATGTACCTGGAACCCAGTAATAACCATCGTCGCCATAAGCCCAATAGCCGGGTGCCCACATATATCCATCACCGGGGCAGTATGGCTGTGAATATACCGGTAAAGCAGGCGGAGCTACCCTTATTGAAATCCCTACACTTACCTGTGCATTTGCATTCATGCCTGTAACGATTACAATCGAAAAGGCAATTAAAATTTTGATTAAATTTTTCATGATAAGGTTTTTTATACGATGGTTGACTCTTGTAAAAGCAAATAATTAAAAGTGTTTTTACTTCTTATGAAATAATTGTGATTCATTTACTCAGGAAATAATACAAAAATGAAATTCCAATCTTACCTGTTTTATAACAAAAGAAAAGGCATTCCAGAATGCCATATTTAAAATCCTTAAAATTAAACGATGTCTTTTTCTAAATATTATTATAAAGACATAAAGGAGTTTCGAAAATCATTCCAACTGAATTATTTTACAATAAACCGACAATCCTTTAGATATCTGCTAACTCAATTTCTATATTCCGGCAAGAGCAATCATTTCGATCGCGATCGGGAGTAATTTTTTTTGTTCGGGACTGAAAAATTATTTTCGTGCTTGAATATCCGAAAAGTTTTAATGAAAAAAGGAAAGTAATTACCAATACTTAAATGCGAATGCAATAATGGCATAAATCATAGTCATTACAAAAATACCTTTAGCTGTTTTATCGCGGTAACCATTGATATAAATAGTAAATAAAATAGCATTAGCCATTAAAGAAATACTGATTGACACAGTAATTAAATTGGGATTAAATTTCATCCATTGCAGCATTTCAGAAAAAGAAAGGTCTTTAAATTTTATTAATTTATACAGTAGAAATCCTATCATTGGAGCAACAAATCCCAATGACAAACCGAATATAAAATTGTCTTTTTTGAAGATCATAAGATGTCCCAGTTTTTTTCGAGTTCTTTTTTTAAAGTGTAATTGGTAAGGTCAAACTGTACAGGAACAACACTTACATAATTATGTTCTAATGCCCATACATCGGTGTCTTCGCCTGTATCAAAATTTACAAACTCGCCTGTAAGCCAATAATATTTTCTGCCATGCGGATCCAATCTTTCGTCAAAATCTTCATCATATTTAGCATAAGCCTGCCTGCATACTTTTATTCCATGCATCAGCTCGCGGGGGATTGCCGGAATATTTACATTAAGCAAAAAATGTTTTTCAATTTTTTTATTCAAAACACTTTTTACAATTTTATGTACATAATACTCCGCAGTGCTAAAGTCGGCTTCAATACTGTAATCAAGCAATGAGAAACCTATTGAAGGGATGCTTTCGATAGAGGCTTCCATAGCTGCGCTCATGGTTCCGGAATAGATCACATTAATGGAATGATTAGCGCCATGATTGATACCGCTAAGACATATATCCGGTTTTTTATGTAGTATTTTATCAACAGCGAGTTTTACGCAATCTACCGGCGTACCATTGGTTTGCCAGGCTTCGGCACTTTCAAAAAGATCATTTACCCGGTTCAATCTTAATGGAACTCCAATCGTAATAGCATGTCCCATGCCACTTTGAGGCTTATCGGGCGCGACTACTACTACATCGCCTAAATCCTTTACAGCATTGACGAGGCTTTTGATACCGGGTGCCGTAATTCCATCATCATTAGTAACTAATATTATGGGTCTTTCTTCTTTTGTTTCAGTCATTTAATAGTTCGTAGTTTATTATTCTTATAGTTCGTTGAGATGGCGGCAGTAAACCCCGCCTGAACGATCATTCGGGCAGGAAATAAATAAGTAAGATTCTTATTTTTAATTTTCAATCCTTAAAACCATCTGAACCATGGCCTTGCCACTGCTTCTCTAAACGGCCATGGGATAGCAATTAGTATAATAAGCAAAGCGATTCCAAAAAATAATAATGTTTTTTTAAATTTTGCTTTTGAGGTCGTGGCTTTTTTAACAGAGATTCTTCCGGCATGAACTAATATCCATGCAATGATCATCATTACAGAATGCTCCATGGTAAAGAAACGAACCATCGGATCTTTCATGCTTTCACCAAAATGCTTTAAACTTTCAAACCAACCATTGGAGAAGTAAAGAATCAAACCAATCAATAATTGTATATCCATGCCAAGCATAAAAAAGAAATTGCTCCGGCTATCGCCAGATGTATATTCTCTTTTTGCGGCTAATCCACTGATGGCACGGATTACAGTCCAGAAGGCAAAAATTAAAATGAGCCAACGTATTAAATTGTGTAATACAAGCAGAGTTTGCATATTAATAAATTTTGGCAAAAATAAGGGTTAAGAAGGAAATTGGCGTGGGTGAATGGTCAATGGCGAATGGACAATAGGGAATGAGTGAAATTATATTTTACAAAGTGGTAAAAGCGCGAATGATTTAATTTGGATAAAATATTTAATTTTTATTTTTATGAAGCGTGTTTTAAAAGAGCATTTTTTAAACTCGTGGCGGCAATAAGTTTGATCGAATTTTATGTGATATTTTTTAGAAAATGACTGATCAGGCATGAATCGGGAATAAAGTTTTAGCTTTATTTTTTTGATCCGGAATTTGCTGGATGATTTTAAACTTAGTAGAAAAGTAGTTGTTTATATTTTCGAAACCTTATTATTTTATTAAAATATTAATTGGTAACAAAGAAAGATCTATCAAAAAGATCTAATTAAGCTACTCTTGCAAATTATAACAATTGATTATGGGCAATGTGTAGAATACTAAAAGAAATGCCCGGGCTTTACCAATTCAGGATATTCTTTTTGAAAATGTTTTATTTCCGGAATAGAAACAGTTTGTACATACCTGCTGTCAGGGTTTTTAGCAATATAATCCTGGTGGTAATTTTCTGCAGGCCAAAATTTGCTCAATGGCATCACTTGCACTGCAATAGGCGCACTGTATTTTTTGGAAGCATTTAATTGTTTTATATAATCTTCTATTTGTGTTTTTTCAGAATTATTATCGTAAAAAGCTATGGAACGATATTGAGTTCCAAAATCCGGAGATTGTCCATTTACAGAAGTGGGGTCCTGTCCTGCAAAATAGACCTTTAGTAAAGTTGCATAAGAAATTTGGGAAGGGTCGTAATAAACAGATACACTTTCGGCGTAACCGGTATTTCCGTTTTCCACCATTTCGTAGTTGGGGTTTTGATCAGTTCCACCGGCATAGCCGGAAATAGCTTCTTTTACACCTTTTATGCTTTCAAATAAAGCTTCTTCATGCCAAAAACATCCGGCGGCAAAAGTAACGTGACTGTATTTTGACAGATCTGCTTTAGAGATTTTAGCCTCATCTTTTTGTGAGGACTGCTGCGCACAGGAAACGAACCCTGTAGCCATAGAAGCGATAAAAAATATGCTGATTATAGATTTCATTTTCGTTGTTTCCCAAATGTACGTTTAAAGTATTTTAGCAGATGTTAAAAGAAAGTGAGAACATTATGGGAAGTTTTAGTTTTGTAGGCCGCTGGATATTGGTTTTAAAAATTAGGCGATTTATTCAGGGCAAAATGTCCATATATGCTTACTTTCATAGTGATAATTACAACCTAATTTTTAATGGCAATATTCTTGTAAGAAAATTTGCAATATGGAAACTATAAATACATCAGAGGATCTCTCAAATTATTTTGAGAAAAGAATAGAAAATATTTGTAAAATTTTAGCCAAACCTCATAATGAATACGGGAATGAAGATTACCACCAATTGAGAGTAGAAATTAAAAAGGTAAATGCGCTTATGGTGCTTATAAGTTATTGTCATAAAGATTTTAAAAAAAAGAAATATTTCAAGCCTTTTAAAAGTATTTTTAAACAATCAGGGAAGATAAGAGATCTACAACTTGAAGAATCCGTCCTGGAAAAATATAGCGCCACCAGTATTGAAGGATTTTTATTAAGAGTGAAAAATGAAATCAAAAAAGAGGAGAAGAATTTTCATTTGCTGATTCAGAATAATTTTAAAAGAAAAATTAATAAATCATATAAAAAAATAGTCACTTACCTAAAAGAGATGCAGCCAAATAAAGTAGAAAACTTTATAAAAAAAGAAACACGAAAATTGAAAGAACTCATTTTAATAACTCCTCTAAAGGGACATGATTTACACGAACTTCGTAAAGCTTTAAAAATAGATTTATATAACAAAAAAAGCCTTAATTTACAGGACAAAAATGGATGGGAAGAAAAAAATGATTTCCAGGAATTATTAGGAAATTGGCATGACAGTAAAATGTTGAGCAACCTTATAGAAAAATCAATTGTGAGAAAAAAAACAGACCTGGAAGAATTAAAGCAATTGCTACAAATAGATAAAGAGATAACTGCAAATACCCGGCTATTATTTGATAAAATTAATAGTAAGGCCGTTGATAAAGACTTATTTGTTTAGAAGAATCGGGTCAGTCATTTGTAAAACCTTTTTATTTTATATGTTAAACAATTATATTTGCGAAAATTTTTGAAAGATGAAAAAAATAATTGTCCCAATTGATTTTTCTGATACTTCAGTAAATGCAGCCAAATATGCCATAGAGCTTGCTAAAAATATCCCTGGCGCCAGCATTACTCTTTATCATGTTTATAGCAGTATTAGCTTTTCTGCTCTCACTTCCAAAGATGAAAATTCAAGACAAATGGTATCAGAGGCTGAATTAAAGGCTCTGAAAAATAAAATTGAAAATGGATTTGATTCTATCTCCTGTGTAGCAGAAGCAGGTTCCTTTGTTGAAAGTATTTCCGAGTATTCTTTAGGAAATCATGCAGACTTAGTGGTGATGGGTATTACCGGAAGTTCAAAAATTACCCAGGTTTTTATGGGCACCAACACTTTAAATGTAATTCGTAATATTTCCTGTCCGGTAATGATCGTTCCCCCGGATGCAAAATATACTGGTTTGAAAAAAGTGGTTTTCACTTCAGATTTTAAAGATGTGGCGCGTACCACTCCATTTGCATCTATAAAAGATATTCTCGATACATTTAAACCCAAGCTTGATATTTTGAATGTAGATAGCGAGCATTTTGTAGAACTTACTCCTGAATTTAAAATTGAAAGAGAAGCTATGGTAGATAAATTAGGATCTTATGATCCGGAATTTTCTTTCCTTCGCTCATACGATTTTTTAGAAGGCATCAGCAGTTTTGTTGAAACAAGGGACTTTGATGCAATTATTACCGTTCCGCGTAAACATGGCTTTTTGAGTCAGCTTTTTGTAACAAGCCACACTAAAAAATTAGCGTATCATAGTTCGGTTCCTATTATTGCAGTACCTGCGTAATATTTATTTTAAAAATTATTATACAACAAAGCCTTTAATTTATTATTGGCTTTTTTTATGTTCTATGATTTATCACATTTAAATTTTAAAAACCTTTCCTTGCGCTATTTCCGGCTTTACAAAGATATTTACGTTTATGCTTCATTGTGATTGTGGGAATAAATAAGTGTAATATTTATTTGTTTGCTACGTGCTGATTTGAATGCATCTCACATAGTCGTGCAGATGGTGCTAGGAAATTGCATTATTTGTTCGTTTATTGTATGCATGAATAGAACATAACCAGGTAATTATGCGGCAACAAAAGTGTAAATCTCAATTATTTATTTGTTTACTATGTGGGGTTTCTTTTCCCGAAACCATTTTCATAATTTGAAATAACTATTCAAAGTTTTATCTTGCCTGAGGAAGTGAGGCGAAGTGAGAACAGATCATTTTAAATGGAGTTATGAAAAATATTAAATTAATTGAAGTGCCAAGTGAGATTGGCGCTGGCACGCGCGGAGCCAGTCTTGGAATAGATGCCATAAAAATTGCAGCACTGGATTTTATGAGCAATTTTTTTGTTCATTTTCCATCTGAAAAAGTAGAGACGGAAAACAAACTATTGTTTGAGCCAATCCAATCGCCTTACGCTAAAAGAATCAGTGGTGTATTAACAATGTACGACAGGGTTTCCAAAGCTGTGAAAGAAAGTATCAAAAATAATTTTTTCCCCGTTGTCATAAGCGGAGACCATAGCACAGCCGGAGGTACCATTGCCGGAATAAAACTAGCCAGGCCCAATATTCGTCTTGGCGTGATATGGATTGATGCTCATTCTGATATGCATACGCCTTATACTACGCCATCGGGCAATATGCATGGAATGCCTTTGTCTGCCTCTATTGGTGAAGACAACGAAGAAAGTAAAGTGCATGATCCGGATGAAAAAACAAAAAAGGAATGGGAGCAACTAAAAAATTATGGGAAAATAAATCCTAAAATTTTAGGGGAGGATATAGTTTTTATTTCTTTAAGGGATTATGAAAAAGAAGAAAAGCACCTGATAGATAAATATGGGATGAAAGTGATCACTACCAATGAAGTGAGAAGAAAAGGCCCGGAGAGCGTGGTAAAAGCAGCGCTTCGTTTCTTAAATGAATGTACCGATATCTATGTTAGCTTCGATGTGGATTGCCTTGATTCTTCTATCTCAAAAGGCACCGGAACTCCTGTAAGTAATGGATTAAGAGAAAGAGAAGCCGAAGATTTGGTAAGCAAATTCATGCAGAACCGGAAAATATGCTGCTTTGAAATTACAGAAGTGAATCCTACGCTTGATAAAGAAAACCTGATGTCGGAAATTGCTTTTAATATTTTGCAAAGAAGCGTAAATGTGCTTATGATGAATTGATAATTAGTTAATGTGCTAATTAGCCAATTAGCTGCCTAAAGTCCTTCCGGTATTTGTTTCGTTTGCCTGTATCTTGTAAGGGATGGATCCATGGCAATCGCATTGTCACAAATTTTTTGACCTTTTTCTTTTTGCCCTAATTTTTGAAGTGTGAGGCCTGCCATAAATAATGACGGAGCATCTTTGGGATTCAAATCAAGGAGCTTTTTAAAATAGTCAAGAGCTTCATTGTATTTTTTGGTGTCATACATGGCATGAGCTATGTTGTTCAGCAATTCCGTATTGTTGGGTTTGCGTTCGAGGACTATACCCAATGTTTTTATTCCATTTTCACTATCCCCTGTGTAGATTTGTGCAAATCCGTAATTTTCAAAAAAATCATTTGTTTTATTATAACCATTATTGGCCGCCATATCGAAATATTTCAAAGCACTTTTATAATCATTTTGGTTATAACAAATTAAACCTAATTCATAAATCCATAGATTTTTGGTTGGTTGCAGAGCAATCGCTTTTTGATACTCTTCGATAGCGCCTTTGTAATTTTCCAATTCGAGGTAAGTAAGTCCTAAGGTGTAATTTGCTTCAGCATCTTTGTCATTTTTGGCTAATGCAAGTTTTAAATATTTTTCAGCTTTACCATAATCTTCCTGGTAATAATTACTCATACCAAGAATTAGGTCTGTGTTATCGCATTGATCGCATTGCTGTGCAAGGTCAATTGCTTTCTGAAATTGGTGGTTATTAAAATATAAAGAAGACAGCTCTTCAATTACTTCTTTATCCTGGGAATCTAACTGATATGCTTTTATATAATTTATTTCTGCCGGGCCCATTCTCGACATTTCAAGATTTACTTTTCCGTTTGCGATATAGGCTTCTTTATAATTTGGATTAAAATAAGTTGCCTTATCAAAATCTTTTGCAGCTATTGCATATAATCTTCCATTATTTTCTTCTATCCCTTTTTGAAAATAAAATTGCGCACTATCCAGGCTTTGTGAAAATGAAGTTAGTGAAATGAAAGATACTGCGACTGCAGAGAGAAGGTTTTTCATAAAGGATATATTTGCAAAAAAAATACCACAATTACTGAAGCACTATAGCGCTTAACGCAGGCAGGTTACAATTTATTTCATACAATTGATTCTTTTTATCCACAATATTTGTCATAATATCCTGATTCGTAAATTTCCCCGTACCCCAATATTGCTTGTCGTCGCTGCAAAAGATTTGCTTCCATGAAGATTTCCCTTTAGCCTTGAATTTCCATTGATGCCTTTCTACCGGTGTCATGTTAAAGATAATGAGCAAATCGTCTTTACTCTTTTTTCCTTTCCGCTTATAAATCATCACACATTCATTTCGATGGTCGAGATCTATCCATTCAAAACCTTTGGGATCAAATTGATATTCATAAAGCGCAGGGTGTGAAGTATATAATTTATTGAGATCCGTTAAACAATGTTGCAGTTTTTGATGAGGCTCGTAAACTAACAAATGCCAGTCCAACTCTTTGCTGAAATTCCATTCAGTCGTCTGTCCGAACTCGTTTCCCATAAAAAGTAATTTTCCACCTGGATGAGTGTACATATAAGAATACAGCGTGCGAAGGTTTGCAAATTTTTGCCATTCATCCCCCGGCATTTTATAGATCATCGGAGATTTCCCATGCACTACTTCGTCATGGCTCAGAGGAAGAATGAAATTTTCATCAAAAAAATAGACCATGCTGAAACTAAATTTGTCCTGGTTATCTTTTCTGAATAAAGGATCCACTTTAAAATAATCGAGTGTGTCGTGCATCCATCCCATCATCCATTTCATCCCAAAACCGAGGCCGCCGGCGGTAGTTAACCCGGTGATCTGTGGCCAGTCGGTAGATTCTTCTGCAATCATTTGTACATCGGGAAAATCGCGATATACCATTTCATTCAGATTCTTGATAAATGCAATAGCTTCCAAATTTCCATTGCCGCCAAATTCATTTGGTTCCCATTCTCCTTTTTCTCTTGAATAATCAAGGCGTAATATAGAACTCACGGCATCTACACGCATTCCGTCTATGTGGTACATATCAAACCAATAACGGGCATTACTTATTAAAAATGATCTTACTTCGGCCCTCGCATAGTTAAAGATGTAGGAGTTCCAATCCGGATGAAAACCCTTTCTCATATCGGCATATTCATAAGTGTGTGTGCCATCAAAGTTAAATAAACCATGGGCATCCCTGGGAAAATGCGACGGAACCCAATCTAAAATAACTCCTATATCTTCACGATGAAACGCCTCAATCAATTTCATAAAATCTTCGGGTATGCCAAACCGTGATGTAGGCGCATAATAACCCGCTCCCTGGTAGCCCCAGCTTCCATCATAAGGAAATTCCATCACAGGCATCAGTTCTACATGTGTAAATCCCATTTTTTTTACATAAGGTACGAGAAGGCCAATCAATTGATCGTAAGAATTGAAGGAGTCTTCATCATCGGGAACAGGCTTCATCCAGCTTCCGAGATGCACTTCATAAATACTCCAGGGTGAATGTAGAGAATTGTAGTTTTTTCGTTTAGACATCCACGTTGCATCATTCCAGGTATATTGAATATCTTTTGTTTTGGATGAAGTGGCAGGACGGGTTTCCCAATGCCTGGCGAATGGATCACCCTTTAATATTTTGGCCCCTTCAAAGCCATCAATATAATATTTATAGTTTTGATATTCCTTTAAATCAGGAATGAAACCTTCCCATATTCCAGATCTTTCAAGCCTTACAAATAATGGATGTGCTTCAATATTCCAATGATTGAAATCGCCAACTACACTTACATAAGTTGCATTTGGAGCCCACACAGAAAAATAAAACCCTTTTTTATTCAATACACTGACGGGATGTGAACCAAATTTCTTATAAAGACTGTAATGAGTCCCGTTTTGAAAATTGCGGATATCTTCTTCATCAAATAGAGAATAATTCCAAACCGGTTT
Source organism: Hanamia sp. (assembly GCA_036509335.1). Lineage (GTDB taxonomy): Bacteria > Bacteroidota > Bacteroidia > Chitinophagales > Chitinophagaceae > Ginsengibacter. The sequence continues at coordinate 270,790 of DATCFT010000019.1, forward strand.
GGTGCTATCTACAAAGTTTTTTTCTTCGTAAGGTATTTTTTTTATTGGCATAATGTAAGTTACAAAGCGTTTATTTTTTTAAATAAAATTCAATAATAAATTTTCAATTTTCAATTTTAATGGCTTGGTATTCTTTTGTTATGAAAATTACAAATTAATGGTGATCTTGAAACATTTTTGCGGCATTATTTATCTGAAAGCTACTGCAAAAGTTGGTACTCTTCTTTATTTTTTTGGAAGTTTTACATTTTCAGAATTAGTTTTTTGCAAAGACCCAAAATAAAACGACCGGGATGAAAGAATACTCCTTTAGAACTATTTGATAAACAATTCACATTTTTTTTTAATCAAATTTTGTGTTATTAAACTCATAGGAATGATATTTGTCTTATTGACTCAAATGTGACTTAAATGTTCTTTTATTCGTTAACCCTTAAAAAATTATAATTATGAAAAAATTGTTTGTACTATCAGTGATTTCTTTAGTCATTTTTTCTTCCTGTAAGAAAGAAATCACTCAACAGGTAAACCAGGCTTATTCGGCAGTGTATAATATTGCACCGACAGATTGGACCACTAATAATGGTGGATTAAGCTACACAGCATCATTACAGATACCCGAACTTGATAATTCCATTTACTTAGGTGGAGGCGTTTTGGTATATATTTCATTTTCCGGCACTGGTTATTACGAAGCGCTTCCGGAGGTATTTGAAGGATTTACTTATGGCGCTATCCATTCCAACGGATATGTAAGTATTGACATCAGTGATTTATCAGGTAATATTATGAATCCTCCTACACAAAGTATTTCAGCAAAGGTAATCCTCATTGATGCCCAGAGTTTGGATCTGCATAGAGATGTAAATCTGAATGATCTTAGGGCCGTACAAAAAGCTTTTAATGTAAACTGACTTTTATTGTGCAGATATTGATGCAAGGATTGATATTGATATTTGCCATGCACATTTTTAGCTTATACAGTAAACGAACAAATAACATGAATTTGTTCGTTTACTGTTTTTTATTAGAATTGTTTTTCGTTGAAAAATATTATCACAATGGTCTGATTATTTTTCATTCAATTGGTTTATCAACTGTGCCACCAGGGATGTCCAGCCGGTTTGGTGACTGGCGCCTAAACCATTTCCATCATCTCCATGAAAATATTCATAAAATAAAATAAGATGCTCATTTTCGGGCTGATGATAAAACCAATCTGATTTTCCATAGACTCTTCTGTTTCCTTCAGGATTTTTTTCGAATAAACTAATTACTCTCTTTATAAGTTCATTTGCTACTTGTATAAGATTAATTTTATTTCCTGATCCGGTAGGAAATTCTACCAATAAATCATCCTGGTAAAATTTTCCCAGTTTAAGGATGGATTGAATGATTATATAGTTAATAGGAATCCATACAGGGCCACGCCAATTGGAATTTCCTCCAAAAAAATCAGAAGTGGAATCGCCCGGGTCGTAATGAATACTGTATTCTATATTTTCTATTGTTACTGTATATGGGTTTTCTGCATGGTATTTAGATAAAGCCCTGATGCCGCCGGGTGAAAGAAATTCATTCTCGTTAAGTAAATGTTGTAAAATGTTGATTAATCTTTCTTTCTGAATAAGAGACAGCAACATCTTTTCGCCGCCGGTTTGTTCTTCATTTGGCCAAAAGCGATTGTTCTTTTTCCTGTAATTTTCAAACCAGGTGATTCTTTTATTGAAATCAGAAAGTTTATCACGCACACTTTTTTCTATAACAGACACCGCAAATAATGAAGTAATGCCTACTATTGACTGGATACGCATATGAACCGGAATGTCTCCATCTTTAGAAAGAAGATCATAAAAAAACTTATCGTTGTCGTTCCACAAGCCATATTGATTTAAAGCTTCTGCAATAAGAATGAAATGCTCGAAAAATTTAGTTGCGGTATCTTCAAAAGTGTCATCAACCAAAGCAATTTCCAAAGCCATATCCATCATGTTCAATGCATACATTCCCATCCAACTGGTTCCGTCAGCCTGCTCCAGGCGGTGATTTCCCGGCATTGCAATGCTCCTGTTGAAAACACCTATGTTATCAAGCCCGAGGAATCCTCCCTGAAAAATATTATTTCCGCTGGCGTCTTTACGATTGATCCACCAGGTGAAATTGATAATTAGTTTTTGAAATATTTTTTTTAAAAAATTAATATCAGCATTTCCTGTGGCTGATTTGTCTATCCTGTAAACCTGCAAAGCTGCCCATGCCTGCACAGGAGGATTCACATCACTGAAATGCCATTCATACGCCGGTAATTGGCCATCAGGCTTCATAAACCATTCGCGCATAATTAACAATAACTGATGTTTCGCAAACCCTGCATCCATCATGGCCATTGGGATACAATGAAAAGCAAGGTCCCATGCAGCATACCAGGGATACTCCCATTTATCCGGCATTAAAATAATATTCTGATTTTTCAAATGCTTCCATTCATGGTTACGTCCATAAAGTTTACCGTCATTTACAGGAGTAATCCCATCACTGGTAGTAAGCCATCTCTCTACATCATAATGATAAAATTGTTTGTTCCATAGTAAACCGGCAAGCGCCTGGCGTTGTATATTTTTCAACTCAGGGCTGATATTTTTGGGCATAATGGCATTATAAAAATCATCTGCTTCTGCTTTGCGAATTGCAAAAATTTTTTCAAATCCTTTTTCAAATCCGTTTTCCAGTTCTTTATCAGAGAGACGCAGGTAAAGAGTTTTAGAGGCTCCCCCTTCGATTGTGAAATCATAAATAGGAGCAAACTTAGTTCCTGATGTTTTATTCCGAAGCGCCTTTACATTTTTTTTTCTTATGATCCCGTCATGAAAAGTATCTTTTACAAAAGGAGTCTCATTGGGAATTCCTAAAACCTTTTGTGTGTTAGTAATATTATCGGTATAATAAGTACCTCTCGCCTTTGGATAATATAAATAATAAGTTCCTAATCTTTGATGGCTGGCTTTTACGGCAGTTTTATTAAAATCGGTAATGATTGGTTTCTCTGTAAGCCTCTGATTGCTGAAACGATTATAGAACCATAAAGTGGGAAGTACCGTAATTCCTGCACTTTCTGTGTAACGGTTATGGATATTTATTTTTATAAAGATATCTGTCGAATCCTGTTTGGCATAGGTGACGGTAACATCAAAGTATTCATTGTTGTTGAATACCCCTGTATCAAGTATTTCATATTCAGGTTCATTTTTAGAACGTAGTTTGTTTTGCATTTTTATATCCTCATAAGGAAATTCTTTCTGGGGGTATTTATATAAATATTCCATATAATAATGCGAAGGAATATTATCGAGATAGTAATACAATTCTTTCACATCCTCGCCATGGTTGCCCTCTTTATTTCCAAGACCAAACAGGCGTTCCTTCAAAATAGGATCCTTGCGGTTCCACAATGTCACTGCAAAGCAAAGATTTTGGAATAGATCTGAGATACCCGCAATACCATCCTCACCCCATATATAAGATCTGTAATGAGATTGTTCAAAAGGAAAATAATTCCATGCATCTCCGGTTGTGCTGTAATCTTCACGAACCGTTCCCCATTGCCGTTCGCTTAGGTAAGGTCCCCATTTTTCTAAAGGTATTTTTTTGGGTAAGTTTTCCGCAAGCCTTTGATGTTCTGCTGTCATTAATTTTCTTAAATTATAAAATTCTGATTTTTTTAAGTTTTATTTTTTTATCAGTGAATAGTAATCATGATAAAAAAATTGCTTCTGCCAAATTAATTAAGCAGCAAAAATATTTAATTAATATCCGTGTTCAAAAACAAAGACGCCGGAATATAAAAACTCAATTTAGAAATCATGAAAATTTATTTGTTTACTGTAATTGCATTGGATCGTAATGAATTGTATTCAATTCAGAATAGCCACTTTTAAAATGGATCTTTTCAATCCTATTTTAAATGATTTATTTTATTTTTTCAGCAATGCAAAAGCAATATAAGCATCCCCGGAAATTTTATTCAATTTACCACCTCCGCACGCAATTACGATATACTCTTTCCCATTTACACGGTAAACAGCAGGCGTAGCAAATCCGCAAGCAGGCAAATCTGCCTCCCACAATAATTGCCCTGTTCTTTTATTGAAAGCTCTTATTTTACTATCACTTGTAGCAGCGATAAATAATAATCCGCCTGCTGTCACTACAGGACCGCCATAATTTTCGGTACCGGAATGAATGCCTTTTGCTTTTAATTCAGGATAATCTCCCAAAGTGTCTTTCCAAACAATTTTTGTAGTGTTTAAGTTGATAGCTGTTAAACTTCCCCATGGTGGTTTTATAGCAGGATAGCCTTCTCTCGTAAGAAATTTATTATAGCCCGTACTGGTATATGGAAGATCGAGATAAGGATCAGTAACTTTGGCAGCTTCAGTAAATTTTTTATTTTGATCACGTTTTAAATTAAGAATAAATGAAGCAAGTGCGCTTTTCTCCTGAGCCGAAAGACTGTTGAAAGCTGGCATCATTTTACGGCCATTTGAGATTAACCGTTCAAAAGATGCTTCATTATATTTTTTATTTACATCAATTAAAGAAGGATAATTACCACCTCCTTTTCTTTCAGGACCATGGCAGGTAACGCAACTTTGGACATACAATCTTTTCCCGGCCATAAGATATGTTTCGTTCGCTGTTTCTTTATGGGTAACATTGATCATTGTTAAAACCCATGGCATTTCATTCGCATTCACATAAATGATTCCTGTTGATGGATCAAAAGCGGGGCCTCCCCATTCGCCGCCGCCATCAAAGCCAGGAAATATGATAGTGCCTTCTTTTGAAGGCGGAGTAAAAATGTTCCCTGTTTTATAAGATGCTAACTTTTTCTTAATATCATTGAATGATGAATCCGGAATTAAATTATTCAGATCAGAATCACTTATTATTTGTCTTGCAAAAGGTTTTGGAAGTGAAGGAACCGGTTGGGTAGGAGATGGCTTTTCGCCGATCAATTCGGATTGAATTGGGACTGGGACTTCATTAACCGGATAAACAGGTTCACCCGTTTCCCTGTTAAATAAAAATACAAATCCGGATTTTGTTGTTTGTGCCAAAGCATCTATTTTCTTTCCATCTTTTGTAATAGTCACTAATAAAGGAGCAGTGGGAAGATCCCTGTCCCACATATCATGATGCACTGTTTGAAAATGCCAGATACGTTTGCCTGTAGCAGCATCCAGAGCAAGGTCGCAATCTGCAAAAAGATTATTCCCTTCTCTTCTGCCACCATAAAAATCAAATGAAACAGAACCCGTAGGAACATATACAATTCCTTTTTTTTCATCAAGACTCATGCCCGCCCAGTTATTGGCCCCGCCTAGATGTTGCCATGCATTTTTATCTTCCCATGTATCATAGCCAAACTCACCAGGATGAGGTATTGTATGAAAAATCCATTCTTGTTTCCCGGTTAAAACATTGTACGCCCTGATATCGCCGGGGGCCGCCGTAGCATCTTCTGCTACCCTGGAGCCAACAATCAAAAGATTTTTATATATTATTCCCGGCGTTGTTGAAGTTATATAAAGATCCTTTACATCGCGGCCAAATCCATCATGTAAATCAATCCTGCCATTAGTTCCGAAAGTGTTGATTAATTTACCAGTAGCAGCATTTACACTGATTAAATAGTAACCCGCTGTGTAAAAAATTCTTTTATCATTTTTACCATCTGTCCAATATGCAACGCCACGGCAGGCGTTTGAAAAGATTGCTGATAATTTTGATTGAGAAACAGTATCAGAAGAAAAAGAAACCACAGGATCAAAAAGCCATTGTTGTTTTCCTGTCGCAGCATTAATGGCAAACAGTTTTAATTTAGGAGATGTTGCGTACATGATGCTATCCACTATTATAGGATTACATTCTATTTGTGAATGAATCGAAGTATCTGCATCGCCGGTATGATAAACCCATGCAACTTGTAAGTGATTTACAATATTAGTGTCCACATCTGTTAATGAAGAATAATGGAGTGCATCTTTCGTGCCTCCATATACATTCCAGTTTTTGTAAGAATTATTATTTTTTGAGGTGCATGATGAAATTATCAAAGTAAAGAAGATTGATAAAAAATAAAATAAATTTTTCATACTTACTTTATAAATGAGTTAATGATTTTTGAATAAATAGATATTTGAACTATTTGTTTGTTTACTGTTGATGAAATACAAAATTTGCCGGCTAATTCATATTATCAATGAAGGTATTAAAAAAGAAGAAGTTTAAAACAGAATTTGGTTATTGGTTAAACTGCGGAAGGGACAAAACAGTGAATTATTTAGTGTAAAAATTTACTAATCTACCTGCGTTTACAAAATTAAAAACACCTGTTATCAAAAGTTAGAAGTTATTTGAGAACGCTGAAAAAAACCTTATAACCTTAGTAACGTAGTCGCACAAAAAAGCTAACAACCTTATTACCTTCAATGGTGATCTTGGATAAGGTAATAAGGTTGAATACATTTTTCATTTGTTTTACTAAGGTAATAAGGTCTTGATTTTTTTCAACTATATGATTTTAGTACAAATATCAGCAGGCTTTTTTGGCCAAAAAAATGATTTGAAAATGATGGTAGAATTTAATCAATGATTCTTAAAGGAAGTATTTAATAGGGAATATAGCCAGGATTTTGCTCATGCCCAAAGAACAAAACAGTGAATTATATAGCTTGAAAAATTCACTAATTTAACACTTACTTAGTATAGACAATGATTCTGATTTTTGCTGGCGGTCTTTTACATAATTAGCAGCTGCAACATATAATTCATCTACATCCTTTGCTGTAAGCCCGAGTTGTTCTATAATAATTGTATCTAATTTCTTTTTGTCAACTTTCTTAATTTCTTTATAAATAGTTTCCTGTTCTCTGCCTTTCAAACTTAAATAAATTTGCATCAGTTCTTTTTTCCTGGGTAACAATAAAGAAGGGTTGATGACCAAAGTTTGTTCCACCAAATTAACATCTACATCGCTTAAAGTCTGACTACCTGTTAATTGCCGCGCAAACAAATCAACAAAATATCTGAAAGAAATACTATTGAGAATCATGAAAATAAAATGCGAATATTTTCGGTATTCTTTTCTGATTTTAAAAACGTAATTCACTTTGTCACAATACACATTGCTTTGCCGGTTATCAATCAACCTGAATTTTTCGCCAATCTTAGCCGGGAAAATAAAATCACCCACAAATGCTTTTGAAGTTAAATTGTACCAATTCTCATCATTTTGACAACTGGGTCTTTTATCAATTTGAAATTTTTTTTGTTCTCCGGATTCAATGTATTTAAGAAGATGTTTTTTCTGTTTTTTTAATTTGCTTCTGCTATCTCCACAAAGAAGAACCTTATTTTTAAGATGGGAAATGTCTGCGTCAAGATTAAATGCTTCACTTTGGGTTTTGAAAACCGGTTTCATAAATTCTTTCTCGATTATGAAATGTTCGTTTGTCAATTTAGAATAAAACCAACCTAAGTAATTCCATGCAGGCAAATGTTTTTTCTTTTCAACACCGAAAGTGAGTTTGTAGGTAGCCTCGTCAAGTTTCTTTGCCTTTTCTGTTTCATCTGTCAAATAGAAAAAATCATTGGCCCCGGTTTTAATTCCGTATTTCACTTCGATCATTTGCGAGAGTGGAATTAATTTATTTCCTGCTTTTGAAATTATCTTATTGAATATTTCCGGAGAACGCAGATAAAGTGCACCCCAATGCCCGTTTTTATAAATGCCATCAATGGTAGAATTCATTTCTAATTGATGCTGGTTTACTACCTCAATTAATACATCTTCATTTTGAAAATTAGATTTTATTTTTTCAATCTTCCTGGCAAACTCATTTACCTGGACGAATCTCTCGTTGTTGATTCCGATTAATTTTTCGTATTCGCTGAAAATACGGACAAACTTTACATTATTTTTTTCTCTTGCTTTTTGATTTTCACATTTTTCAATTATAAGAATAACCGTATTAATAGAGGCAGTTTCAAAACTCCTTTTCTTTTGTTGATCTATTATGGCAATAATTTTAAAGTTGTTTAAAAGAAATTTTTGCAGCCCGGCGCCGAAAGAAATGTCTAACCACGAAGCCGAAATTACATAACCCAACCGGCCGCCATTCTTTAGAAAAGCTGCCGTATGTATCAGGTAATAAACGTACAAATCACTTTGTTGATTCACTTTTTTAATTCCAAATTCTTTGAATGCAAGATGGCTCCACAATTTTTTATTTTCGATAAGTTCCTGCCTTATGTAAGGCGGATTACCCACGCAAGCATCAAAAAGCGGTAATTCTATTTCCGCTTTTTTCATTCGGGTATTTTCACCATTCAACAAAATATTGTCATCAGTAGAAACGAGTCGTACTTTGGAAAAATCTGAATTAAAAATTAAGGGACAATTTTTTTTGGTGTTACTATCTAAAAGCGCAAGATTCATTGTTGTCAGAAAGGCTGCAAAAGAATTCTTTTCTACTCCATAAATTTTTTCTAAAAGCTGCCGGAAAGCCAACCGGCTATTATATTTTTTTAAAGAGTAATAAGCTCTGACCAAAAAAGTTCCTGCACCACAGGCGCTATCCAAAATAAAATGAGTCTTATCATTAATGCAGAATGCATTTACAATATCAACTTCATTTGTGTTTGTGAAATGCTGCGCACTGTAATGCTGTTCAGGGTTGCCAATTATAGTATTATAGATGGCGCCGATGATGTCTGCACCGGCTTCTTTGAAATTGAATTTATTTATTTGTTCTATATTCCATTTGAGTATTGGAATATATTTTGCTTCGAACTCAAACTTGTCAAATATGGTTTCTTCAAAAATGAAATTAGAATAAAGGATTAATAAGTTCCCAAATCTTTCTTTGAGTCTTAAATTGAGTAGTTTTTGCTCTCCGGGAATTGTGAGCGCTTTTAATTTGAGTTCAGGGACATCGCGCTGCAGAGAGGAATAGAATATAATTTTCAAATACAACAGATAGTTTGATAGTATGCAAATTCTGTAAACATCTTCTTTATCAAAATGCAGGTCGCCATTGAAAACGTCAATTTTTTTTAAATGCTGTTTTAGTTCTTCTCTGAACGATTTGTTTTTCTTTATCTTTTCATACATTGGCAAAGACATGGATGCAGCGGCTTCCAGGATGTAGAGAGAAAGTTTATTGATTAAAAATTTGTCAATACTATCCCTGTAAAATTCTTTCTTTCCCTGAAGTAAATCAGAAAGCTCATGGAGAAATAATTTGACCTTGTGAATGACGTCTTTGCGGTATGGAGGCAGTAAGATGGCATTCTTGTTTTTACCACCGGAAATGGTAAAGATTTTCAGTTCCCTTTTATTAGCCGGAGCTTTTGGTTCAAATGTTTTATAAATTACTAATTGTATAGGTGTGCCGGTTACAAAAAAATCACAATTGTTATTGAGCGCTTTTGTATTTGCATCCATTACCAAATTTTCATCGGTCGCATCCCATTTTGTTTCTAAAAATTCAAAGAATACATTTTTTTTTGTGTTCAAACATGAATATAATTTGCCGCTTGCAACATTTGCGTCTTCTATTTCTGCCGCGATTTCCACCAAACAGATTTCTTTCTCTTCGCCGGGAATAGTATTTATCAGGTTGTATAATCCAGTCTGAAAGTCTCTCTCTTTTGACGACATAAATTAATTATTAATTTGATTTTTTAAAAGTAATATTTATATTTTTTCGGATTGGATTTTTTATGTGTTGCAGCATCTATGTAATTTCTATGCACTTGCAAATAAGAATCATAAAAATTTATTTGTTTACTGCCATCGTTTTCATAAATGGGAATCCTGCCTCATTTTACCGAATAAAAATTTCTTTGTAAAGACATTATAGAAATGATTAATTTTATTCTCCGATAAAATTTTATTTAAACAATTTTAAATTTTTTAAAACAATGAAAAAGTTAATGATCTCCAAAGTGTTTGGGTTAACATTAGTTGGAATACTAATGACGTCCCTTATTTACGCACAGGCTGATAAATCAAAAAGGGCCAGCCCTCCCGAAACCGCTACCGGCAATGTTATGGGCGCTACCATTACCATTAATTACAGTAGCCCGGCTGTAAAAGGAAGAAAGATCTGGGGCGGCCTGGTTCCTTATGATAAGGTATGGAGAGCAGGCGCTAACGAGGCTACTATATTTGAAACCAGCAAGGATATTAAGGTAGAAGGCAAAACTTTACCTGCCGGAAAATATAGTTTATATGCTCTCCCCGGAGAAAAAGAATGGGTTTTCATTTTTAATTCAAAAACCGGCCAATGGGGAATAAAGAATGACGGCAGCACCACAGAAGATCCTGCTAATGATGTAATCAAGGTAACGGTAAAACCCGAAAAATCAGCAACCTTTAATGAAAGAATGAAATTTGTAGTGGACAGAAAAGGCTTTGCCCTCGAGTGGGAAAATCTGCGAGTGCCCGTTTATGTAAAATAATTTTTATGGTTGATTGATAGGCCAGGCATTTTGTAAAGAGATACCTGGTCTTTCTTTTTTTTACTTTTGATGGTTACTTTGTACTTTACAGTAAAGAAACATTTATTATGAATTTATCTTTTAATTTCAGAATTAAAATTAATCTCTGCAGAGCTAAAAGAATTTAATTTATCCAGGAAAAGCAACGTTTTGTTTTCTTTTTCAGATCTATGATACATCGGATTAAATTTGGCGCCGATAACTATTTCGTTAAGTGTATAGGATGTGCGCGAAACAACCGTATTGGAAAACATATCATCAAATGCTTTTACAAAAACCAGGATTTCTCCGCTTGCATTTTTAAAATCTTCTTCTGTAAAATTGTAAAACGGGCTTGTTTCAGTAATGGGATGCACAATGGTCCAGCTAAGTGTGAGGGAATTTACACTTTTATATTCCAGGAGAAGCTGATAAAACTTATTGATCATTTTACCATTTTCTTCGACGATTATCCCTAAGGTTACTTTTGCCTCTGCATCGGTGAGAGTGGTATTTTTAAAAGGCGCTAATCTGAGCATAATGGCAAGACCATTTTGAAACGGCGCTAACAGCGCATTTCCACTATATTTTATATACGCTTTTGGCCTTGAAAATCTTCCGTACAATAATCCTGTAACTACGGCAAGACTCAATAAACCAAGGAATGCTTCCAAAGCGCATAAGGCATTCATCAATAAATTATCAGGGCTTACTCTTCCATATCCGCCGATGGTAAATGACTGGCTGCTGAAAAAAAATGCTTCGGCAAACTGCCTTAAATGTGATGCTGTGGCTGTACCGCCAAATTCGGTAAGTCCCAAAAAATAATAAATGACTGTAAATAACAGATTGATGAAGAGGTAAAAAAGTATGATGGTAAAAAGAAATTTCCATCGTGACATATCGAGCAGAATATGATACCAACTTATTTTTTCAAAATATCCCACTCCCTTTTTTTCTATATTGGGATTACCATTTTTATTGATAAATCTTCCGCCATAATCAGATGAATTAACACCAAAGCCTGTATTGATTTCTGACTTCGCTCTTGGATTGATTTTATGAATTTTGAACATGATTGGTTTTGAAAAAAAGTTTAAAATATTTTAGAATTCCAGCTAAGATTATTATTGCCGTAAAAAGTGTGGCAATGATCACTTTTAATTTTAGCCCGATACCTGAAATAATAAAAAACAGAACAGCATAAAGAGCCAGGGTTATCAGGAACTTTATTGCCAGTTTCTGTAAAGGTAAAAGCTGAAATACAGAAGTGTTTAAAATTTTAGCTGAGTGACATAAATAATAAGTTGCCTGAACGTAAGTAGATACCACGATTGCAAGGGCAACGCCCCTGGTACCCATTATCGGGTACAATATCAACATTAAAATAACAGCGATACAAATATCAAGAATTGATCCCCACAATATTTTTTTCCCCTGGGAAAAACATTGTAAAATGACACTGTAGTTACTAATTCGCATAGGAAGGATAAAAATACTGATCACAAAAATGGGCAACGAAGCATTATACTTTTCTTTAAAAGCAATAGAAAAAAGATCATTCCGAAAAAAGAAAAGGAAAAAAAATAAAGGAAAAACAATCGTAGAAAGCGAGTTAAAACTTTCCCTGAAAAGCCTTTTTATTTTATCCGTATCAACCAGGTTGCCTGATATTTCTATCAATAGAAAACTTCCTGCCACACTGATTAATAATCCGAAAAGCGGAATTTCAAAAGAGCCGTTAAAGAATATGGCAAAATCGGCAGCAGTAAGCAGGTAGAGTAAAAAGAATTTATCCATCCATTTTGAAATAACTCCCAAAACATCGTTCAATCCAAGATACCCCCAATGATTTAAGAAATGTTTTTCATCAATTGAATTTTCATGCAATTCTTTTTTTGCGGGAACTATACGCATCGCAATCAATTTTAAAACTGAAAGGATACAGATATACGCAATAAGATTATAAAGAGAATAATTGGTAAGAAGCACGTATAAATGGCATCCCAGGAAAAAAAGCGAGTAAAAGAAATTAATAATGAATGAATATTTTTCTCCATGTTCTTTGATCAGGATCGTCTCAAAAATGTTGGAAATATTTTGAATAATAATATAAGCAATCAATAAAATCTTTAATGATGGATAAAAATTTTTTGCAAAAAGAAAAAAGGCAGCCAATCCGGAGATCCATAATAATGAGTAAAAGACGCCTATTTTTTTTCTGTTTTTTTTGATAAAGGGAAAAAGAAATTTTAAATTAGTGGAAAGGATAACAGCCGATAACCCAAAACTGATAAAAACGTTTACAATATTGGCATACATCCAAACGCTTTGGAATTTACCATAATCGTCGAAAGGTAATTTTCTTGAATAGATAATAGTGATTACAAAAAGGATAAGCACCGGCAAAACTCTTCCTAAAAACAACCAGAAAAATTTTTGAACAGCCAGCGATTTATAATTTTGATTTACTGAATTGATCACAGGTTTGTTTGTCTAAATGTTTAATTATTTCAGCAGGATTCCCTGCTATTACACAATAACCTTCACTAAAACTTTTTGAAACTACTGAGCCTGCTCCTACGATAGTAAAATCTCCAAGTTGTACGGAGGGCAATATGATGGCATTCATTCCTATCCAGCAAAATTTGCCTATTCGAATCGGAGGCGAATCAACATGAAGAGAATTATTAACCGGATCATGATTGGCTGAAATAATTCCAACATTAGGACCAATATTGGTGAAATCTCCGATACTAATTCCATTAGAAGCTTCAATATAATTGCCCGGGGAATCTCCCGGAAAAACATTTTTTCCTCTTATAATTTTTTCAGGATGGGTAATGGTTGATGTATAATGTATTGTCCAGGGTACATTCTTGTTTTGCCTCAATATATATTTAAAGAAAAATCCGGCGATATAAAAATTGATTCCTACATCTTTTCTGAGATGGAAAATATTTTGAATAAATTTTTTGATCATACATCAAAATTAAAAAGATTGAAAATAGTCTTTTTTTATAATTTTTTGTTTTTATTGCAATAAAGAAGGGAAACCCCGGAACTTTTTGGCAAGGTTTTACATTTTGTACTTTACTTTTTTCTTATAAAAAAGTAGTACCATTAATGGTTTTAGGAGTTTATAATTAATGGCATTGTGTTTGGTACCTTTGCCACGTTTTTAAAATTATTTTCGATAAATGAAGAACATCAGGAATTTTTGCATTATTGCTCATATTGATCACGGTAAAAGTACGCTGGCCGATCGTTTGCTTGAGTTTACGCATACCATTAATGAGCGCGAAATGCATGCCCAGGTTCTGGATAATATGGACCTGGAGCGTGAAAAAGGAATTACCATAAAAAGCCATGCTATCCAGATTAACTACAGTTTTGAAGGTGAAGAATATGTCCTGAATTTGATTGACACTCCCGGTCATGTGGATTTTAGCTATGAGGTAAGCCGGGCGCTGGCTGCATGCGAAGGCGTTTTGCTTTTGGTGGATGCTACACAAGGCATACAGGCACAAACTATTTCTAATTTATATCTTGCTATTGATAATGATCTTGCGATTATTCCGGTACTCAATAAAATAGATATGGATGGCGCGATGATCGCCGAAGTGCAAGACCAAATTATTGAACTGATTGGATGCAAACCGGAAGACATTTTGCATGCCAGCGCTAAAACCGGTGTTGGTATCGAAGCCATACTTTCTGCAATAATAAAACGGATTCCCGCACCTGAGGGAGATGTAAATGCTCCTCTTCAGGCGTTGATTTTTGACAGTGTTTTCAATAGTTTCAGGGGAATTATTGTTTATTTCCGCATCTTTAATGGTATTTTAAAAAAGAATGATAAAATAAAATTTTCCAATACGGGGAAAGAATATACTGCAGATGAAGTGGGCATTTTGAAAATAGGAATGATGCCCAAAAATGAAATGAAAGCAGGAGATGTGGGTTATGTAATTACCGGAATAAAAAATGCGAAAGAAGTAAAAGTGGGGGATACGATTACCACCACTGCAAACCCATGCAAGGAATCCATCAAAGGTTTTGAAGAAGTGAAGCCAATGGTTTTTGCAGGAATATTTCCGGTAAACACAGATGAATTTGAAGAGTTGCGCGATTGTATGGAAAAACTACAACTCAATGATGCATCGCTCACATTCGAATTGGAAACGTCGCAGGCGCTGGGGTTTGGTTTCCGTTGCGGATTTCTTGGAATGTTGCACATGGAAATCATCCAGGAAAGATTAGAACGCGAATTCAACCAAACTGTAATTACAACTGTACCCAACGTTAGTTTTTTTGCCTATACCACTAAAGGAGAAAAACTGACTGTGAACAATCCTTCGCAGATGCCTGACCCGAGCAGAATTGAGAAGATCGAGGAGCCTTTTATAAAAGCGCAGATCATTACCAAACCAGAATATATTGGAAATATTATGACGCTTTGCATTGGAAAAAGAGGAATTCTTACCAACCAGGGATATTTAACGCCAACCCGTGTGGAGCTTAGTTTTGAAATGCCATTGACAGAAATAGTTTTTGATTTTTACGACAGGTTGAAAAGTGTTACCCGTGGTTATGCTTCATTCGATTATCACCCTATTGCCTATCGTGAAAGTGATATTGTGAAAATGGATATTCTATTGAATGGAGAAAAAGTAGATGCTTTAAGTTCATTAATTCATCGTATGCGCTCACAGGAATTTGGAAAAAAACTTTGTGAGAAATTGAAGGAGCTTGTTCCACGGCAGCAATTTCAAATTGCCATTCAGGCAGCTATTGGTGCCAAAATAATTTCGCGTGAAAACATAAGCGCTATACGAAAAGATGTAACAGCTAAATGTTATGGCGGAGACATCAGCCGTAAAAGAAAATTATTGGAGAAACAAAAAGAAGGTAAAAAAAGAATGAAGCAGATCGGAAATGTGGAAGTACCGCAGGAAGCTTTTTTAGCAGTTTTGAAATTGGATGAATAAGCGCTCAGTAAACAGACTTTTAATTAATATTTCTATTTAGAAGCTACTGACTGATGGCTGAAAGTTTCTCCCTGATTAATTTAGTAGTTAGGTAAACAAAGAAAAATACTTATTTTTTGCAAAAATTAAAAATATGCCCGGGATAGCTCTTAATAAAAAAATGAATATCGAAGTGAAAGTCCGTCTTATCAGTAAAGGAAATGATGAGCCGCTTACAGGAAAGGAATACACTGTGCGCCTTTATGATAAAGATATCTTCAATGATGATTTTTTAGGCGAAAGTTTTCCCGATGAAGAAGGAGTGGCCAAATTTCTTTTTTCCCAGGGAGATTTTTCAAAACCGGCAAATCTTGACGATAGACCTGATTTTTATTTTGTGGTTTTTAAAAATAAAAATCAGCTTTTCAAAAGTAAAGTAATGTCTAATCTTGATTTATCTAATCTTGAAGAATTTATAATGAAAGAAGGAGAGGTGATTGACCTCGGCACTTATCTAATTGATAGTGAAATATAATCATTACCTAAAAAGGCGGATTATTTATATAAGGAGGTTTTACTTCGTTAGAGTCTATTTCTTTATCCGGATTGTCAATCTCTTCCGGCCTTCTTTTACTTAATTTGGATTCATCAATATTTCCATTGGGATCCAGGATTGGCTCTGGCACAGGCTCCTGTCCTTCAGGAGTTATTTGGTTAAATACTTTTTCAATGTGAATCCATTTTCCATCTCTCCATTTCAATCCTTCATAGTCACCATCCGGAATATATGTATATTTTTTTTTGGGCTCACCGGTTTCAGAAATTAAATGTTCATAAATAATAATTTTCATGTCCTTATCATAATTGAGCCGTGGCCCTGCGTTCTTCTTATATTCCATAATATATCTCGCAATAGATTTCTGATGAAGACCATTGTCCTGGAAACTAAAATAAGGGCCACCAAAAACAGGGCGCCCATCTTTGAACGTTAGTATTTCAATAATTTTTCTATCGCTGCTGAGATTATTATCATCAAACCCCAATAGAGTATAAAAAGTTTTTCCAAATGATTTTTCTTCAATGATCTTATAATACAAAGCGCCAATCCATGCAAGATTGCTTGTGATCGTATCATTGATATTGACGATTTGATCCGACTTATCTATTAACGGAAAAAGTTTTAAAGAGCCATCTTCAGTTCTCATTTGTATGGCGCCGTGTTGCCTGATAATATCGCCGTTGATTACCAACTGCCAGGTAAATATTCTAAAAGCACTGTCGGTGGGAATTACTTGGGCAATACTTATGAGAGAATCAAACGGATAATAAAATGAATTTTTTATTTGCAAAGTCCGAACAAAAACCCTGGTGAACTGGCTATCTGCCTCAAAGCGATCTTCCTCATTTCTTCCCTGGATTATCTGCTCGGCAAATAATTTTAGAGAATCTTCTTTTTTTTCAAAAGTTTTTCTTTCCAAGGTAGATAAATGCTGAGCTAAGCAAGTATTGGCGGTTATGAAAAATAAAACAAAAAAAAGGCTTATTTTATTCATTAAAAAAGTTTGAGCAAAGAAAACTTTAATTCGGGTAATTTATTGCTAACCGGAAAATTTTTAACTAAGTTATAATGCTTCAGCTACAGAAATTAAATCATTAAAAACCATATCAATATCGGGATCGTTTACGTCAACTTCTTTTCTTGTTGTTGGTAAAAAAATATTAATAGCTACGCCAAGATTTCTTCCGAATTTCATATCGCTTAGTGTATTTCCGATCATAATACTTTTTGTAAGATCAATTTCCGGGAAATCTTTCTTTGCCTGCAAACCCATGCCGGGATTGGGTTTCCTGTTTGGGCTTTCCATTTCGGTACACACATAGACTCTATTAATTCTTCCACCGGTTTCTTCTATCTCCTTCAGCATATTTTTATGAATAAGATGCAGATCATCTATTTTAGTAAGCCCTTTTGCAACACCTCTTTGGTTGGTTACCATTATAATAATACCGAATTTTTTATTGAAAATTTTAAGTGCTTCTTTTACACCTTTATAAAATTTGAATTCATCCCACGTATGTATATAATCCAGATGCTTTTCATCATTGACCACTCCATCGCGATCAATGAAGAGCGTCCAGGAGGAGTTGATATTTTTTAGATCTTTCAAGAATAAATGGTCGGTTTTTATCAGTAAACAAACAAATTAAGCTAAAAACAAATTTAGTTATATGCCAATTCATTTTGAGCCTTCTCGTAATCTTCCGGAATACCAATATCTATAAAATATTCATCCTGTATGATTCCAAATAATTTTGATTCTTTATTCCATTGAATTTGCTTTTCAAGATAATCTTTTTCAAAAGAAAATTTTTCAGGAAGATTTTCCTGTAAAAAATTTTCAATATTCAAAGCATACACCCCTCCATTGATTAAGCCTGATTTATAAAATTGTTTTTCCTTAAATGATTTTATAGACTGGTCTTCATTAAGCTCTACAACTCCATAACGATCAAAATGAGCCATTGGTTTCAAACTCAATGTACATGCTGCTTTTGTTCCTTCGTGAAATTTACTTAATGAATTACAATCAATTTTATAAAGTGTATCACCATTGCAAACAAGCACATTTTTTTGAGCAGTTTTATTGCACGCTAATTTGATAGCCCCGCCAGTTCCTAATGGCTCATTTTCTAAAGAGATTTGATAATTTAATTGTGAATGATTTTCTTTTAAATATTCTTCTATCATTTCGTGCATATAGCCAACGCTGAATATAAAACTTTCAATTTCGTTCTTTTGTAAAAATTTTATAAGATAATGCAGGAAAGGATTTCCAGCGACCGGGGCCATGCATTTTGGCTTATCGTAAATTACAGATCTTAGCCTTGTGCCTAAGCCTCCCGCAAGAATAATGGCTTCTTTAATCATTGGTATCTGCAAAATAAATTTCTTCTACAAACTGGCAAATGATATGGCCGAGTGTGATATGGCTTTCCTGAATTCTGGGTGTATCGTCAGAAGGAATATTGATTAGATAATCGGACAGATCTTTCAGCTTTCCCCCCGTAGAACCGGTAAATGCAATGGTTGTAATTCCTTTTTCTCTTGCTACTTCAAAAGCCTTAACAATGTTTTTACTATTGCCCGATGTGCTTAATCCAACGAGTACATCACCTTTATTCCCAATCCCTTTTAATAATCGGGAATAGATAACCTCATAGCTGTAATCATTTGCCACGGCAGTCAGATACGAAGTATTGCAATGCAACGCTTCGGCAGGAAGTGCATCCCTGTCCGTATAAAATCTCCCGCTAAATTCTGCTGCAAGGTGCTGGGCATCGGAGGCGCTGCCACCATTGCCACAAAACAAAACTTTATTCCCTTTTTCAAAAGCTTTTACTATAATGTTTACACAATCATTTACTGTATGTAATATTTTATCATCATTGAGAATTTTTGTTTTTACATCAATTGATGACTGAATAATATTTTTTATTTTTTCCATTTTAGTTTAATGAGGATTTACAGATAAATAAAATTGAAGTAGGAAAAGGAAACACCTCATATTGGATTAAAGTAAGAATGATTTTCCTTGTCTTGGAACAATGTTATGTTTTACTAATTTTAAATTGGGTATATGCTTAAAATGCTTTTGATTTATTGAGAGTAAAGGTAAATCGTAATGTATAGCGTTTGCTGCTACCAAAGTATCTGAAATTCTTGCACCATGGCTCAATACATATTTTTGAAAAAGTGAGGTGAAAATATCGGATATATGATAATCAATTGGCACTACAATGTATTGTTTCAGAAACTTTGTTAGCTGCTGCAAACCCTCTTTGTTATTTGCGCCTTGCAGTATTTCCGCTACAGTAATACACGACAAAATAAGATTTTCACCTTCAATTTCATTAATGATAAAAGATTTTACAGAAGCGTTTTTCCGCAAAAGTTCAATCATGACATCGGCATCAATTATAACCATTTGTTGCGATTGTTCTTTTCTCTAATTTTTTCAATAGTGATATTTCTTCCTTCCCATAATCCAAATAATTTTTCGGTTGCATTATTCGGGTCCCGATTTGGCAAAGCAAACTTTTTTAACTCTTTCCTTATTTGCTCTTTTGTCCTTATTAATGGAGTTTTTATTATTGTAGCCATATGAAATCTTTATTATACAAATTTACGAAAAATGTATTGTAAGTACTTTATATCCTTCTACTATACAGACCACGTTGACAATCCATATTTTGTAAACGTATAATTTTTCACTTCGCATCCGAATTTTTTCAGTTCCTCCATTACTTTATAGCGTGTATTTCCCGGGCAATAATTGATCATAAAACCTCCGCCACCGGCCCCACTTATTTTGCCTCCCGTAGCTCCTGCTCTTTTTGCTGCTTCATATATTTCTTCAATTCTGCTATTGCTGATATTGTGTGCCATCCTACGTTTCTGTTGAAATCCGAAATCTAATATTGCGCCAAATTCATCTAATTTCCCTTTGAGCAATGCCTCTTTCATCATTCGCGCCTGTTCTTTTAACTGATGCATGGCTTCGATGCTTTTTTCATTTTTGCTGTTTACATTTTTTACCTGTTCGTCAATGATAGAGGCGCTTTCCCTGCTGGTAGAAGTGAAATAGAGAAGCAGATTATTTTCAAGTTCGTGCAGGTATTGTGATTTAATTCGCAAAGGATTTACAATCACTTTATCGGCCTCATAAAATTCCATAAAATTCACTCCGCCAAACATGGCAGCATATTGATCTTGTTTGCCGCCTGTGAGTTTCAAATCGTTCCTTTCAATCTGGTATGCATAATGCGCAATATCATAATCTCCCAATGGGAGTTTAAGCCATTCTACAAATGCGCCAAGAATAGCAACTACCAGTGTAGATGAAGTGCCTAAACCTGAGCCTGCAGGTGCATCCACAAAAGTAGATAACCTGAATCCTGAAGTGGGCAAATTATAATCTTTGTAAATGCGGTTATAAACTCCTTTTAAAAGATCAAGTGTTCCATCAATTGGTAATTGCGGCATCCATTCAAATTGTTGTTCTTCTTTTCTATCTAATGCCTGGACGATTATTTTATTTTCTTGTAAAGGTTCAATATTGGCATAAGCAAAAAGAGAAACTGTTGCGTTTAATATAGCCCCACCAAATTGGTCACTGTATGGGCTTACGTCTGTTCCGCCACCGGCGAGGCCTATACGCAAAGGAGCTTTACTGCGGTATATCATTGAAATAAATTTCTTTTAAAAAATTGGTTGGGCTTATCACAGGCAATGACGGGAAAAGAAAGATGAAATCTTTTACATTTCTGGTAATGAAATAATTCATTTTTGCTTTTAATGCTAAAAAATATAAAATACCATCTTCGGTATCTTTGTATTTTTCAATCGGATAATATAAAATGTCTTTTGAAAATGGAATAACATTCACAGTTTTACACATTTCCCTGAAAGCAGATAAAGGATCAATTTTTTTTTCTTTACGAAGAATATAAAATACAGAAGTGATAACACTTTCCGAGATATATAAATTTACAATTTCTTTTCCAGCCAAATTAATTATTTCATTGATGGAGTCTAATTCATAACTCCTCTCCGTTAAGAGATCAATAATTATGTTGGTATCAAGAAAAATTTTATAGGCCATGTTTCTTTTTCAGATATTCTTCTTTCAGTTTTTCAATTTCCTCATCTGATATATCAACAGGATGGGTATATTTCCGGATGCGTTCTAAAAGAGAAGGCTCTTTGATTTTATTTTTGTGAGATAAAGGTCTTTCAGAGAATTTGTCTAAATAATCTTCCACCACAGAGGAAAGGCTTACTTTTCTTCTTGCGCTGGTTCTCTTTGCCCTTGCAACGATTTTATCATCTACGTTTAAAGTTAATTTAGTTTTCATAACCAATTTTTAATAAAGTTACGTAATTATTTTTATCACGTGAAAGATTATGAAAATAAGCCAGTAAACAAAGAAATAATCATGATTCTCATTTTAATAGAATACTGGAGAAAGATTAAGATGATGCTTTTAAAATAGCCTCTGTCATCACTTCCCAACCATATTTTTTCTTTTCTTCCCGAATTCCCGGCAAAAAATATTCTTCGCCCAATTCAAAATATTCTACTATTTTTTCAGAGATACTTTTGGCATTAGGTTCAGCAACCAATCCTGCCTTTTTGTGGGGAACCAAAGAAGGCAAACCTCCGACATTCGTTACAATCGTTGGAATTTCAAAATGATAGGCGAGTGGAGTAACGCCACTTTGCGTGGCGCTCCGATAGGGTTGCACCACACAATCTGCTGCACATAAATAATATTTTACTTCAGTATTGGCAATAAATTGAGTGTGCAGAAGCAGCCCGCTTTTTATGACAGGATCATTTAAAAAAGTTTCGTAGTTTTTTTTATCATCATAAAATTCTCCGGCAATCATTAATTTTAGATTATGAATTTTATTAGTAGATTTCAGAATTTTATAAGCCTCCAATAAAATATCCAATCCTTTGTATTTTCTTATAAATCCAAAAAATAGAATGACTTTGTCTTCCATGCTGATATTGAGTTCTTTTCTTGCTTCTTCTTTGCTTATTTTTTCGCCAAAATTATCATACAAAGGATGGAGTATAAATTGGGCCGGCTTATTGGTAAATTGTTTTAAATCAGCAAGTACTTTGTCACTCATCGTAATAAATCCATCAATCGGTTTTACAAAATACCTGGTAAACATTTTATCTCCGAATCGTTTTTCATGAGGCAAAATATTATCGGCTATGCATATCACTTTTGTATGATGATTCTTTTTTACTTTTCTTAAAATAGTACCAAGGCAAGGTCCCATAAAGGGAAGCCAATATCTTACTACGATGATATCCGGGCTCAGTTTTTTTAATTCATTTCCTACAGCGATCCAGTTGAACGGATTTATAGAATTGATTTTTATTTTAATAGGAATGTTTTCCGGCGCCGGTTCTGATGAATATTGCGTACTTCCGGGAAAAAGAAAAGATGGGTATTGATAAGAAAATGTATAAATGGTGGTATCAAATCCTTCATCAATAAATTCTTTTGCAAGACGTTCGTTGAATGTAGCGATGCCTCCTCCACGCAAAGGATAAGCAGGACCAATGATGATTATTTTTTGAGGAAACAAATTGAATGAATTTTGTTTTTATAATATCCGCAGTAAACAAACAAATAGTCAGGAATCTTATTTTCTTTTTATTTATAAGCATTAGAACAATCAGAAAATGCTTCTTCTTACATTAGCACATCAGCTAATTATCACATCAGCTAATTAATTCTATCTTCAATTAAATAATGATTTCTTTCCGGGCCGTTTCTTGAAACAAGTTCGCCTAAAAAGCCCGCAAGAAAAAGTTGAACTCCGATGATCATGGCAACTAATGCTATAAAAAATAAGGGCCTTTGTGTCATTCCGGTTTTGTCAAAAAGAAATTTACTTAAAGTAAGATATAGCGAGACAATAAATCCGAAAAGAAAACATAATGTGCCCCATAATCCAAAGAAGTGCATAGGGTTTTTACCGAATTTTCCAACAAACATTATAGAAGCAAGATCAAGAAATCCATTAATGAAGCGGCTCCATCCAAATTTGGTTACGCCATATTTTCTTGGACGATGTTCCACTACTTTTTCACCAAATTTTTTAAATCCGGACCATTTGGCAAGCAATGGAATATACCTATGCATCTCGCCATAAACTTCAATACTTTTTACAACTTTATGTTTATATGCTTTGAGTCCGCAATTAAAATCGTGAAGATAAATGCCGCTTGCCTGCCTGGTGGCCGCATTGAAAAATTTAGAAGGAATATTTTTTGATAGCGTGCTGTCGTATCTTTTTTTCTTCCAGCCGCTAACGATGTCATAGCCATCTTCCAGCACCATTTTGCGCATTTCCGGAATTTCATCCGGGCTGTCCTGCAGGTCGGCATCCATGGTAATTACTACTTCACCTTTTGCCATTTTAAATCCCTCGTTGAGTGCGGCGCTTTTGCCATAATTGCGCTGAAATTTAATTCCTTTTACATGCATATTCAAGGCATGTAACTTTTCTATTACATTCCACGAATTATCCGTGCTACCATCATCTACCATAATGATTTCATAACTATAATTATTTTCCTCCATTACCTGTTTGATCCATGCTTCGAGTTCGGGCAAAGATTCATCTTCGTTGTAAAGAGGAACTACTATAGAGATGTCCATTATTAATTGATTTGATTAATTTCCCTTTCAGGATGAAGATCTTTTTTAGTAACGCCGGCTCCAATCAATGATGCAACGGCTCCAAAAAACAGATATCCTACTAATGTGCCACCTATAACAAATACCATAAAGAATTTTTGTGTAAAACTGATCGCCTGGGTAATCTGATCGGAAGTCATATTGCCTTTTGCTTCCATGCTTTTTCTTGCAGTTTCTATTCCTTTTTCTTTTATATCGGGAAATAGAAAAATAAAAATTACTGTAAAAATGATCATAAGAAGAGTAACTATAGCCGTTACTTTAAAGCCATGTGCAAAATAATTTCCAAAAGTAGAATTGTAATTGATTTGTTTGCCATAAGAAGATACGGACCAGATAATGGCAGCGATGAAAATAATATACCCTGCCCATTGCATTGCTTTATTAGCACTCATATCCAGAAAATAGGTTACCAGTCCAAGAACTATTAGAATCAAAGATATCACGATTCCTTTAGTGGCGGGCGATGTAATTTTTTGTTCCATAATTTATTTTTATTTGTTCAAAAATAACCTGTCTCCGTTAATAATCCCAATTACTTTTCCTTTCAGCTTTTTGCCCGTAAAAGCATTGTTTTTACTTTTTGAAAAAATGTATTTTTCTTCAAAAATAAATTCTTTATCAGAGACAAATAAACTGAGGTTTGCTTTTTCTCCTTCGGCAATGGAAGGAGAGGAAAGATTGAAAATTTTGCGGATATTTTCTGTTTGCATTTTTACAAAGGTTTCTGTGGAAATACCGCAGATGCCGGCTGCGCCAAAAACACTTTCCAAAGTTTCCATTCCATTTTTTGCATATTGAAATTCGCAAACTTTATGATCCCAGTCCTGCGGCTGATGATGAGAAGCTATAAAATCTATTGTGCCATTCTTAATCCCTTTGAGCAATGCATCGCGATCTTTTTTGGTTCGCAAAGGAGGATTTACTTTTAGATTGGTATCATATTCTTTCAGATCATCTTCACAAAAAAATAGATGATACGGAGTAACGGAACAGGTTACATGCAGTTTTTCTTTTTTAGCTGCCGCAATTAATTCCAAAGACTTATGCGTGGAAACTCCGGTGAAATGAATTTTAGAATTCGTATATCTTGCCAATTCTATATCTCTTGCTATCATTAATTCTTCAGACAAAGCAGGTTTTCCCTGCAAACCTAATTTTGTAGAAATCACGCCTTCATTCATCAGGCCATAAGTGCCTATAGTTTTATCATCTGGTAATTGAATAATAATGCCATCAATTGCAAGAATATATTCAAGCCCTTTTTGCAAAACTCCTGATGATTGAACCGGATTTAATCCATCCGAAAAAGCAGTGGCGCCTGTATTATGCATGTCAAACATTTCGCTGAGTTCTTTTCCTTCCCCATTTTTTGTGATGGCACCAATAGGTCGAATTGTTACAGGAAGGGATTTCCCTTTTTGAATCAGATATTCTACCTGGCTTTTATTATAAACTACTGGCTGCGTATTGGGTATCAGCATTACTTCTGTAAAACCGCCTGCCGCAGCAGCATTGGCGCCGCTTTCCAGCGTTTCTTTAAATTCCTGTCCCGGATCACAAAAGTTGGCAAAACAATCCATCCATCCTATAGAAACGCAAAGGCCTTTTGCATTAATAATTTTATCGGCTGTAACTTTTAGATTACTGCTTATTTTGGAAATGATACCGTTATCAATAAAAATATGTTTGTTTTTTCCGTGAAAAGGAGAGGAGGGAGAAAGTATAGTCGCGTTTTTTATTAAAACCTTCATTAGGTTTATAGTAAAATTTAGTTGGGCGAAGGTATGATGAAAAATGATAAATTGGTTAATGGGAAATAATTACTTTTGGCCTGATATTTCCTTGGCAATGTTCTAAAATTCCAAAACAATTGTCAAGACTATATGTTTTGGTTCTTCTGTTTATGAAGAAATATAAAAAAGAACATTCAATGCAGGAAGGATTGAAAAAATTCCTTTTAGAACAGAAATACCAATGATATTTGAGTAATGCGGAAGAAAAATAATAAGTAAAAATTAAAATAAATAATGAAGAATACATCTAAGATTTATTGTGAACATACTGATCGTAAAAAACAAAGATTAGCTATATGATTTCAATGAATATTTGTAAAAAATGCCTGCGGATATTTTTGTTTACAGGTATATTCACATTCATTGCAATTGCTGCTTCCGCACAAAAAAAGAAACACGAACCTCGCGCGTTTCACCCTTTTGTACGGCCTCATATGATAGAAATTCGGACGTTGAACGATACCCTGATACCTGAATTGGTAAATAAGGTAGCATCATATACATATACGATAGACAGGAATAATTTCCTGCTCAGCCGAGACTTCAACCTGGATCCTATTAAAAGCGCTTTACCGGATATTGAAAAAAGATTAGATGGTTTTAAATTAAGGTTTGAGCAAAAAGGGCAAAATATGAACCTTCGGGGATTGAACAGTGCCACAATATTATTGGGAGAAACCTCAAAAAAATTAACTGACTATAAAGCGGTCCTTACGGATTACAACGCCCAGTTAACAAGTAGCGGGAAGACTATAAAAAAGATACTCAGCGACTCGGCTCTTACCCAATTGGTATCCGATTCCGTACTTAATGACCAGATACATGACGTACTTACCGAAGGCAGAAATTTAGATACCCTGCAAAAACTGACCCTCGCAAAAGTGAATTTATTACGCGGCCGGGTTTCTGTTAGTTTATTCCAGGCAAATGATATTGTATCCGATATGGTTTATTTAACTATATCCAAAAAGATCAATATGTGGTTGCAGGAGGAACCGCCTTTATTTTATACTAAAAAGGATCAATATCCACTTTCATTTGAACAGGCTATTGTCAATGGTTTGCAAATTTCTTATAAGATTATTGCTATTTATATTTCAAGTAAATTCAGTTTGATTATTGCAGGGTTGTTATTACTCATCTTTATGCAATTATGGTGCCGGTCAAATATCCGCCGCGTAAGGCAAATCGAAGATGCTGATAGTGTTTTCGGGCAGATGAATTTTTTGAAAAGAAGTGTATTTGTAAGTAACCTGCTGGCTTTTTTTACGTACACTCCGTTGTTCTTTGCCAACCCGCCTATGCCTTTCCTGCATATCTTCGAGTTGCTTCGTTTGGCGTCACTTTGCTTTTTGATTTTCCCATTTTTAACGAAACAATCTAAAATTTTATTTTTGCTGTTATGCCTGTTGTGGATGTTTTACGCAATTGATGACATATTGCTCGAAACTGCATTTGGCGAGCGTTGGTGGTTGTTAATAGCTGGTGTTCTGTTGGCTTTTGTTTGCCTGAAAATTATTTTTAGCAGAAATAAGATTTTCATTAAAATTGAAGAATCGCCAGCAACAAAAGTTATATTAATTTTTACATTGATACAGGTCATATTATCTATTGCTTTTAATATAACAGGCCGTTTATCACTTGCAAAAATTTTAGGTGAGAGTGCCATTCAATGTTTGATATTTGGAATTACTTTAAAGGTATTTTGCACGATTCTGTTAGAAGAGATTTACCTGCAAACAGAAGCCTACCGCGATAGCCGGTTTTCAGCGTTTATTAATTTCAAAGAATTGAAATTCAGAATCCGGCGATATTTATGGGTTTTAGTGTCATTGGCTTGGGTGATCGCATTTATCCGTGATCTCACACTTTATACCTGGATGGTGAAATTTACTTCCATGTTTTTCAACCAACCCAGGACCATAGGGAATTATAAATTTGATTATGCCAGCGTGGCCATATTCATTTTAATTATTTGGATTTCCGCAATGATAGCAAGATTTATAAGGTTTTTCTTTGGCTATGATAAAACACTTGTTACCGGTAAGCGAAGCAGTTTAAATTCAGTAATCCTGCTGATCCGACTGGCTATTTGGACAGTTGGGTTTTTAATAGCTGTAGCCGCAGCAGGAATTCCATTAGACAGGGTTTCCATAATGATTGGTGCCCTTGGTGTAGGTATTGGTTTTGGTTTACAAACGATAGTCAATAATTTAGTCTCAGGCGTGATACTCGCATTTGAACGTCCAATACAAGTGGGCGACCAGATAGAAATCGGTGGCAAATCGGGTACGGTGAAAGAGATTGGCGTACGCGCCAGTAAAGTGCATAATTCTGAAGGTGCTGATATAATAATACCCAACGGCGACCTGCTTTCGCAGCACTTAATAAACTGGACGATGCAAGGCCGGAGCAAACGGGTAGAATTTACCATTGGTGTGCCTTACAGCACCAATTTGGATGTAGCAAGAAATTTAATTGATGAAAAACTAAAAGCCAATGCCAATATTTTACAAACACCTTCGCCTGTAATTATTATCCAGGATTTTTCAGATTATGCAATCACTATAAGGATACTATTGTGGGTGCCAGACCTGGCAAGCGGTGGAACTGTGCGAAGTTCGGCAATGATTGATATTAAAAATACCTTATCCGACGCGGGTATTCAGTTGCAGATACGGCCGATTGGTTAGGGTATGGTTTATAATATTTAAATCATCTTCCTTTCCAAAAACTTTTTTAGGATACCTCTTTTCCCCCTTTGAGGCATTACATATAGTTCTATTTAGCAAATGATCATTTCCGCTATCTATATGTTCAAATTCGGGCTTTAATTGAAGTACTACCTGTATGGTCCGAAGGAAGGCAAGTATCAATAACTGGTAACTGATCGCCCGGGAAATCTTCAAATTTTTCCAAATCTTTTATAAATGCTGTTGATCTTATCTAATCAGTGATTTTGTGGCTATCATACCATGGAAATGAGGTTGACATTATTAGGTGCACGTCAGAAATGGTGCAGGTATTTGTAAATTGAAATGTCTAAAATTAAATGCTTTTTAAAGAAGATTTTTGGTGAATCATTTTTATTTAAAATTTTGAAACTGAAATCTTATTTGTTTATTGTAGAATAACAATTATATTTTTGATCCATCTTTGAAAAAACATTTTTTAATAATAATAAAGAAGTCATGATCAAACAGATTCAAATGGTATTATTTATGGGAATATTTTTATCACTTATAGCTCCCTCTTTAAAAGCTCAAAAAGATTCTATGAAAAATGAATTGAACGAAACCAATGACTGGCCTAATCTTCGCCGTTACAGGAGTGAAAATGCACAACTACAGCCTGAAAAGAACAGGGTGGTATTTATGGGAAATTCTATTACCGATGCCTGGATACAGGTAAGTCCCGGATTTTTTAATGCACATCCTTCTTATGTGGACAGGGGGATCAGTGGGCAAACTACTCCGCAAATGCTTATCAGGTTCATGCAGGATGTGATAGATCTAAAACCCAAAGTAGTATTAATCCTCGCAGGCATTAATGATATTGCCGGAAATACCGGTCCATCTACACTTGACATGATCGAGAATAACATGGCTTCGATGGCACAACTTGCAAAAGCCAATGACATTAAAGTAATTCTTTGTTCTGTACTTCCGGCTTATGATATCCCCTGGAGAGCCGGCGTAGACCCGGTTCAAAAGATTATTGATCTTAATAAATGGATAAAAGAATTTGCACGTAAAAATAATTTCATTTATCTCGATTATTATTCTGCCATGGTGGATGAAAGAAAAGGATTGCCTGCAAAATATTCTAAAGACGGAGTGCATCCCACTGCGGTTGGTTATGCAGTAATGGAGCCAATGGCGGTAAAAGCAATTTCTCAGGCGTTGAGATAAAATAAGTGATATTTTTTTTTATACTGATATAAATTAGCATTGAAAAAAAACTTTTTTTTAATGCAACAAAAATTAACTTTGAACAGTCATCCTACCAAAATCTGAATCTATGTTTTATAGATTATACATGGTTAGTGAAACTAAGGTTTGATTTAAATATTTAACATAGATGAGATTCACATTGTTTTTTTTATCCGGTTTATTTTTTCTATCGCCCTCTTTTTGCCAGAGCGTTCAAAATAATTCTTTAGCCAATTTACAGGTAAAGAATGCAATTGGATTGTACAATAATTTTACCGATGGTAACGCCCCAATATTTAATGGCACTGAATATCTTTATTACACCTTTAAGAAAGAAGGCGATCCCTTTTTTGTATCGGGGGCCTATTCAATAGGATGGGTGGGATATGAGGGAAGGGTATATGGGCCAGAATCTCTTTTTTACGATATTCAAAGAAACCAATTGGTTATTTTAAATGCGGACAGTGTGTCAAATATTGTGATGCTTAATGAATTTGTAGATAGCTTTTATTTATGGGGACATACCTTTATTTCTCTTAAAGAAGATTATAAAAAAAATCTGTATAACACCGGCTTTTACGATAGGTTGTACAATGGACATGTTCAGCTTTTTGCCAGAAGAATTAAGACCATGTATGATAAAATTGAAGACCTTACCATAGTAAGGATTTTTACTTCGCAGGATCGTTTTTATATTTATAAAGACGGTCTTTATTATTTGGTAACAAACAAAAAAGAGGTATTACACTTATTCGCAGATAAGAAGCATGAAATAAAAAAAATGATGCGTAAAGAACACTTGAATCTTCGACGGAAAAATTTTCAAACCTCAATAGTAAAAGTAACTGCATTTTATGACGAACAAACTCATTAATTTGAAAAACAGAATCTTTTTAATAGGCCCGTTTATCATATTGTTGTTTATAACAAATGGCGTATTTGCCCAACAATCCGGTGATAACCTTGTTTCAGGCAATTTTCATGAGGCAACATTTAACGAATTTGTACAAAAAATAGAATCGCAAACTAATTTTCATTTTTATTATGATGTCTCACAGTTTGATAGTATTACTATTAATATTTCTGTTAACAATGCTCATCTGCCTTCAGTATTAGATAAGATATTCGGTAATACCAATTGGCATTATACTATAGATAAAGAAAACCAGGTTTTTATTACAAAAGGGTTTGCCCTAACTGATCAACTTCCTTATGGTTTTTTCAACGGTAAAGAAGATACCACTCAATTCATGGCTAAAAATGAATCAGGAGTTCCGGGTTATATGAATCAGCCTAAAAAAGTAAAACAGGAAATATCTATCGAAAATAAAATGTTTGAAATAGGTATCAAAAGAAATGCGGCACCAAAAGGAAATGTAAATCTTGCAGGATATATTCGTGATGGGCAAACCGGTGAATCCATTTCAGGCGCTCTTATCTATAAGGATCATCCACATGTACAGGTTAATAGCGATCAGTTTGGTTATTATTCTCTCATATTACCTGCAGGCAGGCATACTTTGAATATCATTGCGCCTGGAATGTACGATACCAAACGCCAGGTAATGCTTTACTCTGATGGCAAGTTTGATATTAACCTGGATGAAAAAGTATTGAAACTAAAAGAAGTATTAGTGGAAGCCGGTAAAGAGAAAAATGTACGTAGCACCAATATGGGAATGGACCAATTGAGTATTATAGCTATGAAACAAATGCCCGCAGTAATGGGCGAAGTGGATGTGTTAAGAACCATACTTACTTTGCCGGGTGTAAAATCTGTAGGTGAGGCCAGCACAGGTTTGAATGTAAGAGGAGGCGCTACCGATCAAAATCTTATTTTGTTTAATGGAATGAATATTTATAATCCATCCCATTTGTTTGGTTTTTTCTCTGCGTTTGACCCTGATTTAATAAAAGATGTTACCCTATATAAAGGTAGTATTCCTGCCAATTACGGCGGACGCATATCTTCTGTTTTAGACATTAACTCACTTGATGGAAATGATAAAAAAATATCCGGCTCTGCCGGCATTGGGCCATTAACAAGCAAACTTACCCTTGAAGGCCCGTTAATTAAAAATAAAACCACTTTTGTAGCGGGTGTAAGAACTACCTATTCCGATTGGATTTTTAATGCATTACCCAAAGAATATAGTAAAAGCAGCGCTTCATTTCAGGATGCTACTATTCACATAAGCCATAAGCTTAATAATAAAAATAATATTTACCTGAATGGATATCTCAGCGGGGATAAATTTAATTTGAATAGTGATACCAGTTATGCATACCATAATAAAAATGCCGACATAAAATGGAAACATAATTTTAATAATCGTTTTTATGGAGTGCTTAGCGCAGGAATAGACCATTATGACTATATGGTGGCAGGCCACAATAATCCTGTAAATGCCTTTCAGCTTGCTTATAACATTAATCAATATAAATTCAATGCAGATTTTAGTTACTTTCTGAATAATAAACACAAGGTGGCATTTGGAGTAAGCAGCTTGTATTATCATATTCATTCCGGTACTTTAGATCCCTTAGGAAAAGAGTCTTTGGTAATTCCGGATACTATAGAGGCTGAGCAAGCCCTGGAAAGTGCAGCCTATATTTCTGATAATTATAATATTACTTCTAATTT
Organism: Hanamia sp.; assembly: GCA_036509335.1. Classification (GTDB taxonomy): domain Bacteria; phylum Bacteroidota; class Bacteroidia; order Chitinophagales; family Chitinophagaceae; genus Ginsengibacter. The sequence continues at coordinate 302,963 of DATCFT010000019.1, forward strand.
AGCCTTAGAAGGTGGCATTCGTTATTCCTTGTATAATTATTTAGGCCCCAAAAATGTAAATGTTTATGCTCCCGGTTTGCCACGCCAGGAAGATAATCTTACCAATGTTGTTTTTTACCCTTCGGGGAAAAATATAAAAACTTATGGCGGCCCTGAATACCGGGCTTCTGCAAGATATACGCTTTCCGAAAACACTTCTATTAAGGCCTCCTTTAACAGCCTGCGGCAGTATATTCAAATGATTTCCAATACATCTACTATTTCACCTACTGATGTTTGGAAACTCAGTGATCCCAATATTAAGCCTCAATTGGGTAGCCAGGTTTCGCTGGGGCTTTATAAAAATTTTAAATCAAATACCATAGAAACATCTGTAGAAGTTTATTATAAATGGATTCAAAATTATCTTGACTATAAGAGCGGCGCTATACTTGTCATGAATCCTCATATCGAAACTGATGTATTTACTACTAAAGGAAAAGCGTATGGAGTAGAGCTTCTTTTGAAAAAAACTACAGGGAAATTGAACGGTTGGTTTAGCTATACTTTTTCGCGGTCACTCATTCGTGAGGATGATCCTCTTGCCGGCGAGGTAATAAACAGTGGTAATTATTATCCAAGCAATTTTGATCAGCCACATAGTGTGAGCTTTATTGGGAATTACCGTATTACTCATCGCTACAGTGTATCATTAAATGTGATTTACAGTACAGGAAGGCCTATCACTCTTCCAACAGGCGTATTTGATTATGCAGGTTCTGCCAGATTGTTGTATTCAGACAGAAATGAGTATCGTATTCCTGATTATTTCAGGACTGATTTTTCTATAAATATGCTAGGCGATCATAAAGTAAAACAATTGACTCATAATTCATGGACAGTGGGCGTATATAACTGGCTCGGCCGAAAAAATGCGTACTCAGTTTATTTTATTTCTCAGAATGGTACGGTACAGGGTTATAAATTGTCCATATTCGGCAGTGCTATTCCTTTTATCACTTATAATATCCGGTTTTAAATGATAAAAAAGTCTTTTTTGACAAAAATCTTTCTTTACTATCTGTGCATCGTGCTGCTGGACAATTGTAAAGTGCCTTATGACCCCACATTGAAATCTTCGGATACCAATTCTCTTGTTGTGGAAGGATATATAGATGGAGCTATGCCTACAACTATTAAACTCACCCGCTCAAGAATGCTGACTGTAGGAGATACTGCTACCCGCAAGTATGAACTGGGTGCAAAAGTAATTGTAGAAGATGACCATCAGGATTCTTATCCATTAAGTGAAACAGGAAATGGAATGTATAGCAGTATCAATACTTTGAACCTTAACCAAACTTATCAATACCGCTTGCATATTTTTACTTCTAATAATGAAGAATATGTTTCTGATTTGGTATCATTCAAACCTTCGCCGCCAATTGATACTATTGGCTGGAATTTAAAGGATAATGGGGTACAGATTTTTGTAAATACCCATGATCCCAGTAATGCAACAAGGTATTATCGTTGGGAATATAGCGAAACCTGGGAATTTCATTCATGGTATTATTCCAACTATGAATATGATCCCGTTAAGGATACGGTTCTTCCAAGAACTGATCAGGTGCATATTTGCTGGCAATCAGCTAATTCCACCAGTATTTTATTAGCTTCTTCTGCTAAATTGACCAATGATGTAATCAGTGAGATGCCTCTTGTATATATTACTCAACATGACCAAAGACTAAGTGTTCTTTACAGTATTTGGGTAAAACAATATACTTTGGATCAAAATGGATACAACTATTATTTAGCCATGCAAAGTAATACTGAGGAGATAGGTTCCATCTTTGATCCTCAGCCAAACGAAACTGTTGGAAATATACATTGCGTAACCAATCCTTCTGAACTTGTAGTAGGTTATATCAATGCAGGTAATACTGTTGAAAAAAGAGTTTATATAAGGAATAGTTTGATGCCTCCCGACTGGAATCTGTTTCCTTATTGTCCCTTGAAAGCATTAGTACCTTCTAACCCTGATAGTCTAATAAAGTATTTTGCGAACGGAGGGCTTGACCCAATTGACATGGTACAAGGCGGTTATTCTGCTGCCAGTGTTGAATGTGTTGACTGCACTTTGAATGGAACCAATATAAAACCTTCTTTCTGGCCATAAATAATTAAAAATGAGAATATCAATTTTATATAAATTCCTAATCTTAACAGCTTTTATCACTTATAATATCCGGTTTTAAATGATAAAAAAATCTTTTTTGCCAAAAATGTTGCTTTACTGTCTTTGCATATTTTTATTTGCAAACTGTAAAGTTCCTTACGATCCCATATTGAAACCTTCGGATACCAATTCTCTTGTTGTGGAAGGTTATATAGATGGAGCTGTGCCCACAACTATTAAACTCACCCGCTCAAGAATGTTAACTATAGGAGATACCGCTGCCCGCAAGTATGAACTGGGTGCAAAAGTAACTGTAGAAGATGACCACCAGGATTCTTATCCATTAAGTGAAACAGGGAATGGAATGTATAGCAGTATAAGTACTTTGAACCTTAACCCAACTTATCAATACCGGGTTCATATTTTTACTTCTAATAATGAAGAATATGTTTCTGATTTGGTACCATTCAAACCTTCGCCGCCAATTGATACCATAGGCTGGAATTTTAATGATGGTGGAGTACAGGTATTTGTAAATACCCACGACCCCAATAATGCAACAAGGTATTATCGTTGGGAATATAATGAGACCTGGGAAATCCATTCAATGTATAATTCCTATTTTATATACAATGAAAATAGCAATACGGTGTCTCCAAGGGATGATCAGGTGTATGCTTGCTGGCAATCAGATAATTCTACCAGTATTTTATTAGCTTCTACCGCTAAATTGACCAATGATGTCATCTTTGAGATGCCTATTGTAAATATTATTCAACATGACAAAAGGCTTAGTGTACTTTACAGTATTTGGGTAAAACAATATACTTTGGATCAAAATGGATACAACTATTATTTAGCCATGAAAAATAATACCGAGGAGGTTGGTTCCATCTTTGATCCCCAGCCAAACGAAACTGTTGGAAATATTCATTGCATAACTAATCCTTCCGAGCTTGTGGTAGGGTACATCAATGCAGGTAATACGGTTGAAAAAAGAGTTTATATAAGCAATAGTTTGATGCCTTCTGACTGGAATCTGAACCCAGGTTGCTCTTTGCAAAATGTATCTGATGACTCCGCTAGTTTAATAAAGTATTTTGCGAACGGAGGTTTAGATCCGATTTCCTTTATACCACCAGGCACTTATTCCGCTTCCAGTGCCAATTGTGTTGACTGCACTTTGTTCGGCACCAATATAAAACCATCTTTCTGGCCATAAATAATTATTCAAAAATGAGAGTGTCCTTTTTTTATAAATTACCGGTAATAATCTTAATTGCAGTCCTGGGTTTTTCTTTTGCTATTTCTCCGGCTTTTGGCCAGGTAAGCGAAATTCAAAATAGTGTCGTAAGTTATAATCAGAATCATTTGAAGGAGAAAATATATGTGCATACCGATCGCTCTTTTTATGTTTGCGGAGAGGTGCTTTGGTTCAAAGCTTACCTGACGAATGCCTCCAATAATCAACCATTAGGGCTTAGTAAAGTGGTTTATATTGAGCTACTCAACAATTTGCACCAACCTGTGTTACAGGGAAAAATTGCAATGAAAGACGGATCTGGCAACGGATCTTTTTTACTTCCTTTTTCTATCATTTCGGGAAATTACGAATTAAGGGCTTATACCAACTGGATGAAAAATTATTCGCCTGATAATTATTTCCAAAAAAATATAAGTATCATCAACACTACCAGGAATCTTGATTCTACTGTAGTACATGAAACGGTAAATTATTACGCAGATTTTTTTCCTGAAGGTGGTAATTTGGTGAATGGACTGAAAAGTGAAATAGGTTTCAAAGTAAATGATAATAAAAATAAAGGGATCGATTGCGAAGGCGGGATAATAGATCAGTCCAATGACACGATTGTCCGTTTCCAAACCAATCATTTCGGAATGGGGCATTTTTATTTGATGCCTGAAACAGGTAAAAATTATACTGCTATCATTAATTGCAAAGACGGATCAGTAATCAGGAAAGCTTTGCCGAAAGCATTCAATTACGGATATGTAATGCATGTAGCCGATACGGGCGCCAACGATTTGAAAATTTCTGTAAGTTCTGCAGGATTAAGGCAAGATCAGTCCGGAGAAATTTATATTATTATCCAAAACAACCGTAAAATTAATCTTGCAATAGCACAGACAATTGATAATGGGAATGCGGTTCTTACAATAAATAAAGATAGTTTGAAAGACGGTGTAGCACAGATAACCGTTTTTGATTCTAATAAACAACCACAATGTGAACGGCTTTATTTTAAAAGGCCAAAAAAAGAAATGTTGATAACATCTGATCCGGATAAAAAAAATTATTCATTCCGAAGCAAAGTTGTAATTAACTTATCAACTACCGATCAATCGCAAAAAGTATTACCCGGAAATTTATCAGCTTCAGTATTCAGATTGGATAGTTTGCATCAACCCGGGCAACAAAATATTTTCAGTTATTTATGGTTGTCATCCAATCTAAAGGGAAATATTGAAGATCCGGATTATTATTTTAAAAATGAAAATGCCGAAACCAATGAAGCGCTTGATAACCTGATGCTGACACAAGGCTGGAGAAAATTCGACTGGCAAGAAGTGTTGCAAAATAAAATACCAGCTTTCAAATATGTTCCTGAATATTCGGGACATATTATTACAGGAAGAGTTACCAGTGAAGCAACAAAAAAACCGGTTTCTGGTTTATTGGTTTATTTGTCTGTGCCGGGTAGAAGAGTTCAGCTAAATGGATGCAAAAGTGATAGTGCCGGTTTGGTTCATTTCAACATGAAAGATTTTTTTGGCGCTAATCAAATAGTGATGCAAACCAATAACGGCAATGATAGTATGTACCACCTTGAGATTTTCACCCCGTTTTCTGATGAATATAGTAATAATACATTACCGTCATTTTATGTTTCAGAAAATGAAAGCGATAATTTACGAAAAGAAAATCTACACATGCAGGTAGAAAATGCCTATCATGAAAACGATTTACAAAAATTAGAACCTTTATTGATCGATACTCTACCTTTTTATCAAAAACCATATAAAACTTATTTCCTGGATGCCTATACGCGCTTTACCACTATGGAGGAGGTACTGCGGGAATATGTAACGGAAATAAGTCCGAGAAGAAAAGGTGATAATTACCGGTTAATGATTTTGAATGCACCTGCTTTTGAATTACATGACAAACAACCTATTAACCAGATTTTTGAAGTAAACCCCCTTGTTTTGCTGGATGGTGTTCCGGTTTTTAATATTAATAAAATAATAGCTTATGACCCACTGAAAGTTCAAAAACTCGAAGTGGTAGCTTCTAAATATTTCTGGGGGCCTATTACAGCGTATGGTATTGCAAGTTTTACTACATACAAAGGTAATCTCGAAGGTTTTAAACTGGATCCCAATGATTTGATTATTGACTATAACGGCTTGCAGCGCCAACGGGTATTTTATTCGCCGGATTATTCTTCAGAAAAAGAATTCCAAAGCCGTCTTCCTGATTTCAGGGAAGTTTTATATTGGTCTCCTAATGTAAGTACCAATGAAAATGGAATCGGCAATATTTCTTTCTTTACCGGGGATATTCCCGGAAAATATTGGGTAGAACTGCAAGGTATTTCAGCAAATGGAGACGCAGGAAGTACTGGTTTTTTTCTGAATGTTTCCAAATAGAAAATGAATTACTCAATACTACGCAGTATTCTGAAAAATAGATTTTTATTTTGCAATGGTTTTGGAATATTACCGATTTATCAGAAATCAAATCCGTTAGTTATACAATCTTCATTATTTATTAATTGACTGTTGCAGGATTTTATCTAATTTTATTAGATAAATTCATCATTTCATTTTCCAAATAAAACAATTCATGTAATGCATCTTCCAATATTTTTTTTAAAAATAAGTGGCAGTTTGCCTTTTTGGAAAACAGATGGGTTTCTTATTACCATTGTACTAATTGTAATGTATGTCTTTTATAGGATCATAAGGCTTCGCGAAAAAAATATCAGGGAAACTGAAGCCACCAAAGTAGAGCTTGAAAAATTACGTTCAGAGAATTACAAAAGCAGGCTGGAGATGGAGCAAATCAATAATTTTTTTTCCACCTCCTTATTATTAAAAAATGATGTGGATGATATCCTTTGGGATGTTACCAAAAACCTGATTTCAAAACTGGATTTTGAAGATTGCCTGATTTATATGTGGAATGATGATAAAACAAAAATGGTACAACGTGCTGGCTTTGGTGCAAAGAATACCAGGGAATTACTCGCAAAATTTCCCTATGATCTTGCTCTGGGCCAGGGAATAGTGGGTACTGCTGCGCAAACCGGAAAAGCCATTATAGTTTATAATACTTCAAAAGATCCAAGATACTTAGCAGAAGGATATAGTGGGCTGAGTGAAATAACTGTGCCCATAAAATATGAAGAGGAGGTAATGGGAGTGATAGATTCCGAACATTCACAAATAGGTTTTTTCAATGAGAAACATCTTCAATTAATTTCTACCATTGCCAATTTAATGGCTGCCAAAATAAAATCCATTGAAGCTGAGATTCAATTAAGAAATCAAAAAGCACAACTTGACAGCGTTTCCAAACAATTGACTGAAGTGCAGTTGGCAGCTCTTCGCAGCCAGATGAATCCGCATTTTATTTTTAACGCGCTCAATTCAATTAAAAAATTTGTATTATGCAATGATGCTGAAAATGCAGATAAGTACTTGGGGAAATTCTCAAAACTGATAAGGTCTATTTTGAATAACAGCCGTTCTGGTACAATAAGTTTACAAAAAGAGATTGAAATGCTTACACTTTATCTCAGCCTCGAAAAGCTTCGTTTTGGTGAAAAATTAAGTTATCAAATTCAGGCAGATCCTTCTTTAGTGGAGGCAAATGTATTACTCCCAACCATGATAGTACAACCATTTGTAGAAAACGCCATCCTGCATGGGATTATGCATAAAGAGTCGCATGGCGAAATATTGATTTCTTTTAAAGATCATGAACATTACTATGAAATAAATATTAAAGATGATGGAGTCGGAAGAAAATTAGCGGCAGAATTAAGAACGGCCAATAAAGACGGATATACTTCACTCGGAATAGAGGTAACCAACAAAAGGCTTGTTGCTTTAAAAAGGGTTCCTGAAATCCCGGCCGGTATTGAAATAATTGACCTTAAAAACCAGGATGAAAGCATTGCTGGTACTTTAGTAAAAATTTTTGTTCCCAAATTAGATCAATATGATTAAAACAATAATTGTAGAAGATGAGCAGCAAAACCGGGAAGTGCTGGAACTGATGTTAAGAAAACACAGCGATGTAATTGAAATTATTGATTCATGCAGCACTCCTTCAAAAGCTATTGAAAGTATCCAAAGCAATTCTCCGGATTTGGTTTTCCTTGATATTGAAATGCCCAGGATGAATGGATTTGAAATGTTGAAAAAACTAGGGACAATTCAATTTGCGATTGTATTTACTACAGCTTATAATAAATATGCTATTAATGCAATAAAGGTTAGTGCACTCGATTATCTGCTAAAACCCATAGACACTGACGAATTGGCTTTGGCAGTAAAAAAGTGCCGGCAAAATATTATGGATAAAACCAATAATGGAAGAATAGATGTTTTACTCAGGAATCTCAATCAGCACCATGCGCTCGAAAGAACTCTCACCCTGGCGTCTGTTGACGGAATAAGATTTATAAAAATGAAAGATATAGTACGGCTCGAAGCAAGCGGAAGATATACCAAATTTCATCTTGCAAATAAAGAAGTCATTATGTCCAGCCGAACAATGGGCGATTTTGAGGAAACACTTTCTTCAAATGAGTTTTTTAGAATACATGAAACACACATCATCAATCTTATATATATTGATCGGTTTCATAAAGGAAATAATTTCGTACTCCTTACCGATAAAACAGAACTTCCACTTGCAAGAAGGCGTAAAGAAGACTTTTTAAAATTAATTCCTAAAATTTAATTGTTCTTTTTTCCGCTTATTACGTAACCCTTACCGCAATTGTACCATTTTTATCCATTTGATAATTGTATGTTTTTATTTTTATTTAGTTGGTGGAATTTACATTCTTAGAAACTGTTTAAAAATAGTTTTCAGTATTTCGTTCAATTGTAAAAGTGGCCGGTGGGGACACGGGCCACGGCGCCACGCCGCGGTTGGTGTCCCCACCAACCGCAATATGGCGGATCAAGATTCTATTTTTAAACAGCTTCTTAGTAACAACATTATTGAAGCGGAAAAGAAATTTGGGAAATGAAAATTCTACGATTTTCCGTATCAGGAAAGACACTTAAAATATTCAATGGATTTATTTATGGAATTGAAAATGGAAACTTGCTGGTGGGCTTCGCTTGGGAAAAAAGATCTTCTCGAATTGGCCTATATTCTTTCAAAGAATGCTATTGTGTTGTGGGATAGTTATAATTTCCCTGAGGAGTTTAAAGATAAATTAAAGGAAGTGAAATCTTTACCCGATGTTGCATTGCTGGAAATCGCCGTTGGCCTTAATAATAAAAATGAGAATCTAAATAAAGATCGCATTAATGAACTATATACTTTATTTGTAACCCCCGTTTTACAAATCAGGGACAGAAATTTAAAACTTCCTTATGTAGTCAAATCCGCTTTTTTATCTGTATTTCAAATTTTAAAAGGCATGCAATTTGACTGGGATCAATCTCAGGCCATGCAATGTTTTTCTTCATCTGTTACAAGGTCGCTTGACGCCATTAAAATATCCAACATCATGACGCTTGATGAAATTTCTGTGTTGGCTCAGAAGTATATATTGTTAAATGGTTAAATTGTTGAATTGTTATGGAGCGCTCTGATTAGAAATTGGGATTTATTGTTGCTTTACTGAAACTTTATTGAATTCCCACTTTCTCTTTTTTTATTTTTTATTTTTTATTTCTCACCATTCCCTCACAATTTCTCCATTTAATATTTGCATAATAAAGAGATGTTTATTTTCATAATAATCGGGAACGGTATTATACTTATCATGGAATACAGGCCTGAAATTAAAATTATGCAGAGGTGCAAATACGGTATCATTTATGTTTTGTATGAATTCTCCCGGATGGTTTATTAAAACGGATATAAAATAATAAGTGGTTTCAAAGCCCTTGGCCGCCATATCACTTGGGTCGGCGCGGTATAATTTAAAATACATCGAATCAAGGTAATTGCCCAATTCATTATTTTTTGAATCAAAATGCGGGGTGGTAAACCGGATGGGGAAATCTGTATAAGCATTTTTTTTATAGAAGCTTCCGAAGCCATCCCAGTTGGGCATACCAATAAAAACCAAATGATTTGTTTTTTGTATCGGGAAACACGCATCTGCTAATTTTTGTGAAAAGGTTTCATTAAGGCTTGCCCCGATTATTACCATTGGTTTCGTAGTATCAATAAGATATCTCAAACCAGCAGATGATATGGAACTATCCAGCATGATGGGTTTAATTTTCAAAAGCTGCCTGCCATCCACAAAATTGATTTCTTTGAAATAATTATCAATCCTGTTGTCGTTTTTCTTTTTTACAAGATATATGTTATCAGTGCCGTGTTTTTGCAGGATGTAACTAAAAATTCCTTCGCAATGAGCTTTCAATGTGGAATTCACTATAATAAGAAATGGATTTTGCCTTATGCCTCCGTCATTAGGATAGGTGGCAGATACAAAAGGAATCTTTTTTTGTAAGGCAAACTGAGCCAGTAAACTGTATTCTGGTTCTTTTACAGAACCTATGATCAGGTCAATATTATCTAATTTCCCACTTCTAATAAGTCCTAAAACCGGCTGTTTATTTGATTTCGAATCATAAATAAATGCCTCAACGTGTATGCCATTAAGTGTAAGAGTATCTAAAGCAATTTGCGCACCCTGAACAAAATCGAGCCCTGCAATGGAATATGCCGGTATAGATGTTTGAGACTTTAGCGAGCTTCCTGTAAATGCAGAATCAAGGTACAATGGAGCAAAAATGGCAATCCGGTAAGTTTTCTCTGTTAAATTGATGGAAGAAGTTTTCTGAAAAGAAGTATCCTTTTCCTGGGCGTGCAATGAACTTCCGGCTGCTAAAATAAAAACGAAAATAAAAGATAAAATATATTTCTTCATAATTTTTTATTTCTTCCCCTGATAATTTTTTATTTTTTGTTGAGGATTGTTCGAAGGACTAAGAATTTTGAAACATAAATCTGTATTATTTCTTTGTTTACTGATCCAATTTACCAAATGATTTTATTTTTTATTTTTTATTATTCATTCAGAATTACCTACTCATTCCCACTCAATAGTTGCCGGCGGCTTGCTGCTAATATCATATACCACGCGATTAATTCCTTTTATATTATTAATGATTTCATTAGAAACATACGCCAGGAAATCGTACGGTAGATGCGCCCAATCCGCCGTCATTCCATCTACAGAAGTTACTGCGCGTAATGCTACAGTAAATTCATACGTTCTTTCATCGCCCATTACGCCTACACTTTTTACAGGCAATAAGATCGCTCCCGCCTGCCATACAGTTGCATATAAATCAAACTTCTTTAAAGCATCAATATAAACTGCATCTGCATTCTGCAATAATTGTACCTTTTCTTTAGTTACTTCTCCTAAAATTCTTATTGCTAATCCCGGGCCAGGAAAAGGATGCCGGTTGAGCAGCGAAGAAGGAAGTCCAAGTTCAGCGCCTACTTTTCTTACTTCATCTTTAAACAACGAGCGCAAAGGCTCGATTAATTTAAGTTTCATATAGTCGGGAAGCCCGCCTACATTGTGATGCGACTTAATAGTAACTGAAGGCCCATGTACCGAAACTGATTCTATTACATCAGGATAAATAGTTCCCTGCCCGAGAAATTCGATTCCTTCTAATTTGTGAGCTTCCTCATCAAAAATTTCTATAAAACTTTTTCCAATGGCCTTTCTTTTTTCTTCGGGGTCGGATTTTCCTGCGAGTTTTTTATAAAAATATTCTTTTGCGTCTATTCCTTTTATATTTAATCCGATACTTTTGCAGGATTCAATTACCTGTTCAAATTCATTTTTTCGAAGTACTCCGTTATCTACAAAAATTCCGAAAAGATTTTTCCCGATCGCACGATGAATTAATGTAGCGGCTACCGTAGAATCTACGCCGCCGCTTAATGCCATAATCACTTTTTTATCTCCGATTGTTTTTTTAATTGACGCAACCGTATCATTGATAAAATGTGCCGAAGTCCAATCCTGGCTGCATTTGCAAATATTTATTAGAAAATTTTTTATTATTTTTTTGCCTTCGGCAGAATGATAAACTTCAGGATGAAATTGTAAACCGAAAATCGGATTATTCCCTTGTTTACTGTTGAAAGCGGCTACAGGAATATTATGTGTAAACGCAGAAATTGAAAAATTTTCCGGCAGTTTTTTAATAGTATCGCTGTGGCTCATCCAAACATCAGAATCTGTTTTTACATTTTTCAATAATTCATCAGCAATTTTTATTTGCAGTTTTGCTCTTCCATATTCGCGCTTATCGCTTTTTTCTACAATGCCTCCATAAAGCTTTGCAATCAACTGCGCGCCATAGCAAATGCCGAGAACCGGAACTTTTTCATTGATACTTTTTACATCAACTGACAAAGAATTTTCATCATTTACTGAAAACGGCGAGCCGGAAAGAATAACGCCTTTTAACCCGGGAGAATAATCAATTTCTTTATTATAAGGAATTATTTCGCAATATACATTGGCTTCTCTCACAGCCCTGGCAATCAATTGCGTATATTGGGCTCCAAAATCAAGGATCAGAATTTTTTCATTCATTTGTTGCGAAGGTAAATAGTTTAATGATTTTTAATGATTTTGTAAATTGCATTTCTTTTTTATACAAAAACAAATACATGAAATAAAAGGTAAATAAAATATTTTTGGTTTTTCAGAAAATAAAAACAAATTAAAATTAAGATTATGAAAAATTTAATGCTTCTGCTATTTGCTTCTGTGATTTTTATTTCCTGTGAGTCAATTTCAGGCAACGGAAATGTGAAAGATGAAAAAAGGCCTCTTTCTAATATCAATACGATAAGGGCTTCCGGCTCTATAGATGTAGAGATTGCTAACGGCGATACCTATTCCCTTACAGTGGAAGATGACGAAAACTTAATTCCTTATGTAGTTACGGAAGTGAATGGCGGTGAATTAAATATTCATTATAAAAATGGATATTCTATAATGAACGATCATGCAAAAGTAATAGTAACCGCTCCCACTCTCGACAGAATAATTACTTCCGGTTCGGGTGATATTAGCACTGATGGAGTAATCACTAATAACAATCAGATCGAAATGAATACTTCGGGTACTGGCGACGTAAAAGCTACTGTGAATGCGCCTTCTATAAAAGTAACCGGTTCCGGTTCCGGCGATATTGAATTATCCGGAATGACAAAGAATTTTGATTGCGGGATTAGCGGCAGTGGTGATATCAAATGCAGTAATCTGAAAAGCGAAAATGCAGTGATCCATGTTGCCGGAAGTTCAGATGTGCACGTATTTGCAAGCGTAAGCCTAAAGGTAAATGTAACGGGGAGTGGCGATGTACACTATTCCGGGAATCCTGCTTCACCAGAAATTCATATTACAGGCAGTGGCACTGTGGAGGCGGAGAGGTGAGGAATGATTTAGGTTGAAGGTCCAAGGTTGATAAACTTTTCGAATTAATTTGCCTTACAGTAAACCAACAAATAATCTGAATTCCTTTTTCTAAATAGTTCCTTTGATTATGATCTCAAAATAACAATTTAGCAATTCGACAATTTAGCAATAAAGCCATTTAACAATTCAACCAATTAACCATTATCTTCGCAGCCCTAAAACAAGTTCTTAAATAATGCTCAGCAGAAGAAATATCCGGGTAAAAGTGATGCAAACGCTTTACAGTATTGAATCTATGAATAAAGAAACACGGCCCGGAGAACCGTTGCAGATACTGAGAAAAAATCTGGAAAATTCTCAGCAGTTATTTGCGTATCTCATTTATTATATATTGGAGGTAGCCCGCTATTCAGAAAAGGACGCCCTAAAAAAATCACAAAAATATTTACCTACTGAGAGCGACCTAAAAGTAAATACAAAGATTGCAGGCAATGAATTGTTATGGACAATTTCAGAAAATACTTCATTTCAAAAATCTGTTGAAAAATTTAAAATAAAATATTTAATAAACGAAGAGTTGATCAGAAAGTGTTACACTGCTTTGATTCAGTCTGACGAATATAAGGAATATGTATTGGTGCCATCCCGGGATAAAAAATCGGAAAAAAAAATACTCGAATTTATTTTTTCTGACCTGATGCTTCCTGATGAATATTTTTTAAGTGATGTAGAAGAAAAATTTATTCATTGGGACGACGACGCGGAAATGATGATCCTGATTATGGATAGTTTTTTACACAAACCCTTGTCATTTGATTTCGAAGAAATGGTGGGAGAGGAGAAAATGAAATTTGCCATTGATCTGTTGCAATCTACTATTGATAAAGATAATTTTTGCCTTGAAATGATAAAACCCAAATTAAAGAACTGGGATTCAGAAAGGATTGCTTTGCTTGATATGATACTGATAAAAATGGGCGTGTGCGAATTACTGTATTTTGAAACCATTCCGACAAAAGTGACCATCAATGAATATATAGACCTCGCAAAAGAATATAGTACCGAACAAAGTGGTCATTTTGTAAATGGCATTTTAGATAATATTCATAAAGAATTACAGTCGCAAAATAAAATCAATAAAACCCATTACAAAAACAGCGCATTATAAATACATTTGCAAAAAAAACGGACATGAAAAAATGGATGCTTATTTTATGTGTTGCGGGTTTTTTGTTTTCCTGCAATATCAGGAATACAAAATACCACCTCGGATTAAATGTAAATGGCAGTCCTCATTTTACTGATACCACATCAATAATCATGTTAGATTCTACGTATGATTTTGGAAAAGTAACAGATGGAGAAAAGGTGGTTTATAATTATCGTTTTAGAAATACCGGTAATAAGCCTTTGGTGATTTCTTCAGCAACAGCAAGTTGTGGCTGCACTGTTCCTGAAAAGCCCGAAGAGCCAATAAAACCTGGTGAAACAGGGTTTTTAAAAGTAGTTTTTAACAGCGAAGGAAGGGTGGGACCTGCGCATAAAGAAATTTATGTAGTTTCCAATGCATTTCCTTCTTTTCCTAAATTAGTATTAACAGGTATGGTAGAAAGCAAGAAGTAATTTTAGTAATATATATTTTCTTAACCGCTGTAAATACAGCAAACAAACAAATAATATGAATTTAGCAACGGTGTTTTTAATGTTAGGCCAGGGCCAGGGTGGCGGCGGGTTTCAATTTGTATTTTTAGGATTAATGATCCTTGTGTTCTGGATGTTTATGATAAGGCCACAGTCTAAAAAAGCAAAACAGCAGAAAACTTTTATGGCCAATTTACAAAAAGGCGATAAGGTTGTAACTATTGCCGGCATACATGGCACAGTTAATAGAATGAATGATGACGGCACTTTTCTGCTCGAAATAAATCCCGGCTCTTATATAAAAATGGAAAAAAGCGCGGTGAGTATGGAAATGACCACCAATCTTAATAAGGTACAAACTGCGGCGCCTATCAAATGATTGAATAAGTGCATTGATTTTTAGGCATTATTCAACAACATCAGGCATTAAACATTTCTCTCTCATGTTACGAATAGGACTTACAGGAGGAATTGGCAGTGGCAAAAGCACTGTTGCCCGCATTTTTGAAGTGCTGGGTATTCCTGTGTACAGCGCTGATGATGCTTCCAAAAGATTGATGGTCGAAGATAAAGAACTGAAAAAAAATATCATCCAGTCTTTTGGTGGCCAATCATATATCAATGGTGAATTAAACCGCAAATATTTATCTGCGCAGGTTTTTAATGACAGCAAAAAAATTGAGCTGCTCAATTCATTAGTGCATCCGGCTACTTTAAAAGATGCTGTAGAATGGACGAAAAAGCAAAATGCTCCTTACACTATAAAAGAAGCGGCATTGATATTTGAAAGCGGTTCCGACAAATTATTGGATTTTGTGGTTGGTGTAAAATCACCGCTTTCTTTAAGGATTGAGCGTGCTATGAAACGCGATAATGTTACTGCCGCACAGGTAGAAGCGAGGATGAAATTGCAAATGGATGAAGAAGAGAAAATGAATTTGTGCGATTTTATAATCGTAAATGATGAGCAAGAAATGCTGATTGAACAGGTGCTGGCATTACATGAAAAATTTTTGGCTACCGGAGGAAAGTAATAAAATACAAATCTGAATTATTTGTTTGTCTGCTGTCAGGCAGATTTGTTTACTGAGGCGTAGAGTAGATTTGACAACTTTTAAAAAGTTGTCAAATCTTTCCTTAAAGTCCCATAGGAGCGTCATGTCAGTAAAAGGAGCGACATGTAAAATGCATTGCTGCTGAAACATGCATCACAGTTCTCCATAGGAATCCCTCGGACATTGTTAGCACTTCTTCTTTGCACAGGATGCGAATGTTATTTGCGGTTCATTTCTTTCGTCGGTTTTGTCAAAGTTTTATTGACAATTGTAATTGTCCACCGAAACCAACTTCCACAATCTTTTGAAGCGTTGAAATTCTTGCTTCTTTAATATTGTTCTCAATTTTTGAAATGTACGATTTTGTTGTTCCCACTTTTTCAGCAAGTTGTTCCTGTGTCAAACCCTTTTCCAGTCTTGCTTCGTGGATTAATGCGCCGATTTTAAAGTTTTGATAACCTGCTTCAAGTTGGTCACGTTTTGCTGTGCCGCGTGCGCCGTAATGTTTGTCCTTGAACTGGTCAAGGGTCATAATATTATTTCTTTTCGTCTTCATATTCTTTCTTGATTTTTAATGCTTTTTCAATTTCTTTTTTAGGTGTCTTTTGTGTTTTCTTTTGAAAGCCGTTCGCCAATACAATCAATTGTCCTTCGTCAAAAAAACAAAATATCCGAAAAATGTCGCTGGCAAGTTGAACACGAATTTCAAAAAGCCCATCCGTATCGTCCATGTGTTTAAGATAGGTTTCCGGGACTCTGTCAATTTCTTCTATCAAGTCAAAAGTCCAGATAATTTTATCTCTCACTTTCGCCCGTTGCTTCACAAAGAATTTTTCAAAGTAGTCTTTGTAAGTGATGATAGTTCGGAATTTCTGTTTTTGATCCACAAAACAAAGATAGGGAATGTTGCCCGAAAGTGAAACTATTTTTTCTTAAAAATTTATCTTTTAATATGAATAGTTGTCAATCTGTTTGTGGCAGAATGGTTCTGTTGAATTGCATACGTATGTTAAGTTCACAACTCCTGAATGTTTTTAGTAATATTTCCCTTGGTAAGTACGACGGAGAAAGTCAGACTTATATTCAATTTTTTACTGCCATTTTTGCACATTTTCTCCATTGGCACAAACCTTGTCATTAAAGTAATAATTATTAAAACAATTATAAGTTATGGCAAAAATTATAGGTATTGACCTCGGAACTACTAATAGTTGCGTGGCAGTAATGGAAGGCAGTGAACCGGTAGTAATAGCAAATGACGAAGGGCACCGTACGACACCTTCCGTAGTAGCTTTTTTGAAAAATGGTGAGCGTAAAGTGGGTGATCCGGCAAAAAGACAGGCCATTACCAATCCTATGAATACCATCATGAGTGTGAAGCGATTTATGGGGCATAAATGGGATGAAGTAACTACAGAGGCGGGTCACTGGAGCTATAAAGTGGTAAAAGGCGATAATGATACCATTCGAATAGATATAGATGGCAGACTTTATACACCGCAGGAAATTTCTGCAATGATCCTTCAGAAGATGAAGAAAACCGCGGAAGATTACCTGGGCCAGGAAATAACTGAAGCCGTGATTACGGTTCCTGCTTACTTTAACGATTCTCAAAGACAGGCTACTAAGGAAGCCGGTGAAATTGCCGGATTGAAAGTACGCCGTATCATCAATGAGCCTACAGCAGCAGCTTTGGCGTATGGTTTAGATAAAAAAAGTATAGACCAAAAGATCGCGGTTTTTGACCTTGGAGGCGGTACATTTGATATTTCTATTCTTGAATTAGGTGATGGAGTTTTTGAAGTAAAATCTACCAATGGGGATACTCACCTTGGCGGTGATGATTTTGATAAAGTAATCATGGACTGGCTTGCAGGGGAATTTAAAAAAGATGAAGCGATAGATCTTCGTAAAGACCCGATGGCATGGCAGCGCCTGAAAGAAGCTTCAGAAAAAGCTAAGATAGAATTATCATCTTCTACTGAAACTGAAATTAATCTTCCATACATCACAGCAGTAGATGGCGTCCCAAAACATTTGGTGAAAAAATTAACCCGCGCCCATTTTGAAAAACTGGCTGACGATCTTTTTTCACGTTGTTTAAAACCATGTGAAGCTGCATTGAAAGATGCAGGTTTGAGTAAGAATGAAATTAATGAAGTAATTCTTGTAGGTGGTTCTACCCGTATTCCAAAAGTTCAGGAACTGGTAGAAAATTTCTTTGGCAAAAAACCACATAAGGGTGTAAATCCTGATGAAGTAGTGGCAGTAGGCGCTGCCATACAGGGCGGTGTACTTACAGGAGAAATTAAAGATGTTTTGTTACTTGATGTTACTCCTCTTTCCCTCGGTATTGAAACTATGGGCGGTGTGATGACAAGATTGATTGACAGCAATACTACTATTCCTACAAAGAAAATGGAAACATTCTCTACAGCAAGTGATAATCAGCCGGGTGTACAGATTCATGTACTTCAGGGTGAACGGCCGATGGCTTCGCAAAATAAAAGCCTGGGAACTTTTAATTTGGATGGTATTCCACCCGCACCAAGAGGCTTACCACAGATCGAAGTAACTTTTGATATAGATGCGAATGGAATTTTAAATGTTTCGGCCAAAGACAAAGGCACCGGAAAATCGCATAACATCCGTATAGAAGCAGGTAGCGGTTTAAGCAAAGAAGAAATTGAAAAAATGAAAAATGAAGCTAAGGCGAATGAAGCAACTGATAAAGCCGAAAGAGAAAAAGTGGATAAGATGAACCAGGCCGACAGCCTGATCTTCCAGACAGAAAAACAATTAAAAGAATATGGTGAAAAGATTTCGGCAGATAAAAAAGCGCCTATTGAAACCGCTTTGGGGAAACTGAAAGAAGCGCACAAGACTCAGGATGTAAATAAAGTGGACAGTGCAGTTACTGAATTGAACACCGCATGGACAGCAGCAAGTGAAGAAATGTACAAGGCCACCCAAGGTGCGGGAGCACCTGGTGGTGATGGACAGGCAAATGGGCAACAGCAACCCAATCAGCAAGGTGAAGGAGCGAGTGCCGGTGCAGACAATGTAACCGATGCTGAGTTTGAAGAAGTAAAATAATGTGGATTGAATAGATGCTTAAAGGCTGTCTCTTGTGAAAGAGGCAGCCTTTTGATGGAGGAATAATTTCTTTTTCCAGAAAATAGAAACCCCGATTATTTGTTGGTTTGTTGTAATTCTGCCTGTAAGCGATGTAAGAGGCGGTATAATACTAAAAAATAGTTGGTAAAATCAGCTGTAATATAAGCTGGATAAGAATTTAAAGAGAAAGACATCAACAATAGCAATTAACTCAAAAGGCTAAGTTCAATTGTAAAGTGCCTATCAAAGCATTGGAGTATCGGCCGCCGGGATGCACGATATATTGAACATCAGGCACCACGTTCATCCAGGGAGTGAAACGTATTTTATAAAACGACTCTATAGCCAACTCGTAGTTCCACAGAATACCTTGTGCATGACTTAGGAAGGCATATTGAGTACACACACCAATGGCATCTCCCGGACGACTTGCGGCAATTCCTGTCCATTCAAGGCCTCCTCCAAAGTGCTGGTAAATGGATGATACTTTCGCATCTGAATGTGCATACTCCATAAACATTCGAAGGCCTCGTTCCTCATCCTTGTCAGAGTAAGGTTTCCATATTGTTTGATTAAAGACCAGGTATAATCCACCGGCGCCATGTTGTTCGCTGCTGTCAAATCGGTTGAATACACCATTATGCCTCCAAAAGCCTAATCGCAGATTACCATCTTTACCATGATTTGGAAAATTGCTCCAGGTCATTCCGGTTTCAGCAATCATTAATTGGCCGTTTAAAGTAGGTTGCACTGATCCGGGTTTACCTGAGAAATCAAGAAAATGATTGCTTGAGTTAGCATCGTAAACGGCTAAGCTGGCATAGAATAACTTGCCCGGTGTAAAAAAAAGGTTTACGCTTGGCATCGGATCAGGAAAAGTGGGAAATACTGATAGTGTTGGCGTTACATGCGCAGAACTGGTCATAAAATCCAAACCATTGTTAATGAGACTGAATTCTACATTTGCATCTACCTTTCCTACTTTAATGCGAAGCGTGTTATTAAAAAGTTTCTGCTGATACCAAAATTCAAACATTTGTAAAAATGGCTTTGCATTATTCTTGTCAAAAACCTGGAGATCTCCGACGAGCATATTAGAGGGATCACTAAAGGAATGAGCTTCCAAATCGGCATAAAACTTACCTCCTGAAACACCCAGCAGTTGTTGCATGTCTATACTGATATTCGCATCGAAAGTGGATGCAGCAGCCGAGCCAACACGTATGCCACCCATGAAATTATAGTACCCTTCCAACGATTCGCTAACTCCAAAAGAGACACCGTGCTCTTTGAGAGTATTTAATAATCCACGTTGGTTTTTAGCCGAGTCATTTAATCGCTCAGGTAATGGTTTGGAAAAGGTAAGATCCGGCAGCAGGGTATTTTTATAAACATGGACTGATGCAATATCCACTAAATCTCTTATAGTGTCCGGTATTTTTGATTTAATTTTAACGTGCCCGGTGTTTAGCCTAACAGATGATTGAGCATTAGAAAAATAAAATGACATAAAAGCTAAGAACGATAATATAAAATATTGTACATCAACTTTCATAAAACCAATGATTGTAAAGAAGAAAGGGACATAATTAATAATTGAAGTAGCAATAGATATCACTTAAAAAGTGACAATCGTTATCTTTCAAAGTTCGGGATAAAAAATGGATTCTATAATTCTCTAACCGATTACTGACAAGTACAGTATCCTTCAAAAAAGTTTTCTACTATTCTTCAAAAAATTATAAAAAGAAAAATTAGGGTTATTTGATTGTTTACTGTAGAAAAGATGCAGATCGTCATTACTATCTTTTGTAACCTTTTGCTTATTAATCAACTCCAATGATTTTAAAAGGAAACATTATTTATCATTGATTCAAAGTTGTTCGAAATTATATTAAAAACTGATCACAATCATATTTTAAAATCAGGTACTTATTTTTTCTGAATTACTTTTGCATTTACAAATAATGTTATAGTTTATCAATTGAAAGTTTTTGCGACCATATTTTTAACACTGAGTATTTTTATTCAAACGTTCAGTTCATATATTATTCAGGCTGATTTTTATTTAAACCGCTCTTACATCGCAAAAAACCTTTGTGTGAACAAGGATAAGCCTATGATGCACTGCGACGGGAAATGCTATCTTACCAAAAAATTAAAGGACGATGAAAAGCAGGATCAGCAGGCTCCTTTTTCAAAAAATGAAAGATTTGATGTAGTACCCTTTTTTGTACCAAAACCTTTTACAATAGAAAATACTGTTTCCGTTATCAAACCATTATTCTTTATAAAGAATGACGGTTCTATTTCTTCTTTTCCGCACAGCATATTTCATCCACCTTCTGCATAATTGTTTTCAATAATTATTGCACTATTTATCCCTGCCAGGGATGAAGTATTATTTAATTTAAATTTTTTTACAGATGAATAAGCGTATGTGCTTGACTGTACTGCTATTGACCGTGATCAATATTGTTTTTGCACAAAAAAGGATAACAGGAACTATCATAGATGCCTCTACTAAACAGGCTTTGCAGGGAGCAACAGTTTTAGATTTACAGCATAAAATAAGTACTATATCAGATCAGAATGGAAATTTTTCTTTGCCGGAAACAGATAGTATTGAGGTAACTTCTGTTGGATATTATCCTATAAGAGAAGCAGTAAACAGGCAAAAAACAATCATTTCTCTTACTCCATCATTTGGAAGTTTGAATGAGGTGATTGTATCCGGTAGCCGTGAATTGCAAAAGCGTACGGAAGTGCCTGTAGCAATTGATGTAATTTCCAAAACACAAATAAATGATACCAAAGCCACGAGGCTTGATATGCTGATTAATAAAGTGCCCGGTGTTTTTATGGTAGACCTGGGAAATGAACAACATAGTATGGCTATCAGGCAGCCATTAGGTTACAACAATCTCTATCTCTATCTCGAAGATGGAATTCCTATAAGAACGGTTGGTGATTTTAATCACAATGCACTGATTGAAATTAACCAGGCATCCTTGCAAAGAATAGAAGTGATCAAGGGTCCGGCATCTTCTTTATATGGAAGCGAGGCGGTGGGCGGTGCTATTAATTTTATCACCCAATCACCATCGCCTGTTCTTTCAGGAAAAATACAGGCAGAAGCAGGAACCCGTGGCTATAAGCGTACTGATTTTAATTTAAGCAATACTTATAAAAAGCTGGGAATTTATGTGGGAGGATATTATGCAGATCAAACCCAGGCCATAGCAGATCATAACGATTTTCACAAAACCGCAGTTACATTTAGAGCGGATTATGCTTTTAATGATAATACAAAATTGACAACAGTAGCCGATTATATTAATTACTATACCGATCAAACAGGAGGATTAGACAGCGCAGAATTTTATAGTAAAGATTATGCAAGTTTGTATCGTTTTACTTATCGGGAAGTAAACGCATTGAGGGTTAGAAGTACACTTTCCAAAAAATGGAATGAAAATAACACCACGAACTTTACACTTTTTTACAGGCATTCAGCCATCGGACAAAATCCTTTTTACTATATCGCTGATGTAGCAGATAATTCCTCCGCAGCTACCGGGCAAATAAATGTCGATGCATTTCATAGTTATGGTTTGATTGTTCAACATTCTAAAAAAATAAATTCAATCAATGCAAAATGGATAAGTGGGGTAAGCGCAGATTTCAGTCCTGCTACTTACCTGGCCAATTATATCAGTATTGATAAGGATCCCAACGGAGTTTATTATCAATATCAATCAACCGATAGTATCCTTACCGATTACAAAGCTGATCTTTTGAATACAGCTGCCTATACTCAATTGGAATATAATCCGGTAAGTGAATTAAGAATTGTCCTTGCGGCACGCTATGATCGCCTTGATTATAAATTTGATAATTACTTACCACCGGGCGCATACTCCGGGGCTCCCGACGCAATCAATCATTTTGATCATTTTTCTCCCAAGATTGGTTTTACATATAATTTTGGTAATAACAGGGGATTATATACGAATTACAGCGTTGGTTTTGCTCCGCCTAATATCAGTGATTTATACACGGGTGTACAGGTGCCCACCCTAAAACCTTCTTCCTACATTAACTATGAAATAGGAGGCTGGTTTACTTTTGCAGAAGAGAAGGGATATGCGGAAGCGTCAATATATGATCTCCAGGGGAAAAATGAAATCGTCAGTACCCAATTGGCCAATGGCAGTTATATCAATGAAAATACCGGAGAAACCAGTCATAAGGGAATAGAATTAAATATTAAATATGCTCCTGTAAAAGATTTGAGATTTCGTATAGGCGGTACCGTTGCAAAACATAAATATGTGGATTTTGTACAACAGGGAAAAAGTTTTAACGGGAATGATATGCCACAATCTCCTTCATATATATTGAACGGAGAAATAACCTATAAGCCTCATTATTTTAATGGGTTTAGAATAGCAATAGAAAGCCAGAGCCTGGGTTCTTATTTTACGGATCCACAAAACACTTCAAAATATAATGGATTTACAGAGTTCAATGCAAGAATGGGATATGCATTTAAACATTTTGAAACATGGGTCAATTGGATAAATGTAACCAATAAAAATTATGCGGTAACAGTAGAAAAAAGCGCTTATGGCACTACTTACCGGCCGGGGCAATTAAGTACGGTCAATATAGGAGTTGCTTATCATTTTGGTGAAAAATAAATTTGGCCACAGATTAATAGAAATTAACAAGGATTAAATTATCAGACATGAAAAAAAATATTATTTTAATACTAATCAGTTTTGGATTTATTTTCCAATCTTGCTTTCATAGCGAAAAGGAAATAAACATTATCGCTTCAAATACAATGCAGATAGATACTTCAGAAGGATCATGCCCTTTTCTCACAAAAGATGGAAGTGGAAATATTGTATTAAGCTGGATCAAAAAAACAGATTCAACGACTTCTGTATATTGTTATGCGGTTTCAAAAAATAAGGGAAAAACTTTTGATAAGACAATAGAAATTCCCGGCAGCAGCAACATCCATCCGCACGGCGAAAATTTGCCGAAAATAGTATTTACGCCGGGCGGAGAAGTCATTGCTGCGTGGGCTTCTGCAAACCCAAATCCCAAATCCCAATATTCGGATGTAGTTTTTTATTCTCAATCCTTTGACAATGGCGTTACGTGGGGCAAAGCAGAAAAACTGGTAAAGGATACTGCGGGTTATGACCAGCGTTATTTTGATATGGCATTATTACCAAATGGAAATATCGGCATTACGTGGCTTGATAACAGGAAAAAAACTCCATCTGACGGATCGGCTTTATATTTCGCTGAAACAAACGGTAATTCAGGATTTGAGAATGAACATCTTGTCAGCGAGCCTTGTTGTCCCTGCTGCAGGACCGATCTTTTTGTTGACAGTAAAAAAAATATTCATATTCTGTACCGTGCCATTATTAGCGACAATATTCGCGATATGGTGCATGCTATTTCTACGGATAATGGGAAAACGTTTTCTACACCTGAAAGAATCAGTGATGACAATTGGGTGGTTTTTGGCTGTCCGCATACAGGTCCCGCAATGACGGAAAATAAAGATGGAATTCAGTTTACATGGTTTACCGGAGGAAACAATGGAGGAGTCTATTATTGCAATTCTAATAATGAAGGGCAAACATTTTCTTCAAGAGAAAAAGTGAGCGGCATGGCTTCAAGACATTGCCAGATCTCTTCTGTTGATAATGATATTGCCATTGTTTGGAATGAAAATTTTTCTAAAGGAAATATTTCTTCTTCGCGTATCGGAATGGAAATTAGAAATACAGATGGGAATGATCCTGTCAAACAATACATTACTTCCGAAACAGGGAATGCTACTTTTCCGGTGGTAAAAGCCATTAATAAAAATGTTGCACTGGTTGCATATACTGAAAGTGTGGGAGAAAGGGATTATGTGAAATATAAATTGGTGGAATTGTAAAATTATTTTTTCAAATTTTTTTATACAATTTAATCCAATGTTTCACACTGATTTAGGAATTCGCAATATTTGTTGATTTACTTCTATCTCTGAAATTAATAATAATCAGTGTGACCTGTTTGCCCCGGACTGATCCCTGGCAAAAAAATAAGCCAATAACTACCGAATAGGAATCCTCCCTATTTATTGTCTTACTGTACACCCTTGAAATAATTGGTTTGTAATTCTCTGACTGACCAATTATTTTCAATTCATGTAATCCGTGGTCAAAAAAAATCACGCAACCGTTTGTTTAAATAATTGCACTACGTAAAATCATTATTATAGCTTTTATACAGGAATGCTGTGATTGGAATTTCCTATTATTTCTATATTTTCACTTATCCTGTTTTTTATAAAAATAATTTTACTCCATTTCCATTTCATTTAATTAATTAAATTATTATGACTCAAGACCTGACTAATCAAAAACCAAATTACACTTCGCAGATCGTAATTATCGGGACCCTGTTTTTTATATTTGGATTTGTTACATGGCTCAATAGTACCCTTATTCCTTATTTACAAATCGCCTGCGAATTGCAGACTTCAGAAGCGGTACTGGTTACTTTTGCATTTTATATTTCTTATGCGGTAATGGCATTTCCCTCATCATGGGTTTTGGGAAAAACCGGTTTTAAAAATGGAATGGTGTGGGGTTTAATTTTAATGGCATTGGGCGCATTGGTTTTTATTCCTGCTGCTGAAACAAGAATGTATGGATTGTTTCTTACGGGTTTATTTATTATAGGTACAGGATTAGCATTGTTGCAAACTGCATCCAATCCATACATTACTATTCTTGGTCCTATAGAAAGTGCGGCAAAAAGATTCAGCATTATGGGCATTTGCAACAAAGGCGCTGGAGCCCTTGCACCATTGGTTATGGGTGCTTTTTTGCTTAAAGATTCAAACGTCCTTATTGAAAGTTTAAAGACAATGGATGTAACACAAAAAACCACTGCGCTTAATGAAATGGCGTCGCGGGTAATTGTTCCTTATATTGTTATGGCGGTAATACTTATAGCCCTTGCAGTTTTTATTTATTTTTCCGCTTTGCCAGAAGTGAAAGCCGAAGGCGAAGAGGTTGTTCAAAAAAATACAACGCACAATGATGGGAAAAGTATTTTCAGTTTCCCTTATTTGTGGTTAGGTTTCATCGCACTTTTTTTATATGTAGGCGCAGAAGTAATGGCCGGAGATATCATCCAGATCTATGGAAAATCAATCGGCATCAGCCTTGATATTGCCAAACATTTTACTTCCTACACGATGATAGGAATGTTGATAGGATATCTTATAGGAATTGCTGCTATACCCAAATACATGTCACAAACTACCGCATTAAAAGGTTCCGCAATCCTTGGTGTATTATTTACTTTGCTGGCTCTCTTCACTTCAGGATACACTTCTGTATTATTTATTGCTTTACTGGGATTGGCCAATGCCCTGGTGTGGCCTGCTATCTGGCCATTGGCCTTACATGGTTTGGGAAGATTTACTAAAACCGGTTCTGCATTATTAATAATAGGAATAGCCGGTGGCGGGGTATTGCCAAAAATTTGGGCAGCCCTTGGCGAAAAATTCGGTTATCAGCAGGCATTCTGGATACTGATTCCATGTTATTTATTTATTCTTTATTTCGCTACTTATGGCTATAAGATTGGCGTAAAAAATAGGGATGAGATGAAAGCAATTTAAGCGATCAGCTTTCAGCAACCAGCTATGAGCTTTCAGTAAACAAAGAAATAAAGGGTATTCCTGTTTTACCACAAATCCCATTCGAACGGTATTCTTAACCAATTAACTAATTAACCAATTAACTAATAATCAATTAACTAATTCAATGATCACCTGATTAATTCTTAAATTCGCAGGCGAAAAAGTAATCAGATGCCGGACAAAAAGAATAGTGAAGAGAAGCCTGGTTTTTTAAATTTATTTCAGTGCAAATGTCCGCGATGCCGCATTGGCAATATGTTTATAAATAAAAAGCCTTACTCAAAAGGATTCATGAAAATGCATGAAACGTGTGAAGTGTGCGGGCAATATTTTGATATAGAAGTAGGATTTTATTATGGTTCCGGTTATGTGAGTTACGGAATTACTGTAATGATAAGTATAGTTACCTTTCTTGCATGGTGGTTACTTATCGGAATATCTACTGATGACAACAGGGTATTTTATTGGCTCATTTTGAATTCTGTTTTCATACTGGCATTACAACCCGTACTCATGCGGATTTCAAGAACGATGTGGCTCGCAATGATTGTAAAGTATGATGCTGACTGGAGAATACATCCTGCAGAAATTCCTGAAAGAACCAATGAAGAACAGAAAAATAACTGGTAAAAAATGTTGGGATTATTCTTCTGTCAATTGAATACCGGTTTTAGTGAAAGATATTTTATGTTGTTTATATAAATTTCCTGTTGTCATTTTAAAAGTCTTTTTGCTCATACCAAAGAACGAATAAATATCTTCCGGTAAAGATTTATCATGATAAGGAAGGTAGCCGTCATTCTCTTTTAATAATCGTAATATTTTTTCAGTTTCATCTTCTACCCTTGCGTAACCTGGCTTTCCGGCTGCCACGTCTATTTTATTTTCGGGTAAAATATTTTTAATAAATCCTTTAAAGCGATCTCCGATAGAAATATTTCTGTAAACTTCATTATTATGTAAAATGCCCTTATGAATATTATTGATGATTACTTCATAACCAATATCAGTTTGGCGATATACCATTAATTCCACCAAATCTTTTTCTTTTACCGTTAGGATTTCATTAGATAAAAAGGGTTCTAACTTTTCAGTAGCTGCGAGCCTTCCTGTCTTTTCGTCCATCACTATTTTCACTAAATATTCGCCATTAGGGATCATGTAACTTTTAATTTTTGATTTGGGAATAAACAGATCTTTCATCAATCCCCAATCTAAAAAAGCTCCCTGGTGTGTTACATTCACCGCTTTCAGTTTCACAATATCTCCCAAAATACCGAACGGTTTTTGAGTGGTAGCGATAGGCCTGTCTTCTCCATCATGATATAAAAAAACTTTTATTTCATCACCCATCTTCGTACCTGGTGGCACAAAGCGTTTGGGTAATAATATCCCCTCACCACCGTCATCAAGAAAAAAGCCCATAGATCTTTCTTTGACCACTTTCAGCACATTGTATTCGCCCATTTTTACCATGACAGATTTTAATTTCTTTTTGTGTAAAAGTAAATCTCTTTCGAGACTTTTAAGATCGCATATCACAAATCCTCTTTTATGGAAAACATACTCTGATAAAATTTGTTTGTTAAAATATAAATGAAATACAGCCGTTTCATAAATAAATATAACTTTGTATTTCTCAAATGAAAAAAGCTATCGCGGCCATATTAGTTGTTTTATACTTTACTACCACCACCGGGACTACTATTAATTTTTATTATTGCCAGGGTAAAAAGGTTGCGGAAAATATGGCAAAAACCGAAATACCTTCATGTAGCAAATGCAAGATGGAGAAAAAGGTTGAGGCTAAATCCGCTTGTTGCCAGCACGAACAAAAGTTTGTGAAATTGATAAATGATCAAAATATATCCGACGCATCTTTTCACATTCAGCAACCGGTTTCCATTATTTCACCTATTGTTTTTTTTGAAAATAATAATTTCCATTTTCCTTCTTTAATTGCAGAATATCCTGTTAGTAATGCGCCGCCACGGAGTAGCGGTATTACCATTTACAAGCGCAACTGTACTTTTCTGATTTAGAATTTTTTCTCTTCTATTTTCCCGATAGATAAGATATCGGGTTATAGGCATTTCTATATGCCTGTTGTTTTCAATCATTCTATTTAATAGTAATTCCAATTTTTAAACCTTAGTAGTAAATCATATTGTAATGCGCCAACCTTATTACCTTATTTGTGCTTTAATGCAGGAAAGTAATTGCTATATTTTTTTAAGATGAAAATAAAATAAGGTAATAAGGTCCGTGACTTATTGATATATTTTTTCTACTAAGGTTGGCTTCAAATCAATTCAAAGAAAAATTAAATATACAAACTAATAAACCCCGTCCGAAAGGCATTCACCCCGGTGGACAAATAACTAATTAACTAATTAACCAATTAACCAATTACCCAGTAAACCAATTTAAAAAATGAAAAAATCAATTCTTGTTCTTGCCGCCTCAGCCTTGGTAATTACGTCTTGCAACAATAATTCTTCCAATGCAGATAGCAGTAAGAAAAGCCATGATAATGAAATGGCAATACAATCAAATGATAATGAGGATGTAAATGTAAAGACAGTATCTCCAACATTTACAGACGTTAATGCCGGTGTTGCCACCTTTATGAAATCACTGGTCCAAAATTACATTGCTATAAAAAATGCCCTGGTTAAAGATGATTCAGTTGCTGCGGCTACTGCGTCTGTTAAGTTAAAAGATGAAATGAAAATCTTTAATAAAAGCTTGTTTACTGCTGCGCAAAAAAAAGTGTATGATTCTGTTGAAAGCAATTTGAAAGAGCAGGCTGAAGATATTTCAAAAAGTAAACTTGTTGACCAAAGACAACATTTCTTTATCATGAGCAAAGATGTTTATACACTCGTAAAGGCTTTTAATCCGGGAATTACTTTATATGGCGACAATTGCCCGATGTATAATAATGGTGCTTTATGGTTGAGCGAAATAAAAGAAATCAGGAATCCATATTTGGGAAATAAAATGTCAGACTGTGGCAGCGTAGAAGAAAGGTTTCAATGATGGAGGGTGATGAGGGAGGAGTGATAAGTGATGAGTGATGAGTGATGAGTGAGAGTGATAACTTATCACTAATTACTATTTACTAATAACTATTAACTATTAACATGATTTCAAAAATTATTTCATGGTCGTTAAAGAACCGATATATCGTTTTGCTTGTTGCTGCGGGGCTGTTTGGCTGGGGTATTTATAACATTCAAAGGAATCCTGTTGACGCTATTCCTGATTTAAGCGAAAACGAAGTGATTGTTTTTACCGAATGGAGCGGGCAAAGTCCACAAATTATGGAAGACCAGGTTACCTATCCTTTAGTCAGTAATCTCCAGGGTGTGCCCAAAGTGAAAGACATCCGTGGTACTTCCATGTTTGGGATGAGTTTCGTGTATGTAATATTTGATGATGATGTGGATATTTATTGGGCACGGACAAGGGTACTCGAAAAATTAAATTATGCCCAACGTTTATTACCGCAGGGCGTTACACCTTCCCTTGGTCCTGATGGCACTGGCGTTGGCCAGATTTTCTGGTACCATTTGGATGCACCAAATATGGATTTGGGAGACCAAAGAGCCTTGCAGGATTGGTATATAAAATTTGCTTTGCAAACAGTTCCCGGTGTTGCGGAAGTGGGTTCTTTCGGCGGCTTTGATAAACAATACCAAATAGTGGTGGACCCTGTAAAGCTTCAATTCTACAATATTTCCATGATGGATGTAATAAAAAAAGTACGCGCCAATAACAATGATGTCGGTGGAAGAAAATTGGATATGGGTGGGATGGGCTATATCATTCGTGGACTGGGTTATATAAAAAATAAAAATGACATAGAAAATGTTGCCTTGGCAAATAACAATGGAATTCCAGTTCGTATAAAAGATATTGGCACGGTACAAATGGGTGGGAATCTAAGGTTGGGCATTGTTGATGCAAATGGAGATGGCGAAGTGGTGG
Source organism: Hanamia sp. (assembly GCA_036509335.1). Lineage (GTDB taxonomy): Bacteria > Bacteroidota > Bacteroidia > Chitinophagales > Chitinophagaceae > Ginsengibacter. The sequence goes on from DATCFT010000019.1 coordinate 333,347, forward strand.
GTGGCGTTGTGATAATGCGATATGGAGAGAATGCGGATAAAGTAATCAAATTGCTCAAGACAAAAATGGCTGATGTGCAGAAAGGATTGCCTGCAGGAGTTTCTTTTAAAATAGATTATGACAGAAGTAATTTAATTGAAGCAGCTATTCATAATATCAAAGACAAGTTGATAGAAGAGATAAGTATTGTGTGCATTATTGTTATTGTTTTTCTTCTTCACTGGCGAAGTGCATTAAGTATTATTATACAAATTCCTATTTCTATTGCCATTGGTTTTATTCTCCTTAATGCTTTTGGATTCTCGTCCAACATTATGTCTTTAACTGGTGTTGCTTTGGTTATTGGGGTAATAGTTGACAATGGAATTATCATGAGTGAAAATGCTTATCGGAATTTATCGGAATGGCAGAACGAGGAATAATTAATAATTAAGAATGAAGAATGAATTGTTAGTAGTGAATTGTGAGTGAAAGCTGATTGCTCATAGCTCATAGCTGAAAGCTGATAGCTCATTGCTGAAAGCTGATAACTGATTTCAAAAAAAATAATTATCAAAAAATGAAATTGACAAAACCATATAAAAAAATACCAAAAGATATTCGGTTATCAATAATAGAACGTTCCTGCAAAGAGGTTTCACGCGGGGTTTTCTTTTCAACAATTATAATTGTCACTTCTTTTCTTCCTGTTTTTTTATTAACAGGCCAGGAAGGGAAATTGTTTCATCCACTTGCTTATACCAAAACATTCATTATGGTTGTGGATGCTATTTTAGTGATAACATTAGCGCCGGTATTGATTTCATTTTTTATGCGTGGCAGGTTTAGACCTCGCACAGCTAATCCTGTCAATCATTTTTTAGAAAGGATTTATGGCCCCGCTATCAGGGCTTGTATAAAATGGCGGAAAACCACCATCAGTGTAATGTTGATTGCGCTTGTTGTCAGCATTCCAATGGTGATGAACCTGGGCACAGAATTTATGCCTCCGCTGGATGAAGGAAGCATACTTTTTATGCCTGTTACTTTACCGGATGTTTCCAATGCCGAAGTAAAAAGAATTTTGCAGGTGCAGGATAAAATTCTTGCGTCTGACCCTGAAGTGAAATCTGTTTTGGGCAAAGCGGGAAGAGCCAATACGGCAACGGATAATTCGCCTATCAGCATGATTGAAACAATAGTAATACTGAAGCCGCGAAACGAATGGCGAAAAGGAATAACCAAAGACAGCATCATCAATGAACTCAACAGCAAACTTCAAATTCCCGGCGTTACTAACGGGTGGACACAGCCAATTATCAACCGGATTAATATGCTTTCCACAGGCATCAGAACGGACGTAGGCATAAAAGTATATGGGCAAAACTTAGATAGTATTTATGCATTTGCTCAAGTGATAAAAAAAGATTTGCAAGGCATTCCGGGCATTAAAGATTTATATGTAGAACCGATTACGGGCGGCAAATACATTGACATCAATATTAACCGTGAAGAAATTGCCCGTTACAATTTAAGCGTGGATGATGTAAATGCGGTGATTGAGAGTGCGGTGGGTGGAGCACAAATAACCACTACGGTTGAAGGCAGGCAACGTTTTTCCGTGAATGCACGATATGGCCAGGATTTCAGAAATAATATAGAAGCTTTAAAACGGCTGCAGGTGCAGACAAAAGAATTCGGGCCTATTCCTTTACAGGCAGTTGCTGATATTAAAATTACCGAAGGGCCGCCGATGATAAATTCTGAAAATGCTTTATTGCGCGGCACTGTTTTGTTCAATGTTCGTGGAAGGGATTTAGGAAGTACGGTTAAAGAAGCGCAACAAAAATTAAACGACGCGATAGGTCAAATGCCTAAAGGATTTTTTATTGAATGGAGCGGAGAATATGAAAACCTGATTAGCAGCGAACGAACATTAAAGCTGATTTTGCCAATAGTATTGGTTATTATTTTTATCAGCATGTATTTCGCATTTCATTCAAAACGCGAAGCATTGTTAAGTTTAATCTCTCTTCCTTTTGCGCTTATCGGCGGCGCCTACATGATTTATTTCTGGGGTGTTAATTTATCTGTTGCGGTAGCAGTTGGTTTTATCGCATTATTCGGGCTGGCCGTAGAAACGAATATTGTAATGGTCATTTATTTGAATGATGCCATGCAACAACTTATTTCCAAAAGTGGAAATTCAAAAGAAACCATCACAAGAAAGGATTTGAAAAATTATACAATAAGCGGTGCTGTCAAAAGATTACGTCCGGTGATAATGACGGTAAGTGTTTCTCTCTTTGCTCTTGTTCCTATTTTATGGAGTAATGGTGTAGGCAGCGATGTGATGAAGCCAATCGTATTACCTATGGTTGGTGGTGTTATCTCTTCAGCCATTTATATCCTGTTGGTAACGCCACTCATTTTCCTGATGAATAAAGAATATGAATTGAAAAAATTTGGGAAGATTGAAGTAAATGAAGTATCGCATTAATTGTCTGAACTATGATTTCTAGGATTATTGGGATTATAGGATTAAGTAATTCAAAAATAATAAAACAAAAAAATAATAAAAATGATTCGTTTAAGTAACGTACTAATTTTGCTGGTTGTGGGCGGTGAGGACACCGCCCACGGCACCCGCTCCCGGTTGGTGTCGTCACCAACCGGAAAATTAAAAAGGTTTTGGAGAAGAAATTCCTTTCTGTTTTATTTTCCAATCTTCTTGTTTATCCTGCAAATCCCGGTTCACAAAGTATCAGCGCAAACCATGGAACTACCTGATGTTTTAGACAGTATTCAACATTCTTATCCATCGCTAAAAATGTATGATGCGGAAGTTCAATCATTGGATGCTGAGGCTGCTGGAGCAAGGAACTGGGCGCCACCGCAGGTTTCAGCGGGTTTCTGGATGACACCATATAATACGTCGTTATGGAATGGAATGAAAGCCAATGGTAACATGCCTGCGCAAGGTGGAATGGGAAGTTTCATGGTTGGTGTGGAACAAATGTTTCCCAATAAAAAATACAATGACGCTAATGAAGATTACATGAAAGCGATGTCGTCAGTTACAAAAGAAAATAAAAAAGCCACGTTGAATAATCTCTTTGCGGCAGCGAAAAAAAATTATTATGAATGGGTCATTATTGAAAAGAAATTATCCATACTGGATGAAAGTGAAAAATTGTTACATTTTATGATTACCAATGCCGAAACAAGATATAAAAATGGTCTCGGTAAAATAAGCGCCTATTATAAAGCAAAGGCATCTCTTGGCAACATTCAAAGTATGCGCGTGGAATTAGAAAACGAAATTTCACAAAAAAGAATTGCATTAAACACTTTAATGAACCGTGATAAACTAAAAGACTTCTCTGTTGACACGAATTACGTGACGAAGGATTATTCATCAATGGTTTTTGACAGCACATTATTTTACAATAACAGGAGTGATATAAAAGCTATTGATAAAAATATAGAGCTTGCTTATTTAAAACAGGATATAGAAAAGCAAAGCATGAAACCTCAGTTTGGCGTGCAATATTCTCACATGTTCCGATATGGAAATGCACCAATGATGTTTGACTTAATGGGTACTGTAAAAATCCCGATGAACTGGTCAACAAGAACCAATAAAGCAAACATTGAAAGTCTCAATTTCAAAACACAATCTTTAGAAGAACAGAAAGCAGCCATGGCAAATGAATATTCAGGGATGGCTTATCAAATACAACAGGATATTACGGCAAAGAAAAAACAAGTGCAATTATTTGAAAATAATATTATCCCTGCACTTCAAAAAAATTATGAAAGTACACAACTGGGATATCAGCAAAATACTGAAGAGTTATTTGAATTATACGATGCGTGGGAAACCTTAAATAAAACTCAGCTTGACTACATCAATCAACTGCAACAATTATTAAGTATGCAGGTTGAGTTAGAGAAATTGCTGGAAATAAAATAAAGAAAATGAAAAAGAATTTTTGGATTTACATCTTAATAATAACTGTTACTATTTTTTTTGAACAATCATGTAACAGTAAACAAAACTTGCCTTACAGTAAACAAACAAATAATGCAGAAATCACTTCTGCTTCTTCAGAAAATAAGAAACCTGTAGCAGTAAAAAATATTGACCTGCAAACATTGCTGAAACCAACTAATGAATTTGTGATAGCGTCACTTCCGGTTATTGTACCCGAGGAAAGCGATATCAGTATTCCTGTAAAAGCGTATGGCACCATTGAAGCAGATACAAGAGCTGCCGGTAATATCTCTGCAAGAGTTTCGGGCCGGATAGAAAAATTGTATTTGCGTTTTCGTTTTCAAAATGTAAAAGCCGGACAAAAAGTAATGGAAATATATTCACCTGAGATACTAACGGCAGAGGAAAATTTATTATTCCTTTTAAAAAGGGATGCAACAAATCTGTCTTTTATCAGTGCAGCCAAACAAAAATTATTATTACTTGGAATGAGCGCTGCAGAATTAAATGAGGTAATTCAAACCGGAAAACCTTTGTACAGTATAAGTGTTTATAGCAATTACAACGGCCACGTGATGAATAATGGAATGAATGAAAATGTGATGAACTCTTCCGTGACCGAAACGCAGGAATTGCCATTGAAAGAAGGAATGTATGTAACCAAAGGCCAAACATTATTCATGATTATGAATCACATGAAAACATGGGTGGCATTACAAATTTTTCCGGAAGACCAATCTGTGGTAAAAAAAGGAGACGCAGTAAATATCACACCTGAATCGGATACTTCTGCAGTCATAAAAGGAAAGATAGATTTTATTGAACCTTTCTTTCGTAGCGATAGTAAAACACTTACTGCGAGAGTATATTTTGAAAACAAAAACATGCTCATATTGGGAAGCCAGGTGGATGCAAAAATTTTTACCGCAAGCAGGCAGGGCTTGTGGTTGCCGCAATCATCGGTACTTTCTTTGGGTATGAAAAATGTAGTTTTTCTAAAATCAAAAGGAGGATTTATGGCTCACCAGGTATCAACAGGAATGCGTACAGAAAATAAGGTTCAAATAATTTCGGGTTTAAATCCTTCTGATACCGTTGCTGCAAATGCCCAATACCTTGTAGATAGTCAAAGTTTTATTAAGACGAGTAATAAGTAGGGGCACGGTTTACCCGTGCCCAAAAAAAGTAAATCTTGCACCAAAGGGTAACCGCAAGGGATTGCCCCTACACACAAAAAAAACAATATTGGATAATTGAAATGGAAATTAAATTGATAAAAAAAATTATTATGATTTATAAAAAATTTAAAAAAGACAATTTTTTAGAAAAGCATCTGATGCAGTTATTGCATTGTCTTTTGTTTTCAGCCTTCAGCCTTTTGCTTATTTCTTCCTGTAAGGAAAAAAAGAAAACGGAAACAGCAGTCGTGCAAAAAGTCTTGTATTATACATGCAGCATGCATCCCCAGGTTCATGCAGATAAACCGGGAAACTGTCCTGTCTGTGGCATGAAGCTGATTGCGGTTGTAAAAACAAGCAATGCCAATACAATACAAATTCATTTGAGCGCCGAACAAATACACCTCGGAAATATTCAAACGGATACTATTGAAAAATCCAATATTGGTGACAAATTGGTTTTAACGGGCACATTAAATTTTAACCAGGATAAACTTACTTCTATAAATGCGAGGGTAGAAGGAAGAATAGATAAATTGTATTTTAAAAATATGGGAGATTATGTAAAGAAAGGAGATAAGGTTTATGATATCTACAGTGAAGAACTTAATAATGCGAAACAGGATTATGTGAATGCTTTGGAGCAGGAAAATACGGTTGGCAATTCACTCATTAATTATGCAGCATTAGTTGAAAGCGCGAAAACAAAATTACTTTTATGGGGAATGACCAATGCGCAAATTGCCCAACTTGGTCAGACCAAACAGGTGCCAACACTTACTACATTTTACAGCACTCAATCCGGATACATTACATCGCTAAATGTAAACGAAGGAGATTATGTAATGGAAGGCGGTACCGTTTTACAACTTGCTGACCTCTCAACATTATGGGCTGAAGCGCAGGTATACTCTACACAAATGCCCTTTATCAATCAAAGTGAAAATGCCTCTGTACAGATTCCTGATTTGAATAATCAAATCATTAATGGGAAAATAGATTTTATAAATCCTGAAATGAATCCTGATTCAAGAATAAACCTGGTAAGACTTACCATCACTAATAAAAATAATCAATTACATCCGGGCATGCCGGTTTATATTACCATCAGCAAAGCAAAGCATCAATCTATTACTTTGCCTTCTGATGCAGTATTAAGAAACAGCGACGGCGCAATGGTGTGGATACAAACTAACCCCGGCGTTTATGAAATGCGAATGGTAAAAACAGGAATTGATGAAAATGACGTAATAGAAATAACATCAGGTTTGGAAACAGGAGAAGTGGTGGTAACAAGTGGAGCTTACTTACTCAACAGCGAGTATATTTTTGAACATGGCGCCAATCCAATGGCGGGAATGGATATGGGAAACATGAAGATGGCGAAAGATTAAATGAATGATTTTAAAAATACTACGACTTACAGTAAACAAACCCACCTACCGGTAGGCAGGCAAATATGGGATATTTCTATTCTTCGATAAATCCGTTCTCAATATTTAAAGAGAGCAAATTTTGACTAAGTTTGATGTAATATTTTTATGAAGGCACTTTTCTATTTTGTGATTCAGTAAGAGACTTTTTGTTTTACAGTAAAAGGATAAATAACCAGGTTTTCGCATTTGTTTTTTATTAGAGTAATGGTCAGTTACAGATGTTAGCACTTCATATTTGGATTCATTTTTGATAAATCTCTTTCTGGTAAATGGCTCAAGCCCACATTTCTTTTTTAGAGAGGAAGTTTAAGTTGGGCAAAAATTAAAAACAATTAAAATGGAAAAATTTGATGTAATAGTAATTGGTACTGGTTCCGGAAATAGCGTAGCGATGCGTTGCGCCGCAACAGGAAAAAAAACGGCTATTATAGACAATCAGCCTTTTAGTGGCACGTGCGCTTTAAGAGGTTGCGATCCTAAAAAAGTGCTCGTGGGAATTGCTCATGCATTATCGTTGAATCAACAGTTGCAGGGGAAAGGCATCGCAACTATTGCAACCCATTCATGGAAAGATTTAATGCAATTTAAAACAAGCTTTACCGAACCTAAAATACCCAAAACCGAAGTCGGGTTAAAAGAAGCAGGCATTGCAACTTTTCACGGCAGGGCAAAATTTATTGCAGAAAATACCATCCAGGTAAATGAAAATATTTTACATGCTGAAAAGTTTGTTATTGCCAATGGGGCTACTCCGACAAAACTTTCCATACCCGGAGAAGATTTACTGATTGACAGCACCGCTTTTTTAGAATTGAAAGAATTGCCTGAGGAGATTTTATTTGTTGGCGGCGGTTTTATTGCTTTTGAATTTGCACATATCGTTTCGCGGTTTGGAGTAAAAGCAACTATCGTTCACAGGGGTAAAAGACCTTTGGTAAATTTCGATGCTGACCTTGTAAAATTATTATTAAAGGCCAGTGAAGAATTGGGCATTCAGGTTGTATTAAATACGGAAGTGAAAAACATCGCCGAAGAAAATAACCGCTTTATTGTTCATGCTGAACAGGAAGGAAAAGATATTCAATTTTCTACTTCCCTTGCAGTACATGCTGCTGGCCGAACAGCAGATATCCAGGATATGAATTTGGAAAAAATGAATATTTCTTTTGATAAAAAAGGAGTAACCGTGAATGATTATATGCAAAGTGTATCAAACGAAAATGTGTATTCCTGTGGCGATGCCAATGATAAAGGACTGCCCTTAACACCTGTTGCTGCAAAAGAAGGAATTGTGCTTGCCGATAATTTATTAAAAGGAAATTATAAAAAAATTGAGTATGGCCATATTCCTTCCAATGTATTTACCATCCCGGCTCTTGGCGCTGTTGGGTTAACGGAACAGGAGGCAAAAAACAAAAACTTAAATTACACCGTACATTTTAAAGAGACTACAGATTGGTATTCTTCCAGGCGGCTTAATGAACCGGTTTCTGCTTTTAAAATATTGGTTGATAGAGAAACAGATTTGATTATTGGAGCACATCTTTTAGGCCCCAATGCCGAAGAAACCATCAACCTGTTTACACTGGCAATGAATGCGGGAATAACAGCAAGTGTTTTAAGAAAAACAATTTTTTCATATCCTACTAATGCTTCTGATGTTGTGCATATGGTTTGATTAATGGAAGAGAAGTAAAAGGCCAGAAAAAGTAGAAAACAAGTTTATAGAAAAAATGAACATATTCACAGTTAAGCAGGCTCACAGATCTTCTTCACCAGCCTTAATGCAAAATCCAATTGTTCTTTTTGACTGAGATTGGTATTATCCAGTTCAATAGCATCATCAGCTTTGCGCAGCGGACTTATTTTGCGGTTGGAATCTATATAATCGCGCATGGCAATATTGGATTTTATTTCGTCCAGGGAAATATTAGGATTTTTATCAAACATTTCAGCATATCTTCTTTCTACTCGCACCGCTTCATCTGCAATCATAAATATTTTTACTTCTGCATCCGGGAAAACGGTGGTGCCAATATCGCGGCCATCCATTACTATTCCTTTGTGAACGCCCATCTTTTGCTGAGCAGCTACAGCAAACGTTCTTACATCTTTCAGTGCCGCTACATCGCTTACTTTTTCTGCCACTACGATATCACGTATAATGTATTCTACATTTTCACCATTCAGATAAATTTCGGAATTCCCTGACTTTTGGTTTACTAAAAATTCAAGAGAAATATTTTCCAAAGCCCCGCGGATTTCTTTTTCATTTGAAAGATCAACATTATTTCTTAAGAAATATAGAGTAATGGCCCGATACATAGCGCCACTGTCAATATAGGTATAGTTTAATTTTTGCGCCAATTGCTTTGCCAGCGTACTTTTCCCACAGGAGGAAAAACCATCAATCGTAATAATTATCTTAGGAAACATGAATACAAAAATGGTACAAAAAAAAGAAAGCGCAAAAACAGCATGAGAAAAGTGATCAAATCTTTTTAGATCAAATAAATTAAAAATCCAGGAAATAAGTTGGTTTACTGTTTGTCTCACACTTAGAAACTGGTCATTTCCCATTTTTTAGTATGACGGGGTTATTGGCAAACTAAAAAAAATGCCATCGGAAACGATGGCATTTTAAAATTTAAAACAAATGATATTAAACTTCTGATGCTTTTTCTTTCTTTACTTCCCCTTTTACTTCAAAAATTATTTTTGAATTTTCTTTATCCAGGGAGGCTATCAATACATCTCCGCTTTTCACGTGCATATTCAATATTTCTTCTGCCAGCGAATCTTCGAGATATTTCTGAATTGCTCTATGCAATGGACGTGCGCCAAATTGTGCATCATATCCTTTCTCTGAAATAAACTTCTTGGCTTCTTCCGAAAGTTCAATTTTCAACCCCAGGTTATCCAACCTTTTGGTAACGCCTTTCATCAGAATATCTATGATTGAGAAAATATTATCTTCTGAGAGTGAATTGAAGATCACCACATCATCTATCCTGTTTAAAAATTCGGGGCTGAACGTACGTTTCAATGCTTTTTCAATCACGGCCTTATTATTTTCCTCTGCATTTTCGATCCTTGAGGCAGTAGTAAAACCAACACCGGCTCCAAAATCTTTCAACTGTCTTGCCCCAATATTGGAAGTCATAATGATCATCGTATTTTTAAAATCAATTTTCCTTCCAAGCCCATCTGTAAGCACACCATCATCCAATACCTGCAATAAAATATTATAAATATCAGGGTGTGCTTTTTCTATTTCATCTAAAAGTATTACAGAATAGGGTTTGCGTCTAACCTTCTCCGTTAGCTGGCCTCCTTCTTCATAACCCACATATCCGGGAGGCGCTCCTATCAATCTTGAAACGGTAAATTTTTCCATGTATTCGCTCATGTCAATACGAATAAGGGCGTCCTCACTATCGAACATATATCTTGCAAGAGACCTGGCCATCTCAGTTTTACCTACACCGGTAGGGCCAAGGAAAATAAATGAACCGATTGGTTTTCTGGGATCTTTTAATCCAACCCTGTTTCTTTGTATGGCCTTTACCACTTTTGAAATAGCTTCTTCCTGCCCTACTACAGCTTCTTTCAGGTCATCTCCCATCCTGCGAAGTTTATCTGTTTCTTCCTGTACCATTCTTTTCACGGGAATACCTGTCATCATACTTACTACTTCAGCTATGGCTTCTTCATTTATAGGATATCTCCTGTTTCTGCTTTCTTCTTCCCAGGAAGTTTTGGCTTTTTCCAATTCCTCCTGCAAGCGTTTTTCAGTGTCGCGGAGAGAAGCAGCTTCTTCAAAACGCTGGCTTTTTACCACTTTATTTTTTTCATGTTTTATCTCATCTATCTTTTTCTCAAGTTCTATTACTTCCTTAGGAACATTTATATTTTTTAAATGCACTCTTGCGCCTACTTCGTCCAATACGTCAATTGCTTTGTCGGGTAATAACCGGTCAGTCATATACCTGTCGCTCAGTTTCACGCAGGCATCTATAGCTTCTTCATCATAAATTACATTGTGATAATCTTCGTATTTGCTTTTGATGTTTTTCAGTATTTCTATGGTTTCTTCCACGCTTGGCTGTTCTACCATTACTTTTTGAAAACGGCGATCTAATGCGCCATCTTTTTCGATGTACATTCTGTACTCGTCCAGCGTGGAAGCTCCGATACATTGAAGCTCGCCGCGTGCTAATGCAGGTTTAAAAATATTAGAAGCATCCAGCGAACCGCTTGCTCCGCCTGCGCCTACGATAGTATGTATTTCATCAATAAACAAAATTACATCGCGGTTCTTTTCCAGTTCATTCATGATCGCTTTCATTCTTTCCTCAAACTGGCCACGGTATTTTGTGCCTGCAACCAATGCGGCAAGATCCAGAGATACTACTCTTTTATCAAACAAAACCCTGCTTACTTTTCTTTGAATAATACGAAGCGCAAGACCTTCAACGATTGCGGTTTTGCCCACTCCCGGTTCGCCTATCAAAATAGGATTATTTTTTTTGCGGCGACTGAGAATTTGCGAAACTCTTTCAATTTCTGTTTCGCGACCTACAATAGGATCCAGGTTTCCCATCTCTGCAAGTCTCGTGATATCTCTTCCAAAATTATCCAGAACGGGGGTTTTGGATTTTGCCTGGGGCGCCTGTGGTTTCGTCGGCTGCCGTTGCTGTGAATAAGATTTTCTTTCTTCTTCAAATTCTTCATTTTCTTCATCCTGAAAATCTGCTTTAGGATCTGTTTTTACATACCCTAATTCGCTTTTGAACATATCGTAATCCACATCAAACTGATTTAAAATTTGTGTAGCGATATTTTCTTTATTTTTCAATATAGAAAGCATCAGGTGCTCACTTTCTACCAACGGGCTTTTATTGGTTTTAGCTTCAAGAACTGTAATCCTGATTACTTTTTCAGCTTGTTTTGTGAGTGGAAGAGAATTAATGTTTGCAATGTTTTTGCCTGTTTTATCTTTTACGGCCAGTTCTATTTCCTTACGCAGTTCATATAGATCTACATTAAGCGATTTAAGGATTTTCATTGCAGTATTGTCCCCATCTCTTATTAAACCGAGAACAAGATGCTCGGTGCCAATAAAGTCATTTCCCAGCCGCAATGCCTCTTCGCGACTGTAAGAAATAATTTCTTTTACTTGTGTGGAAAAATTGTTGTCCATTTCTTAACAATTTAAATGCTATACAATAATAGTGAAATAATTCTATTAATTTACGTTTAAAAGAATGCACAGGGTGTTAAAAAGTATATAAGGAAAATTAAAAAGATCAAAAAAGTGGAGATTTTTAAAAATGCAAATACATAAATTTTCTATTCTTTACTGTTCTTTTTGTAATTGATTATATGCAAATGCCAATTTAATTATCATTATTACTTATCAGATATTTACTCTTTTTAATACCTTTGATTCCGCCCCTTGTTTTCATTCTTCGGCTAAACTCAGAAACATGAAAGTCAAAATTGATACCAAAGAAAAAATGAACGTCATTTCGGTTGAAGATGAGAAATTAGCTGCTAATATGACAGAGGATCTTAAAAAAACGTTTCTAAAATTCCTCAATGAGCCCATAAAAAACGTAGTTGTCAATTTTGAAAAGGTTCATGAAATAGATGATAAAGTGGCTGATATCCTGATATTTATACAACAGTCGTTTTACGTTGCCGCCCATTCAATGGTATTTTGTAATTTTCATCCGGCAGTGGCAAAATTTTTAGACGAGAGGAGATCGTTGGAGATAATGAATGTAACCCCCTCTGAAAGCGAAGCCTGGGATATTGTGCAAATGGAAGAGGTTGAGAGGGAGTTGCTTTTTTAGTTTTAGTTTGTAGTTCGTAATGTTGTAGTGTTTGATAGTTATTATTGGTTTCCTGAAGGCCAATAGCTGATGGCTGACAGCTGACGACTGATGCCTGAATTTTAATTCTCCCAAAAGATAAAATGAAAACAATTTGATTGCCGTAACCATATTAGGAAATAACTCTGCCGTTCCTGCACACAACAGGCATCCTACTTCGCAGGTATTGCAAACTGCAGATCATCTTATGCTAATTGATTGCGGGGAAGGGACGCAGATGCAAATGAGATTGTATAAAATAAGACGAAGCAGGATCAATCATATCTTTATTTCTCATTTGCATGGGGACCATTATTTTGGTTTGATAGGATTACTCAACAGCCTGGCATTGAACAACCGTACAGATGATCTTCATATCTATGCTCCCGCAAAACTGCAGTCCATAATTGAAATACAAATGGATGCAGCCGGTGCCAATCTTCCCTATACCCTTTATTTTCACAATCTTGAAAAAGAAGAAATAATTTTTGAGGATAAAAAATTGTCGGTGGAATGTTTCCAGGTAAAACATCGGATTGAATGTTGGGGGTTTATTTTCAGGGAGAAAAAAAATCCAAGAAAAATAAATATGGTTCAGGTAAAAAAATATAAAGTTCCAAACTCATTTTTTGAAAATCTGCACCAGGGTGAAGATTTTGTAAATGCAAAAAATGAATTGATAAAAAATAAATTGCTTACGATTGCGGTAGAGCCTCCAAAATCCTATGCTTATTGTGCAGACACTGCTTATTTTGAATCTATATGTGAAAAAATAAAGGGAGTGGATATGGTCTATCACGAAACTACTTATCTTTCCGATCTTGAAGAAAAGGCAATCAGCAGGTTTCACTCTACCTCCAAACAGGCGGCTACAGTTGCCAAAAATGCAGGAGCTAAGAAATTATTGATGGGGCATTTTTCATCTATTTACGATTCCCTGGAAAAGTTTAAAGAAGAAGCACGCGTGATTTTTGAGAATAGTGAAATTGCAGAAGAGGGTGTTTGTTACCTGGCTTAAAAAGAAACAAGTAAAGAATATAAATTTTAAAATGCTACGATCAAAAAATTCAAAATGGGTTGCATTGATTATTCTACTCCTGGGATGGTTTGCATTGATTGTTCAATTTTATCTTATCATCTTAAACAGGGTTACTACCATTGGAGAAACAATAATAAGATATTTTAGTTTTTTTACCATTCTTACCAATCTTCTTGTGGCATTAAGTTTCACGTTTCTTTTATGGGAATCAAAATCAAGGATAGGAATTTTTTTTTCAAAGCCAAAATCCTTAACAGCCATCACGGTCTACATTCTTATTGTGGGGCTTGTATATAATGCGATTCTTCGTTTTTTATGGGAACCAAAAGGATTACAATTACTTGTTGATGAAATATTGCACACAGTAATTCCGGTTTTATGTGTTTTCTTTTGGTGGAAATATGTGAACGCTAAAAAATTGAAATGGAAAGACGCGTTTCCCTGGTTGATCTATCCATTGGTGTATATTTTTCTGATATTAATCCTTGGAGCTATTTCGGGTTTTTATCCATATCCTTTTATTGATGTAAATACGATTGGCTACAAACAGGTATTGATTAATTCAGTAATGCTGGCATGTTGCTTTTTAATAGTATCATGGATACTGATAGCAATTACAAAAAAAAGAGGACAGTGAAGAGAGAAATAATGAAAATTCTTATTTTTAATAATTCTTAATTCTTAATTCTTAATTTTTAATTCTGCCCCCTCCACCGTCCATTCATAAAAATGCGGAAAGTATTTTCTCCAGGCTGCTTCATTATGTTTTGCATCTGGGTCAATCATTTCTTTGATGGGAGAAGCAGAGTGATCTTTAATTTCTTTTTCTATTCTTTTCATATCCGGAATCATAGAATCTCCTTCTTTGCCACCGGCATAAAAAAATAATCGTGAATTCATTTTTTTTGAATCAGCGATTACGGAACTATCAATCCCCGAAGCGGTCCAGAAAGCAGGAGAGAAGATGCCTGCGCCGCCAAATACCTGCGGATATTTTAATACTGCATATAATGAAATAAGGGCGCCCATTGAACTTCCGGCAATAAATGTGTTTTGTTTACTTTTTAATGTGCGATAATGTTGATCAATAAAAGGCTTTAAATTTTTTACCAGGAAATCAACATATTGATCACCTTCGCTCTTTCCATAATTTTGAAATTGCCAGGGATTATATTCGTTCATTCTTTTTGAAAGGCCATTATCAATTCCTACTACGATGGATTCTTTTTCACCTTTTTTAAAAATGGAATCAAGGTATTCATCAACACCCCATTCGCCCGCATAAGAAGTAGCATTGTCAAACAGGTTTTGACCGTCATGCATGTATAAAACCGGATATTTTTTTTTCGAGTCAGAATAATCGGGTGGCAAATAAATCCAAATTCTCCGCTTGCGCTTTAATTCAGGAATGTAATAGGCAGTATCCAAAATTTTTACATTCACTGATGCGGTATGATTTTTTTTCATAGAAAAATGATTCGATTTAAAATCATCACTCCAACCGGAAATATTTATTTTGATTGTCGTGTCGGATTGTAATTTTAATGTGCGGTTTTGAATTCCTTTTCCTGCTGAATCAGTTTCTACTTTTTCCCAGCTTCCTCTTGTGAATTTGTATTCATAATTTCCATTTGGCAATGAAAAGGAAATTGTAGAAATGCCGCTTTGATCGGAATGTAATATATAATCTTTATCCTCCGGATTCCATAAATTAAAATTACCGGCAATATAGATATGATCCATAGAATGCAGCAAAGACGGTTGCTTTACAAGAAAGGTAACTTTAAATTGAGCGAAAGAAATTGGGGAAATAAAAATCAGTAAACAAAGAAATAAATACTTTTTTGATATTTTAATAAATAAAATCACTTATGATATTTTAATACAAAAATCTTTTACTTTTTGATGAAAGGCAGCGCTCAACGGAACCAATGGAAGCCTCAATTCGTTTTCTATTAATTTTAATTCATATAAAAATGCTTTTACTCCGGCAGGATTATTTTCCACAAATAAAAGATCATATGCTTCTAATAATTTGTAGTGCAATTTTTGAGCATTTGTAAAATCGAATTTTAAAGCAAAACGAACCATATCCGAAAAATATTTTGGAAAAGAATTGGCTGCCACACTTATTACCCCGCTTGCACCACATGCCATCAAAGGAAGCGAAATGTGATCATCGCCGCTTACAAACAAAAAATTGCCAGGTTTCTTTTTTAAGATGTGCATACATTGAACCATATTGCCGCTGGCTTCTTTAATTCCTTGTATGTTTTCACATTCAACGGCGAGTCGTAAAGTAGTCTCAGCAGTGATATTGCTTCCTGTTCTTCCGGGTACATTGTATAAAATTAGCGGTAATGGGGAAGCCTCGGCAAGCGATTTATAATGTTGAAAAATTCCTTCCTGCGAAGGTTTGTTATAGCTCGGGCTTGAGCTTAGAACAGCCGTTATTTTGTCGAAATTAAAATCAGCAAAACTATCAATGATTGCCGCAGTATTATTTCCTCCAATGCCAATAATCAAAGGTATCCTGTCATTTATTTTTTGCGCTGTGAATTGTACAATTTCCTGTTTTTCTTTTTTAGAAAGAGTAGGAGTTTCTCCGGTAGTTCCGAGAGAAACAATATATTCCACGCCATTAGTGATAATATAATCAATTAGCTTTCCAAGCGAATCATAATCTACTTCTTTATTTTTTTTGAAAGGAGTAATTATCGCAACTCCGGTTCCTGTAAGTTTATTTATAAGTGACATGATTTCAGGTTCAGGTTTATTTATTTGGTAAAATTATGAAATTTGTAAGTTCAATATCTGCCGTGGAAATTCAAAGATTTAATGATCTGGTAACTCTATAACCAAATAATATATCACTCGTCCCAAAATCCCATTTTATTAAATTTTTCTATACGTTGGGAAATTCTTACTTCCGGTTTTATTTGCTTTAATTCCTGTAAAACCGGCTTTATATATTTTTTTAAATTTGAAGCGGCTTCGTCGTAATCCCAATGAGCGCCGCCGAGCGGTTCGGGTATGATTCCATCTACCAATCCAAATTTATACATGTCGTCAGAAGTAAGTTTTAATTGTTCGGCGGCAATTTCCTTTTGCGCCCAGCTACGCCAAAGTATGGAACTGCAATTTTCGGGAGAGATTACGGTGTACCACGAATTTTCCAACATCAAAACCCTGTCTCCCACACCGATTCCCAAAGCCCCGCCACTGGCACCTTCGCCAATAATAACACAGATAACCGGCACTTTGAGTCGTATCATTTCATAAATATTTCTGGCGATGGCCTCACCTTGTCCCCTTTCCTCTGCTTCCAGGCCGGGAAATGCGCCGGGAGTGTCAATTAAAGTAATGACAGGCTTATTAAATTTTTCGGCCAGTTTCATCAAACGCAAGGCTTTGCGGTATCCTTCGGGATTGGCCATTCCAAAATTCCTCATCTGTCTCATTTTGGTATTAGTGCCTTTTTGTTGACCAATTACCATAATAGTTTCCCCATCAAACTGCGCGAATCCGCCAATCATAGCCTTGTCATCCTTTACGTTGCGATCGCCATGCATTTCCAAAAAATTGGTAAACATTTTTAAAATATATTCCAATGTATAAGGCCTGTCGGGGTGACGGCTCAGTTGTACTTTTTGCCAGGGAGTAAGGTGTTCTGTAATTTCCTTTCTTTTCAAAAGAATGTTTTTCTCCAGTTCGCTGATAATAGATTCGTAATTGCCATGTGTGTTTTTTGTAGCGAGTTTTTTATTCTCTTCAATTTGTTCGTACAATTCTTTTATGGGTTGTTCAAAATCGAGAAACTGTCTTGTGTGAGTGGATGACATGTTGAAGAAAGTTTTAATAATAATTTAAAAACCTGGATAATTTTAGGGCGGTAAAGTTAAGGCCTCAAAATTAAATATGTGGCAAAAGGTTGATTTTGGGAAAAAGTAAAAAAAGTAAATAATCAACTAAGGAGAATGAGAATTTGACAAAAAAATAAAGTAAAAAATTGTCTATTAGTTGGTTTACTGAGTTTAAATTTTATTATCTTCGCGCTCCCAATTTAAAATATTGGATCGGTAGTTCAGTTGGTTAGAATGCCGCCCTGTCACGGCGGAGGTCGCGAGTTCGAGTCTCGTCCGGTCCGCATTCAAACACACAAAATTTATTAAAAGCCCGCAAGCATTACGTTTGTGGGCTTTTTGTTTGGCGAGCAACCACCAATTTATTCAATAAATCACATATATTCCTGGCAGGAAATGGCCCAATACAATTCTTTTAATAATGTTCTATGTATTTAAATAGGGTAAATACTGAAATGAGTGGATCAGGGCCGCGTGTATTTGATGCCAGCCGTAGCACACCTTATGATCTTTTTTTAGAGGAGATTAATAAGCCATACGAAAACTGGATGCTTCTTGGAAGAGTAGGTGAAAAAAGTAAATTTATTTCATTTCATGAATTGGGGCTTGACGCTGAAAAGACTTACCTGGTTTTTGAATTCTGGTCAAAGACGCTCGTAGGTACATTTAAGGATGGGTTTGATCCCGGAGTGATAGATACAACCTATAATTGCCAATTATTTTGTATCAGGAAATTACAAGCTCATCCTCAACTATTATCCACCAACCGCCATATTTCATGTGGGGCACAGGAATTAAAAAACCTATCCTGGGATAAGAATATTTTATCAGGAACCAGTAAACTCCCTGCTAATAATTTATACGTTATCTATTTGAATGAACCGGAAGGTTACAATTTTAAATCATTTAAATGTAAGGGTGCTACCTTTCTTGAGTCTGCTAAAGTGGGCAGTGTACGGGAGATCAGTTTACGTTCAAAACCGTAGGGAAACGTTGAATGGAAAGTTAATTACTAATTCATGAGCTCGCACGAATCATTTCTTAAATTTTATTTCCAACCTAAATAAAAGCCCGTTCGTGAATTCACTTAGCTTCCTCTCTTAGATCCACTCACTTTATTTTAAACTTATCCCTGGAAAATAGAAATTCACCTGGCGCTCCGCAGGATTGCGGGTTTTATTTTGACAATGAAAATCCGGATTTATTTTATGAACAAAATTTCACCCACGAATATTTTTACAATGTCCGTTATCAATCACGTTTTGCCTGTTAGTTTGCAAAGCCAATTGAAATTAACTTTCGCCGGGAACTTCTCTTACTATTTTTGCCTTTCTTAAAACGGACGGATCTTTTTCGTCGGGTATATATACCACATCTTCTTTCACGTTGTTGCCTGTTATTGGGGACGACTCATGCACGATCTTTTCGCGGTTATTATCATTTTTTCTTCTCCGGTAAAGACGATTTTCATCGAAATAAGGGGTTCTGTAAAATGCTTCTCTTTCCGGATGCTCCTTCGATTCAAAATCGGCAAGTTTTTCCGCAGCTTCTGAATTTTGGGGAATAAATACATCACGTACGCCCCTCTCTGTGTCATAATCTATTTTCCCTTTTTTATATTCTGGCAAGGTGGCCAAATGTCCGACCGTAATATCGGGTAGATACACCACGTTTTCGTTTTGATCCAATTCGGCAAGGCCTATTGGTATTATCACATTCCGCGATAAAAGATTAAGCGGTTTGCCGTCGAGGTCCAAAATAAGATACCTTATTTTTTGGGCGTTCACGTCAAACAAGAGCTCTTTCACTTTTCCGATGTGTTGGTTAACACCGGATAATACCTTCCATCCCCTGATATCGGGCTCGCCGTTTGCCATTTCAAATCCGCTGGAGTTAAGCTCCTGCAAGGGTTGATTCACTACTACTGTTTCTCTGGACATATAAAATGTTTTTAAAGGTTAAAAAATATTAGCATGATTTAATCGCAGCTCCCGCTTCGGGTTGTAAAGTAAGCTGCGCGTTTTTTAATTGCAACGAAGTGTTAGGTTGAAATGCACTGCCATTTACAGGTGTTTGTTTTTTGTATACCTCGAAATAATATACGGCAGCGGCTATAATTATTATTAAAATAACGATCCATAGCCACGCATTGCTTTTTCTTTTTGGTTGTACGTGTAAATTTGCCATAGTTGAAATATATTAAGAATTAGAAGGATAAATTCCTGATCTGGTACCATCGCCTAACTTGTGTAAAGAAAAGAGAAGGTCAACAATCTCAATAATGCTATTGAAAATCGTGCCAGACCCAAATATTACTTTGCCTGGATATTTCGTGTGAGTGCTGGTAAGGGGATCAGTTTGAGCCTCCGTATTGCAACCAATTGTCCGTTAAGTTAATATTCCCAATCCCTGGTTCGTGGATACAGGAACCATTTCTTAAATTTTATTCTCCAAACATAATATAATTCCGTTTGTGGATTTACTTCGCTTTCTTTCGTGATTATCCTCCAATCTTTTGTATATTTGTTAGTGATTTATAATCGTATTTAAAAACAATTCGCCATGTCCAAGAGAAATTATCTCTCCCCCCTTTTAGTTTTCGGGCTTTTGCTATTCATTACCCCGCATAGCTTTGCACAATCGAAGGTATTGTCAAATGGTTCAACAGCACCCATGTTCATCGCCAGGGCCAGTCAGTCGGGCAATGAATTCGAATTTTCATTAAAAAAAGCCCTTGCCAGGGGACCGGTGGTATTATATTTTTATCCTGCTGCTTACACAGGCGGCTGTGATTTGGAAGCACATACCTTCGCCGAATTCAAGGATAAATTTACGGCAGCAGGAGCCACCATTATCGGTGTATCAGCAGATAATATTCAGCGATTAAGGTCGTTCTCATCTGATCCGGATTACTGTGCGGGGAAATTTCCGGTGGCTTCAGACTCCGGAGGTAAAATTGCAGCAACTTATGGCCTAAAGTTGATACCTCCCCAATCCGGCGTTAAAGATGTACGCGGCGAGCAGGTTACGCACGGCTTCATCCCACGGACAACATTCGTTATTAATAAAAATGACAAAATTGTAGCTGTCTTTTCATCGGAAACCGATCATATATCCCCTGATGAACATGTAAAACAATCATTGGCAATTGTACAGAAACTGTAGTTTGAAGAGAGGAATCATTTCCATGCTTCATGTCCCACAAACCACATCAAATTTATTTCTCCCTACCCTTTGTGGATTTACTATTCTTCCTCTCTTAGATCCAATCATTTTATTTTAATCTTATCCTGGGAAAATATAAATCCCTTGGCGCTCCGCAGGATTGCGGGTTTTATTTTGAAAACGAAAATCCGGATTCATTTTATGTAGAAAATTTCACCCGCGAAAATTTCACCAACGAAGATTTTTACAACGTCGTTTACAAAAACGATAAAAGAAAACTATCCAGGGTAAAGTTGGTTACCCCGAATTACACGCCTGCAGTTCACGATTTCGTTTACCCAACTAACAAAGCAGACGCTTTACTTTTCTATTATATTGTAAAAGATTCCCAGGAGGAACAAAAACTTTTTTACCATGATTAAAATATTTTTCATGCACACGGTAACCACAATTGATATCTTCAAAAAGGAAGTAGTGAAAATGGCACGACAAAAAATGCTACGCTATTTCTTCAGGGGGGATTTAAACCTATAGGCGACTACCAATCACAAAGCTAGGCTGCAAAAAAACAGTCGGGGACTTCTGTATCTCTTTATATGCTTATTAAATGAGTGTGGGGTCTCTTATTGTTTTTAATTTAACTTGCATTACTCCTCTATTAAACGACTGAATATTTATGAAAAGGGTTTTGTATTTTTTGTTCTTTGTTTTAACAGCACTGACTACCAGAGAAGAGACCCAGGACTCTTTATTTACTGCATTAGAGTCTGCTATAAAACAATCGCAACAATATGATGCAAAGAAAGAGGCTGAGATAACGCAACTAAAGCAATCTCTTGGCAATATTGCCAATAATGATATTTACAAGCAAGCGGATATAACTTCTATGTTGTACGAAGCGTACAAAACATTCAATTATGATTCGGCATTACTTTATGCAAAGAAACTGCAAGCGATTTCTTACAAGCTCCAGGATAAGCCAAGAATTATTGATTCTAAAATAAAGATAAGTTTCATTCTTGTTTCTGCCGGCTTATTTAAAGATGCATTTGATTCTTTAAATACTATAATTGTCGAAGGATTAACAGATAGCATTAAAGCTGAATATTTTTCCTTAATGGGCCGCGCTTATTATGATCTGGGTGATTTTGATAACGACAAAGCTTATACTCCGGCTTATTATCAGAAAGGCAACCAATACCTGGATTCTGCGTTAACTTATTTTTCTCCGTCTTCTTATTCTTATTTCTATTACAAAGGGCTTCTTTTGCTTAAAATGGGCAAGATTGCACAGGCTCGGGTCGCTATCCAGAACATTCTTACGAGGCAAGATCTTTCTTTCCATCAAAAAGCGCTGGCCAAATCCACTTTAAGTGGTGTATATGAACAGATGAAACGACCCAATGAACAGCTTTCTCTTCTAATGGAAGCAGCCATTGATGACATCAAATCTGCGACTAAAGAAACAACCGCTACTTTATATCTTTCCTCTTTGCTCTTTAAAAAAAATGATCTAAAAAGGGCATTTCTGTGCGTGGAGAAAAGTATCCAGGATGCCATATTTTATGGTGCACGCCAAAGGCAGGTGCAGATAAGCTCAATTTTACCTATTATTGAGGGAACCAGAATAAATGTTATAGAGGGGCAAAGAGGAAGATTAATATTGTATTCCTCTATTGTTACCTTATTATTACTTCTATTAATCTGTTTTATTATAGTTGCGTACAAGCAGAATAAAAAACTTAAAAAAGCAAAGCAAATAATTACCGAGGCCAATATAAAACAACAGGAAATTAATCATCAATTGATAGAAGCAAATAAAATCAAAGAAGAGTACATGATTCATTCTTATAATATTAGTGCTAATTTTCTTACAAGGATGGAATGGCTCAGGGATGCATTTGAAAAAAAGATTCATGACAGGAAGTTTGAAGAGATAAAATTTCTACTCAATAATATGCATTTGAAGGCGGAAAAGCAGGAGATGCTTTTTGGTTTTGACAAAGTTTTCCTCAAACTTTTTCCGGATTTTATAGACAACTTTAATTCTTTGTTTCAAGAAGAGGATCGTGTTCCTTTGAACGAAGATGGATCGCTCAGTACCGGTATGAGAATTTTTGCGCTTATACGTATGGGCATTACCGATAATGATAAAATTGCTCAAATTCTCGAATATTCTGTCAATACCATTTATGCCTATAAAACAAAGTTCAAGAAAAAGGCTATCGTTTCTTCAAAAGAATTTGACGATATCATTATGCAATCCAAAGCATTTTAGATAGGTTTTTTTACGGAAAGGTGATGAAATTCTATCCAAAAACCGTCTTAATGAGGCAATTATCCCCTTTATTTTTGAATAATTGCTTTTCGTTACTCAATGCTTCCTTTATATTAATTAAATATTAATTTGATTCAAAGTAATTTATAATCAACTACTTGTATAATTTACTAACTGGCAATTGTTCTTTATTTTCTATACACGCACCTTATAATTTGGTCTCGCTTTAGTTCGTAAGTAAAATTGCATATTGACATGAATGCTGCTATGAGCTTTCTTCTTTTAATATGAAAAAAATAAATTTATGAACACAAAAAATGTACTCAAAAGGAGTGCGCTCGTATTTTTTGTTTGCCTGCTTTTTTCAGTTATCGCTTTCGGGCAGACCAAAATCATCTCAGGAAAAGTTACCGATGCTGCCACAGGCAATCCATTGTCGGGTGTCTCTATACTTATAAAAGGGACAACAAATGGCATCCTTACAAATCATGAAGGGCTATTTCGATTACCCATTACTGCCAAAGATACTGCGTTGCTGTTTTCTTATGTGGGCTACCTTTCTCAGGATGTTCCGATAAGTAATGGCAACATCAATGTTGCGTTACAGGAAGCCAATGGTTCTCTCGAACAGGTTGTGGTAATTGGATATGGAACACAACAGAAAAAAGATTTAACGGGAGCCATTACGACTATTAATTCCAAAGATTTTCAAAAAGGCAGTATTACATCTCCGGAAGGTTTAATTGCCGGTAAAATTGCCGGTGTTTCTGTTACTTCAAATGGCGGCTCTCCCGGTTCGGGAAGTGTGATACGTATTCGTGGCATCGGCTCCTTAAACGCGAGCAACGACCCGCTAATTGTAATTGACGGACTTCCTTTGAGTGGCAATAATATTTACGGCGTTTCTGACCCGTTGAGCTTAATTAATCCAAATGACATTGCCTCCATCACTGTATTGAAAGATGCTGCTTCTGCTGCTATTTATGGCTCAAGGGCTTCTAATGGCGTTATTCTAATTACCACAAAAAAAGGCGGCAACGGAAAACCTGCTTTTAGCTTTACCACCAATAATTCGGTGTCGAAAATTATCAAAGAAAATGATGTTTTGTCTCCCGACCAATTCCGGCAATATGTGGATGCTAATGGTGACAGCTCTTTTCAGGCGCTATTGGGCAATGCTAATACTGACTGGCAAAAACAAATTTATCAAGCCGCGCTTACTACGGATAACAATCTGAGTGTTTCTGGTTCTATAAAAAAGAATACACCTTATCGTGTTTCAGCCGATTATTTAAACCAGCAAGGCATTTTAAAAACGGACAACTTAAAAAGAGAAACGATTGGCCTGTCGCTCAACCCAAAGCTATTGAACAATCATTTGAAAATTGACCTTAATTTAAACGGTTCTTTTTTCCAACGGCGTTATGCCAATGGTGCTGCCATCAGTTCTTCTGTTTATTTCGACCCAACGCAACCAGTTTATGATGCTTCTTCACCTTACGGCGGATATTTTGAATGGGCTTCAAAAGACCCTAATTCCGGTGCGGTAACGCTTAACAAATTGGCGCCACGCAATCCTGTTGCTTTATTAAATTTATATTCAAATACTGCCAAAGCTGAAAGGAGTTATGGTAGTGTAAAGTTTGATTATTCGCTTCCTTTTTTGCCTGATTTGCATGCTGTTTTAAATCTGGGCTATGATGTTTCTTCCGGAAATGGAAAAATATTGGTTCCCGCGTATGCTGCCCAAAATTATTTAGACACCGGACAGGATAATCAATACAGGAACCAGAACACAGACGTTGTATCAGAATTTTATTTGAATTATGATAAAGACCTTAAATCAATTAAAAGCAACATTAATGCAACGGCAGGATACGGTTATTATAACAATTACTCGAAGGATTATAATTATCCCGATATTCGGGCAAACGAAGATACTGTTCCGGGATCGCAACCTCTCTTTCCTTACGACATTCAGGAAAATACCCTGCTTTCTTTTTATGCACGTGCTATTTATACTTATGACAATAAATTTATTTTGGCGGCCTCCATTAGAAGAGATGGCTCTTCCAAATTTGCACCCAATGTCCGTTGGGGAACATTCCCTTCCATTGCATTTACATGGAAAATTAATCAGGAGAATTTTCTGGTTCATTCAAACGCTTTATCAGAATTGAATCTACGTTTAAGTTATGGTGTGGCAGGCAACCAGGATGGTATTTCCAACTATGCATACCAACCGGTTTATTCTATTGGAGACAATAGTTCAAGAGTCCTTTTTGGCAGTACTTATTATAATATGGCTACGCCATCTGCTTACGATGCCGATTTGAAATGGGAACAAACTGCCACATACAACGCCGGCATAGACTATGGATTTATACACAATCGCATTAACGGTAGTTTGGACTTTTACTATAAAAAAACTACCAATTTATTGAATACCATTCCGATTCCGGCAGGCTCTAACTTTAGCAGTACTATTCTCACCAATATTGGCGATATGAATAACAAGGGCGTAGAATTTTCGATAAATGCGGCTGTAATTAAAAATAAGCATTTTGAATGGGATGTAAGTTTTAATGGCTCTTATAATATAAATAGGATTACCAATATTACAGCGACAAAAGACCCTTCCTATCCGGGCACGCTTACAGGCAACGGGGTTATTCAAATCAACTCTGTGGGGTATAGCGCTAATTCATTTTATGTGTATCACCAGGAGTATAATAAATCGGGAAATCCCATTGAAGGTGTTTATGCGGATTTGAATGGCGATGGCATTATCAATCAGAATGATTTATATCATTACGAATCGCCTTTTCCAAAATGGGTGTATGGTTTTTCAACCCAGTTTAGACTAAACAAATGGACACTGAGTACCGTATTGCGCGCTAATGTTGGCAACTACGTATATGATGGCACTGCTACTGGCGCAATTGAATCCAACATACTGAATCCGCTTGGTTATTTGGCCAATGTGTTTCCCGAGGTATTAAAGACACATTTTTATTATAGCCAGCCTTATTCCGACTATTATGTGCAGAATGCTTCTTTCTTAAAAATGGATAATATTGGCCTGTCTTATAATGTAGGCGCTATTTTTCATAATGAAGCCAACCTGGTTGTGAATGCCCATTGTCAAAATGTATTTACCATTACAAAATATACAGGAATAGACCCCGAAATATACGGCGGCATTGATAATACAGTGTATCCGGTAGCAAGAATATACAGTTTAGGATTAACAATTGGCTTTTAATTTATTTGAATAATATCAATAAAACATTACATGAAAAATTCACAATTAAAAATATTAACCCCCTTGATTTGGGCAATTGTCTGTTTTTGCTCTTGTTCCAAACAGCTCAATTTGCAGCCTGTAAATTCTGATGTTGCCAACGTACAATATAGTTCTCTTGCCGGCTACAAACAAGCGCTGGCTAAAGTTTACGGCAGTTATTCCTTGATTAGTAGCAGTGGCACGGGCAATTCTGATGTAAGTTTTGCAGGTATTAGCGATGTAGGCGTTACTGATTTTTTCCGCGCCTTCTGGAATGTGGAAGACCTTACCACCGATGAGGCAATCTGCGCATGGAACGATGCCGATTTACAAAGTCTGCATAATATGGACTGGACTTCGACCAATCTTTATGTACACGCGATATACGCTCGTTCTCTCTATCAAATAACTGTTTGCAACGAATTTATCAGGCAATCTACAGATGGAGAATTAAGCAGTCGCGGTATTACGGGAGACGATGCAGACCAGGTTCGCCATTTCCGCGCAGAAGCCCGTTTTCTCAGAGCCTATCAATATTGGGTATTGATGGATTTATTTGGCAACCCGCCATTTGTAACAGACAAAGATCCTATCGGGAAATATATTCCTCAACAAATAAGCAGAGATTCTTTATTTAATTATGTAGAGTCGGAATTGATTGCAATACAGCCTGATTTAATTGCCCCGAAACAAAATGAATACGCCAGGGCTGATCAGGCAGCAGACTGGGCTTTATTAGCAAGGCTTTATTTGAATGCCGAAGTATATACCGGCAATCAGCGATATACTGACGCCATTACCTATGCTAATAAAGTAATTAATGCAGGATATTCCTTAATGCCTGATTATAAGAATTTGTTCACGAGCGATAACAATCTGAACAATCCGGAAGTAATTCTTCCGATTGCTTACGATGCCACTGAATCTCAGAGTTATGGCGGTTCTACTTTCCTGATTTGTTCTGCTCACGGCACAGACCCCACTGATGACGCTGCTTTTGGCATTCCCGGCGGCGGCTGGTTGGGAAATCGCAGTGTTCAAAATCTGCCTTTGTTATTCGGTACAAATTATAGTAGCAGCCCCGACGGGCGGGCTTTGTTTGGCCCGGGTACTTTAGCCGTAAATGATGTACTTGATTTTACACAAGGCGTGGAAGTGTATAAATTTAGCAATGTTACCAGCACCGGGCAAACACAATATTCACCCAATGGTGTGTTGTGCAGCACCGATTTACCCATATTTCGTTTGGCAGAAATGTATTTGACTTATGCAGAAGCAGTATTGCGCGGCGGTAGCGGCGGTGATATAAATACGGCTGTTTCTTACATCAACACACTAAGGGAACGCGCTTATGGAAACACTTCCGGCGATATTACTGCCGGCCAGTTAACGCTTCCTTTTATTTTGGATGAAAGAGGGCGCGAATTATATTGGGAAGGTTTTAGGCGTACAGATTTAATTCGGTTTGGTGACTTTACTAACGCCTCTTATTTGTGGCCCTGGAAAGGAGGTGTTCAGGCAGGAGCAGGTGTGGACAGCCATTATAATTTATTCCCGATTCCGGCGGCCGAAATTACAGCAAACCCTAACCTGAAACAAAATCCCGGATACTAATATTTATTATCCATTTTAAAATTATGTATTATGCAAAATATATCCCGTAAAATAGGTTTCCTGAGTGTCATCATTGTTCTATTGGCCTCCTGTAAAAAAGAAGGGGCGCAATTTGCATTGCAAGAGGGCAGTTTTGCCTCTGCAGCACTTACAGCTTCAAACAATAATTTTGTTTTATCTGGCAGCAACGATGCAGACACGGTTGTTACTTTCAAATGGCCTGCTGTAAATTATGGTTCAAAAGTAGCGGTGTCTTATACTATACAAATTGATGCAATTTCAGATACATCCGGCAATGCAGCTTGGGGAAAAGCCATTAGCTTTTCAGCAGGCGATTCTTTAAGTTATTCATTTGTTGGAAAAAGTTTGAATAATACATTGATCACACAAATGATGCTGGCCCCTGGCAATACCGATTCGGTAGCAGTAAGAGTAAAAGCAGATGTTAATCAATATAATGGATCTGCCTCAACAGTGCCGTCTTCTTATTCAAACACTTTTATTTTAATTGTAACGCCTTATGCGCTTAACTTATATGTACCCGGCGCCTATCAGGGATGGGATCCTGCTACTGCGCCGGTAATTGCGCCCATAGCAGGTAAACCGGGATTATTTGAAGGTTATGTAAATATAACCGGTACAGGTCTTCAGTATTTTAAATATACCAGCGCACCCGATTTTAACCACATTAATTATGGAGATGGTGGTAATGGCACCTTCAGTACCGATGGCAATGCCGCAGGGCTTTCTGTGCCAAATGGCGGCTATTATGAATTGACAGCCGATTTGAATAACAATACCTGGACGGCAACGGCTACAACCTGGAGTATAATAGGAGATGCTACACCCGGTGGGTGGAATACGGACACCCAAATGACTTACGACCCCTCCACACAAGTTTGGACAGTTACTGCCAATATGATTGCAGCAGGTTCCTTCAAATTCCGCGCAAACGATGCATGGGTTGTTGATTTTGGTATCGATGGCAATGGAAACTTGCAATATGCAGATAATCCATTCTTCGGTTATACGGCGGGGCTTAACGATCTTACGGTGCCTTCAGATGGAAATTATACGATAACCTTAGATTTGCATGTGGCGGGCAAATACACCTATATTTTACAAAAGAATTAATCTGGATGAGATATAAAAAATATATAAATACATTTTTAAAGATGAACATTATTCTGTTAATTATTCCATTAATAATGGGGGGATGTAGTAAATCTAAAATCCCCTCAACTTATACACCCCCGGTATCTACACCGCCAACAACGGTTACCACAGATACATTACCGGCTCAATACGGAACGCCATTTTCGGAAGTTCCGGACACAAAAGATGTGGTAATGTACGAAGTAAATATCAGGGCATTTAGCGCACAACATAATTTGGAAGGCGTTGTTGGAAGATTAGATTCGATAAAGAATTTAGGAGTAAATACTATTTGGCTAATGCCGATTTACCCGGTAGGAAAAATAAAAGCAGTTGCTCCAATGGGTTCTCCCTATTCGGTTCAAAATTACACGGCGGTAAATCCTGATTTTGGCACATTGAGCGACCTGCAAACATTGGTAAGCAATGCACATAAAGAAGGGATGTCCGTAATATTGGACTGGGTTGCCGACCATACTTCATGGGATAATGTTTGGATTTCCAATAAATCCTGGTATCAACAAGATGGTTCCGGAAATATCATTAGCCCGCCGGGACAAACATGGACTGATGTGGCTGCGCTGAATTACAACAACAACGATATGCGCAAGGCAATGATTAATGCAATGAAGTATTGGGTCTTAGCTGGCAATATTGATGGTTTTCGTTGCGACTATGCAGACGGCCCACCTGCTGATTTTTGGCAACAGGCAATAGATTCTTTGCATGCAATGCAACCAAGTCATAAATTAATTTTGCTGGCGGAAACTGAAACTCCGAGCATATTTAAGGCAGGCTTCCAAATGGAATATGCCTGGAATTATTATACTGCGCTGAAAAATGTTTTTGGAAATGGCCAATCTGCCTCCACGTTATTTTCTACAAATTCTTCCGAAAACAGTACAGTTCCGGCTGGTAGTTTTATGCTAAGATTTACCAGTAATCATGATGAAGACCTGGACGACAATACACCCATAGCACTTTTTAATGGTAATCAGGGGTCAATAGCTGCATTTGTTTTAGCCTCCTATATGGGCGGAGAACCGCTCATATAGGATGGGCAGGAAGTGGGCGACCCGGTACAAATACCCATTTTTGATACCAGCACTATTGATTGGAGTTTAAATCCTGATATGACAACCGCCTATAAAAATATATTAACCTTCCGCAATACCAGCGATGCAGTAAAAGAAGGCACCATACTATCTTTTAGTAATAGCCCCGATGTGGCTGCATTTGAACGTATATCCGGGACTGATACTGTACTTGTGATGGTAAACGTGCGCAATGCTTCCGTCAATTATAATTTAGACATCTCCTTGCAAAATACTACCTGGAAGGATGCGCAGCAAAATGATAAAACGGTGCAGTTGGGGTCACAAATTACTTTACCAGCTTATGCTTACAGTATTTTTCATCAATAATATTTACTATAAAATATTAACTTATAAAACGTCATCAAAAGAATCTCTATTTACACTTAGAAATTCACATTATTTATTCATTTACTGCTTCGCTTAGCTTATTTTAAAATACACTTGCGTGTATTTTTTTGTTCCAAGGAAAAATAAAAAATGTTGAGTTAGATTTATTCTAAAAGGGATGGTATGTTGAATTTATTTGTAGTTCCGATTGTTCTAACAACAATACAATATGTATATCAATAGGACACTGATTATGAAGTATGATTTTTTTTCAAAATATAAAACAGTCCCATCTTATAATATAAATTTGCGTATTAACTGCTACCCGAAGACACATTTTACAAGTTTAGCCTTTAATTTAAATATGGAAACAGTATTACACGAGGATAAAAAATTTGAAAATGTCGACTATTCCGAAAAGAAATTATTCAGCCGAGAGTTTCTTAACTGCGAATTCATAAATTGTAATTTTACAAAAAGTGATTTGAGTAATAATGACTTTATGGATTGCAGCTTTAAAGATTGCAATTTTACGCTAACCAATTTACAGAATACAGGGTTAAAAAATTGTAAGTTTTTTGGTTGTAAGTTAATGGGTATCGATTTTAGTAAATGTAATAGTTTCCTTTTTTCAGTTAGCTTTCAAGACTGTAATCTTGATTATTCTTCTTTCTTTCAAATAAAAATGAAGAAGACGAATTTCATTGATTGCTCAATAAAGGAAGTGGATTTTGCTGAAACAGATTTATCAATGGCTGTTTTTAAAAATTGTGACCTTCTCAATACATCATTTATGCGGACAAATCTTGAAAAGGCTGATTTCCGCAGTGCGTTCAATTATTCGATTGACCCGGAATTAAATAAAATAAAGAAAGCTAAATTTTCATCAGAAGGCCTTTCGGGCTTACTTATGAAATACAATATTGACATTGAATAGTAATCCAGAGCTGTTCTTGGAATGTTCAAAATAAAAGTACTGCTGTTCTGGGTTTTCGACGTTGCTGTCCGGAGATATCTTTAGAATTTTCACGACGAAAAAAGTTCAGGAATTTGATTTCAGAAATATCAAAAGTGAAAAAGAATTTGCCGGAACAATTGTTATTATTTTCGAAAACCAAATTCAAAAGAAATTCCGCTTTTCCGGGAAATAGAAATTCGGGTTTATTGTTGATTTACTGCATTCGCTTTGCTCATTTTCAAAATACATTTTCCGAATATTGTGGTTTTTTTGAAATGTAAAATTAGTCCCGTCGTATAACATAATTTGCACATTGTAGCCAATGCAACTGACAACACTACAACCGAACTTGCCTGAAAAAATTGATTTTCAAATAGTTGTCTGGATGGTTAACTTTGCTTCGTGATTTACGACAGACAAGTTATTGCTTACAAAGACTATTTTCTCAATTTTTATGAGAAACAAGCTGACAATGTACAAGCAAAAATAGAATGGACGTTAAATCTAATTCGGGTTATGCCGCAAGTTCCGGAAAAGTATTTTTCACACATGACCGGATATAAAGGCTTATACGAAATTAGAGTAGAAGTTGGTAATAACATTTATCGTATTTTCTCATTTTTTGACAAAGGAAATTTAGTGGTTCTTGCGAATGCCTTTCAGAAGAAAACTCAAAAAACACCTTAACAAGAGATTGAAAAAGCACTTAAAATAATGGAGGAATATCAAAATGAACTGAGCGAAGCGTTCTCACGAATTCCTTTTAAAAAAAATAAAAAATCATGAGTAAAACAAAAAGTAACATCACAACCTTAGACCAAATTCTGGACAAAAAATATGGTAAAAAAGGAGCGCCAAAACGTGAAGAGTGGGAGCAACAATTTGAAGCATTTCATCTTGGAGTTTTGCTGGAAGAAGCCAGAACCAAACTTGGTATGACACAAGAAGAACTTGCAGAAAAATGCGGAACAAACAAATCCTACATTTCACGAATTGAGAATGATGCTTCCGATATCAGACTTTCAACTTTGATGAAAATTATTCAGCAAGGGCTTGGAGGGCATTTGAAATTAACTCTTCAACTTTGACATAACAGCACTGACTGCAACATTTGGCAATAGGTTGGCTGAAGCCTGCCCGTGCCGAATTGTAAGTTCGGGCGGGGAATAACAATGAGCTGTGGTTCGCTTTCAATAAAAATTTTCCACTGCTAAAAAAGTTCAGGAATTTATATCAAAAGTGAAAAAAAGATTTGCAGTTTTATTCATACAACAATTCAGATTTTGAGAAAATATTTACCGGAACAATTACTATTATTTTCAGAAAGAAATCTCAAAAGAAATTTAGCTTCGGGAAAATAGAAATTTGAATTTATTGTTTGTTTACTGCGCTTTATTTATTCGCTTAGCCTCATTTTTAAAATGTACTGAAACTGGATTTTTCCCAGGAGAAAAATTAATATTGGATGAAGTTTATTTATAGAAAAATGAGAGCATATTGCATTTATTTAAAGTTCCGATTGTACTAATAAAAATTCAAAATGTATATCGCTAAAACACTGGTTTTCCAGAATGATATTTTTTTTGAAATGTAAAATAGTCCCGTCTTATAACATAAATTTGCGCGTTGTACGCAACCCAACCGACAAAACTATAAATTTCTTATGAGCAATATATTTCTAAGTCATACTAATATCGACAAACCTTTTGTAAGGAAATTAGCAGCTGACTTAAGAAATTACGGACATACTGTTTGGATTGACGAAGCAGAAATTAATATTGGTGATTCTTTAATTGGTAAAATTCGAGAGGCATTAGACACCGTTGACTTCGTAGCTGTAGTTTTATCAAAAGCATCCATTCAAAGCGAGTGGGTAAAAAAAGAATTAGAAATAGCTTCTAATAGAGAAATTGAAGAAAAAAAGGTAATTATACTTCCTCTCATTATTGAAAATGTAAAATTGCCTGGGTTTTTAAAAGGAAAATTGTATGGAGATTTTTCAAATGAGAGTGAGTATAGTGACAAGTTACAATTGCTTTTAAGAAGTTTAGGCGGTAGCACAAAAGCTACGAATAGAAACAATTTAGAACTTGAACGCATCCAACAAGAATTGGAAGCAGCTAAAGAAGTAATCAGGCAACATAAGGAACAACTAAATAAGTTTATAGAATATAATCTGTCTACAAAAAGTGAATCGTTGAAAGAAACAATCCTAAGTGAAAATAAAAATCATCCAGAATATGCGCCTATCAACAACGTTTATGGATTTGAGGTTGCAGGCATATCAGTCACGATTGGATATTTATTACACGTTCTTAGAAAATCAAGAATGAAAGGTGGACATCAATTTGAATGGATACTAACACATCATAAAAAATGGAACGAGGCTGACAGAATGATAGAAGCTTATTCTGATATGATAAATGCTGAAGAAGTAAAATAAGGGTATGCGTACAACAAGAGTATTTGCAAGTTGGGCTTGACATTGTAACATCAGCTAATTGCAAATCCCAGCTTTAGTTCGGTCAGACGAACAACTATCAACTTTTGTAATTAACTTCAACAATATATTTTCAATCAGCAGCGGTTTTGAGCAGACATAAAGCCCTGCTCGTTGGGCGTCATTTTAAAATTAACTTACATTCCTAAATAAACTTTTAGACATGGCATTACCAGATAGCTACACTGTAAAATATGGCTCACTCGCAGCCTACTTTGACGCAATTCAAGGCGCACAACCACCAGATAGATTTGCTGTTAAGTTTTTAGAAAACCTTGAATTCAAAAGTACCAATGACAGGACAATTATTGGAATTCTTAAAGAGTTAGGCTTCTTAGACGCAAATAATGTTCCGACCTCTCGTTATTATCAATTCCTTGACAAGACAGATGGTTCAAAAGTATTAGCAGAAGGAATTAGGGAAATGTATTCCGACCTTTTTGCTGTTAAAAAAGATGCTCAAAAATTAAATGCTGATGAAGCTTTTAACAAACTAAGGACAATTTATGCTGGTAAAAAAAATGACACAACAATTAAATTAATTGCAAAAACATTTGTTGGTCTATGTGAGTTGGCAGATTTCGATTCAAAATTAGATTTTGCAAAACCAGAAGTTAAGGATGAAGAAAAGCAGGTTAAAGAAAAAGAAAAAGATGTTGATTCAATTAAAGAAAAGCAAGTATATAAAGACCGGAAAATTAATTTAGACTCATTACAATATCACATCAATATCGTTTTGCCGGACACGAGAGACCAGGGCGTTTATGATGCAATCTTTAAAAGTTTAAGAGACCATTTAGGATAAAGTTATGACAGACATTTATAATTTTATTTATAGGGGTGTACTGACCGAGGAAAGCCTTGATA
Organism: Hanamia sp.; assembly: GCA_036509335.1. Classification (GTDB taxonomy): domain Bacteria; phylum Bacteroidota; class Bacteroidia; order Chitinophagales; family Chitinophagaceae; genus Ginsengibacter. The sequence continues at coordinate 367,962 of DATCFT010000019.1, forward strand.
AAGTAGGTCGGAAAAAAATATCAACATTTGGCAAAGAGGAGGAATATTCCCTAATGAAAGCACTTTCCTTTGAAATGCTTGACAAGGATAATCTTGAAACAGCAAGACGAATGTCTATTGTTTACATTGCGCTGCATGCATTTGAAAATTCTGTTAGAACTTTGGTTAAGTCTGCGATGGCGGAAAAATACGAAGAAAATTGGTGGGAAAAAGTTCCAGACAGAATTAAAACAAAGGTTAAAACACGTAAAGAAGAAGATGCAAAGTTTCGTTGGCATGGAAGCCGAGGAAGTGAAGATATAATGTATTGCGAATTTGGAGACCTTTCTTCAATAATTGTCGTTAATTGGGAGCTATTTGAAATAGTATTATCTAACATGGAATGGAGTAAAAGTGTTCTTTCAACTTTAGAAAGGTCAAGAAACATTATTATGCACGGAGGTATAGTGTCGAGAGAAGATATTGAAAGAATTGGAATGAATATTAGGGACTGGATAAGACAAACTGGATAAAAAACGAACGCCCAAAAAGGTTTGGCAATAGGCTGGCTGAAGGAATAACAATCGGCTGTAGTTTGCTATCAGCAATAGTTCCAGCCAACGAACAAATATCGGCATTTTATATTTATCTTCGGCTATAGTTTTTCAATCGGCTAACGTTCGGTCTGAAAAATATATATTTTCCCACCTAACGTCATTTTAAACAACACCCGAAAAAAATTACCCAACACCACCGAGTTACAACCATGAAACTCAACATTCAATCAGCTTTACCCGACCAATCCATTTCGCATTTTGTTCACAGCTTTTGGATGCTGGAAAACAAGACAGGAAAAGACATTCCGTCCATTATACTGCCTAACGGAATGGTTGATATGACGCTGATGAAAATTAAATCAGGGGATTGGGAAATGTTCCTTCGGGGCATTGACACTGAGCCATCGCAGGTAGTAATTGAAAATGGAACAACAATATTTACCATAGGGCTTAAATTATTGGCGGTGGAATATTTGTTAGGCGATTCAATTAAAGATGTGTTGAACGAAGGGAAAATTATTTCAAATTATTTCTGGCAATTTGGAGAAAGCGACATGAGCAGCCTGGAAATTTTTTGCAACAGGGCAACACAAAAAATAAAATCCATTTCAACTGAAAACATTGACAGCCGAAAGAAAAAATTATTTGAACTTATTTATGCTTCTAACGGCTCAATGCATGTGACAGCGCTTTCGGAGCAAGTGTTTTGGAGCAGCCGCCAAATCAATCGTTATTTCAATCAGCAGTTTGGAATTTCACTCAAAGCTTATTGTAACATTCTTCGATTAGGAGCTTCGTTTAAACACATCAGCGAAGGCAAACTTTTTCCGGAACAAAATTTCACCGACCAAAATCATTTCATCAAAGAAATTAAGAAGTATGCCGGCGTAACGCCAAAAGAGTTGAGCAAAAACAAAGATGACCGTTTCATAGACATTACTGCAATCAAAAATTTGCCTTCTTAAAAAAAACGGCTGATTTATACTATTCCATTTCTTATTTCTACCAGAATTTTGCATCCTGTTACTGACCCATAAGATTTTAGAAACCTTATAGGTCTTATAGGAATAAAACAATACAAAATCATGTTATTAAAAAATAAAAAAGTTGCCATCATCGGTGCAGGACCAGTCGGTCTGACCATGGCCAGATTACTACAGCAGAAAGGAATAGATGTCACTGTTTACGAAAGAGACAAAGACGCACAAACAAGAATCTGGGGCGGCACGCTCGACCTGCATAAAGGTTCAGGGCAAGACGCACTTGAAAAAGCCGGGCTGCTGGAAAATTATTATGCCAGGTCGATACCGATGGGAATAACCATGACAGACGAACAAGGCAAAGTTTTGTTCACTAAAAAAATCACTCCCGAAAATCAATATGATAATCCTGAAATAAACAGAAACATTTTAAGGAAAATGTTGCTTGACAGTTTAAAGAGCGATACAGTTATTTGGGATAGAAAATTTACATCACTTGAAGCAGATAAAGGAAAATGGCTTTTGCATTTTGAAAATAAATTGAACGCAACCGCAGATGTTGTCATTGGAGCCAGTGGAGGAATGTCCAATGCAAGAAAATATGTTACGGATGCTGAAGTAGAAGATACCGGAACTTTTATTATACAGGGAGATGTATCTCAACCTGAAATCAATTGCCCGGAATTTTATCAGATGTGCAACGGTAGGAGGTTAATGACCGCCTACCAGGGCAATTTATTAGTTGCAAATCCATATAACAATGGGCTGTTGTCCTACGGAATCATTTTTAAAAAGCCTGAAGAATGGATTCATAAAAATGGATTAGACTTTAAAAATACCGACAGCATTATTGCATTCCTTTCAAACAGATTCTCTAATTGGGATGAACGTTACCGGCAGTTATTTCGCTCAACATCGTTTTTTGTTGGATTGACTACGAGAAAAATTCCGTTGGATAAACCATGGAAAAATAATCGCCCTTTGCCGATAACGCTTATTGGAGATGCTGCTCATTTAATGCCGCCATTTGCAGGCCAGGGTGTGAATATAGGATTGGTGGATGCAGAAATTTTATCTGATAATCTTACTAACAGAAAATTTGAAACTATAGAAGCTGCTATCAACGATTATGAACAAAAAATGTTTGTTTATGCAACCGAAGCACAATTGGAATCGAGTGAGAACGAAATAGAGATGCATCAACCTGAGTTTTCATTCCAAAATTTTTTCTAACCCCAGATTCGTGCCTCCACGAACCATTTCTTAAATTTTGTTTTTCCAAACTTAATATAATCCCTTCGTGGATTTTCTTCGCTTCCTGTCTTGGATCCTCTCACTTTATTTTAAACTTATCATGGGAAAATAGAAATCCCCTTGGCGCTTCACAGGATTGTGTGTTTTATTTTGACAACGAAAATCTGGATTTATTTTATGCATGTCGGCGACAGAAATTAAAAGTAATCTTAAAATAGAATCCAAAATTGGAGTTAATAATGTTGGAGATAAAACCAATTTGGTATAGGAATTTTTAACTCAGGCATTTATATTAATTGATTCACACAAAATTTAGTTTACTTTTATAATTTATTACTCTCTTAAATTTAAAATTATGGCATGGACGCTATGTGACACTTATCAGGTTGACTCGTCTTTTACGATAAGATTGTATCAAACTGATGACAAAGAATATTTGGAAATGTTAGTTGATTATCACCTTAGCAAATTTGAAATTGCTTGCAGGGGTACATATATAAGGTTTACTGTTGACAACAAACAATATTTTGCTTATAGTGTTTCGGCAAACCCAAGTATTTTGGCGTTGAAAATATATGTTGAGAATGCTTAATAACAGTATGAAATAATCCTCCCGACAAAAAACAGCAACTTGGGTTTGCCGTTATTGGGCAGAAGGAAGTACAATCAATATTTGTACTCCCTTGTTGCTTTTAACGCCATACGCTTTTAAAATCATTCTCTGAAAATTCAGTCTCCACAATTTATTTCAAACTCTTTGCCCCACGTGGTTTATCAAAACCATATTTATCCTGAATTTTACTTATTTTATTTTCATTTATTTTACTTGATTATTTGGCTTTCTATAAAGAATTCATTCGATGAAAATAAGGGACGATTTTAGTTAACTTTGAAAAATAACTTAGCAGAACCATGAAAATAAAAATATGCCTTAATTGTTTGTTTACTGTTATTTTTTTGATTTTGTTACCCGGTTTTCAAACTGTAAACGCTCAAAATAATTTAAAGGCAACAGTTGTTGAGCGACCGCCTACCAATGTTCTCAATTCTTATTATGTTAGCAATAAAAAGCCTTTGGAACCATTGGTATTTATAAAACTTCCCGTTGGAAGTATCAAACCGGAAGGCTGGATATTAAAATATCTTGAACTGCAAAGAGATGGATTAACTGGCAAATTAGGAGAAATAAGCGCATGGCTTGATAAGAAGAATAACGCATGGTTTAGCGGCACCGGCAAAGGCGATCACGGATGGGAAGAAGTGCCTTATTGGTTAAAAGGATATGGCGATATGGGTTATATTCTGAATGATAAAACAATAATAGACGAAACCAAATCATGGCTCGAAAAAGTTTTTGAAAGCCAAAGATCAGATGGTTACTTCGGTCCCGGTGAAGTTGTAAGAAACAAGCAAAATCAAATCGTAAAGATTCCGGATCTTTGGCCCAATATGATTATGCTTTGGTGCCTGCAATCTTATTATGAATACAGTAACGATGCCAGGGTAATACCTTTCATGACAAAATATTTTAAATGGCAATCAACAGTGCCGGATAGTATTCTTTTAAAAACCTATTGGGAAAACAGTCGTGGAGGTGATAACCTGTACAGCATTTACTGGTTATATGATCACACGGGCGAAAAATCATTGCTTGATCTGGGTACTAAGATTTTCAGGAATACTGCCAACTGGGATCAAAAAAATAATTTGCCTAACTGGCACAACGTGAATATAGCCCAATGTTTCAGGGAACCTGCTACTTATTATATGCAAACAAAAGACAGTAGTTTATTAAATGCTACTTACAATGATTTTCACCTGGTAAGAAATATTTACGGCCAGGTGCCGGGAGGAATGTTTGGCGCCGATGAAGATGCAAGAAAAGGTTATACGGATCCACGCCAGGCGGTGGAGACGTGCGGCATGGTAGAACAAATGTCGAGCGATGAAATTTTAAGCGGCATCACCGGAGATCCAATGTGGGCTGATAATTGCGAGGATGTTGCTTTTAATACCTATCCCGCGGCGGTAATGCCTGACTTTAGAGGCCTTCGTTATTTGACAGCTCCAAATATGGTGGTGAGCGATAATAAAAACCATTCTCCCGGTATAGAAAATTCAGGCCCTTTTTTAACGATGAATCCTTTCAGCAGCCGCTGTTGCCAGCACAATCATTCGCAAGGTTGGCCTTATTATGAGGAGCATCTGTGGATGGCTACTCCCGATAATGGCATCGCTGCCATAATGTATAATAGCAGCGAAGTAACTGTAAAAGTTGGAAATCGTTCGGGCCACACCGTTACATTAAAGCAAACCACTCATTACCCATTTGATGAAAATATTAAAATAGAAGTAAGCGCTTCTGCGCCGGTAAGTTTTTCTTTGTATTTGCGTATTCCACGTTGGTGCAATGACGCCAAAGTGATGATCAATGGGAATCAGGTTAATGTAAGCCCCACTGCAAGTTCCTACATCCGGCTGGAAAATAAATGGAAACAGGGAGATGTGATAGAACTAACGCTGCCAATGCATTTGGCTTTAAGATTATGGACCCAAAATAAAAATAGTGTAAGTGTAAATTACGGGCCGCTTACTTTTTCTTTAAAGATTGATGAATATTATCAAAAGGTAGATAGTAAAGAATCTGCCATCGGTGATTCCAGGTGGCAACCAGATGCAGACCAATCCAAATGGCCTGCATACAATATTTATCCTGCAAGTATGTGGAATTACGGTTTGGATTTAAATGGTGATCCACTTTCCCAACAATTTGAAATCATAAAAAAGCCGTGGCCTGAAAGTAATTTCCCTTTTGATCAAAAAGATGTGCCGATAATGATAAAAGCAAAAGGTAAAATAATTCCTGAATGGACATTAGATCAATATGGGTTGTGCGGGATATTGCCTGAAAGCCCTGTTGCGGTTCATACACAGGAAGAAACTATAAATTTAATACCTATGGGAGCCGCAAGATTAAGGATATCTGCTTTTCCGGTGGTGAAAAATAGTGAATAGTGAATTGAATGTCAAACCAAGAAGGTTTTATTGCAGACATTACAAATTAAAAGTGTTCAACCAAAACCTTCTTGGTTTTTGGACACCATCAGCAAACAAACAAATAATAGCATTTCTTAATTTACAATCTTAAAATTATAGAAGCATGAAGAAATTGCTTTTTGTATTAATTGCGGCAATCTTATTAAATAACGGTAATGTATATGCGCAAAAAGAAAGGGCAGTTTGGGCGAAATCAAAAGCCAATGAGTGGTACGCAACAAAAGGCTGGCTAAGGGGAAGTAATTTCATTCCGAGTTCTGCTGTTAACCAGTTAGAAATGTGGCAGGCTCCTACATTTGACCCTAAGACGATTGACCGCGAACTGGGTTATGCACAATCTATCGGCTTTAATGCCATGCGTGTTTTTTTGCATCATGTAGCGTGGCAGGAAGATCCCTCAGGATTTAAAAAAAGAATGAAGGAATATCTTACCATCGCCAATAAACATTACATCGGGACCATATTCGTAATATTTGATGATTGCTGGAACGATAACTACCACGCAGGTAAACAGCCAGCGCCTAAAACCGGAATCCATAATTCCGGATGGTTAAGAGACCCGGGAACGCGCTATCACACAGAACCCTTGCTGGGAGACACTTTGGAAAAATATGTAAAAGATATCATGACTACTTTTAAACATGATAAAAGAATATTACTTTGGGATCTGTATAACGAACCAGGGAATTCTGATTATGGAAATAAAAGTATGGATCTTTTGCAAAAAGTATTTACATGGGGGAGAGAGATTAATCCGGATCAGCCTTTATCTGCGGGTGTTTGGAATAATAATTTAACTGATCTGAATACTTATCAATTAGCGAATTCAGATGTAATTACTTACCACAATTATGATAAAGAACCGGAACATGCAAAAGTGATTGATTCTTTAAAACTATATGGGCGCCCTTTAATTTGTACAGAATATATGGCAAGAACAAGAGGAAGTTTGTTTGTCACCATTATGCCTTTATTGAAAAAAAATAATGTGGGCGCTATCAATTGGGGATTGGTTTCCGGCAAAACAAATACCATCTATGCCTGGGATACACCCATGCCTGGTGGCGGGGAACCAAAGATTTGGTTTCATGATATTTTCCGGAAAGACGGAACACCTTTTAGTGAGGATGAGATCAAGTTGATAAAATCGTTGACAGGAGCAAAGTAAGTTGGGTACAAATAATCAGATCCTTGCAAATTGAATGTCTTACTCCATCATTAATCTAATCTCTTAATTTTAATGTTCCTGAAATAAATCGGAGCGCCGGCATGCTTCCCCTGGAAGCCTACATGGCCGTATAGTGGCAGAGTCGCCATGGGATTGCTGAGCCATGACGGAACCTCTGACCCATCAGGATTTATTTTGGCTGAGGTGAAAAAGCTCATGTCACAGGTATTTACCAACTTACCATTTAGTACCACCCATATTTTTCTTCCACGACAGGTGATGGTATAATGATTCCATTCACCTGGCTTATGCAATGTTTTGTTGGTAGCCGCCTGGTGTCCGAAAATAGCAGCGCACTGCCAGGTGGGAGATACTGTACTCCATTCTTTGCTGTAATCATCAGCTATTTGTATTTCCACTGAATGTGGAATCCAGTTTGCCATGTCGGTGGCGTGCACCATTACACCGCTGTTGGTGCCATCTGCATTCATAAAATCAAGATCAACTACAAAATTGTCATACTCATTCTTGCTCCATATTGCTTCGTCTTTGGACGCAGTTATGATGCCACTGGAATCTTTCCACACGCCGGTAGGAAAAACTGCATTAGTCAGGTCTTTATTAAACATATCTTTCCAGCCTCTACCCGAAGTATCGGGATGAATGTAAGCAGTATCCTGTGCAAAAACGCAGCAGGTAAGTGCGCTTATAATTACTGTTGCAAAAAACGTAATGATTTTCATGAACCAAATGTAGATTAAATAATAATTTTTTGTCAAGGTTTAATTTTTTTATTCCTTTAAAATTCTCTATTTGGGAAACGGTAGCGATTAAAATAGAATTTGCAGGTATTTCTTTATTTACTGTAATTGTTTTTATGACAGGCAATTCTCCTGTACGAACATATAGATATCGTTGCAACTCTTTCACAGCCGGCAGTTCGGTTCCTTTTGCTTCTTTGAAATGCATTATCACAGGCACTTTAGCATAAGAGCTAAGTGTAATTAAAAAAAATAAACCAGTAAGGATGATAAGATTTTTCATTAGCAGGTTTTTTTTATCATGTTTTCAGTAATATCTTTTTCTTAATAAATTCATCATATACACATTCACATCCCATTGATTAGTGATTGGTTCTCCGGTTCCAGGTAATGAAACCATGTAAGGAAGCGGTCCAAACTCTGGAGTAATTGTTAGTACATCATTTTCCTTTTTCTTTCGTTCTGCAATTTTATCCCACCAGGTGAGGTGTGTTTGTAATGCCTGCTGCCATTCAGGTATACGTGGATCAGGGACCTGCGGACCTTCAGAATAACCAACCCTGGCGTGCAGATGTTCTGTTCTTTCTATGGCAAGGTTAACCGCTTCGGGCTGGTCGTCAAGGAATGATTCGGCCACGCAAACCCAATGTGAAATGTCCAGCGTTATTTGCAAAGAAGGAATTTTTTCTAAATATTCTTTGGTGATGTGTGAAGCAAAAGAAAATTTATTCCGATGTGTTTCATGATAGATTGCAACCCCGGTTTCCTGTGTGAATTTTTCAGCAGCTTTAATCAAAGAATAGTTCTGATCAAAATTGAAAAAATCTTTTCCGGTTTGGGAATCAATTTTAATGGCTTTGTAAGGTTTTAATTTTTCGAGCCATGCACTGTATAAATCATAATGCTTTGAAAAATTGGCTTCGTAAGTATCATAATGCTGTGGTATCAGGAGCATCTTATGCCGTGACGCAAGATTCCATATTTCATCCATTGTTGAAGTTGGAAAATCGAAAGGTATCCCAAATTCGATTCCATCATAACCTGCATTTTTTGCTTTTGGGAAAAAATCTTTCCAGGCTATATTTTCGGAACCCCATTTGGGAGCAAAGAATTTTGTATTCATAATTACAACCCCTTTATTATTTTCAATACCTCGGGCCTTAAATAGGGTTTGTTTACATCAACTGTTCCTTTGTAATCGTAAGGGTCAACGCCAGCCACCATTACAATATCCCGCAGATCTTCCGTTGGCGGCAGCTTGCCATCCTGGTCCCACGGCAGCATAGATTCTGCACTCATATAATGATTCACAAGCGCTGTGCGAAAACAATCTTTTGTTTTATTCCGAAGTGAGCTATGAAGTGTATAGCCATTAAAAAATACTACGGTACCGCTTTTTACTTCTACCGGAATTATTTCATTGCTCTTATAATCCGAAACGTCAATCGTGTTCTCATCTGCATATTCATCACTTGTATTGTCAACCCGCTTCCGCATATAACTCGGTTTATTGGAGCCAGGAATAAGCCACAGACAACCGTTTTCAACCGTTGCGTCATCTACGGCAATCCATGCGCCTACTAAAGATTTATCACGGGTGGGAATATAGTATTCGTCCTGGTGCCATGCCTGGCCTGCTTTTCCGGGTGCTTTTACAAAGAGCATAGATTGCATGCACTTTACATTGGGGCTAACAATTTTTGATAAGACTTTAGTAATATTTTTATTCGAAAGAAATTTTTTTATCAAAGGAGAAATTTTATGAGGGAAATGAATAGCTACATATTTTTTCAATACTTCTTCATCCGTTTCATTATTCACATCCAAAAGCCCTTCTATCTTTCCCCTGTTGCCACGAAAAATTTCAACCGTTTCTTTTTTTAATGCGGCAATATCTTCCTGGGGAACCAGGTCAGGCACAATTAAATAACCATAATCATGGTAAAAAGAAATATTTTTTTTCTTTATTTTTTTATTATCAACATTGCCATCATTAAGGTTCATAAAATTGATTTTATAGATTTGTTATAGTGAAACCAAAGTTAGGGTTTTGAAAAAAACTTCCCTGAAGTTAATTAGGGAAACAAATTTGTTCAAATCAAAATAGTACCGGTTGGTTAAGGCGGTGACTTTTTATATTTCCTTCGAATCAATCAAATGTGTACGGAAGGGTCTTTAACTAAAGTTTTTGTATCATCTTTACATTTAAATTAATCTTCAATTATGGAATGGTATCAATACGTGGCAGCTTTTTTTGCCGGACTATTTTTAACCAATGCTGTCCCTCATTTTGTAAATGGTATTTCAGGAAACAAATTCCCAACGCCTTTTTCAAAACCGCCGGGCAAAGGGCTTTCGTCGTCAACTGTAAATATGGTGTGGGCTTTGTTTAATTTGTTGGTTGGTTATTTATTGTATAGGGCAGCAAAAGTAACCGGCAACAATTTGCTATCATTAAGTTTATTTTTTATTGGCATCATTCTCATGGGCATTCTCTCAAGCAAGGGTTTCCAACAAAAAGATAAAGAATAAATTGAAGCTTACAGGAAAAAACACTTTCAGGGCATTCAGAAACCGTAATTACAGATTGTTTTTTACAGGCCAGTCCATTTCGCGCATAGGAATGTGGATGCAGCGTACTGCTGTTGTCTGGGTTATTTATTCAATTACACATTCTGCTTTTATGATAGGACTTACGATGTTTGCAGAGCAGTTTCCATCATTTCTTTTTTCTTTACTGGGAGGCGTTACTGCGGACAGGTATAACCGTTATAAGATATTACTGGTTACCCAATCCGCCTCCATGTTGCAGGCGATACTTCTTACCATATTAATATTTGCCAATCACTATACCGTTTGGGAAATACTTGCCCTCAGTGTGATGCTCGGCATTATCAATGCTTATGATGTGCCGGCAAGGCAACCCTTGGTACACGAAATGGTAAATGACAAAGCAGACGTGCCTAATGCGATTGCGCTTAATGCTACCCTTACCAATCTTGCTTTATTAATTGGCCCCGCATTATCCGGAATCATACTCGAAAAATATGGTGCAGGTGTCTGCTTCCTGTTAAATGCAGTGAGCTTTATTGCAGTGATAGGATGTTTATTATTAATGAGACTTCCACCATATCATGAACCCGAAGTAAAAAAGAAAATCAGGTCGGAACTCACTGATGGCTTTACTTATCTTAAAAATACGCCTTCGATAGGCAAGATTATATTGATGCTTCTATTGTTAAGTTTTTTTGTATTGCCTTTTAATACTTTGTTGCCCGTGTATGCCAAAGTGATCTTTAAAGGCGATGCCGCTACCTACGGTTACATCAGCAGTTTTATAGGACTTGGCGCTATCGTAAGCGCTTTCTTTTTGGCTTCTCTTAAGCAGGGAACTAATCTTAAAAAAGTATTATTGATCAATATCATCATTTTTGGAGCAGGACTTATGATCTTTTCGCATCTCAGTAATTTTCCTTTGGCCATGATATTTATAATTGTATGCGGGTTTGGAATGATGTCTCAAACTACCATCTGTTTTACTATTATACAAGTAGATTCAGATATTAAAATGAGAGGCAGGGTTATGAGCTTTGTCGCAATGGCTTATTTTGGTATGTTACCCATAGGCAGTCTTTTAGTTGGCGCAGTATCACAGCACATTGGAGCCCCTTTTACCATACTTTTGCAGGGCATCATTGCCATCATTATAGCAGGCATGTTTTATAATTTTCTAAGGAGTAATAATTCCAATATTCGCCCGGTAAATAAAATAGACAATGAGCTTACTGAGGAAATATGAATTAGTAATGTTGAAAAAAAATATTAATATATCATTAAAAAAACTGAGATCAAATGGAACAAAACACACAAAGCACTGCGTTGCTGGTAATGGATATGCAGACAGGTATTCTTCGCAATCTTCCTGATACAACTCAACTTGTAAGTAATGTAATTAAAGCGATTGCTACTGCACGCAGCAACAAAATTCCTGTAATTTATGTAACAGTAGGGTTCAGGTCAGGTGCGCCCGAAATCAATTTGAACAATAAAGGTTTTGCTGCGGGGAAAGAAAGATTTGCCAATATAAACATGGATGAATTCATGAAAGTGGAAGGAGCGATTGCGCCACTTGCAGGTGACATTATTGTCGCAAAACGACGTGTGAGCGCATTCACCGGCAGTGATCTCGAGGTAATTTTAAGATCACTAAATATTCAACATATTGTTCTTACAGGTATTGCCACAAGCGGTGTCGTCTTATCCACCGTACGAGAAGCCGCTGATAAGGATTATCGTATCACCGTAATATCCGATTGCTGCGCAGATGCCGACAAGGAAGTTCATCAAGTGTTGACAACAAAAGTTTTCCCCCGCCAGGCAGATGTAATTACGACGGAAGAATGGTGTAAGAAGTAAAAAAGTATAGCAAAGTAGAATTCTAATTTTTTCATGGCGATGGTAATATTTTTTTTGGCGATAAAATATGATGAAATTATTTTTCTCCGAAGATTTCTGAATTTCAGGTATTGCTAACCGTCGATAATAAATTACAATACCAAAACCCACTGTTGAAAGGACTTGGTAGCCTTTTACTTTTTCAATTCCTTTATAATTGTCTTATCTCTTTTTTACTTTCTGTAAATTGCAATAATCATTTTTAAAATATAAATTAAAATATGATTAGTTTTAAACAACTGGCCACGGCAGCTTTTCTCTTATATTGTATCAATGCATTTTCACCAAAATACAAAACCTGTTGAAAAATCCGGCAACCCTATTTTTCCAGGCTGGTATGCTGATCCCGAGGCGCATATTTATAATAATACTTATTGGGTGTATCCTACTTATTCTGATGATTATAAAAATGTGCTGTCAGGAAGAAACCCACTTTCTGAATATCAACAAGAATTACAAAAAAATACGATTGACAATTCATACAAGAAACAAACTTTTTTAGATGCCTTTTCTTCCGAAGATTTAATTCATTGGCAAAAACATCCGCATATTCTCGACATAAAAAATGTAAAATGGGCTGCTTATGCAGTGTGGGCGCCGTCTATCACGGTAAAAGATGGAAAATATTATTTGTTTTTTGAAGCCAATGATATTCAAAATGACAACCAACCCGGCGGCATGGGTATTGCGGTTTCTGATAATCCCGGCGGTCCTTTTGTGGACTACCTGGGTAAACCGCTTATTAATAAATTCTACAATGGCGCCCAACCGATTGACCCGGATGTTTTTCGTGATACTGATGGTCAATACTATCTTATTTATGGTGGATGGAAACATTGTAACATTGGAAAATTAAATGACGATTTCACAGGATTTGTTCCTTTTGCTGATGGCAGCTTATTCAAATCTATTACTCCGGATGATTATGTGGAAGGGTCTTTTATGTTTGTGAGAAATAAAAAATACTATTTCATGTGGTCAGAAGGGGATTGGACTGGTCCGGATTACAGTGTGGCTTATGCTATTGGTGATTCTCCGTTCGGCCCTTTTAAAAGAGTAGGAAAAATTTTACAACAAGATCCCAAAGTTGCTACCGGCGCGGGCCATCATTCAGTTATTAACATTCCCGGTACGGATGATTGGTATATTATTTATCATCGCCGACCATTGAACGAAACCGATGGCAATCACAGGGAAGTTTGTATTGACAGGATGTATTTTGATAAAGAAGGAAATATTTTACCAGTAAAAATTACAAAAGAAGGGGTGGATAAGAGAGTACTTAAAAAATAATAGAACGGTTAGTTCTTTCTCTTGATTAGAAATTGAAAATCCATTTATTTGTTTGTTTGCTGTGGCCAATAAAATACTTTTATAACATCAGGATAATAACAAATCGCAATACCAAAACCCATTGCTAAAGGGGTTTTTATCCTTATCGGTTTCATCAGTATTTGGCGATGTGTATTTTTTGTAAACAATTTCTCCTTTCTTAATCTTGATAGCTTTTTTAAAAATAGGTCCTTCAAAAACAAAAGAATGAAATTCTCCGTTCTCTCCACAGGGATCTACATTAGATGGCAGGTCTTTTAAAAATTCATTATCAATGACTCTTCCGGCAAAACTTTTATCTAAATAATTATCATTGACGCAGGTAATGATTGCCTTAAAACCTAAATCAATAAATTCATGAATCAGTTTTTTACTGTCAATTTTCCACAAAGGGAAAATCCCTTTTAAATCAATCCTTGCTAATTGATTTTCCCGGTACTTACGCAAATCTTCTAAAAAGATATCCCCAAAGACAGAAGCGGTTGCTCCTTTTACTTTTAAGTTGCCGAGCGTGGAAGTCATTACTTTCTCATATACTGCCATCGTTGGCATTTCAGGGATATACATTTTTACTAAAGGAATTCCAATATTTTCGGTCTGCGCTTCCAGCAAATCCAATCTTACACCATGCATTGAAACACGCTGGTATGCTTCACTTACGCTGGTTAGCAAACAAATTATATCGTAATTATTTTGTTGTAGAATTTTATAAAGACATAATGAAGAATCTTTCCCTCCGCTCCAGTTAAAAATGACTTTTTCTTTCAATGCTTATTTGTTTAAGGTAAAATTTATAATGCTGAGAAGCTGTATAGAAATTATTATATGAATTTTTTATCCTGCTAAAAGTGGTCGGTGAGACACCGACCACGGCGGCCCGCCGCCGTTCGTGAACGGATTAAATGGTGAATAAAGTTTCTATTCCTATACAGCTTCTAAGATTTAATTCCCTCTTATATTACTCAATAGTATAAAACAAGAACCTCACTTTCTACTTTTCTGCATTTATTTAAATATTTTTTTTGACTAAGAAGCTGTTTGAGTTAATTAAATTTTTTCCCCATCAGAATTAACATGGCAATATAAACGAAACTGATAGCTGATTCTTTTGTTCTTTCATAGTCCATAACCAATTTTAAATCCATTTTAAAAGAACGGCTTCTTTGAATTGCAGTTCTTCACATTAATTCACATTTTATTCACAGGGTTTTACACAGCCTGATCCGGTAAATTAAAGTCATAAGCTGGTTTAACAAACGATTTGATCCTTGTGGAAAAAAAGTTTTCCAAGAAAGTGTTGGAGAAGTGGGAAAAAGTGTTATTTTGTGGAAATTATTAAATTCTAAGTATTTAATTAACTCATAATGAAAGGGTTTATAGGTGAATATGAAGCTACTTTAGATGCGAAGGGACGCTTTCTTCTTCCGGCAGGGTTCAAAAAACAATTGCCTGAAAATGGAGTCGAACTATTTGTAATAAATCGGGGATTTGAAAAATGCCTGAGTTTATACACATCTGATAGCTGGGAACCTATATTTTCAAAATTGGGCAAATTGAATGATTTTGATCCAAAAGTAAGGCAATTCAAAAGATATTTTTTAAATGGAGCCACCCAGGTAAGTCCAGATACCGCCGGGCGACTTTTGATGCCAAAAAACCTTATGGAATATGCAGGGCTTGAAAAGGATATCGTATTGGTTTCGGCAATTGATAAATTAGAGATATGGGATAAAACTAAATATCAACAGTTCTTTGAAACTTTCTCACCGCAATCTTTCAGCGCTTTGGCAGCAGATGTAATGGCGGACGATAAAACATCAAACCAATAATTATGCAGCAGGCATATCACATGCCGGTATTATTGACAGAAGTGATTGAGGGTTTGCAAATAAATCCATCGGGGGTTTATGTGGATTGCACGTTTGGCGGCGGCGGCCATAGCAAAAAGATCCTTGAAAAATTAAATGCTTCCGGGAAATTATTTGTTTTTGATCAGGATGAAGATGCAAAAAAAAATGTACCTGATGATGAACGTGTAATTTTTGTTCCACAAAATTTCTGTCATCTTCGGCGCTTTCTGCGTCTCTACCAAACCTCAAGTGTAAATGGAATTCTTGCAGACCTGGGTGTTTCAAGTCATCAGATAAATGTTGCGGAAAGAGGATTTTCTACCCGTTTTGATGCTGCACTTGATATGCGAATGAGCAGGAAAGAATTGAAGACCGCCGCTCAAGTGATCAAAAAATATTCTGAAGAAGATCTTCATAAAATTTTTGAACAATACGGTGAGGTTACCAATTCAAAGACACTGTCAAAAATAATTGTTGAAGCAAGAAAAACACAATCGCTGAATACGATCAACGAATTTAAAAATGCTCTTTACCCTGTAGTGAAAGGAAATCCTGAAAAATATTTTGCGCAGGTTTTCCAGGCATTAAGAATAGAAGTAAACGATGAATTGAATGTGCTGAAAGATATGCTATTGCAGGCTTTGGAAGTATTGGAACCGGGTGGAAGAATAGCTGTGATCACCTTTCATTCATTAGAAGACAGGATCGTGAAGCAATTTTTTAAATACGGAAATTTTGAAGAACTACAGCCGGATGTTTTTGGGAATATAAAGGAAAGTCAATTGAAGGTCATCACCAGAAAACCAATCCTTCCATCAAAAGAAGAATTGAAAATGAATCCAAGAGCAAGAAGTTCAAAATTGCGTATTGCAGAAAAAATAAAAGTTTAAAAAAATAAAAGCTTTTAAAACAGAAAAAGAATCATCAAAAAAATAATGCCAGAAAATAAAACAGGTGTGCCCTCAAAAATAAAAAGAGCCGGTAGAAAAGGCCGCGATATGCTGGGGTATAACAAGTGGATTGTAAAGAACATTCCATTTTATTTTTTTATATCGGCTATTGCGATTGTGTATATCGCAAATGGGCATTATGCGGATAAGACTATGAGGAAAATTAATACAACCGAAAAGCATCTTAAGGAAATGGAATATGAATTTAAAACCGTAAAACAGGATGTGATATTCAGAAGCAAGGAAAGCGAATTAGCTAAAGCAGTGGAACCTTTGGGCTTGAAACCTTTACTGGTTCCTCCGTTGAGGCTTATAGATACTTTGGATGAGAAATAAGAAATTATGTATAAGCAATTAAAAATAAAGAAGTGAGAGAAGTCGGTACCGAAGGTCAGACTTCGGAAATAAAGAGATAAAGAGTTAATGCCCCTATATATAGGGAAAGAAAAAAAGGAAATAGGTGCATGAAATATAAACCATAAACCAATAACACTTGGATATAAAAAAGGACATAATGTGGCGCGTTCATCTTTGCTTTCTGATCATGATAGTAATGGGAACGGTTGTGTTGGGAAGGGCCATCTATATCCAGAGATTCCAGGGAGATTATTGGAAAAGCATGAGTAATAAACAGCATTTAAAATATATGGATATCAATGCCGAGCGCGGAACTATATTCAGCGAAGATGGTAATATGTTGAGTACCTCTCTTCCTGTTTTTGATATCTATGTAGATTTTGAAGCAGATGGCCTTCGTGAAAAAGATGGGAAGAGATTTTATAAACACCTTGATTCGTTGAGTATCTCTTTATCTAAATTATTTAAAGATGCCAGCGCATCGTCGTATAAAAAATTATTACTTACTCAATATAAAAAGAGAACAAGATATTTTCCATTAAAAAAGAAAATTTCTTTTGAACAATACCAGGCGTTAAGAGATTTTCCACTTGTCAGAGAAGGGCGCAACAAAAGTGGTTTTATAGTAGAAGTAAAAGACAACCGGATAAATCCTTATGTATTGCTTGCAAACCGAACCATTGGACTTTCACGTGGAGATACCAGCCGGAATGTAGGCCTTGAAAGATCGTATGATAGTGTGCTGAAAGGGCAAACCGGCCAAAGACTGATGCGATATGTGGCCGGCGCTTATGTACCTGTTGACGGGGCAGAAATAGCGCCTGAGAATGGAAAGGATGTGATCACTACCATTGATTCCTATATTCAGGATGTGGCTGAGAATGCGTTATTGAATATGATGGAACAAAATGCGTCTATCCATGGTAGTTGTATTGTGATGGAAGTAAAAACCGGTAAGATAAAAGCAATTGCTAATCTCGGCAAAAGGCCGGATGGAAGTTATTGGGAAGATTATAATTATGCCCTCGGAATGAGAACGGAACCGGGTTCTGTTTTTAAAATAGCAACATTAATATCACTCTTTGAGGATAATTATGTGGACACTAACAGCATAGTAGATTGCCAGGGGGGACAAAAAAATTTCTATGGACTTAGAATTACAGATTCCCATCTTGGTACAGGTAAGATAACTGTGAAAGAGGCTTTTGCCATTTCATCTAATGTCGCATTTGCGACTCTTGGCGATGAATTCTATCACAATCAGCCTGAGAAGTTTTATGAGCATTTACATAAGTTGAGACTGGACACCACATCGGGGGTTGATATTGTAGGTGCAGCCATGCCCTACATTAAAAAACCAACCAGTAAATATTGGGAAAAAACCACTATCCCTTTTATGGCTCATGGTTATGAAGAACTCGAAACGCCATTGAATCTATTAATGGTTTATAATGCGATTGCTAATAACGGAACCATGATGAAACCCTATCTCGTGACTTCTATTGATGAGATGGGAGAAGAAATAAAATCTTTTAAACCGCAGGTGCTTGTTAATAAAATTTGCAGCGATGCAACTCTGGGAAAATTAAAATCATGCTTGCTGGGTGTAATACAAAATCCGCATGGAACAGGCCACGAACTTGAAAGTAACCAATACCTTGTAGCCGGGAAAACAGGGACCGCTGTAACGGCAATGAATAATCGCGGATATAATAAAAGCGCAAAAATTTATCAATCTGCCTTCATTGGTTATTTCCCTGCCAATAATCCTGAATATAGCATTGCCGTTGTAATTCAAAACAGCCGGGAATCAAAACATGTATATGGAGCTTCGGTTTCAGGCCCTGTATTTAAAGCGATTGCCGACAGACTGTATGCAACCAGGGTAGCAGATAAAACTATTCATCAGTTTCAATTTATTCCTGACAAGGGTGTTTATCAATTTTATGGAATGAAAAAAGATTTGAATACCATTTTTAATGTATTCAAATATAAAGAAACGGATTCAGCAACCTCGGGCAAATGGAGGTCAGCCATGCTTCATGACGGAGATGCAAAACTATTAGCTGATAATATTTCTTTTAAATCAGGAAAAGTACCGGATGTAACAGGAATGGGACTAAAAGACGCCTTGTATTTATTGGAAAATATGGGATTGAAAGTGACCGCTTCCGGAACCGGAAAAGTAATTTCTCAGTCATTGGCACAAAACACAGATTTCAAAAAAGGGCAACAAATAAAATTACAATTGAATTAATGGCATCATTGCAACAAATATTATATCAGGTAAACATTCATTCCGTAGTGGGATCTACCGGTGTAGAAATTAGTGATTTGCAGATTGATTCACGAAACATAAAACAGGGATCTTGTTTTATTGCAGTTAAAGGAACCCTTTCTGATGGCCACGACTATATAGATACTGCCATTGGCAACGGTGCAGTTGCTATTGTTTGCGAGAATATGCCTGTTATTATTAATGAAAGCATACATTATATAATTGTAGAAAATAGCGCCAAAGCTGCAGGCATTATGGCCCACAATTTTTACGGACGTGTTTCTGAAAAAATAACATTGACAGGAGTAACAGGTACCAATGGGAAAACCACCATCGCTACTTTGTTGTTTAAATTGTTTTCATCTCTCGGATATAAATGTGGGTTACTAAGTACAGTCCAAAACCAGATTGGAAACAACATTATCGCTGCAACTCATACTACCCCTGATGCGATCACTCTTAATCATCTCCTGGCGAATATGTATGATGAAGGATGTTCGCATGTCTTTATGGAAGTGAGTTCACATGCTTTGCATCAACACCGGGTAGAAGGTTTGCAATTTTCCGGAGGAATATTCAGCAACATCACTCACGATCATCTTGATTATCATAAAACTTTTGATGAGTATATCAAAGTGAAAAAATCTTTTTTCGATTCTTTGCCTGCCACTTCATTTGCTTTGAGCAATGCAGATGATAAGCGCGGAAGTATTATGCTTCAAAATACAAAAGCAAAAAAATATTTCTACAGCCTGAAAGGGATTGCAGATTTTAAAGGAAAAATTATTGAAGATTCTCTTTTAGGGCTTGAGTTGGTTATCAACGATTTGGAAGTGCATTTCAGAATGATAGGCGCTTTCAATGCATATAATTTGTTAGCTGTATTTGGTGCAGCAATTTGTATGGGAGAGGATAAAGAAAAGGTATTGCAAATATTGAGCAATACTGAGGGTGCAGAAGGACGATTTGATTATATGGTTTCTCTCAAAGAAAAAATAACAGGGATCATTGATTATGCGCATACTCCGGATGCTTTATTGAATGTATTAGCTACCATAAAAAACCTGCGTCATGGGACTCAAAAAATTATTACAGTCGTTGGTTGCGGTGGCAACCGCGACAGAACCAAGAGACCCGAAATGGCTGAAGTAGCCTGTGAGTATAGCGATAAAATAATTTTTACATCTGACAATCCGCGGAATGAAGACCCTGACCAGATCATTAAAGAAATGGAAGCAGGCATACCGGTTACTGCAAGGAAAAAATGTATTTCAATAACCGATAGGAGGGAAGCTATTAAAACAGCTGTTACGCTTGCGCAAAAAGAAGATATCATTTTGGTGGCTGGCAAAGGACATGAGAAATACCAGGAAATCAATGGGGTGAAAAAGCATTTTGATGATAAGGAGGTTTTGGTCGAAATGTTTCAGCTAATAGACAAATAAAAAGAAAAAAAGGGATTCATTAAATAATAATAAATGCTCTATCAATTATTTGAATGGTTTGCTAAAAATGGAATTAAATTTCCCGGAAGCGGGTTGGTCCATTTTATTACTTTTCGTGTATTGCTGGCCGTATTATTATCCTTATTTATTACAATGGTTTATGGAAAAAAAGTAATAAAAATTCTTAAGAAAAAACAAATTGGGGAGTCGGTGAGAGAACTTGGCCTTGAAGGTGAAAAAAAGAAAAGCGGCACACCTACTATGGGCGGTATCATAATACTTCTGGCGATTTTAATCCCTACGTTGCTCTTGGCTGATCTTGATAAAGTGTACGTAATTCTGATGTTGTTATGTACAGTGTGGCTCGGTATCATAGGGTTTGTTGACGATTATTTAAAAATAAAAGCGCGCAAAATTTCGAAAGAAAAAGGCATTGCTTATAAGAAAACAAATGCTGATGGCCTTGCCGGAAAATTTAAAATATTTGGACAGGTGATACTCGGGATAATTATAGGTACTACACTTTATTTTAATCCGAGTGTAGTGGTAGAACGCGAAACAGTTGGAATAAAAACCGGGAGCTCTTATATTCCGCAAAGAGGGGAGCACCAGGTAGGGCAAGATACCATCATTTCTAATGGAGTAATGCATCGTTTTGTAACAGTAAAAACACCCATCACAACAATCCCTTTTGTAAAGACACACGAATTTAATTATGCAAAGTTGTTACCGGCCAGTTGGGAAAGCTATACTTATATATTATACATCCTTATTGTGATTTTTATTGTAACTGCAGTTTCCAATGGCGCAAATATTACAGACGGCCTGGATGGTTTGGCTACTGGAGTGAGCGCCATAATCGGGTTAGGTTTGGGAGTGTTTGTTTTTGTAAGTGGTGATTTGCGCATTGCAGAATATCTCAATATTATGTACATACCAAACCTGAGCGAACTCTCTGTTTTTATTGCTGCTTTTGTAGGTGCATGTGTTGGGTTTTTATGGTACAATGCTTATCCGGCACAGGTTTTTATGGGCGATACCGGGAGCCTGGCGCTTGGCGGTATTATAGCTTCCCTGGCCATCATTGTGCGCAAAGAATTGTTGATCCCTATTTTTTGTTTTGTGTTTTTGATCGAGCTTTTAAGTGTCATGATACAGGTTACTTATTTTAAATACACCAAGAGAAAATACGGTGAAGGAAGAAGGGTTTTTTTAATGAGCCCGCTGCATCATCATTATCAAAAGTTAGGGTATCATGAAAGTAAAATTTCTGTTCGTTTTTGGGTGGTAACTATCCTTGCTGTGGTGCTTGCAGTAGTTACTTTAAAACTGAGATAACCTGATTCCTAATGGGGAATAAAATGGGAAATGATGAATAAGAATTAAGAAATAAGAATTGAGAATTAAGAATTGAGAAATAAGAATTGAGAAATAAGAAAGTATAGTAAACAAACCCCGCCTGACTGTGTCTTTCGGGCAGGAAATAAGATGGATTTAGATTTTTAGTTGTTAAGATCAATTGATAACCCGGAATGGAAAAAAGAATAGTAATACTAGGTGCAGGTGAAAGTGGAATTGGGGCTGCATTGCTGGCAAAACAAAAAGGGTTTGAAGTATTTGTAAGTGATGGGGGAAGCATAAATGCAGGATTTAAAAATGAGCTGCTTTTGAATAAGATAGATTTTGAGGAAGGCCGGCATTCAAAAGAAAAAATATTGAACGCTGCCTTAATTGTAAAAAGCCCGGGCATACCGGAAAAAAATGAAATGGTGAAACAAATAAGGCAAAGCGGAATTGAAATGATTAGTGAAATAGAACTGGCATACAGGTATAAAGGTGATAGTAAAATAATTGGAATTACAGGCAGCAATGGAAAAACAACTACTACCGCTTTGATGTATCATATCTGTAAAACAGCAGGATTGGATTGCGCGATGGTTGGCAATATTGGTTTTTCATTTGCAAGGCAGGTGGCTACAGAACCTAAAAAGATTTATATCGTAGAAATAAGTTCTTTTCAATTGGATGATATAAAAAATTTTAGACCCGATATCGCCATATTGACCAACATCACAGAAGATCATTTAGACAGGTATGAATACAAATTTGAAAACTATATAAAAAGCAAATTCAGGATTATAGAAAACCAGACGGAGGAAGATGTTTTTATTTATAACGCAGATGATGAAGTAACGAAAAAATATTTAGATAAATTTTTAAACAAGACTAAACCATTACCAATAAGTATGAATACAGAACTACCGGAAGGCGCCTACATAATAAATGCAAATATGCATTTGAGGTGGAAAAATGAAGAGATGGAAATGAGTGTGGAAGACTTTGCCATTAAAGGGAAACATAACCAGTACAATACAATGGCAGCAGGTATTTCAGCAGTTGTGGCAGGTATTAGAAAAGAAAGAATAAGGGTTGCTATTCAAACATTCAAAAGCCTGGAACACCGGATGTCAACTGTAGCAACGATCAGGGGAGTGGAATTTATAAATGATAGTAAAGCCACCAATGTAAACAGTACCTGGTATGCGCTCGAGTCTATGACTAAGCCTGTCATTCTTATTCTTGGCGGTGTTGACAAAGGGAATGATTATTCATTTCTAAAAGATTTGGTAAAAGAAAAAGTAAAGGCTATTGTATGTATGAGTCTTGAAAACACAAAAATACACGAAGCATTTGGTAATGACGTGCAGTTAATGGTAAATACAGATAGCGCCAAAGATGCGGTGCAGGCTGCATTTCATTTTGCGGATAAAGGCGATGTGGTTTTATTATCACCGGCATGTGCCAGCTTCGATCTGTTTAAAAATTATGAGGACCGTGGCATGCAATTTATTGAAGCTGTAAAAGATTTATAACCCCTAAATCCCCGAAAGGGAACTTGAGAAAGCAAAAACGAAGTAATAAATAAATGAGTGAAGCAAAACAAATAGTATCCAATACTTTTTCTTCCGCACAGAAGGTTTCGGGTAATCTATGGAACCGGACCAAAGGAGATAAAGTGATTTGGGCTATTGTGATCTTACTTACTATGGTAAGTATTCTGGTTGTGTATAGCAGCATAGGCTCACTCGCTTATAGGATGAATAAATCTACCGAAAGTTATTTGTTCAGGCAGATAGGTTATATCTGCCTGGGGGTGATCATTATTTATTTTGCTCACAGAGTCAATTACACAATTTATTCCAGGGTGGCTTCCATTTTATTTATCATTTCTATACCCTTGTTACTTTATACTTTAAAATATGGAAGTGATATCAATGAAGCAAACCGTTGGATAAAATTGCCGGTTATCAATCTCACTTTTCAAACATCCGACCTGGCAAAGCTCGCATTGTTCATGTACCTGAGCCGCCTTCTTAGCCGCAGTCAAAACATTATCAAAGATTTTAAAAAAGGGTTCCTTCCTTTGATCATTCCGGTGGCTATCATTTGTATGTTGATTGCACCTGCTAATCTTTCTACCGCACTAATGATAGGGGGCATAGCGCTGATGCTCATGTTTATTGGAAGAGTAAGCCTGAAACACATCATGCTTGTAATTGGCGTGGCCCTGATTCCTTTAATTATTTTAGTTTCTATTGCTTCTCATTATTATGATCATGAAGATCATGTATCTGAAGATCTGCCAGCTGTTTTATCAATTGGGAGAATGCCTACCTGGGTGAAACGGGTACAGGATTTTATGTATGCTGATAAAGAGGACGCATCTTACCAGGTGCAACAGGCTAAGATTGCTATAGCTACCGGTGGCATATTCGGCAAAGGTCCCGGTAAAAGTGAAGAAAGAAATTTTTTGCCTCATCCCTACAGCGATTTTATTTATGCCATTATTATTGAAGAATATGGACTCACGGGCGGAACTATTATTTTATTGATTTATTTATTGTTTCTGTTTCGAAGTATAAGACTCTTTCAGCGATGCCCCTATGCTTTCGGAGCCTTTCTGGCAGTGGCATTGAGTTTTACGTTGGTGATACAGGCTTTGGTAAATATGGCGGTAAATGTAAACCTGTTTCCTACCACGGGAGTTACTTTACCATTGGTAAGTATGGGTGGCAGCAGTCTTTTATTTACCTGTTTTTCCATAGGAATTATTTTGAGTGTTGCAAGAAATGTAGAGGACGCGGAAGGTAAAAATGCGGAACTGGCATTGCAGCAAAGTGAAGAAGATATTGAGGAAGAGGATGATGAAGAAGAGGTTTAAATAAAAATTGAAATTATGATGATTTGTTTGTTTACTGGTAGGGTTTTTAAAACCATCCTTTGGAGGGGAGGGAGACCGATATGAGAATTATTATTGCAGGTGGCGGAACGGGCGGGCATATTTTTCCTGCATTAGCGATTGCCAATGCATTGAAAAATAAAATGCCGGAGTTAGAGATTCTATTTGTGGGTGCATTGGGCAAAATGGAGATGGAAAAAATTCCTGCCGCGGGTTATAAAATTGTGGGACTTGATATAGCAGGCTACAACAGAAGTTCTTTGATAAAAAATATTGGATTGCCTTTCAAACTGGCCCGGAGTTTTTTGGAGGTAAGGAAAATTTTTAAAAAGTTCAAACCCGATGCAGTAGTAGGAGTGGGCGGGTATTCCACCTTTCCGGTATTAAGATATGCGCAGAGCAAAGGGATTACTTCATTCATACATGAAAGTAATTCGTTGCCCGGTAAAAGCAATATCATGTTGGGGAAAAGGGCTACAAGAATATTTGTGCCTTCGGAGGGATTGGAAAAATATTTTCCGGCTGGAAAAATAATAATAACAGGTAACCCTGTTCGAAATATTTTTTTGCAAAAAATTCCTAAAACGGAAGCGCTGGACTTTTTTGGATTGACGCCTGGAGAGAAAACTGTTTTTGTGATGGGTGGAAGTCTGGGAGCTAAAAGTATCAATGAAGCTGTTGAAGAAAATATTGATTTTTTTAAAAAAAATAATCTTCAGCTCATTTGGCAAACCGGTAAAAATTATGCAGCGGAAGCTGCGAAAAGGGAAGAAGAAAGGATGAACATCTGGACGAATCCTTTTATTGACCGGATGGAAAACGCGTATGCAGCAGCAGATGTGGTGGTAGCAAGATCGGGAGCAATGACGGTAGCGGAAATGTGTGTGGTGGCAAAACCTGCCATATTTGTGCCATATCCTTTTGCAGCGGAAGATCACCAAACGGTGAATGCAAAAGTTTTGGTGGATAAAAAAGCGGCTTTGATGGTGCCGGATGCAGAAGTGAAATCTGAATTATTTGTTTGTTTGCTGCATTTGATAAATAATGAAAAATTAATGAAAGAATTAGAAAATAATATTTCTAAGATGAGTAATGCAAACGCCGATGAAGTGATAGCGACGGAAATTTTGAAGCAGATAAATGAATTGAGAATTGAGAATTAAGAATTGAGAATTAAGAATTAAGAATTGAGAATTGAATAACTATGGATGAAATCCATAGATTAAAAATATAAAATGAAGGATTTTAAAACCATATCACGGGTTTATTTTATAGGTATCGGCGGCATCGGCATGAGCGCACTGGCAAGATATTTCCTAAGCAAAAAAAAGTATGTGAGTGGATATGATAAAACACCGACAGCACTTACACAGGAAATGGAAAAGGAAGGTATTTCTATTCACTATGAAGATAATGTGGATTTGCTGGATAAGAATGCGGACCTGGTGGTTTATACTCCGGCCATTCCGGCAGATCATAAAGAATTTAATTTTTATAAGAGTAGCCATTATGAATTAGCCAAACGCAGTGAGGTGCTTCAGCAAATAACTCAATCTTCTTTTAATATTTGCATTGCAGGCACACATGGCAAAACAACGATCAGCACAATGGTGGCTCATATATTGCGACATTCCGGTTTTGGCTGTAATGCTTTCCTGGGTGGTATTTCAGTAAATTATAATACCAACTTTTGGAGCAGCTCCAATAATGTAGATGTGGTAGAAGCTGACGAATACGACAGGAGTTTTTTAAAATTATCTCCGGATATAGCGATTATTACAGCAATGGATGCTGATCATCTTGATATATATGGCACCAGGGAAAATATGGAAAATGCATTTGTGGAATTTGCCAATCAATTAAAACCTGGTGGACTTTTATTGACAAGATACGGATTGCCGGAAAAAGAATTTATTGCGGATAAGCATACCAGTTATAGTCTTCAGAATGACATGGCTGATGTGTATGCGTCAAATATCACAATGCGTACCGGTGGTTATGAGTTTGATGTAACTGCAAAAGATTGGGAGTTGAAGAATGTAAAGTTGCACATGGGGGGGATGCATAATGTAGAAAATGCAATAGCCGCAATTTCTATAGGAATGTATTTAAAAATTGCTCCCCTAAAAATAATAAATGCGATCGGAACATTTAAAGGAGTTAAAAGAAGATTTGAGTATATTATCAGTCCTTCAGAAGCTGTGAATCACAAATATAATGTTGTGTACATTGATGATTATGCACATCACCCGGCCGAATTGGATGCTTTGATACGCGGGGCTAAAAGTTTATTCACCTTTAAAAAGTGCACCGTTATATTTCAGCCTCATCTTTTTTCAAGAACAAGGGATTTTGCAAAAGAATTTGCGCAAAGCCTTGATATGGCTGATAGAATTTTGCTACTACCCATTTATCCTGCAAGAGAATTACCAGCGGAAGGTGTTACCAGCGAAATGATATTAAAGGATATGAAAAATATAAATGCAACAGTGATATCAAAAGAAGGTTTGCTGAAATATATCGGAGGGGATTATTTGAAATCAGTTGAAGAAAGCAGTTTTGGTGAAATATTAATAACGGCGGGAGCGGGCGATATTGATCATCTGGTGCAACCCATTAAAAAAATATTATTGAATTCTATTTAAAAAAATATGGAAGGCAATAGCAAATACACTTTTAGAAAAATTCTTGTAATCTCAATATGGGTGTTATTGGGTGCGGGTTCTATCGTGTTGCTGGTAGCTGCCATTTCAAAAAAATACAACGAACCCGTAGCCGGATTAGAGATACACATAAAAGGGATGGAGAATAATAATTTCATTGACAAAAAAGATGTGATCAATATCCTGGAGAAAGCAAATGGGAAAAAATTGAGTAAAATGGATTTGGGTTCTCTCGATCTTACAACGATGGAAAAAGAATTACAAAAGAATAGCTGGATTGAAAATGCAGAAGCATTTTTTGATAACAATAATGTATTGCAGGTAAAGATTACCGAAAGAGAACCGGTGGCAAGGATATTCACTTTATCAGGCGCATCCTTTTATATTGATAGTTCATTGACAAGAATCCCATTGAGCGACCAATTTTCTGCAAGACTCCCTGTATTTACAGATTTCCCTAACATAGGAAAAGTTCTTAAAAAGCAGGATAGTGTTCTTCTTGATGAAATAAAAACAGTAAGTGAATATATTAATTCACATCCTTTTTGGATGGCCCAGGTAGACCAGGTAAATATTACATCAGCAGGTAATTTTGAATTAATTCCTAAATTGGGAAACCAGGTTATTCGTTTTGGGAACGCAGATGACTGCGAAGAAAAATTCAATAAGCTCCTTACTTTTTATGAACAGGTACAAACTAAAATTGGCTGGAATAAATATTCAGTGATTGATGTGCGGTTTAAAAACCAGGTAGTATGTGTGAACCGTGACCAGGCAGAAATAAAGGCCGATTCTTTGCAAGCCGTCCAGATCATGAAAAATAATATTGAAGAAGCACAAAAAAATTCAAATGATTCCACTAAAATTCAATTATCTCAATCTCCTGACGATATTGATAATAATGATAAATTAAATAATTCGCCCGTTCTAAAAAATGTACCAGATGAAACAAAGGCAGATAACAAAATCCTAAAAAAGAAATCCAATGAAAGTGAAAAGAGTACTGTAGCCCCTGTCCATGATCATGAAAAACCTTTTATTAAGAAACAAATGCCGGAAGGGAGTAAGTCAGTAATCAGGCATCCATCATCAAATGAAAAACCAGGTCCTACCCCTTTACAAAAGAAGGTTGTAGAGAAAGGGGTAGGCAAAAAGGAAATTAAAAAAACGGCGCCAGAGGTGAAAAAGGTGCCGAAGGCGGTAATGCCGCCAAAGAGTGATTATTGAGAAACAAGTAGCAAGAAGCAAGTAGCAAGGAAGAATAAGAAATATGGAAGTAGGATCGCGCCGCGGCGCGTTCTCTGGAAGCCCCAAAGGGGCGAAATATATTAGCATTGGGCAACGCCCTATGAAGAGGATGAAAGGGTTTAATGTGAATAGCTACGGATGCAATCCGGGAATCGGTAAACGAATAAATATTGAAGATTTTAAAATAAGAAATAAGGAACTAAAATTCAAAATTGATAAGTAACCAATAATTTAAAAACGGCTATCTCTGAAATCACCTGCATAAGGCGGAGCAAGGAGACCAAAAAAACAAAAACATGAACAACGAACAACCCATTATTGTAGGCCTCGACATTGGAACTACCAAGATCGCCGCCATTGCCGGAAGAAAAAACGAATTCGGCAAACTCGAAATCCTTGGTTTTGGCCGGGCAAACAGCAACGGCGTGCAGCACGGAATGGTGCTTAACATTGATCAGACCATCAAAGCAATTCAAACTGCACTGGAAAACTGCTATGCCAGCAATCCGAATTTACCTATCACCGAAGTATATGTAGGCATTGCCGGTCACCACATTAAAAGCCTGCAAACACGCGGTGATATTGTAAGGCAGAATACCGAAGAAGAGATCATGCAATCTGAAATAGACCAGTTGGTGAATGATCAATACAAAACATATATTCCCGCAGGCGATCAGATCATTGATGTGATACCACAGGAATTTACAGTAGATAATTTTCAGAATATCCCGGATCCTATTGGTTACAGTGGAGTAAAAGTGGGGGCCAATTTCCATATTATCACAGGTGATAAAAATGCGATCAGAAATATTAACCGCAGCGTGGAAAAGGCCGGGTTAAAAATTAAAGATCTTGTACTTCAGCCTCTTGCTTCTGCGGCAGCCGTTATGTGCGAGCATGATTTGGAAGCGGGCGTTGCTATCGTGGATATTGGAGGTGGCACTACTGATCTTGCTGTGTTTTACGAAGGAATTTTGAAGCATACCGCAGTGATTCCTTTTGGTGGTGAAAATATTACTAATGATATTAAAACAGGCCTGGGAGTATTAAAAACACAGGCCGAGCAGATGAAAGTACAATTTGGAAGCGCTCTTGCTGATGAGGCAAAATCAAATACGTACATTACCATTCCGGGCTTGCGTGGTATGGCTGCAAAAGAAATCAGTGTAAAAAACCTTGCGTCTATTATCCAGGCACGTATGAGCGAGATCATGGATTTTGTTTCCTATCATTTAAAACAGGTAGGCCTTGATAACAGAATGCTCAATGGTGGCGTAGTGCTTACTGGTGGTGGCTCACAGCTTAAACACCTGATCCAGTTGACAGAATATGTTACCGGATTAAATGCCCGTATCGGGTATCCGAATGAACACCTTGCACCAGGCCATATTGAAGAACTTGCAAAACCAATGTATGCCACCTGTTTGGGTTTAATTCTGAAAGGATATAATGATTATGAAAATAAACGGAAACAATTTGAATTACAATATGCTAAAATAAATATTCCTGCTCATTTGCAACAGTCAGGCGTAAACGAAATTGAAGTAGAAATTCCTGACGAAAGGACGAATGTGGTAAAACCGAGGAAAACACTGAAAAGTTTTTTGGATTCCTGCAAAAACGGACTAATTGAGATGTTTAAAGATGAAGGAGATTCAGAACTGTAGGGGCAACCTTTACGGTTGCCCAATGGGTATCCGTGAAGGGTGCCCCTACGAAATAAAAATTTTTAATTACTAACCAAAAAAAATAAAAACCCTTAGGGGAAATGGAGGAACCTTACTATGATTCAATTTGATTTGCCAAAAGAACAATCATCTATCCTGAAAGTAATAGGAATAGGCGGCGGTGGCAGCAATGCTGTTAACCACATGTTCAACCAGAATATTGATGGTGTCAACTTTATTATTTGTAATACGGATGCGCAGGCGATTACTCATAGTAAAGTACCCAATAAGGTACAACTCGGGCCACATTTAACCCAGGGGCTTGGTGCCGGCGCTAATCCTGAGATTGGCCGTGAGGCTACCGAAGAAAGCCTTGAGGAAATAAAAAAGATACTCGAAGTAAATACAAAGATGGCTTTTATTACTGCGGGAATGGGCGGTGGCACTGGTACGGGGGGCGCGCCGATCATAGCAAAAATTTGCAAAGACCTTGGTATTCTCACCGTTGGCATAGTAACCACTCCGTTTGCTTATGAAGGCAAAAAAAGAATTGCCCAGGCAGAGGAAGGCATCAACAAACTAAAAGATCATGTAGATACGCTTTTAGTGATCAGTAATGATAAATTACGTCACCAGTTTGGAAACCTTACCATGAAAGCCGCCTTCGCAAAAGCGGATAATGTATTGGCGACCGCCGCAAAATGTATCACAGATGTGATCAACAGTACCGGGCAAATTAATGTGGATTTTGCAGATGTATGCACAGTAATGCGTAGTGGCGGCGTAGCTATTCTGGGAAGTGCAGAATGTGAAGGCGATAACCGTGCCCAGAAAGCCATTGAGCAGGCATTGAATTCTCCGTTGCTGAATGATAATGATATTCGGGGTGCTAAATGGATTCTTATTAATATCAATTCTGCAGAGGGCGAAACAGAATTTACTATGGATGAAGTAGAAATTATACAAAATCATTTATTAAGCCAGGCTGGTGAAGATTCTGATGTAATTCTTGGATTGGGATATGATAATTCTCTTGGTAGCAAAATAGGTATCACCCTTATCGCTACAGGGTTTGAACATAAAGAGCCTTTTGATAAAAAGGAAAAAGGTCCTGAAGAAGTAAAAAAAGGAGAGGAGAAAATAGTAATGGTACTTCAGCAGGAAGAAAAGAAAAAACAAGGACTGCCGCTTTTTCTTTTTGATGAAAAAAATGAATCTCTTGTTAATAAAAATGAAGTGGCTGATGAAGAGGATACTTTTAATGAAGAAGAAAACATCACAGAACAAAAAGGATTTAAAACCCTAAGAGATGAAGGCGTCTATGGGGCATTTCAAAAAGAAGAGGATGACTCAAATAAGATGAGTCCTAAAATAGTAGAAGCCCCTGAGGAGGGAATAGTAAAACTACTAAAAGCAGATGAGACAATTACTGTTGATAAATCATCTGAGACTGTTATTCGTTTTGAGTTATCTTCGGATTATAATCCGAATCCTCAAAAAACTAACTGTGCTCAGCAGGATGATGCTGAAAACTCACATCTAAAGAAACAAAAAGAAATTAATAAAGACGCTAGCACCGCCCCAACGTCAGGCGGTTATTTGGCTAAGCCAAAGCATATTTATGCTGAGGAAACGCCAAATGTCGAATCCGAAACTCTGGAAAAGCACACTCCGTTGCCAATTTCGAAACAGGAAGACGAGCCTGTGGAAGAAATGCAACTGGTGGTGAAAAATTCCAAACATGCGGTGGAGGAAAACCAGGAAAAGAAAGTACACCAAACAATGCCTATCATGATGTCGTCTGTTGAGGAACCGCCAATGGTGGACGAAACAGAAGAACTAAAGCGCCGGGCAATAGATCGTATTGCGAAGTTGAGGAATCTTTCCTTTAACGTAAACGCTGCGGATCCTAACAATGAGTTTGAGTCGGTTCCTGCATACCTCCGCCGCAACATGGAATTGCAGAATTCCATTGCGGATGTAGAAACTTTTTACAGCAATTATACCGTAAAATCTGATGATAATAATAAAGCTGAAATAAGCACCATCAATACTTTTTTGGATGGAGAGAAACCGGATTGAATTAGCTTTTAGCTTGTAGTCCGTAGTTTTTATATTATACTTCGCAAGGGTTAAATCAGTGAATAGTAGCGTATCAATTGTCACTAACTGTGTCCCATCGGGGTTTTCCGGTTTACAACCATCGAATTAAAAAGAACTTCACCGGAAACCCCGATGCCTGCAGATATCCTGAATTGGCTTTCTCTTATTTCGAAGTCCCTTCGCACATCGGGGTTTCATGCTCTCTCACAAAAGCTATGAGAATGAAAACCCCGCTGAGACACTTGGTTCTTTAATGATGGAGGTTTGATGGAAAATAAAAAAGAAAAAAAAAGTGAATGTTGTAACTTTTGGAAAGTTTTATAGCACCAGTTTCCCAGCGGGGTTTTCCGGTTTACAACCATCGAATTAAAAAAGAACCTCTCCGGAAACCCCGATGCCTGCAGATATCCTGAATTGGCTTTCTCTTATTTCGAAGTCCCTTCGCACATTGGGGTTTCATGCTCTCTCACAAAAGCTATGAGAATGAAAACCCCGCTGAGACACTTGGTTCTTTAATGATGGAGGTTTGATGGAAAATAAAAAAGAAAAAAACAGTGAATCATTTAGCTGAAAAACTCACCAATTTATCCCTTGCGGAGTAATAATCTTAGAAAACAAAAATCTTACTTGTTTGTTTGTTAACTGGCGTCCACAATACCTTTGAACTAAAAAACTATAAATCTTACAATCTTTAAAATATCCCCCTTTGTAAAATATAAGTAATTTTTAAGATTTTTTTTTGTTTATTTAACAAATACTTTACCTTGTGTAATAATTACACAATTTTTTTTTAATCAATAATTTAATAAAATAGCTTTTTATGAGAAAAAAAATTCTATTTAGCGGAGTCTTTCTCCTCTTCTGTTTTTTCCAGACTATGGCTCAGCAGCGAACTGTAACCGGAAAGGTTACCTCTCCTGAGGGCAATCCTTTAGCAGATGCATCTGTACTTGTCGCCGGGCATAGGACCGGGGTAACAACCGCAGCCGACGGTACATTTTCAATAGGTGTGCCTGCCAATGCTAAGGCGCTTCAGATTAGTTTTGTGGGTTATACAGACCAGAGAGTGGATATTAGCTCCGCATCAAATGTTGATGTAATACTTCAACATGCTACACAAGCTTTGGCTGATGTAGTAATTTCTACGGGTTATAGCACTACCCGCCAGAAAGACCTGACCGGTGCGGTTTCTCAAATTTCAGCAAAGAATTTTACCACAGGTAACTTATCTAATCCCGCACAGCTTTTTGGAGGCAAAGTTCCTGGCGTAGTAGTTAATGTGCCTGGCGGTGATCCAAATGGCGCCATTTCTATTCGTTTAAGAGGACAGGCTTCTTTATCAGGCGGCCAGACTCCACTAATAGTACTTGACGGAGTTCCTTTGGATGATCCAAACACACTCGCAGATATTCCTCCGAGCGATATTGCTTCTATTGATGTATTAAAAGATGCTTCTGCTGCTGCTATTTATGGTTCCCGTGCTGCAAATGGTGTGATAGTGGTAAATACTAAAAAAGGTCAGGCAGGCAAAACAACAGTAGAATATGATGGGTCTGTGAGCGTTGATAAAGTTGCAAAATTATATGATATGGCCGATGCTTCAGAGTGGAAAGCAGGATATACAAAATTACTTTCCTCACAGGGAGCCAGCGAGGGTAAAATAGACTCTTCTATAGCTAACTACGATCATGGTGCAAATACAGACTGGCAAAAAGCTATATTGCGGACCGGTATCTCTACTAGTCACAGTATATCTATGTCTGGCGGCGGCAACGGTTTTAGCTATCGTGGTACTGCCAACTATCTTGATCAGCAGGGAGTAATTATTAATTCAGGCAGAAATCAAATAGGACTACGTTTCGATGCCCAGCAAAAGGCATTAAATGATAAACTGACCATGCAGGTCGGAATTCTTAATACTACTACTAAAAGAAAGTTAACTGATTATAATGTATTTTACGAGGCCTACAGCACTCCACCAACTTACCCCGTAAAAAATGCGGATGGTTCTTATTTTTCTTACGTTGATTTCGCTCTTCAAAATCCGGTAGAGCAACAAAATGAAGAAACTGAAAATGCAACAGAAAATCTTACGATTCTAAATGCCGTAGTTGACTATGAACTAATTCATGGCTTAAAGGTAGGCGTGAGAGGTTCCCTTTCAAAATTTAATGATCAATTCGAATATTTCACCCCCGTATTTCCCGTGGTAAACAACTCTAATGTAGGAGCAATCGCGTCTTCAAATGATGATTCAAAAAAAGGGGATATCCATATCAACTATGATAACAGTTGGGGAAAGAGTACTGTTTCTGCAGTTGCTGTTTATGAATATAATGATTTTGCTTATAATGGTGGAGGAGCGGTTTCTACCAATATGCTTTTGGATGACCTCGGCGCATGGAGTTTAGAATCAGCTCCACAGGCTTACCAACATTCATACAGTGAAAGAAATGAATATCAAATAATCTCCTATGTAGGCAGATTGGCATACAATTGGGACAGGAAATATTACCTGACCGCCAGTATCCGTGCTGATGGTTCTTCCAAATTTGGATCAGCTAATGCTTTTGGTTATTTCCCTTCTGTATCCGTAGCATGGAGATTGAGCAATGAAACATTTTTGAGAAATGTTGGATGGTTGAATGAATTAAAAATAAATGCAGGTTTTGGTAAAACCGGTAACCAGGATGCTATTAATCCTTATTCAAAGCTTCAATTGTACGGACCTGGTTCTGCTTATTATAATGCTGCTTCAGGATTATGGTTGACATCTTATGGACCTACCCAAAATGCAAATCCAAATCTTCAATGGGAACAAAGATTGGGAAGAAACATTGGGTTTAATTTTGCAGTGCTGAACAACCGGTTAACAGGAGCTTTCAATTATTTTAGTGATAAAAGCACCAAGTTATTATATGATTACACGATTCCGTTCCCAAGCCCCGGAGCAGTTGTAAACACATTGCTGGCCAATGTGGGAACCATGACGAATAAGGGTGCTGAGTTTAATTTGAATTACGAAGTAGTCCGCACAAAAGATTTTACATGGACTGCAGGCGGACAAATAAGTAATGTAATTACAAAAATCACCAGTTTGGCGGGTAGTTTTAGTAATGGAGTCTCTACTTATGAACTTTCCACTGACCAGATTCCGATAGGAAGTGCACAAGGCAGGGGATTAAGTGCTGCACCTATTACTTATAACAAAGTGGGATATACACCCAGTGTTTTTTGGATGCCCCACTATGTAGGACTAAACAGCGCCGGCCAGGAATTGTATGATTCCGCAAAAGGCGGTACTACTACCAATGTATTGCATGGCACGAATTATTATACGAATCCTCAACCAAAATTCTCTTATGGATTTACTTCGAATTTTACGTATAAACAATTTGGATTGAGCTTCTTCCTGAATGGGCAGGCAGGTGGAAAGGTATTTGATAATACAAGGATGGTGTTAGACAATATTAACAGGTTTGGAGGAAATAATGGAACTAAAGAAGCATTAACTAATGGAATTACCAATTCCCCCCAGGCATCAGATCATTGGCTGGAAAATGACTCTTATGTCCGTATGTCAAATCTGAATTTATCCTATACTTTAAGACCCGTAAGCTTATTTCAAAGCATCAGGTTTTATGTAGCTGCCAATAATCTTTTTGTAATTACCAATTACCGTGGATTAGACCCTGAAATTAATGTGGCTTCCAGGCCCGGAAATGTACTTTTTGATGCTTTAGGATCAGCAAGTGTAGGCAATAATTTTTCTCAGAATGGTTCAGCAGGGCCTTATATTGATGCAGCTTACTCCGGAGAGGGTTATTATCCTAAGACACATTCTTATACTTTAGGAGTAAGTGTTACTTTTAAATAAATTGATTCATTATTATCATTATAAAAAAATATGTATATGAAAATAAATAACTTAAACAAATGTTTGCTTGCCGGGGGCCTTGGACTTTTAGTAATAAGTTCCTGTACCAAACTGCAAACAAATATATATAGTGTAGTGCCCAGCGCTTCCTATTGGCAAACCCCCGCACAGGTTGCGGCTGGTGTTGCCCCCGCATATTCTACTTTGAACGGCGTTCAGACATTAGGTGGCGATATTGCCAATATGATAGAAGGGGTAACGGATGAAATGATAGTACCTACCAGGGGTAATGACTGGGGAGATGCAGGCCACTGGAATGCGCTCTGGTACCATTCTTATGAACCTACCAATTCTAACTGGAATAATGGTTGGAACGATGTATTTGGTGGAATAAGCAAATGTAATTTGATCATTAAGTCAGTTGAAGGATTAAAGCCGGCGCCTCCTTCATTGACTTCAATTATCGCACAGGTAAAAACCATCAGGGCCTATTATTATTACCTGGCCATGAGTGTTTTTGGCAATGTCCCCATTGTTGTAGATACTACTACAAGTAGTACTCCCCCTACTGCATCCAGGGCAGATGTTTATAATTTTATTGTGTCTGACTTAAATGCAAGTCTTCCCAATTTAACTTCTGAGGTAGATGCAAATACTTATGGACAGGTTACTAAATATTTTGCACACGCATTACTCGCAAGGCTTTATCTGAATGCGCAGGTTTTTACCGGAATACCAGGACCTTCGTATCAGGCAGGATCAACTCCAAACTGGCAGGGCGCCATCAATGAATGCGATTCAGTATTAGCAGGGCCTTATTCTTTGATGAGTGATTATTTTGACAACTTTATGCCTTCTAACGGGCCGAGTAGTACTGAAAATATTTATGCATATCCTTGTGATCATACTAATAATAAATCAAACGATTGGGAAAACGCGATTTTGCATTACCAGAGTTACCAGGCTTTTGGAATGGCAAGCGGAGCCAATCTTTGGAACGGCTTCTGTAGCCAGGCGGATTTCTATGATACTTTTGATACCACTTCTACCTATGTTCAAAGTGGAGACAATGTATTAAGGAATTATAAGGATCAGCGCTCAGGGCAATGGTTAATTGGCCAGCAATATATTGGCACCTATAATTATCCTCCGTCACAAAAGGTAGTAGTTTCTGGGCCTGCCTCTGATAGGGTTATAGATGCCGGTACATCAGCGCCTTTGGCTTTCAATCCTAATTTCACATTGTTTTCTGATGCAAGTGCTGCCGGGCGTGTAGCAGGTGTGAGAAATATCAAATATTTCCCCTCGCCTTCATCAGGTCAAAACGGTTCAGATATGGATAATGATTTTGTAATATTCCGTTTGGCTGAAATTTATTTTATTAAGGCTGAGGCTGAGTTGAGATCAGGAACCAATACAGCGGATGCTTTAAATTTAATTAATGCTATTAGAGACAGAGCTTACGGTGATGACAACCATGAAATAACAGCTGCACAATTGACACTTCCTTTTCTACTTCAGGAAAAAGGAAGGGAAATGGCTTACGAAGGTGTGAGAAGAGATGATCTGATCCGGTACGAAGTTTTAGGCAATGGCCCATACTTTACTACAGCCAGGACAGTAGGTGGTAAAGCCGCCGATCCTGACCAGCACTGGATGGTGTTTCCAATACCCACAAATCAATTAACCGCAAACGCAAATTTGAAACAAAATCTCGGCTATTAATTTTTCTATAAATTATTATTAATTCTTCAAAGAAGTAGCGAACTTTAGCTGCTTCTTTTTTATTTTAGATAGCGTATCATTCTATGAAGTACAAATTAAGTCCCTTCCCTTTCTTTCTTGACTGTGGGCGGTGGGGACACCGCCCACGGCGCGCTGCCCCGGTTGGTGTCTCCACCAACCGGCGCCAATTTGGAATGCATCCATTAAGTCCTTTCCCTTTTTTTGGGTTCCTGGTATTTGTCTTTGCAGGTTGCAAATTTTCCGGTGAAAAGGAATTTAATAATAAAAATGCGCTTTTTCAATTAATGCCTTCTTCCGAAACAGGAATTACTTTCGATAACAAAGTGGAAGATTCTAAATTATTCAATGTATTTAAGTACCGTAATTTTTATAATGGCGGCGGAGTGGCAATAGGCGATGTGAATAATGACGGTAAACCGGATATTTTCTTTACTTCAAACGAGGGTAGCAATAAACTCTATATAAATAAGGGAAACTGGAAGTTTGAGGATGTAACTCAAAAGGCAGGATTAACTGGTAGTCATAGATGGCACACAGGCGTTACCATGGTTGACATTAATGGTGATGGATGGCTGGATATTTACATTTGCAATAGCGGGGATGTCAAAGGCGAAAGCCGCGCAAATGAATTATACATCAACCAAAAAGATGGCACTTTCAAAGAAGAGGCGGAAAAATATGGATTAGCTGACTCGGGATATTCTACACAAGCCGTATTTTTTGATTATGACCATGATGGCGATCTGGATTGCTTTATCCTGAATAATAGTTACCGTCCCATTGAGAGTTTTGGAAATAACCGCGATCTGCGTAATATCCGAAATTATGCCGGCGGCGATCGCCTTTACAGAAACGATAATGGGCATTTTACCGATGTGAGCGCCCAGGCAGGTATTTATGGTAGTGAAATAGGTTTTGGTCTCGGAGTAACTGTAGGCGACCTAAATAACGATGGCTGGGATGATATATATGTATCAAACGATTTTTTTGAAAAGGATTATCTCTACATTAATCAACATGACGGTACTTTCAAAGAAGTGAGTGATGATGCTTTAGGCCACATGAGCTATTCTTCTATGGGTTCGGATATGGTAGATTTTAATAATGATGGCTGGCTTGATATATTCACTACCGACATGCTTCCTGAAAGTGACAGAAGATTAAAGACAACCACAAAATTTGATAGTTACAATGTGCAAAATGCCAGGTTGAAAAATGATTTTCACCATCAGTTTGCAAGTAATTGCCTCCAGTTGAATAATGGTGACGGCACGTTTAGTGAGATAGCGGATATGGCGGGTGTAGAGGCTACCGACTGGAGTTGGGGGGCTTTGAGTTTTGATTTTAACAATGATGGCTGGAAAGATCTTTTTGTAAGTAATGGCATTAGTAAAGACCTTACTGACCAGGATTTTCTAGATTATTTTAGCAGTGACGAAGCTATGAGGCAGGTTAAAAGTGGCGGGTTTAATTTTAAATCTTTTCTTGCTAAAATGTCTTCGACGCCACTCTCCAATTACGGTTTCATCAATCAAAAAAATCTCACTTTTAAAAATGAATCTCTTGAATTAGGATTAGCGACGCCAGGCTTTAGCAACGGTGCAGCTTATGGCGATCTTGACGGTGATGGTGACCTTGACCTCGTGGTGAACAATGAAAATATGGAGGCTTTTGTATATAGAAATATGGCTTCTGAAAGATTGCATAATTCTTATTTGAAAATAAACCTGAAGGGGAATGCTCCTAATACCCTTGGATATGGCGCCAGGGTAACTATTTATTCAAATGACATAAAACAAATATTGGAGCAAATGCCCAGTCGTGGCTTTGAAAGCTCGGTAGAGCCTGTGCTCAACTTTGGTTTGGGGAAAGCCAAAAAAATAGACAGCCTGATAGTCTTATGGCCCAATTTAAAAACACAGGAAATTTACAATATAAGAGTTGATACCACACTCACACTTGTGCAAAAAAATGCAACCGGTATTTTTAAACCAGCTATTCCTTCGCCTCAATTATATAAAAATATCACCTCTTCTGTAATTTCCGGAAATATTGAGCATAAAGAAAATGATTTCATAGATTTTAATGTAGAGCCATTGATCCCTAAAATGCTTTCTACAGAAGGCCCTAAATTAGCTGTAGGAGATGTGAACGGAGATGGGCTTCAGGACTTCTTTGTGGGAGGAGCTACCGGCGATACAGATAAGCTGTTCATTCAGCAGCCTGATGGGAATTTTAAGGAACGTCCCCAATTTGCTTTTATGCAGGATAAAGATTATGAAAGTATAGGCGCTGAATTTTTTGATGCAGACAACGACGGCGATTTGGATTTAGTAGTTGCTTCAGGAGGCAATCAATATCAATTAGGATCTGTTTATTTAGCGCCCAGGCTATATATTAATGATGGCAAAGGTAATTTCACACGTTCATTTAATGGTTGGCCTACACTAAGTATCAATGCCTCCTGCGTTCGCGTGGGAGATTATGACGGGGATGGGCTTAAAGACATATTTATTGGAGCTCGGAGTGTTCCCGGCTCTTATGGAATTATTCCCGAAAGTAAATTATTGCATAATTTGGGACATGGAAAATTTGTTGATGTTACCAATTCAGTTGCTCCTATTCTTTCCAAACTTGGAATGGTAACAGATGCTCAATGGGTGGATGCAGATGGAGACGGGAAGCAGGAATTGATCGTTGTAGGTGATTGGATGCCTGTGACCATTTTAAAATATGAAAATGGTAAATTTGTAAAGACGGGGGAAGTAGCGGGTTCTTCCGGCTGGTGGAATTGCCTGACTGTTGCGGATGTTAACGGTGATGGTTATCCGGATCTGATAGCAGGAAACAATGGATTAAATTCAAAAATAAGGGCGGATAGCACGCATCCTGCAAGGCTGTTCATTGATGATTTTGATAATAACGGGCGCACTGATTGTATTGCTGCCTATTATAAAACTGATGGCAAGTCCTATCCCTTCAACCTGCGCGACGATTTAATAGCTCAGCTTCCATATATGAAAAAGAGATTTCCTAAATATAGTGATTACGCGGGTAAAACGATTGATGAGGTTTTTACAAAAGAAGAATTGGATCATGCACAGAAACTGGTAGTTCAGCAAACGCAAAGTTGTGTGTTTTATAATGACGGGAAAGGGAATTTTAAAATGGAACCTTTACCGATGATGGCTCAAATATCTCCTGTATTCGGTATCTTGGTAACTGACTTAAATAACGATGGTATAAAAGATATTTTTCTTGGTGGCAATTTTTACGGATTGAAACCTGAAGTAGGTAGGTTTGATGCGAGTTATGGCATTACATTGCTGGGTAATAAAAAGCATGGCTTTGACTATATGAAACCTAAGAAAAGCGGGTTATTTATAAAAGGAGAAGTACGGGATGTAAAAGAAATATCTACCCCAAAAGGCAATTACATTTTAATGGCAAGGAATAATGATTCGCTGCAGATATTTAAAGAGAATAAGATTAATAAACCGTTGAAATAAAAAGTTGAAGCGTGAATTAGAAGCTGTTGAGTTATACTTCGCAAGGGGTAAATTAGTGAGTTTTTCATGTTAAATGATTCATGATTTTGGCCATTGTAAAGTATCAATTGCCACTAACTTTAGTTAGTGGAATTGTGGTTGTAGTTCTCGGCTTTAGCCAAAGATTAAAAGGCTGTATTGTAAAGAATCAATAGATTTTGGCTAAAGCCTTTGGAGACATTTCATTATCCACGGGTCAATTAAACCTTGGCATTAGCTTATAACTCGCAAGGGAAAATTTAGGTAATTTTTCAAGCTAAATGATTCATGGTTTTTGCCTTCTTGCAGAGTATAGGTACAGGTTTAAAGATAATTTCACCCCTTCGGGGTTCTGATGCGGAATTGTATTTGAGCTATAATAATGTCATCCCTTTGGGATTAGAACCCTGAAAGGGTGATAGAATTATAGAAAAACAAAATCACAAAGTTCTAAAACCCTGAAAGGGTGATAGGATTTTATTACACTTCGCAAAAGGTAAATTAATGAGTTTTTCAAGTTAGATGATTCAGGTTTTATCCCTTGCGCAGTATAATTAAAATAAAACGATTGAGATCAAGGTTTATATATGATGTATGTGTGCATATAAAGGGTATTTCCTTCAAAATTTAAACACATGAAAAAAAGTGATTTGATAATGTTTGCATTTCTGCTTTGTAGTACTTTTTTTATAAGTTGTAAAAAAGAAGTAAGACCCATTTATCAAATCCCTGCTTCCGATTCTTCTCATATTTCAATTACAAATGCTTCGCCGTCCATATCCAACCTGCAACTCTATCTAAATAATAAACTTGTTTCATTGCCCGATTCACCGGTTTCTTTTGGAAAGACAGTTTTTGTTCCTTCTATTAGAAATGCTAATACTTATTTTCCGGATACAGTAATGTTCCCTTATATTAATATCAAATCAGGTTACCAGCAATTAGCTTTTGGGTCTTATGGAAATAGTAATATTCTTGGACAATTGAATAATAACTTTGAACCCAGCGCCAGTTATTCACTTTTTCTTACAGATACTGTTATTCACGGTAGTGTTACTTCTGTTTTGTTAAAAGATAATATAACAACCACTGATACGACGGTAAGCCAGATACGTTTTTTAAATCTTTCGCCCGATGCGCCTCCGCTTGATATTTGGGCCTATCCAAATGCAGGTTATGTCGGGTATAAAATTTTTTCCGGTTGCGCCTATTTGCCTGACGATTTCAGCTCATACGAGAATGCAGAATCATTTTCTATAATTGGTACCGGGACTTATTATTTTGAAGCAACCGTATCCAGGACTACTGATTTTGTACTTGGGGGATTTCTTATTATTTCCGGGCAAAGTGTAATTACAATGTATACAAGAGGATATTTTGCAGGCACCGGAGTCAATGCAATTGACGTAGGTGTAATTCAATATAAACAATGAAGATGAATGAACTTTTGGAAAGTTTCTTTGAGACTTCTGAACCAAATAAAACGCTATCCAACTTTCCAAAAGTTTTTTAAAATGAACTTTTGGAAAGTTATTACACTCTTCAATTTTATAAAACGCCTCCGATAAACTTTCCAAAAGTTCGGTGTCCCAGCGGGGTTTTCCGGTTTATAAACATCGAATTAAAAAGAACTTCACCGGAAACCCCGATGTTTGCAGAGATCCTGAATTGACTTTCTCCTATTTCGAAGTCCCTTCACGCATCGGGGTTTCATGCTCTCCCACAAAAGCTATAAGAATGAAAACCCCGCTGAGAAACTAAATCCCTGCAATAAACTTTCCAAAAGTTTTCTCTCTACTGTTACGCTGAACTTTTGGAAAGTTATTAAACTCTTCAATTTTATAAAATCCCTCCAATAAACTTTCCAAAAGTTTTTTCCAAAATGAGTGAATACAAATCCTCAATATTTGTTGCTCTGCTGTTACACTCAACTTTTGAAAGTTTTCGAGCTTTTTAATTCTAAGAAATTCTTCAATAAACTTTTCAAAAGTTTTCTCATTTCTCCCTGTCATAATACAGAGCCGCAGCGCCCAACACACCGGCATTTTCTAATTCGGATATTTCTATCCGCAAATTCGTAACTGCTTTTTGAAAGCCAAACGTTTTGATCTGCTCCCACATTGTTTTAGAAAAATAGGGAAAAGCATGACGCACTGATCCGCCAAGGATAATCATTTTCACATCCAACGCGTAGAGTATTGTCTTAAGTGCATTACCCAGATGCGCTCCCATCTCTTCATACATTTTTATCGCTTCTGTACTTCCTTCGTTGGCGCTTTTAAAAACTGCTTCTCCGTTAATATGATAAACGTTTTCGAAAAATTGCCCGCTGGCATAATATTCCACTGTTTTATCTAAGTAAGAGACCATGCCAAATTCGCCGGCCCCGCCGTTTCTTCCATCGTATAATTTTTTATTAATGATGAGTCCGCATCCCAGTCCGGTTCCAATGGTTAATCCAATCATGGAATTCATTCCTTTACCTTTCCCAAAATAATATTCACCGAGGGCAAAACAATTTGAATCATTATTGATATATACAGGAATATGATAACGGTCTTCCATCCATTTTTGTAAGGGCACTTTTTTCCACGAAGGAATATACACCACATCATAAACCATCTGCTCTTCAGTATTTACAAGCCCGGGCACTCCGATTCCAATTGCTTTAACTGAATTATTTATTAAAAGATCAGTTATTGAAAATAATTCTT
The DNA here is from genome assembly GCA_036509335.1 of Hanamia sp. Taxonomy (GTDB): domain Bacteria; phylum Bacteroidota; class Bacteroidia; order Chitinophagales; family Chitinophagaceae; genus Ginsengibacter. The sequence continues at coordinate 412,170 of DATCFT010000019.1, forward strand.
CCAATACCTCATGTGAAGATCCTTTTGAATTAATTTTTTTAGAAACGATATTTGATAATTTGGAATTATTTACAAGTCCTCCACGAACATTAGTTCCGCCGAGATCAATTCCGATAATTGAATTGTTTTCCATTTTATTTTTTTTAATTTTTGGAAAGTTCAGCCTTGTTTGACTTTTGGAAAGTTTTTTTGAGACTTTGAAATAAATAAAATAGCTATGCAACTTTCCAAAAGTTTTTTCACAAAACAGGACTTTAAATTATTTATTGATTTACTATAAAACTTTCCAAAAGTTACTTCACTTTTTTTATTCAAACTTATTCAAAGATCACAAGTATCGTTTTTATTCGGGCATTGAATAAAACTTTTGGAAAGTCCGACTTTGTGTAACTTTTGAAAAGTTTTTTTAAGACTTTGAAATAGATAAAAGACTATCCAACTTTCCAAAAGTTTTTCACAAAACAGGATTTTTAATTATTTATTGATTTACTATAAAACTTTCCAAAAGTTACTTCACTTTTTTTATTCAAACTTATTCATAAATCAGAAGTATCGTTTTTATTCGGGCATTGAACAAAACTTTTGGAAAGTCCAATTTCGCATG
>DATCFT010000020.1:0-67393 GCA_036509335.1 Hanamia sp.
GAAAGCAAAGCTATCAGCTAACAGCTATCAGCCAACAGTTTCAGTCACCACCAGGAAATCTGGAAATAGTGTGTTGATTACCGTTATTGATAACGGCAACGGCATTCCTAAAAATATTGTAGATAAAATCTTTCAACCATTTTTTACCACCAAACCAACAGGAAGTGGAACTGGATTGGGATTAAGTTTGAGTTATGATATTGTAAAAGCGCATGGCGGAGAAATAAAAGTGGAGAGTAAAGATGGTGAAGGAAGTACATTTATTATTCAATTGCCTGTTGTCTGAACTAAGATTTTCATGATTGTAAGATTAGTAGGATTAAGGAAACAATCCTGGTGATCCTTAAATCTTATAAATCATGGTTCAGACAATTTATGATAATGTGAAAGCGCATGGTGGGGTCCCGATGGCTATCGGGATAAAAGTGGAGACCCTGTCTGCCGAAGCAGTAGCGCAGGCAGGTAAGGAAGGCGAGGAAACGGAGTTTACTATCCAATTACTCTTATACTAAAACATAATTTAATTAATAGAAATTCTTAAACTTTTACAATGAAAATACGTTTCCCATTTTTTCTTTCGTTTACTATCATACTGTCGCTTTTTCATCTATGCGGCTTTACACAGGATATCAATTTCGAGGTGTTAAATCCGCCGAAAGATGGACCCTGGCAATTAATTTCAGGCATGTCTCAGGGGCCGGATGGGTTTCTCTGGCTGGCAAATTACACCGGCGTTTATAAGTACGACGGGCAACAGTTTACCCATTACCTGCATGACCCAAAAAATCCCAATTCCATTGCAGATAACAGGATTGAATGTATTCTCGCTGCTAATGATGGAATCACCTGGATTGGTACTTATGTAACCGGGTTAGACCATTTAGATCCGGCCTCAGGCATTGTTACCCATTTCCGCCACCTGGCAAATGATCCCAACAGCCTTAGCAATGATACGGTAACAGTCCTGATGCAGGATAAGCAGGGAACTTTGTGGGTGGGCACTTATGGAGGCCTGGATCGCTTTAATCCTCAAACCCGCACCTTTACTCATTTTGCGCATATTGCTAATGATCCTGCAAGCCTGAGCAATAACCTGGTGCGCGCTATTTATGAAGATCATGAAGGTGTGATATGGGTAGGCACGGGGAGCCCTTTTGGTGAAAATGCGCAGGAAGGTGCTGCCGGGTTGAACCGGTTTGACCGTAAAACGGGCACTTTTAAAAGTTACCTGCATGATCCAAAGAATCCCAATAGTATTGCTGATAACCGTGTCCGCGCCATCTTTGAAGACAGCAAAGGAAATTTTTGGGTGGGCACTGCCGGAGATGGATTGCAAACACTTAACCGGGCTACCGGGGTATTTACCCACTACTATTATGATCCTGCTCATCCCGAAAAACTAAGCAGGCCCGCTTTAGAAAAAACGCTTTCTTATGTGGATGACCATATCACTTTTATAACAGAAGATAATGCCGGCAGAATTTGGATAGGAACTATGGAAGGAGGTATCAATGTATATGATCCTTCCACAAAAAGAGTAACGCATTTCAGCTCTGATAAAAACAGTAAAGAGCAATTAGCCACCAATGAATTTTGGTATGCTTATAAAACAAGTGATGGTATTATCTGGATATCTACGTGGGGTGCCTCCAACGGAATTTATAATTTATACAAAATAAACCCCTATCAAAACAAGCTGCCTCATCACTACATTAGAGGAGGTGTTAATGCTTTTGCAGAAGACAGCGCCCACACTTTATGGCTGGCTTCAAATAAGGGATTGATCCATATTGACAGCAATGGAAAAGAACACAAATTTTTAATAGATAAAGACACTGCTTCGCCTAAAAATGTCATCATCAATATTGAGAAAGATAAGGAAAGCAATACATTCTGGCTTGCAACTCGCCGTAGCTTACATCACTTTGATCCTGTTACGAAAACTTCTAAAGCTTATCATCACATAGAAGGCGATGCCAATAGTTTACTTTCTGATACGGTTTTTGTGGTTAAACCGGATACTAAGGACAAACTTTGGGTAGTTACATTTAGGGGCTTGCAAACAATGGATATTAAGACGGGGACATTTATAAAGCGATTTCAGAATAATGCCCGTGTTGCTACTAATGATGATATTATTCAGGACATTTTACCAGATAAAAATAACCAAGTGTGGGTAGCTACCAGCGGTGGAATAAACAGGCTTGATGAACAAAGCGGACATTTCAAACGATATTTTATTAATTCACAACCAGGAATCAATTGTATCATGAAAGACAGTGGCGGAAACTTTTGGACTGCAACAAATATTGGTCTTTACAAATACAATAAAGAAAAGGATGCGTTTACACTTTTTAGTGATGCTTCCGGTGCATTGAATGCAAGTACTAGCATAGGTTGGATAACAGAAGACCATGAGAAAAATTTATGGTTGAAAACAAATAGCGGTATTATAAAATTAAATGCAGAAAAAAACACAACAGTTGTGTATGGGAAAGACCAGGGTGTGGATGCAAGGGCTATGCGTGGTGTTGGATATACCCGGGAAAACGGGGAAATATTGTATGGAGATACTTCGGGTTATTTTGCCTTCCAACCTGAACAATTAATACACAATATTCCGCCGGCACTTATAGATATTACCAACTTTCTTCTTGCCAGCAAACCAGTTACAGTTGGCCAGGGAAGCATTCTTCCGCTGGCTTTAGCACAAACCAAAAAAATTGATTTACAGTACAACCAAAATACATTTTCTTTTGAATATGCAAGTATTGATTATGCCAGTTCAGAAAACAATCACTTGCAATATATGCTGGAAAACTATGATCATATCTGGCAGATGGCGGGTGAAACCAAAACAGCATACTACTTTAATATGGCGCCGGGAAGCTACATCTTTAAGGTAAAGGCAGTAAACGATAGTGGGGTTTGGGCAGAAAAAGACATCACAATTATTGTCTCTCCGCCCTGGTGGAAAACCTGGTGGGCATACACATTATATGTTGTTTGTTTTCTTGTGATTTTATTTTTTGCAAACCGCTCTATCAGGAACAGAATAGTTGAAAAGGAAAGAATCAAAAGTCGGGAAAAGGAATTGGAACAGGCAAAAGAAATTGAGAAAGCATATAATGAACTAAAATTAACCCAGGCACAATTGATACAATCAGAAAAAATGGCAAGCCTTGGCGAACTCACTGCAGGCATTGCACATGAGATACAAAACCCATTGAATTTCGTGAATAATTTTTCTGATGTAAATACTGAGTTGATTGATGAGGCGGAACAGGAAATAGATAAAGGAAATATTTCTGAAGCCAAATCCATTCTTAGTGATATCAAAGAAAACGAAGCAAAAATAAATCACCACGGCAAACGTGCAGGCGATATTGTAAAAGGAATGTTGCAACATTCACGAACCAGCACTGGCGTAAAAGAGCCTACAGATATTAATGCTTTAGCTGATGAATATTTACGATTAAGTTATCATGGTTTGCGTGCAAAGGATAAATCATTCAATGCAACCATGAAAACCGATTTTGATGAAAGCATCGGAAAAATAAATATCATTCCGCAGGATATTGGAAGAGTTTTACTCAATCTTTTAAATAATGCTTTTTACGCAGTAAATGAGAAAGCAAAGCTATCAGCTAACAGCTATCAGCCAACAGTTTCAGTCACCACCAGGAAATCTGGGAATAGTGTGTTGATTACCGTTATTGATAACGGCAACGGCATTCCTAAAAATATTGTAGATAAAATCTTTCAACCATTTTTTACCACCAAACCAACAGGAAGTGGAACTGGATTGGGACTGAGTTTGAGTTATGATATTGTAAAAGCGCATGGTGGGGAAATAAAAGCGGAAAGTAAAGAAGGAGAAGGAAGTGAGTTTATTATAGTATTGCCGATATCGTGAACTGATAAAACAGGGACCAGACAAACTTTGAAAGATTAAGATAAAAGAAAATAAATTTTAAATTCATTATCTAAATTTACTGACTGAAAAAAGAATGAAAACAAATATTAGCCCCATCCGTGCCTTAAAAAAATTATTATGAATCATCCAAGGCACGATATATCGCGCTCTAAATTTCAGTTAGAAAGATTTCTTTTTTTCACTGATGCCGTTTTTGCTATTTGTATTACGCTACTGGTAATTGAGATAAAGGTGCCTAACCGCGATGAATTGCATATCTATACCGATGCAGCTTTGTGGAATTATCTTTCTCGTGATTCCCTGAAATTTTTTGGATTTCTTATAAGTTTTGGCATCATCGGCCATTACTGGTCAGTGCATCACCGCATATTTGGATATGTAATCAATTATACGATTTCTTTGATTTGGATAAATCTTGCCTTTCTTTTTTCTATAGTACTGCTGCCTTTCAGTTCGGGTTTACTGGGAGAATATGGATCAGATACCAACATGCTTCTTCCTTATGCAGTGTATGTAGCCAATATGTGTTTTACCGGTTTTATGAATTGCTGGTTGTGGTTATACGTAAGCAATCCGAAACGCAATTTACTTACGCATAAAATATCCCGAGCCAGGATTCAACTTGGATTATACAGAAGCCTGATGATTCCGGTAGTATTTCTTATATCACTTTTAATATCCTTTTTTCTTCCTTTGGTTTCGCGTTTTATTCCGGTTATCATACCTATTATTTTGCATTGGGGAATGAAAGGATTGGAGAGAAGAGCCGATCTGAAAGATAAGGACGAACTTGCTAATCTGTGATTCAAACAATGTATGAATTTATGAATACTTTAAATTTCTGAACTATACTGCGCAAAGGGACAAAACCGTGAATGATTTAGCTTGAAAAGTTCACTAATTTACCCCTTTACGAAGTATAAACATCATTCCATAAAAAAAATATTTATGAAACTCCTTCCTGATTTGCAGATCAATAAACAAACTTTTAGCCTTAATTTCTATTTATTTTCTCAAATCACAAAAAAAACTTATCAGTTCATTCCCTTATACAAAATGTATATCTTTATAAAAATAATCGCGAAATGAAAGCACTTGAATTTGTAACAAAAATAAAAGATAACCAAATCCTTGTTCCTGATGTGATTCAATCAGCATTAGAAATTAATAAAGACAAAGAAATAAGGGTTATTGTTTTAATAGAGGAAGGTGATGCCGGTAATTTTCATCGGAACGATCCCTTCATTCAAGAAACTATTCAAGAGCAATTTTTAAAAGGATATGCTGAGTCTGATTCAATTTATGATAATTTTTAACCTGTGCACAATTTAAATTTTGGCGATATCGTATTATTGAAATTTCCTTTTACTAATGAACAGACTTATAAAAAGAGGCCTGCTCTCCTTATTAATGACACTAATGATGGAGATATTATTGTCTGTAGGATTACCAGTAAAATCTATGATGCTGCATAAGATGTTTTAATAGATGAATGGGAGAAATCCGGGTTAAAACTTCCATCCATTGTGCGTGTACATAAAATTGCCACATTAGAAAAAGAATTGATCGAATTAGTAATAGGAAAAATAGATGAACCTTTAAAAAGAAAGATTAAAACAATACTCGCTAACCTGGCTAAATAGAAAAAAAACTCTCATTTGCAGATTAGCAAATCAACAAATATCCACAAATTTCATTCTTCACTAAATATTCTAAACCTCCTAAACAATCTAAACTTTTTTCTAAACCTCTTGCCATAAATTTTAAATTTTACCTAAACACTTTTTCGTTATTTTGTGCCAACAAAAAACAAAAAATATGTGTGGAATTGTTGGATACATCGGCCCAAGAGAAGCTTATCCCATTATTATTACAGGATTGAAAAGACAGGAATATCGCGGATATGACAGTACTGGTATTGCATTAATTAATGAAAACGGGTTAGAGGTTTTTAAGAAAAAAGGGAAAGTGGCTGAATTAGAGCAGTCTCTTTTAGGGAAACCTGTAAATGCACATATCGGAATCGGGCATACCCGCTGGGCAACACATGGTGAACCAAGCGATGTAAATGCACATCCCCATAAAAGTAATAACGAAAAGCTGGCCGTAATTCACAACGGTATCATTGAAAATTATGCGCAGCTTAAATCAGAATTAATTAAAAAAGGATATTCTTTCAAAAGTGAGACCGACACTGAAGTGCTGGTAAATTTTATTGAAGATATTCAAAAAAATACGCAAAGTTCTTTGGAAGAAGCAGTAAGAATTGCCTTAAAACGGGTTTCCGGAGCTTATGTTATCCTGCTGCTTGATGAGGATAATCCTGATACCATTATCGCTGCGCGAAAAGGGAGCCCATTGGTAATAGGTATTGGAAAAGATGAACACTTTCTCGGCTCGGATGCCACGCCCATGCTGGAATACACAAAAGAAGTCGTATATGTAAATGACTATGAAATCGCCATCATCAAAGCGGGAGAATTGATTCTAAAAAATCTTGGCAACGAAAGGCAAATGCCTTATATCAGCAAATTGGATATAGAACTGGCAGCGATAGAAAAAGGTGGTTATGATCATTTCATGCTGAAAGAGATTTATGAACAACCCACTACTATTTATGATTGCTTACGGGGAAGGTTAGACGCAGAAAAAGGAACCATCACGATGAAGGGAATCCAGGATCATATTGAAGCGCTGATACATGCGCCGAGGTATATTATCATTGCCTGCGGCACCAGTTGGCATGCGGCTTTGGAAGCGGAATACATTATTGAAGAATTGTGCCGCATTCCGGTAGAAGTGGAATACGCATCAGAGTTTCGTTACAGGAATCCGATCATCAATAAAGGAGATGTAATTATTGCTGTGTCGCAAAGTGGCGAAACTGCAGATACTTTAGTCGCTATTGAAAAAGCAAAAGAACAAGGTGCATTTATTTTTGGAATTGTAAACGTGGTTGGCTCTTCTATTTCACGCGCATCACATGCCGGCGCATATACGCATGCGGGCCCTGAGATTGGGGTGGCCTCCACAAAGGCATTTACTGCACAGTTAGCAGTTTTGATGATGATCGCTTTAAAAATTGCGAAAGAAAAAGGAACTATTGAAAATTCAAGATACACGGAACTTTTGGTAGAATTGGAAAATATTCCTGAAAAAGTGGATGCCATATTAAAGAACGGAGATCTGTTGAAACCAATTGCCGAAAAATATAAGGACGCTGGCAATGCACTTTACCTTGGCAGAGGATACAATTTTCCTATCGCCCTGGAAGGAGCCCTGAAACTGAAAGAAATCTCTTACATCCATGCGGAAGGATATCCCGCTGCAGAAATGAAACACGGCCCCATTGCATTGGTTGATAAAAACCTACCGGTAGTTTTTGTAGCGACAAAAGATGAATACCACGCCAAAATTGTAAGCAACATCCAGGAAATAAAAGCGCGAAAAGGAAAAGTGATCGCTATTATTACCGAAGGGGATGATCTGATACCGCAAATGGCGGATGATGTATTTGCAGTACCACCCGCAAATGAAATAATTGCGCCAATTTTAAGTGTTGTTCCACTGCAGCTACTCTCCTATTATATCGGCGTCGCAAAAGGATGTGATGTAGATAAACCGAGGAATCTGGCTAAGTCGGTAACGGTGGAATGATTATTTATTAGTAAAAAATAAATTTCGATGTTTTAATCTTTCAGTTTTTTCTTTGCTACCCTTACTCTTTTATTTCTTATTTATGCAGTAAAAGAAGAAATATGCCGGATTTTTATTTGTCACTTTTTGATGACTCTCCTAATCCCTGTAAACTGACTTTTTTAGAGGATTTCTGATTTCATCCGGATGATATTTTCAGTGATGATCTCTGACTCACAGTGAAAATAAAATCCATTTTTAAAAAAATCCTAAAAAAATACAATAGATAAAAATGTACTGCGTTTTATAGATTAGATATCCAAAATCTATAAAATCCAACATTTGAAAAACCTAATTTCATTGGTAATAATGGTACTATGTGCCCACTTTACCGCTATCTGTTCTCCTCATACATCACCAGACAGTTCTGATTTTGCTCAAATAAGATCTAATTTATATATTGTGTCTCCTGAGGGATCTACGGTTTTGATGGACGGAAATCTTACTCAGTATAGTTCAGCATACAGCAATGCTTTGGACGGTATGGATGCCAGAAAATTGAGCAATCCTTCAGAGAATTGGGGTTTGCTGAGAAATAATACAGTTTATGTAATTGAAAGAAGGCATACCATTGAAGGCAATGATTCTATATTTTTCAAAATGTGGAACATGCGCATCATTACTTACCGGGTGGAATTTGTAACTACAAATCTGGATGCACCTCACAGGCAGGGGATATTGGAGGATAAATACCTTAATACTACCACTCATATTGACCTGAATGGAACTACGGATGTTGACTTTTCAGTAACTTCTGATCCCGATTCAAAGGCTACAGACAGGTTCAGGATCATTTTTTCGGATAGTGTTCCTGAAGCAACACCTCTTCCGCATTTAACAGCTCTCGGTGCATTTGAAAGTAATAATCAAATACAATTAATCTGGAAAACAGAGAATGAAAATAATTTGTTGCAGTTTGATATTGAAAAATCATTAGACAAGATCAATTTTATAAAACTAAATACTTTACAGGCATTCAATACCATTAATTCCTATTATTGGGTAGATGCGAATCCCGGAACAGGAAATACTTATTACCGTATCGCCAGCGTAGCTATCAATGGAAACGTATCCTACAGTAATATTATGACAGTAAATCATGAAAACGGAAATACGGATATTGGTGTTTATCCCAATCCGGCATCCACATATAATTTTAACCTGCAAATGGTAAACCAACAGCCAGGTAATTACGAGATTAAACTTTTGAATTCATCAGGGCAGCTATTTATGACAAAAAGCATTCAATATTCCGGTGGAAGTACTGTAGAAAAGTTACAGCCGCAACAAAATATTCCTCCTGGTATTTACCGGCTTGAGATAAAAATGCCAGGGAATTTGACTAAAGTTATCAATGTAGTCTTTTAGAAATGTGATAATAGGTAATAGACAGTAAAGTGGAAATTGTCAAATTATGGGTAATTCCGTGTACAAAAGATATATCCCATTGCCAGGCAAACAAAAATAAAAACAGGATTCTTTTATAAAAGTTACCAACCCGCTGAAGAATTCTTTTTGGAAAAATGATTGCTATGGAAAGCTTTACTATTGTTATATAAATAAGCTTAAAATTATATATAATGCAAAAATTGTAGTAATTAATTTAAGAGCATTGATTATGAGTTATTTATTAAAAATATATTATCATTTATAAATTGGGCTTAAGAGTATAGAAATCTGGTAGATACCCCTTCTTTAAAAATTCTTTTGCAATTCTACTTTCAGAAAAAAACTTCCAAAAACATTTGGATTCATCAAAATCTTATATATTTTTGTATTTCCAAAGCAAGCAAACTGCTAAGGATTACCCTCCAAAGATCCTCCGAAATACCCCAAACTAATATACCAAAATTACCTTTTCCGCATTCCTTTGTTTAAAGCCGTAGTCTTACAATCTATTCTTTTGTTGGCCGCTTTAACTTAACTCAAAACCTAAAGGAATGAAACAATTTACCACTCTTCTATTAGCAGCAATATGTCTGTTCAGCTTTCAAATTTCATCGGCTCAAACCGGAACATCAAATAGCGGTCCCAACTTATTAGGCGCCCGTGGCACTTTCAGTGTTCCCTACATCACAGTAAATACATCTGCTGATGCTTGCCTGCAATCAGGAACCAATACCTACAACCCCATAGGTAATGTAGGAAATAAACTGAATGGTTGTTCAAGCACAAGTGGAAATATTTTTCCTTGTTCAGACTATACCTATACTGCGGCCACCCAAGGGATGCAACCTGAATTTACTTATTCTATTTTAAAAGTGATGGGAGATTCCACTGGTTCTAATTGTATTCATACACCCATTTGGCAAGCTGCCGACCATACAGGTGACGGTGGTTATTTTCTTGCTGTAAATGGTGCACCGGATATTACTAAATCCCCTATATTTTACCAGATAAAATCAATACCTGTTTGTACAGGTTCTACCTACGAATTTTCTGCCTGGGTTATCAACATGATGCCTCCGGGTGGTAATGCTGCTGCTGCTCCCGACATTTCCTTCGTGGTTAATGGAAATGATACTATTGCAACTTCAGGACACATTCCTTACGATCATCAATGGCATAAAGTGGGTGGTAAATTTATTTCTACTACTTCTACAGTTGATTTAAAGGTGGTAAATTCAACATTTGTTGCCAGCGGTAATGATCTTGGCCTTGACGATATCTCTATTAATGTTGTTCAGTCGCAGGTTAGTGTTACTGGTCCTGCCTATACAACAGAAGGGAATACAGTTACGCCTGTATTTACTGTAACTGACCCTTCCAGCACAAATACTTTTTACAAATTGCAGGTGAGTACAGACGGTTCAGTATCTTTTTCAGATTTGCAAACCGGCACACTTACTTATACAAATGGTGTAGCAACATTTAGTTATGATATTACAAACGCTTCTACCGATCTTACCCAACCTAATGCAAATGGAAATATTTACAGGCTGGTTGTTGCTACTACAAGTGGTAACCTCGCTAACCCTTCTTGTAATTACTTTAATGACTATAAACTTGTTGTGGTTTCCGCTGGCCCTGCACCTGTACAGTTAGTTTCTTTTAATGGCACCTATTCTAATGGAGTTGCCAACCTCAACTGGCAAACAAGCCAGGAAATAAATAACGATCGTTTTGAATTGTATAGAAGTTTTGATGGCAATGATTTTGAACTGGCCGCAACTATAGCCGGAGCAGGTAACAGTTCTACACCCAAAAACTATAGCTACCAGGATCGTATCAGCCCTGAAGGAAATAATGTTTATTATAAATTAAGACAGATAGATATAGACGGTCAATTCACCTTCTCTAATGTGGTAAGGCTTTCTACCAACAGCAGTAATGAATCCTTCCGCATTTACCCTAACCCGGTTGTGAATAATTTTACCGCTTCTTTCAGCGCTGCTCAATCAGGCACGGCTATAATGTTGATAAGAAATACCAATGGACAAACGATGTATAAAAGAACGATTGATGTGATAAATGGAAATAATGCAGTATCAGTGAATGTGCCTCAGTTACTGGCAGGAATGTATTTTGTAACTATTGTAAATGATGAATTGAATTATAATGCAAAATTGCAAAAACAATAATAGGGTTAAAAAGTAAATAGTGCAACCGTTGCAACTATTATGGTTGCAACGGTTTTGCTGTTTTAATTGTTGAGATTTTTGAAATAATGTACAATGATGGACATATGTTATAGATGATTCTCGCTGGCTATGAAAATTTCAGGTAAAGAAAAAGTAAGTTGAACCGAAAAGAAATAAAAGAGAGGATGTCGCCAAAAAAACTTATTATTCAGACTATCCTGTCCGTCTATAGCCAATCAGGACAGATTTTTGCAATAAAAAGTATTTAAAAAAATAAAATGAGAAAAATTATTCTTTAATTTGTATAGGCTTTTGTAGAGAATTTAAAAGAAAATCAAAATAACTCGTCTTTAATGAAAATTAAAATTCCCTTTTTTCTAATATTGTGTATCGTTGCTTTTCAGGCAAAAGCACAATATTATTTTTATAACGATGAGTATTATGATAATGACCTTACTTTTGAGGCAGGGATTTCTTCAGGTCCAATGAATTGCCTGACTGATATTGGAGGTCGAAAAGGGAAAGGTGCAGCGGGTTTCAAAGATCTGAATCTCAATACTACCAAATTTGCCGGAGGTATTTATTTTAGTGCACTTTATAAACATTTTTTAGGATTTAGACTTGAAGGTACCCAGGGAATGGTGCAGGCTTATGATAGCTTATTAAAAGGTGTGAAAACAACTGCAGCAGTTGGAAGATATAACAGAAACCTGAGTTTTAGAAGTCCAATTACCGAAGTTTCACTTTTAACCGAATTTTATCCGATAGCATTTTACAAGAATCTTGACCCCGAACTCCCTCCTTCATCATTATCACCTTATATTTTAGGAGGGGTCGGATATTTTCATTTCAATCCACAGGCAAATTTGAATGGCCAATGGATTGATCTTCGCCCATTGCACACAGAAGGCGAAGGCTTCGCAGAATACCCAAACAGTAAGGAATACAGTCTCAACCAAATAAACCTCTCTTATGGATTCGGACTGGCATACGAAATATCAGCTAAGTTTGATATAAAAATTGAATACGTAAGCCGGATATTGTTTACTGACTATTTAGATGATGTACATGGGAGGTATATTGATCCTTCCGTATTTTCAAAATATTTAAGTGGCACTCAATTAACTGACGCGCTTATATTAAATGACAGGGGGAGGCCGGACGCCTTACCTGCCGATAATACAAATCATCCGGGAGGTATCAGGGGCGATCCCAATGATAATGATTCTTATTTTTCCGTTAATATTAAAATAGGGTATATCATTGGAAGACAAAAAATTTCAGGCGGAAACAAAAGATTCAGAAGGCAATACTCAAGCCCTGTGCGGTATTAGTAGTAGTAAAATACGAAATAAAAAATAAAAAATAAAAAAGTACTGGTTCAGTAAGCGCCCGTCCGAACAAAGCATTCGGGAGAAAACAATTTCGGTTGATTTCCATTAAACAATTTAACCACCAACCATTTTTGTCCACATTGTCAAATTTTCCCACAGGATTTTTCGGAACATTATTTGTAATAATCCGTTTTATTGTTAGTTACTAAATCAATTCAATTGGAAGGATATTCCTATGATCAATATGTAAGCCCACAATAAAAAAAACAATATTTATATTTCAGATAAGGATATGAGGAATCGTATCCTTATTTTTTTATAGCCATATTTGCCTTCACAAAATCACTTACCAAATAACTAATTAATTTGCCGGTAGTAGAACTGTTTTCTCCAGTATCCAGCCTGGTGGCTCCCTCACAGATATGCACGTATGCAATTTTGGAATCAGTAGCCACAAAGTTCATATATTGCCTGGCATGTAAAGAAGAAATTCCATTGGGGGTCATAGCGCTGCTTAACGTATTTTCTATTGAGTCCAGGTCAAGTTCAATTCCTGTGTAATTATCTTCAGTGAACCCTGTGGCATGAGCTACAGCCTGGATAAAATTCTTTTTTTCATGGATAAAAATATCTTCATAAGTAATACAATCCATAAATGGATTGTTCACAATATCTATCCAAACATTTTGCTGTAAATAATTTTCATGGATCCCTATAATGCAATATTTATTTAAATAACCATCTTCATCTGCATAGCGAAATGCATTACCCGAATGCCTCCCTTCTGCAGGCCGATAATCTGTATGTGCGTCGAGGTTGATACAATTGATTTGCGCAAGCTGTACCAGCTCTGCCTTGTACAATCCTTTAGCCGCCCCTTTTATAGCAGGGTACGCATTGTTATGGCCACCTCCGATAATAAGAGGGATCTTATGATACTGAGTAATAATTTTTATAATTTCTTCAACGGCATCATCTATCTTATTTACAAAAGAACGATAAGCAGTAATCTTTTCTTCATCCGTAGCAGCATTTACGTTGATCAGTTTTTGAGCATCAGTAAAATCGAAATGACCGGCAACAAAAATATTCTCACCACTTAAAAAATCATTACTTTGAATATTTAAAAATGATTCAAGAAATGGGAACCAGCAGGTCTTCGCACCACCTTTTCCCAGGTTCGCTTTTACACCAATATCTTCAGGTATTCCAAAAAGGATATACTTTGCTTTCGTTTCCGAGATGGCTTTTTCAAAATCAAGGGATTTGTTACAAAGAACTATCTCTCCCATTTTTGTTTCATACTTACGTAGATGTGTAAGCGAAAGAATGTCAAACTTCCCATATCGTCTGAATTGTCCCGTCATAAAATTTCAGTTAAAAGTATTTTTAAAAAATATTTTTATTTTATATAAAAGTACCACGAATCATTACTTTATCAATTAAATTATTTCCAAAAGAATAAGGATAATAAGCAACAGACGGAACCGGCCTGGTAAAAATAAGATTTGCTTTTTTGCCCACACATATACTTCCATAATCATTTTCTATTTCCATGGCGCAGGCACCGTTAAAAGTAGCAGCATTAATAGCTTCTTCCGGTAACATTTTCATTTGAATGCAACTCAGTGAAATAACAAAATTCATATTACCGGAAGGCGAAGAACCAGGATTATAATCAGATGCAAGCGTGATAGCAGCCCCCACATCTATCAGTTTGCGTGCCGGTGGTAAAGGCATTCTTAAAAAAAATGCAGCGGATGGTAAAAGGGTTGAAGCGCCTTCATATTTTCCAAGTAAATCAATTTCATTCTCAGTTAACGTTTCTAAATGATCAAGCGACAGAGCTCCAATAGATATTCCTGTTTCTATTCCACCAATACTGTTTAGCTGATTTACATGCAACTTTGGCTTTAAACCATAATTTCTACCTGCTTCGCAAATTGTTTTCATTTCTTCCGGTGAAAAAAATCCTCTCTCGCAAAAAACATCTATATAATCGGCTAGTTTTCCTTTTCCAATTACCGGAAGCATTTCATTGATAATACAATCTATGTATCCAGGGTGATTCTCTTTGAATTCAGATGGAAAGGCATGTGCACCAAGGAAAGTAGCCTTTATTTTCAGCGCACTTTTTTCTTTCAGCTTTTTTATCACCCTGAGTATCTTTAATTCGCCCTGTAACGATAAGCCATAGCCGCTTTTTATTTCGATTGCACTGGTGCCGAGTTTACTTACTTCTTCTAATCTTTTCCACGCCTGGATAAAAAGATCATCCTCAGAAGCATCATGTAATTTTTTTGCAGAATTCAGGATACCACCTCCTTTTGCGGCAATTTCCCCATAGCTCAATCCTTTTATTTTATCAATGAACTCGTCTTCACGGCTTCCGGCAAAAACCAAATGTGTATGACTGTCGCACCAACAGGGCAAAACAATGGTATGAGTGGCAACGGCAGTTTGTTGTTGGGAAAAACGAAAATTTTCCATTTTACCAATCTCAGCAATAATATCATTTTCAATAATGATATACCCATTTTCAATAGTTGGCAAAACACCTAAATCTATTCCCCTGATAAATCCGGAATGATTGCGTGTGTTTACAATCCTGCTGATATTGGTAAATATCTGTGTAACCATTAAAAGCTAAATTATGGAAAAAGGGGGAATGTCCTTTTTGTGATATTTTATGCTTCCTATAAAATATAAAATGATCATGAACACAGGATAATAAAAAACATTTTCTACAATAACATTTTATTGAATAAATATTAAAAAAAATACCCGTTACTGCAACGGGTATCTAAAATAGTTTCCTAATCTTCTATAACAAAATTATGAGCAGCAAGATAATAATTATCAGGGCTCCTACAGATATATAAATTCCTCTGCGGCGGCCTTCTCTACGTAAGCTTTTTACCTCTTTTCTTAAATCCTTTTTTTCTGTAGTAGTTAAATTGGTCTTGTTCATATCTCGGATCTCAATTAGCCGGGTTTCAATCTGCTGTGCGCGAACTTCTTTGGGCACCTCAGTTTTAGCCACCGGCGTTTCTCTTGCAAAAACGGGTGTCACCAGTGCAATACACATTGCCATTAATAATACGGGGATAATTTTTTTAGGATTCATAGTTAATGTTTTTAAAATTAAAGAATTGTTTTTCAAATGTAAAGTATTGTAAGAATAAATTTTTACTATTTCTCAAATTTATTTTTAAATAACAACCGGTAATAACCTTCAAATAAAAACCTGCGGGGAACATCATTCAAAATAGATCTTCACCGTTTGGTACAAAAGCCTGTTTTGCATATACTGTGTTTGCATATTTACTTTTTCGGTATAACCTTCCAGGCCAAATAAGCCGGCCGCATTTCCTTTATTAATAGCTATTTCAAGGTAATTGGCTGAATTAAATAAAGCAAGTTTTTCACTTTCGTTTACATCGGCATACGTTTCACTTATTTTTTCAATGATCTCATCTCTTTTAAAAACAATTTTAAAACTTCTGCCTCGTCTTTGTTCTTCAAATTCTTCTTTGGTAATATTAATGATTACATTCTCAAAATTATCAATGAAAATGATCTGGCCTTCGATAAATTTATCTCCCAGCAATGGCCTTAGCGGATTCTTTACTTCAATTGAAATATCGGTATTGCCTATTTCTTTAAAAGTTTTTCCATTAAGAATTTCCTGGTAGGCTTTTGCAAAAACTCTTGCGCAGTATAATGTATTTTTTTGTTCAGACAAACTTAATGGAAGCGCTACCACTTTTTGTGGGGTTTCTTCCAGTATCATGGTGATCAGTCCGTTATCCGCGCAGCCAATGTATTGATCGTTGTGTTCTATAAACAACAGGTGATCCGGACGTTTATCAAACAGGTTGACCATTACAATATGAAACGTTTTGGGAGAAAAATTTTTGATAGCATTGCGGCATACATACGCAGCCTGCGGATAATTGAAATGTGAAAGTTCATGTGAAATATCAATTATTGTAAACTGATTATTAATCTGCAATAATTGTCCTTTTACTGCGCCCGTTAAAAAATCCTGTCGTCCTATATCTGATGTAAGTGTTATTAATGCCATTCAAAAAGTGTATAATTGATTTGTATTTTTCCGGTGATTAATTGAATTGTTAACTCTTCAAAAAAAATAAAAAACAACAACTGTTTAATAAGTCTGTAATCTAAATAAAACAAATTGAACTACTCATTTTATTTGTTTAAATCGATCGTAAAAAGAGGTTGCATCTTCAGTGCTTACATCGGCAACCATAGTAAACAAAGCTTTACCTGCGAATTCGTTTTTTAACCGGAATAATTTTCCCGGTACGCGAGCAAGTAGAAACAATGGCGCCGCACTGCAAAAACTCTTCTAACAGCGCTTTCCCTATTCCACCAGTGCATCCGGTGATTACTTTGATCTTATTTTCAAACATCCCTTTATTTTAAACAAAAATAATAGAGATGAAAGGAAAGAAAAAAATTAATAAATGTAAAACCCGAAACAGGGAAAATTTTAGGCCGGAGATGTCAGCATCCAGCTTTGACCTATCAGTCGTCAGCAAACAAACTTTCAATTTGAATTCTTAAGTAACTAAAACACAGTCCAACTTTGAGCTATCAACAAACAAAATTTTAATCTAAATATCTAATTTACCAATAAACGAATAAACCAATTTACCAATTTACCAATTGACTATACGCCCAATTATTCTAATTTCGCAAAATGTCATTTATTTCATTTATAAGATCGGCAACAACGAATAGTTTGGTTCAATTATACCAACAAAAATTTTCGGAAAAAGATTTTCAGATCAACGAAACCAAACCGGAATTCACCGGTGATTATACCATAGTGCTTTTTGCATTGGTAAAATCTTTAAAAAAATCACCGGAAGCTTTAGGAAAAGAATTGGGTGAATATTTACTAAAAAATTATCCTGTTTTTTTTTCGGGATACAATGTGATCAAGGGTTTTTTGAACCTGGAAATTGAAGAAACACAATTAACCGATTTTCTTCAAAAAAACCATAACGATGTTTCTTTTGGTAAAATGCCATCCAACCATCAAACAATAATGGTGGAATACTCTTCGCCTAATACCAACAAACCACTGCATCTCGGGCATTTGAGAAATATTTTCCTGGGTTGGAGTGTTGCGGAAATTTTGAAAGCAAATGGCAATAAGGTCATTAAAACTTCTATTGTAAATGACCGGGGCATTCATATTTGCAAAAGCATGATTGCATGGCAAATGTTTGCAAATGGCGCTACGCCCGGATCTGTACAGGAAAAAGGAGATCATTTTGTGGGCGATTATTATGTAAAATTTAATGAAGAATATAAAAAGGAAGTGACTCAATTAATGAACGACGGCAAGCCGAAAGAAGAATCGGAAAAAGAAGCACCCATAATGAAGAAAACGCAAAAAATGTTGCTTGACTGGGAAAAAGGGAAACCCGATGTAAGAGAATTATGGAAAACGATGAATGGCTGGGTGTACAGGGGTTTTGATGAAACTTATAAAAGAATCGGGGCTGATTTTGACCACACATTTTATGAAAGCAATACGTATCTTTTGGGAAAAGATTTTGTGCAGGAAGGTCTTCAAAAAAATATTTTATTTAAGAAAGAAGATGGCAGCGTATGGATTGATCTTACAGACGTGGGACTTGATGAAAAACTGGTATTGAGGGGCGATGGCACTTCCGTTTACATCACGCAGGATATCGGGTTGGCCAAACAAAAATTTGAAGAATATCATTTAGATAAAAGTATTTATGTGGTTGGCGATGAGCAATTGTATCACATTAAAGTATTGAAAGAAATTTTACTCAAACTCGGGATGCTTTTTGCCGATGATATATTTCATTTAAGTTATGGAATGGTGGAATTAACGAGCGGAAAAATGAAAAGTCGCGAAGGCACTGTGGTCGATGCAGATGATATTGTTGACGAAATGGTAGCCACTGCAGAAAAACATACTCAGGAGTTGGGAAAAGTAAAAGATTTCACAAAAGAAGAATTACAGGAATTGTATGAAACCCTTGGCCTTGGCGCCATGAAGTTTTATTTATTAAGAGTGGACCCTAAAAAAAGAATGATCTTCAATCCGGAAGAAAGCATAGACTTTCATGGATTCACAGGCCCTTTTGTGCAATATACTTATGCAAGGATCCAATCAATTTTACGTAAGGTGGGTGATGAGGAATCAGGTATCAGTTTTGAGGTCTCAGGCCTCAGTAATTTGCTGCCGCTTGAAAGAGAACTGATTATTTTTTTGGAGAAATATCCAAATATTATTTGGGATGCGGGCAATGAAATGGATCCTTCTATTATCGCCAATTACGTTTTTAACCTTGCCAAATTATATAATTCATTTTATGCTGAACATTCTGTTGCCAATGCAGAAAATGAAGAAAAGAAACATTTTCGTTTACAGTTGAGCGTCATGTCTGCAATGGTGATAAAAAGTGGCCTGCGGCTTTTAGGAATAAAAGTCCCGGAAAGGATGTAAAGGTCTATTTATTGATTATGGAAAAACGATGAAACATGAAGGCCTGCCCGATTTTCAGAATTCAAACAAGAATTTTAAAAAGCTGAATTTATTTGAGTTTGTAAAAAAACCTTATTACCTTAAGAACGAACTGGACATAGTCGGTGTACACTGCCAATAATCAGTCAGTCCTAAACTAAAATAAATAAGAAATTATGGAAAACGAAAAAATAAATAAAGAAAATTCAATAGAATCCTCTTATTGGGATGAGCGTTATTTGCATAATGAAACCGGGTGGGATATGAAGCAGGTATCGCCGCCATTGAAAGGGTATATTGACAGCCTTACAAATAAAGATCTTACTATTTTAGTTCCCGGATGCGGCAATGCGTATGAAGCGGAATATCTTTTAAGCAAAGGTTTTAAAAAAGCAACACTCATTGATTTTTCAACTGTAGTAACAGAAAGGTTAAAAGAAAAATATAAAGGCAGGCCCATTCAAATTGTAAACGAAAATTTTTTTGATCATAAGGGAAAATATGATTTGATCCTGGAACAAACATTCTTTTGTGCTTTGAATCCATCACTGCGGGAAAATTATATTGAAAAATGTTACCAACTTTTAAATGATGGAGGAAAAATTGCCGGCGTTTTTTTTAATAAGAAATTCGCTCCTGTGGAACCGCCATTTATTGCAGACGATGAGGAATACAAAAGACTTTTTCAACAAAAATTCACATTTTTAAAATTTGAAAATTGCCGCAATTCAATTGAACCGAGAATGGGCTATGAATTATTTTTTGAGTTTGAAAAGAAGCACAGCAAATAAACAAATAATTGGAATTTCTGTTTTAGGAAGTTGAATGAAATTGAAAATTTTAGGAAGAAGATTTTTTTCTTCCAAAAGCCCGGTTTCTCAGATTTCCCAACACCGGCAATATATCAGGCGATAAATCAAAATAAATAATGGAGCCTCCGTACAAGGCTGTAAACAGAACAGTTCTGAATACGATTGCAAAAAAACCATGTATGGAAATAAAAGTATAATAGCAAATAAAATAAGATACTACAGCAAGCAGAATGGCGTATAAAGTTATCATACTGAAAGGGTGCATATTAAATTTCTTTTTCAAAAAACCAATGCGGATCGTATTATAAACAGATAGTGAGATCAAAGTAGAATAACCTGCGCCTACGATGCCATAATGTTTTACGAGGTAATAATTAAGCGGGACTGCAAGCGATAACAAAATCATTCCACTGATAAATTCAAAACGCCAGAAAGTGGATGTCCCGATAATTTGCGAATTTACTCCGGTACCCAAATCAACAACACGCGCTAATCCCAAAAAGAAAAAGACCCATATCGAATCAAGATAAGCAGGTTTCAGTTTGAAGGTGTGAACTGCATCCGTATAATTGAGCCAGACAATTAAAAAAATTCCGAGAGAAGCGATAAGCAGATTGATTCCTGAACGTTGATAAATTAAATTGATCTTTTCAAAATCCTTATCCTTCCATGCCTTCGACAAAACGGGTATAGAAGCAGCTACAGCACCCCTTTGCGGCGCCTGCACCAATCCAGACACTACAAACCCCAGGCTGAAAATACCTGCTGCAGCAGTTCCGAGCAGAGACATAATAATGACGATATCAATGAAAGCTGCAATTGTATAAATGGTGCTTCCCACATAGATCAAAGAAGCCATTGAAACCATCTTTCTATAAAATTTTTTAGTAACGCGGCTAAGGGTGAACGTTATATAAAATTCTTTTTTCCAGATAAGATAAACTACCAGTACGAGCGCCACAATTCCATAGGTAAAAGCATACATTTTTATGAATGTATCAAAACTGCTGATCAGTTTAAAACTTAAAAAAAAGATAAGTATAAACGTAAGAACCCTGAACAGAAGTTCACGCAAAAAAGTAGTGAAAATAGATTTACGGATATTCCAGGCGAAGACCTCGAACATGGAAAAAATAAGCAATGAAAAACCAAATGGGAAAACCCAGAAATAATATTTAATGAATTCCGGGGAATTACCGCCAAATTTCCGGATCACCAAATCTTTAAACACAATACCGGCAAGTACTACACAGCAAAATCCAATGACGCTCACCAGTAAGGCCCATGTAAGAAGATCATTTTTCTTTTTGGGCAGGTTGTCATTATAATATGGATAAAATTTATACACTACCGATACCATCCCGAGATTGGCAAAAGCAAACATCAGGTTACCCACAGCGATAAAAATATTGGTAAGTCCATATTGGGAAGGAGTAAAAAGGGAGCCTTGTCTTGTAAAAAGATACGTATTAATAAAACCGATAAAAAAACCCCCATACACAAAAATGGTTGAAATAATACTCTGCTTTCGTACCTGCGACATAGACAAATTTAAGGCTCTAAATTAGTGGTAAAAAATTTGATGGCAATTTTTTGTGGGGAGCGGCCAGTGCTGAAGATCGACGCAGCGTGGATGTAGCGGTCGGTACCGAAGGTCAGACCGAGGGAATTGGTTCAGCCGTCAGCACGGGAGGTCGGCACCGCATGTTTAGCAAACCAGTTTTTTTTGTTATGCGAAGGTTGCAATTATCACCGCGGTCTGACGCCAGGCTTACCGGCCGCTACCAAATCCGTAACGTGGCCTCAAAAATACAGATTGTTAATCTGAATTACCTGTTTATAAAAATCTTATCTCCCTGCTTATCCCCGTTAGAATTGGTTACCATTACAACATACATCCCGTTACTAATACTCGGAGGTATATTTATTGTTATGATATTTGCACCACTTGATGTAGCGATTTGTTTATAAATAACTTTGCCAGAGAAATCTAATATTTCTATTATTAAATTATCCCCGTTACTAAAATTAATATTGTTGCGTATGTAAAACTGTTTAGTGGCAGGATTAGGGAATATTTCTATTTTTCTGAAATTAAAGGTTACTGCTACCACAGGGGAATAAGTAAAACTACCATCAATATCCACTTGTTTCAATCTGTAGAAATTGGTGCCATCTATGGGTTGTGTATCTTCAAAATTATAATCGTGAGAAACTGAGGTGGTACCGTTTCCTTTTACAGAGCCAATGGTTTGAAAATCGGTATTTACAGAGCTACGTTCAATATCAAAATGATCAGTATTGATTTCACTGGAAGTTGTCCAGTTTAAAAGTGAATATTTATCATTAATGTTTTTACCGCTGAAATTGATTAAGTTCACAGAAAGTGGGCTGTCAATTCTAAGAGTAACATTATCCACAACTGCAGTATCCAAAACTGAATTATCATGAGTAGTGTAAGCTATTCCTACATACGGGTTGGATCCTAATGCAAGAGTAACGGAATCCATTGCAGACCAGTTTACGCCATCAGTGGAATAGTAACTTACATAATTATTACCTGTATTTACTACCCGCACCCAATAGGGAGCGGTAGCGGATATTTGGCTTCCAATATTAACAGAGCTCCCGCTTTGAGTTGTTCGTTGCTGAAACCACAATCCATTTGTGGGTGTAAGTGCCAAAAAAACATAAGGAGAACCCGGATCTAAATTTTCACGAAACATGATACCACATTTTGCATTGGCATTTGTATTGCTTATGGATACTACTCTTGCTATTAGTTCAGTGGAGGAGGCGATCACTTGCTGATAAACATAATGGAATGCATCAGCAGTATTCCATATATCTGCCCCTGAAGCAGTGATGGTATATACGCCGTCATTAACGCATACATCTCCAGGGTAAGCCACGTAGCCAATATCTGAACTTTGCCAAAAAGGAGGTAAAGTGCCCGCGCAAGCTGAGGCTGGTAACGGATTTAATCCATATACATTGAGCTTATTAGAAAACGTGGCCATATACACTTTTCCATTGGCAATCGTAGGAGGTACAAATTTTGCAAATTTACCAATAGAATCTCTTTTACTACTCCAGTTACTATTCCACAATTCATGAGTTACGTCAGTGGCATCAAAGGCCTGCAAATCTCCCGGGACTACAGACTGATTTGCATCCCCGTTTATAGGGTGATTAGCCCAGAGTATGCCTGTTCCGTATTGAGTACCATTTGAAGAAAGAGAAAGCATAGCTCCCGGCATGCCGCTCGGCAAAGCAGTATTACCTGTTTTTACATTAAGAGTATCAAATAACATTGTGCCTCTATCAAAAGGAAATTGTTTTAACAAGGAACCTTCAGCCCACGCATATATATATTCATTTCCCAACCTATCTTTATAATAAACAGGAGAGCCATGCAAATGCCTTATATTAGAAGTGGTAGTATTCGCAACATTTAAAGTCTGTAATACATTCGAATTATTTGGAGTAGTGCCTCCCATATTATTGTCATCAATTAAAAATAGCCTGCCTTCCTTGCTACCTGATAACGATAGATTAGTATATGGAATTAATAATACTCCATCAACACCAAAATCCAGGTCATTATCATTAAGGTAATTATAATCCATAGGAGTAAAAAAATCTTTCACCTTCAACGCACCGGAAGTGGTAGATAATTTAATCAGGCTTGAGCCACGATTAGTTGTATCATTAGGGTTTCCGCCATAGCCTGTAGTCCCGTTACCTGTAGAGATATAAATATTGCCATCTTCATCCACAGCAGGTGGCTGCCCACTCATCCAGATACCTGCCATACCACCATTGAGAACGGTAGTATATACATATTTCTGTGCTAAAGTAGCAGCATCATAACCTATTAGCCATCCCTCATAAAGACCCCAATCGCAATGAGAAGCCCATGCAATATATACGACTCCATTATACAATAAAAGTCCGGGCCTTTGATTTTGTATTTGTTCATTGAATGTCATATTGCCACCAATATACCCTGGTACTGAATAAGTAGCGGTAATAGAAACGGGACTTCCTGCTTTTTCGGCGCCGGTGGTAATGTCAATAGCATGTAAATATTGCACAAAAGTAGCCGGAGAGGTTTTAGTAACACTTCTAGCTACTACGTATAAAGTATTTGTGACTGTATCAATGGCGGGAGTTCCTACTATTCCCATATTTCCGCTAAAATCCTTATAATTGCCACCACAGGCGCCTGTCATATCTGTATTTATTATTGGCCTGTAAGTAGAGGGATTATAAGTAAGATTATCCTGCCAGTAAGGAGTGGTAACGCTTGCATTATCCGCATCAAAAGCATAGAGTGTATTATTTACAGTGGCTACAATTACTATATTATGTTTGCTACCTCCAATAGTAACATTGCTCACGACTAAAGGCTGGGCATATATCTGATCATCTACACTCCTTGCAAATACTAATCCGAAATTGCCGTCACTGATAGTACTTTGGGTAAGTATGGTTTCATTACTGTTCCACCCGGTGCGCTTGAGATTGTTATGATTCATAATTACATTTACCTGCGCATCTGAATTACAGAAAATGAGCATCAGCGAACTAAAAAGGGAAAAAAGGATCAAAAAATAATTAGAAAATTTTGTCCTTGAATAATTAATTTTCATCTGAAAAAAAATAAGTGATAAAAAGGAAGGACAAAAGATTATTAGCAAATACAAAGTAAATAAATTTATTTAATAATTAAAAGGATATTTATACATAATTATTACCAATTTTCTTTTCCCTTCTTTTATACTGCTATTCAGATGAAAATTTTTTATTTAAAATTGATTCCCAAAAGAAAAATATCAATTAGTAACAAAAAAAAATCCCCGGTTACCTTCCGGAGATTTTATTTTGTTTATTGAAGATTACCTATGCAAAAAATGGGGTTACAATTGCCGTTACCTGGTCCTTGGTAAGAGGCTCGTCAAATGCTTCTGATGCTGCATCGGCAGATATTTGCTGTCCACCAATATTGGTAATAGTTATTCCGGCCTGCACTACATTGTCTTCCCCGTCATAACTTGCCTGTACCGCTGTAGAGGCTATACCACTTTGGTTTAAAGTGATCCATGGTTTTACTATTATTCCTGCAGGTATTAACAGGTTTGCTGCCTGTCTCATTTCACGGAGATGGGCTGCGTGCCTTGCCTCTACAGAATGTATTTGTAAGGCTGCAGTAAGATAAGTATTGTTCGTAATTAGATTGGGAGCTTGTCCTTTATAAGCACGTACACCGGTGTCTTCAAAGGTTTGTGCGACGGCAAGCAATGTTCCATAATCTGTAAATACGCCTGGAAAAGTACCTTTCGCGGTAAAATCAAAACTGGCTGCTGTAAATGAAACGGGAGTACCTCCTGCAGCAGTTATGGCTGTAGAAAGAAAATTTACATGCTCATTTTCATGATTACGAATAGTTGTAAGTGAATTATATGCATCACCCGCAGGAATAATACCTGAGGCAACCGCCTGGATATAAAAATTAGATTCAAGGTATTCCAGTGTAAGTGCAAAGTTTAAGGTGTCAATAATGATATCTTTTGGCGATGCGGGTGAAGAATAAGCCTTTTGAAACATGGATCCTAAAGCAAAAGGGATAGAAGCCAAAGCAATACGGCCGGAAGTTTTTGCAAAACTTCTCATGGCATTCCTGCGGGTATCCAATCTTTCATACACTTCAGGGTCTGTTTTTTCAATTTCTGAAATAATATTTTGTAAGTTCATAATAATAAGATTTAATTGGTGGGTAAATGACTTGCGTCAAGTTTCGTTTTAAGATAGGTTCCGGCAATGGCTAACACGTCGTTTGGCATACGCTCCAGATCCAGACCATTTGAGTTTACTGCCGTCTTGTCTGCAAAAGATCCTGGAGTGATCATATCTCTTATCCATGCTGCATGGCGCGCTTCTACAGACACTATTTTCCCGGCCAAAGTGAGATAATCGGGATTAGTAATGAGTTGTCCTGCGCCATTATAAGCAGACACACCAAGGTCTTCAAAAGCCTGGGCAGTGCCGAGTACACTTGTACGGCTTGTGAAATCAATGGAACTGAAATTGACCTGTAAAGACTGAATAGCACTGGTACTTAAAGCAGCTTTAAAAAACTCGCGGTGCGCTATCTCATGGTCACGTATATCTGTCAGATACGTCTGCTCCATAACACTTATACCCGTATAAGGCGTCGAAATGATTTGGGTATAAAATGCAGCTTCCAGTTGCTCTAAAGCATAGGCGTAATTAAGAATTCCTATGTCGCCACTTCCAAGATTCACACCACCGTTACTACTCCCCACATTAGTTTTCCTGCAAGCTGCTGCTGTAACTACCAATGCAGAACCTACGCCCATTATTCCAAAAAATTTTCTTCTGGAAAATGCTTTAGCCATGCCTTCCTCTAAAAGATTCGGCTGGTTTTCTTCTGATTCGTTGTTTAACATAATGAGATTATTTAAATGATTAAAAAAATTGGATTGATATTTTTTATCAATACCTATCAAAATCATTTACGATATAATTATGTAACCGGATTTAATTCAGGAAAAAAAATATAGAAAAGTGAAAAACAAAGAGGCCTATTATTAAAAATTATCGAAAAAGAATTTCATTTGTATTGACCGCCATTAGTTCTTTTTTTTGAAGAAGTTCAGTAAAGAATTATAGTAAACTTTTTAAATAAATTCTTTTATTTTATTTCGGTGGAAACCAATTCTGACAATAGTTTGGTGGAAATCATATCAATCAGGCATAAATAAATAACGGCACAATTTCAGTAAATAGACCCCCGCCTGACTGCGCCTGTATTGCATGAAAAATTTCGAATTCAATTTCCGTTGTATCTGGCTTTATTTTTTTAGGCTTAAAAAAATAAAAAAATCAGTATATACTTTTGAAAACCTCAGGAACATTTTTTTAAATGTTCAAATAATATCTTTTTTTGAAGATCCGATTTTTTTTAAAGACTTTAAATCTTTATAAAAATCAGGATACGATTTCTTTACCGCTTCCGCATCCTGAATAACGGTATTTCCTTTTGCGCCCAACGCCGCAACCGCAGTTGCCATTGCTATCCTGTGATCGTTATGTGAAGAAACTTTCGCGCCTTTTATTTCATTGCCACCTCTAGTGGTCATTAAATCTCCATCTAATTCTACCACTACATTCATTTTTTTGAATTCGTCTCTTAATGCGATAGCACGATTGCTTTCTTTATGCAATAGCCTGTTCACGCCTTTGATAATGGTTTCACCTTTACAATAGCCGGCAAGCGCTACTAACGGCGGAAATAAGTCAGGACAATGTGTTGCATCAAATTCAAATGCTTTCAACTGATTTTTTTTAACGGTAATCTCTTTATTGTGGATAGTTACTTCTGCGCCGCAATCGTACAATGCTTCCATTATATTTTTATCGCCCTGGCTTGAATTGAGATCCGCCCCTTTTAAAGTAACCTCGCCTGCTACAGCACCTGCCACCAACAGGAATGCTGCATTGCTCCAATCGCCTTCAACCGTATATTTAATACTGTGGGGAGGAAGTGGTTTTCGCGGATGAATGGTAAATACTTCATAATTGCGATTGTCAATGCGAAAGCCAAAATCTTTTAAAACAGAGATCGTAAGGTCAATGTAAGGCCTGCTGGATAAGTCTCTCACCGTGATTTTAACTGGTACCGTACACGATTTTGCAAAAGCAAAAAGTAATCCGGTTAAAAATTGGGAACTTAATGAACCATCTACAGTAATGTTTTTTGGATGCAATGGTCCGCGTACCGTAACAGGCAATTTTCCATCATTAGAATTTACTTCCACATCCAGTAAAGGAAGAATTTCATCAAAAAAATTCATTGGTCTTTTTAAAATACTTCCCTTGCCGGTGAAAATAATATCATAATTAAAGAGTCCGGCTATCGGTGCAAACATTCGCATGGATAAACCACTTTCTCCAACATTAACAATCACATTTTTCTCAGGAAATTGAGAACGGAAAATATAATCGTTGGATGTTACGGCCATTTCATTGCTAACCATATTAATAGTTGCGCCGAGTTGGGTAATAATATTGATAGCAGCCTTTTCATCATTGCTGTTGCCAAAATTATCAATAACCGTTGTTCCCGGAGTAATGAGTGCAGCTGCACATGCACGCTGCATAGAGCTTTTAGAAGGCGGCACTTTTATTTTTCCAAAAACAGGAGAAGGTGTTATTGTTACAATCACGTTTTGAATTATGAATTAAAAATTAAAAATGAAGAATTACGCAAGTGAATAAAAAATATTATGTAAATCCGGTAATGCGATTTTTTTTATAGAAGCTTTCCCGATTTCATCCAACACTACAAAATTCATATTGTCTCCTGATTTCTTTTTATCGTGCAAAAGAATATTCCATGTTTTTCCTTTATCAAAATCAAAAGCGATTGGCAGTTTATATTTTAAAAGAAGTTTCTTTACTTTTTCAGTTTCTGTGTTTGAAAATCCATTGATTTTTTCTGAAATGATGCAGGCCGCTACCATACCTATGCTTACAGCGCTTCCATGCGGAAGTTTAGCAGTATTTTCAATAGCATGACCAATCGTATGTCCAAAATTAAGCAGTTTTCTTTCGCCGGTTTCACGTTCATCATTGGAAACAATATTGTATTTTATATCTACATTTTGTTGGATCAATTTTCCAATATTATTTTTTGAAGACTGAAAATCTTTAAGTGTTTTTTCTTCGAGGAAACGAAACATACTTTCATCTTTAATGCAGCCATGTTTTATAATTTCTGCAAAACCATTTATCCATTCTTTATTTGGTAGCGTTTCCAAAAAAGAATAATCATACAACAAAAATTCAGGGTGATTGATAACACCCACAAGGTTCTTATATACTCCTACATCCACACCATTTTTTCCACCAATGCTTGCGTCAACCATCGCGAGAATACTTGTAGGCACAAATGCGAATTTTATCCCACGCATATAAACCGAAGCCGCAAAACCCGCGACATCAGTAACTACTCCTCCACCCACGCCTACAATAAAACTCTGCCGGTCAGCATTTAATTCTATTAACTGATCAATGATTTCGTCAACTGCTTTTTGATTTTTAAATTGCTCGCCGGCTTTTATTACAATGGTTTTCCATCCGGAAAATTTTTCAGGTTGTTTTGTAAAAACATTTTGATCAGTGATAAGAATAGTATTTTTTTTGTCTACCAAATCTTCAATCATTGCAAACTTTGCATCAAAATAACAATCAACTGATCTGCCTGAAAATGAATATCTTTTTGTAACAGTTTCTTTGTTAATCATTCATAATTTTATTTTGGTGATTGATACTTTCCATGTGCACAGCATCAAAATATTTGGTAACAAAATCTTTACCTAATCCCATTTTTTCTCCTTTTACAAAAGCCTTTGCCAGTATTTCATTCCATCGGTTGGTCTGCAAAATAGTAATGTTATTTTCTTTTTTATACACGCCAATTTTATCAGCAATTTTCATTCTTTGTCCAAGAAGAGCCATTAATTCATCATCAATCTGGTTGATCTGTTCCCTCAATTTTGCTAATGCGGTTATGAACTCTTTTTCATTAGTATTCTCAGAACGCCAGATCAACTCTCCGAGCAATTCAGCAAGGCGTTCCGGAGTAATCTGCTGTTTGGCATCACTCCATGCTTTATCAGGATCTATGTGAGATTCAATCATCAATCCACCAAAATCAAGGTCAATACTTTTTTGAGCAATCTCGTGTAATCCTGTCCTGTTCCCGCATATATGCGATGGATCACAAATAATCAGCATGTCGGGAAATCTTCTTTTCATTTCAATCGGCAGGTGCCACATAGGCGCATTCCGAAATTCTGTATTTCCATAATTGGAGAAACCACGATGGATCATACCTATATCTTTCATTCCTACTTTTTGTAATCGCTCGATGCCGCCGCACCACAATTCCAGATCAGGATTGATAGGATTTTTGATAAGCACCGGTACATCTGCACCGCGCAATGCATCGCACACTTCCTGCACGCTGAAAGGATTCACGGTAGTTCTCGCTCCGATCCAAAGTATGTCCACATCAAATTGCAAAGCCATCTCCACATGTTTTGCGGTAGCTACTTCTACGGCAATAGGCAATCCGGATACCTTCTTTGCCTGTGCCAGCCACGGTAAACCTTTCACACCAATTCCTTCAAACATTCCGGGTTTGGTGCGTGGTTTCCATATCCCCGCGCGAAGTGCATCTACTTTTCCGGTCTTGGCAAGCCTGGTGGCGGTTTCTACAACCTGCTCTTCTGTTTCAGCACTGCACGGGCCACTGATTATCAGCGGACGTTTGTTCCAGATTTTTTCAATTGTTTTGTTCATTGCTTTTATTTGTTTTTTGCTATCAATTGCATTATTATGGGTTATTAAATTTGTTTTATTTTTTATCGGCAAAGCCAAATAGAAATTGCAATTATTTGTTCCTTTACTGCAATAAGGATTTCTTCCATTCAATTCTCAATTCACAATTGACCATTCACCATCCACAACCTTCATTTTAAAATCCTTTTTATCTTATTTGCATTCTCCATTAATTCTGTCAGGTAGGTCAGATTCTCTTTTTCCAAGCTAGCCTTAAATTTTCTTAACTGAGAAATGTGTTCATTTAAAACATCTAAAACATTTTCACGGTTTTGCATAAAAATAGGCGCCCACATAGCAGGATTACTTTTTGCAAGACGCACCGTACTTTCAAAACCACCACC
The DNA here is from genome assembly GCA_036509335.1 of Hanamia sp. Classification (GTDB taxonomy): domain Bacteria; phylum Bacteroidota; class Bacteroidia; order Chitinophagales; family Chitinophagaceae; genus Ginsengibacter. The sequence continues at coordinate 30,674 of DATCFT010000020.1, forward strand.
AGCCAATTCAAAAATAGCATCCTCTTCTTTTTCTTTTTCCAAAACCGTATTGGCCAACGCAAAGGAAGTAATATGAGAAATATGGCTTACATACGCTGCATGTACATCATGATTCCCCGGATTCATATAAGTGATGCGCATCCCAAGAGCTTTATAAATATTTTCAACAATATTCACAGCATCTTCATCACTCTTTTCTTTTTCGCATATCACACATGATCTATCTCTGAAAGCATCTCTCACAGCAGCTTCGGGGCCACTGTATTCAGTTCCCCACATAGGATGCGTTGCTACAAAACGTTTACGCATCGGATGATTTGCCAAAGCTTTGCACAATGCAAATTTTGTAGAACCGGCATCGGCTACTATTTGCTTGTCATTGATAATATCCATTATTTGTTTCATCACTGGTATGGTAACATCTACCGGAATGGCTACATAAATAAAATCACTTTTCTTTACCGCTTCTTCTAATGGCAACGCTTCATCTATGATACCAAGCTCTTTTGCTTTATCCAAACTCGCCTGTGTTCTACTAACACCGATTATATTTTTTGCAAATCCTTTATCCTTCAAAGCAAGAGCAAACGAGCCGCTTATTAATCCAACACCAACTATGGTAACATTGTCAAACATGATCACTTTTTTCTTTCTTATTATTTATTTCTTATTATTTATTTCCTACTTTTTATTCTGCTTATAGCTTCTGCAAGCTTTTCTTCTGTTGCACAAAGGCTCACTCTTATATAGTTATCACCTGCACTTCCAAAAATTCCACCAGGAGTTATAAATACATTGGAATCATTCAAAACTTTATCACTTAACGCATAACCATCTTTGTATTCTGATGGAATTGCAGCCCATACAAAAAGTCCTGCCTGGTTTTTATCAAAAGAACAATTCAATAGATCCAGCAATTCGAATATTTTTTCTCTTCTTTTTCGATAAACAACATTTACTGAATCGTACCAATCCTGGCCAAGCGCCAAAGCCTTTGCTGCTGCGAGCTGCAGTGGGAGGAACATACCGCTGTCCATATTGCTCTTAAAGCGGAGCACTTCTTCAATTCTCTCTTTTGCTCCACAAAGCATCCCAATTCTCCAGCCTGCCATATTATGACTTTTACTAAAAGAATTTAATTCTATTACCACCTCTTTTGCTCCTTCAATGCTTAACAAGCTCATGGGTTTATCATTCAGAATAAAACTATAAGGATTATCATGGCAGATAAGGATCTGATATTTTTTGGCAAATGAAATCAACTCTCCAAACATTTCGTGTGAGGGTAACTGTCCGGTTGGCATCTGTGGATAATTTACAAACATCAGTTTCACATTTGTCAAATCTGATTTTTCTAATTCTTCAAAATCCGGGTACCAGTTGTTTTCTTTTTTTAGCGTATATGCCTTCACGTTAGCTCCTGCAATTGTTGCCGCGCTTTGGTAAGTAGGATACCCGGGATTGGGAATTAACACCACATCGCCCTCATTAATATACGTCATGCAGATGTGCATAATTCCTTCCTTGCTTCCTATCAAAGGCAAAATTTCGGTATCCGGATCTAATTCCACATCATACCATTTTTGATACCACCTGGAAATTGCATTCCTAAGAACCGGGCTTCCTTTATAATTCTGATAGCCATGCTGGTTAGGCTTTGCAGCTTCTTCCTGCAAGGTTTTAATTACATCGGGATGTGGAGGAAGGTCAGGGCTGCCGATGCCCAGGTTGATAACCTGTTTTCCAGCTTTATTCATTTCATCTATCTGCCTCAGTTTTGTAGAAAAATAATATTCTTCGATCCCCGACAGGCGATTGGCCACAGCCGCTATCTTTTTCAAAGAGTAATTACCGTTCATTTTATTTCCTATATTAGTTTCCATTTTTACTTTTTTTTTTAATCCTCTTTTTTGATTAAGGTTGCCAACCTTCAGAAGGTTGGCAACCTTGTAATATTTTCAAATGCCTCTTACTCTCTTGGCGTCTTTCCATTCTTATAAATTCCATATACTTTTATATCTGCAGTAAATGGTTTCATGTTTTTCAGCACATTATTCAAATGCTCAAGATTGGTAAATTCACAATCTGCATGAAACGCATATTTCCAGTCGCTGCCCGGTATAGGCATGGATTGCAGCTTACTCAGGTTCACACCGCCTTCAGAAATTTTGGTAAGCACTTTTGCCAGGCTTCCTTTGGAATGATCTGTTTCGAAAATGATGGACGCTTTATTCGCGTTATCAATCTCCTCTGCCAATTCAGAATTCTGCAAAGCCCAAAACCGGGTATAATTATTTTTTTGCGTGTGAATGTTGGGCGCGATCATGTCGAGTTGGAAAAGCTCAGCAGCCAGTTCGCCGGCAATGGCAGCAATGTGTTTGCTTTTATGCTGATGGATATGTTGTGCGCTAAGGGCAGTATCTTCCGTTTCAATCAATTTCCAGTTATGCTTTTCCAAAAAATCCATGCATTGCAATAATGCCATCGGATGCGAATGTACCTCACGAATATCCTCAAGTGACACTCCCGGGTTCACTAAAAGATTCTGATCAATCTGTAGATAAATTTCTCCTATAATTTTCAAATTACTTTTTTGAAGAAGATTATAATTTGGCAGAATGCTTCCGGCAATAGAATTTTCGATAGCCATTAGTCCGCCATCACTCCTGTTGGTATCATCGGCAATCTTTACCACATCACGAAAGGTGGAGCAGCAAATCACTTCCACATCATTTCCAAAAAATCTGCGGGCTGCAGCCTGGTGAAAGCTGCCTTCAAAACCCTGTATGGCTATTTTCTTTTTCATATAAAAACAAAAATCCCGGCTTTTTTCGCCGGGATTCTTTTATCTTAATTCTGATTGTTTCAGTTTTAACAAAGGCATCCCGGACTATTTCTAAAATAGTAGCTAAAGTAAAAGAAGCCGGTATTTGCTTTTGTGATCATCATTGCGGTGCAAAAGTAAGTTACAAAATTTATTCTCCAAATTTATTTTTTTGTTTTTGCAAAAATTTTTCAATGCAATCGTTTGAGTGAGGTTTGCCATGAACTGATCAGACCTACATTAATTATTATAGCCACTAATTGCACAAATTTTCGCGAATTTTTTATGCTAAAACATGAAAACTTGAAATATTTGTTTGTTTGCTGGAAAGAAATTGTGTGTAATACCTGCCATTACCAATGGGCAGATTTGAAGTTGAACTTCATATTTGTCCAAAAATAATAACCTTTAAAGTAAAAAGCAAAACAGGTTATACTTTTAATTCGTCCTGTCTTTTTACAAAACTACTTACGGTAAGTCTATGCTCATTTAATTTGCTCCAAAATGGTTCCTGACAGTAAATGCCGCCTGAACCCAGCCCGAAAGATTCATTCTGGCGGGGAGGCATTCGGGCAGGGATAAATAAATGGAATTTCAATTTTCAATTCTAACAAATGCAGGCCTTACATTTTTGTTTGACAAAAATCAATAAAAGAGCAAACGGATTCTACGAAAGTGTTTTTATTAAGAATAAAAAATTACCTTAGAAGTTCAGATTAAAATTCTAACTGTGAGAAAACTAATTGCGTTGCAATTTTTTGATTGCAAAAAGGATCATGTGAATTTGCTATCAGAATTTGATGAGAGAAATAAATGAGAAATAAAAAAAGCGACTTGCGCCGCTTTAAATGTTTTCACAACGATAAAATCTTATTGTGATTTGCTTCAACTTGAGTACAAAAATATATAAAATATGGTTAATAAAAAAATTCTTGGGCTTGATATAGGAACTACTTCAATTGGTTGGGCAATTGTAGAGGCATCCTCAGAAAAACCATTTAAATACAATGAGTATTTTAATGATGGCTCACCTGAAACAAAAACTGACACTAATAATCAGAGAATTGGTATTCATAAAGGTAAAGACGGCTTACCTGCTGCTGGAGTAAGAATAATTCCACAAGGAGATATTGGGCAAAGATTTGATTCTGGCAAAAAATTAAATGAAGGCAAAAAGCATACACCCACTGCGGAAAGAAGAATACAACGAAGTGCAAGAAAAACTAAAAGCCGATACAAACTTCGCAGAGATAAATTATGTTCTGTTCTTGAAATATTAGGAATGCTTCCCGATGATTCGTATCAGAAAGTACTAAGAAATGGGAAGAAAATTTGGAAACCAATAGAAGAAAAAAATAATAAATGGTACACTAATAAAAGAGAATATGAACATGACGAATTTGGAATTAAGAAAAAGAAAAGAGAAATGGATATAGGTGAACAGTTATATAAATTAAGAACTGATGCCCTTAATAAAGACAATGAAATTGGCTTAAAAGATTGGGGGAGAATATTATTGCATCTTAATCAATGGAGAGGCTATAGCAGTGATAGGTTCAGTAGTAATGAAGAAGAAACTAAAGGAATAAAATCAGGAGATGTAGAAGTTTATACAACAACTGTAAGTAAAGTATTTCCATCTGAAATCTATGATGAAAAAAATATTCTCTTCAAAATTGTTTTTGAAAATGGACAACAAGGTTATGAAGTAAGAAATAACGATAAAGAAAAATCAAATTTTATTGAAGGAGGTTTAGTTTCATATTACTTTGAAAAGAAAGAAGATGAAAGAGATGGATACAAAAAAATAAAGTTCAGAGAGATTGATAAAACCTCTTGGGCGTACAGAAAAAAAGAAATTAATGATAGTATTGAAAGCTATCTAAATGAAAATCAACAGCAATCTGTTGGTTCTTATTTTTATCAAAAACACTATAGTGAAAAATCTTTGACAAGAATACGAACGAACACAATAAATCGTGGATGGTATGAAGATGAATTTGATAAAATCTGGAAAGTTCAATTTGAAAAATATGCGCATCTCTTTACTGAAGATTTAATTAATAGCTGCATAAATTCGGCTTTTAAGGATGAGCAGATAAAAAAAGAAATTCATAATCTTAAAATTAATGGAATTTCTGCAACAGCAGAACAAAAATTAAAACACCTAATAAAAGATAAAATCATCTATTTCCAACGCAGTTGGCAGCAAACTAAGAACAAAGGCGAATGCAGGTTTGAAAAGATACCTGATATAAAAAAAGATAAAGACGGCAAAGTAATTCCACACAAAGATGGTAAAGATCATTGGAAAGGAAGAACTGTAATTCCTAAAAGTCATCCTTTGCATCAGGAGTTCAAAATATGGCAGCAAATAAATAACGTTCGTTTATGGTATCATTGCCCAGAAGGGAAATTCGAATTGTTTACTGAAAAAGAAATTTTTAATGCGCATTCCCCAATAATCTTAAACCCAGTTGAAGTTAAAGAAAAACTATATGAGCATTTGCAGATTGCAAAAACCTCAACATGGAGAACTTTTGCAAAAGAAAAATTAGAGTTACCATTTGATGTTTTAATTGATGAAGAAAAAAAGAAAAAAACGACTAAAGGAAGAGGCAAAAATAAAGGCAATGATAAGGTTGAAATATTAACTCAGTTCTACTCTGTAAACTTTTCACGAAAGACAAAAAAGGGAGAGATACAAGATAATCCTCTAAAAGGGAATTTTACAAAGTACCAAATTCAAGATGTATTACACAAAGAAGATGAGAGTTGGTACAACAGAAACGCCATAACCGGCGAGGATAAGCATAATGCAGAAAAATTAAAAGACAAGTTAGTTTCTACTAAATCAAAAGGAGCAATACCTTTTAATTACCAAACAAAAGAATACGAGGTAAAAAATCTTCAATTGCTTTGGGAAATTGTTTATGATATTACAAATTTTCAAGCAGGAAATGAAAAAGCAAATATTGAGAACATTACAAAAAAAATTCGCAAGTATTTTACCATAGAAATTATTTCAGATGAACAATGCGTTTTGCTTGCTAAAATTAAATTTGATGATGGTGGGATGGGGAATCTTTCTGCAAAAGCAATTCGGAAATTATTGCCTTTAATGGCTGATGGGAAATATGCTTTACAATATCCATTCAATGAAAAAGTAAAATCGCAAATTGATGGACTGATAAAGCTAAACCAGGAAGAACAGAATGAAACTAACGATGATTTAAAACTTTATTCACTAAAAGATTTTATCACTGATAAAAAAGCAAGAATTAAGCTATCTCAAAAAAAGTCCAATAAAGAATTTAGAGGGCTTAACTATTGGGAAGCAGCAGCCGTTGTTTATGGTAATCATTCAAAAGCGGGCATCACAAATCGTTCGATTAATGAAATTGAAGAAGCAATAAAAAATCTGCAACCAGTAAAGCCATCTTCAATGAATAATCCTGTTGTTGAAAAGATAGTAAATGAAACATTGAAAATGGTGCAACTGCTCTATCAAACATATCAATTTGATGAATTGAGAATTGAACTGAGCCGTGAATTAAAAAACAGCCGTGAAGAACGTGAAGCAATTTGGGAAGCACAGAATAATAACAAACAAAGAAATGATTTTGCTAAAAAAATGCTTCGTGAAATGTTCAATGGAGAAGATACATCTCAATTGGATTTAAGCACGAGCAGTAATAATATCGACAAAATAAAAATTATTGAAGATGTTGTAAGCAATTTAAAGTCTAAAGAACATATTGAAAAGAAGAAAGAATATAAAATTAGCGAACCAACAAAGGCAGATGTAATAAAATATAGGCTATGGCTGGATCAGGAATTTAAGTGTCCTTATACTAATCGCAATATTCCATTTTCTGATGTATTCGCAAAAGAAAAAAAGGTACAAAGAGAACACATTATTCCTAAAGAAAGGTATAGGGATAATTCCTTTTCAAATATTGTATTAACATGGGTTGAGGTAAACAGCGCAAAAGCTGAAAACGGAAATAGAACTGCTTTTGAATTTATTGATTCTAAACGAGACAGAGAAAAAGTCATTGTTGCAGGCAAAGGAGAACTTCCATTAGTATCAAAAGAACAATGGGAGAGCCATGTAAAAAGCATGTTCAAAGGAAGAAAAGCAAAAAATCTATTAAGGAAAACAATACCCGAAGATCCGATTAATCGGGAATTAAAAGAAACCCAATACATCAATAAAAAGCTTCGTGAAAAATTAGGAGAGATATTCGGTTTTGATAAGGTTTGGACAACTACCGGACAAATAACCGACATGCTCCGCAATGCATGGCATTTGAATGATAAAGTAATGCAAGAATTAGTAAGAGAACGTTTTGAAAAATTCAAACCGCCAATGGGTAAAGGCACAACTATGGAATCTATACCAGAATACGATATTATTTATGATAATACAATCATTGATAAAAACACTAATGAAGAAAAAGTTGAAAAAGAGTTTCCAAACTTTTCTAAACGACTTGACCACCGGCATCATGCTTTGGATGCAATTATTGTTGCTTGTACCCGGCAACAGCATATTCAATACATTAATAATCTGAATGCAGCCAATTCAGTTGATATAAATAATGATGATGCATTAAAAGCTAAATATACTGCTCTGAAAACAGAAATATGCGAAGGAAATAGTTCGAATAAATATAAAACACCTTGGCAAACAAATGATTTTATACCTGCTGTTATAGATGCTTTGCAAAATATAATTATTTCTCATAAAAATTCGAATGTATTAATAAGTCCTTCAAAGAACAAACAGATTGACGCGAATAATTACACGTCTATTTCAATAAGACAAAAGCTACATCAGGAAACATTGGTTGGCAAACGTAAGATTTATGATAAAACTCTTATATCAATTGAGGAGATCGTTGAAATGATTTTTGAAAAAAGAAAGACTGCAAACAAATCTTTTACTGAAATAATTGCTTCTGTAGTATTTAAAGAAAAATTTCAAAAACAATTATTTCATTTGTTTGAGAAATATAATTTAGTCAAAGACTTAGATGATTTAAAATCAAAAGTGATTCATGAAATTTCAGAGAGCAAATCAGAATATTTCGAAGCCGCAACAATTCTCAAAGAAATACCGGTTAAAAGGGATAGCAAAAGCATAAGCAGCGTTTCTTATAAAGATGTAATTGACAAACGAACTCAAAGGCATCTTAAATACAGGCAGGATTGGATGGAAGAATTGGAAGAAGAGTGGAAAAAATATAAAAATGAAAGGGATAGCGAAGAAAGGAAAATAGCAGAACAAAGAAAAAAATGGGTAAACAATCTCACTGATTTCCCAATTTATTATAATGCCTTATATGATGTAAGGATAAAAGATGGAAACTGGCTGTCACTTTTTGAATTTAATAAATCAATGATTGATCATATTGAATATATTAAGTACCGAAAGGGGGAAAAGAAAATTGATAATTCGAGAACTGAGCAGATAAAGAATCTTATAAAAAATTATCAACACGAATTTAATAGAGAAAACACTCTGCTTAAACATCCGTTGTTTACTAATGAAAATAAAAAAATTGTAATTAAAAAAACAACTGTTGAAAATTGGGTAGGCAATGAATCCTTGATAGAAATAAGGCCTAAAACCTTTGTCGCAACTGAAGGTAAATTCAGAGTTATTGTAACAGAATCTAATGAGGCTAAAAAAGAAAAACATTTTAAATTCATTGACCATTTAACAGCTTTAAATTTTATTAAAGACTTAAAAGAACATCCTGAAAAAGAATTTATAAAAGCCGAATTCAATATTCCGAAAGAAAAAATACTGAATGGAGATAGATTCTTATTTACACTCTCAAAACAAGATTTAATTTATATTCCAAACGAAGTAGATATAGTACCTGATTGGAATAATATTAAATCACTTTCTGATAATTTATATATTGTTTCAAGCTTTGATGAAAAAAACGAATACATCATTTTAGAGAAACACTCAATTGCAGAGCCAATAAAATTGGATGACATAAATGATGCTCATGGTTTAAAAATAAAATTATTGGAGCTACAGGAATATTTAAAGAAGGAAAACGAAGAATATTTAAGTGAAGCTGATAGATTAAAACCTATCCAGAATGAGATTGAGCAACTTAAAAAGGCAAATAATAAAGATGATGTTGATGTAAATAGAGAAGATAAAAAGCAGAATAAAGAAAAGATAAAAGAGTTGCAGGGAAAAATAAAACCTGATGAACTTCTTTTAAAAGAGCACAAGAACGAAATTACTTTAAAAGAAAAAGAAATTTCAAAACTTCAATCATCAATTGCTTTTAAAATGAAAGATGATAACCCAGCCCCGCCTATTGAAGAAACAACTGAAATAAAATATGATGGTAAGAAACAAAATATAATAAAAGTATTCACGTATAAACTTGGCAAAAAAGTAGTTCCTTATTGGGAGTTCCCAAATGGATGCTGGGATAAAGAAAAAGCAATGGAATTGGGATTAATTAATTCTTAAACTATGATCAAGCGCACCCTTTACTTCGGCAACCCCGCATATCTCAAAACCACTAATGAACAAATGGTGGTTGAGATGCAGGATCCCGCAAATGGTGGGGCAGGAACCGGCGAAATAAAACGGCATTAAAGATAAATAATCTACTTTTTCTGACACAGGGAGAATTGTTTGTCATTTTTCTGAAAAACAGATTTCTTTATTTATTTTTGGATTTACGATGTGATCTAAAAAATAATCTCAATTATAAATAAACAACCTAATGACTCAACTCATATCTGAAGGCGAATGTCTTTATTGTAAAGAAAAATTTTCAAAAGCCACTATAAACGGGCACTTACAAAAACATCTTGCAGGGAAATCAAAAGAAAATAAGCCTGGCAAATCCTTTCTGCTAAAAGTAGAACCCAACCCGAAATGGGGAAGTAGCCCTTTTTTTTTATCATTGTGGGTGGACGGTGAAGCCACCATAGGAAACGTTGACAACCTTTTGCGCGGGATATGGCTGGAGTGTTGCGGACACATGAGTTCATTTACCAATCCTAAAAACAAACCTAAAAGAGGTGCATGGGATTTTTTTGAAACTGAGAACCTGCTTATGAAAGGCAAAATAGAAGAATACGAAAAACTAATGGAAGAAACTAACGGTGAGATCCCGAAAATCCGGAAAGTAAAAGAAGTATTCTACAAAGGCATGAAAATAGATTATGAGTACGACTTCGGTAGTACCACCTCACTGCAACTGGCAATATCTAATGAATACCCTGCGAAAGCAGATAAGAAAATTGTATTATTATCCCGTAACGAGCCACTGGAAATATTATGCGATATCTGTAAAAAAGAGCCGGCCACTGAGATCTGCAACGTATGTGCAGGTGATGAAGAAAGCGTTTTTTGTAAAAAATGTGCGAAGAAACATGCAAAAACCTGTACCGATTTTGCCGACTACGCCGCTATGCCCGTAGTAAACTCACCCCGAATGGGCGTGTGCGCTTACGAAGGTGGCAGTATTGATAAACAAAGGGATGGCGTTTACAAAAAGCCATGATCAATAATAATCGTGATTAAGCTATAGTTACATCATCAGTTCGGAGCATAATAAACAAAAATATTATGCGTTCAGAATTAAATCAATCATGCTATGATCAAGCGCACTCTATACTTCGGCAACCCCTCCTATCTCAAAACCACTAACGAACAAATGGTGGTTGAAATGCAGGATTCGGGAGAAACCAAAACGGTGCCCATTGAAGATATAGGAATAGTAATTCTTGATCACCAGCAAATAACCATTACACAATCATTATTAGCAAAATTGCTGGCGAATAATACTGCTGTAATCACCTGTGACAATACACATCATCCTGTAGGGCTGCAGCTTTGCTTAGACGGACATACTTTACAAAGCCAAAAATTTAAAGCGCAGATAGCGGTCTCTGCACCATTGAAGAAACAACTCTGGCAACAAACGATAAGCGCTAAAATAGAAAACCAGGCAACACTTTTAAAAGAAGAAAGAGTGGAAAATAAATACCTGCTGAACCTCGCTCCTGTAGTAAAGAGTGGCGATAGTACCAATTGCGAAGCTAAGGCAGCGCTGTATTACTGGAAACACATTTTTCCGGATTTCCTGGAATTTAAAAGAGAAAGATATGGAGCGCCGCCTAATAATTTATTGAATTACGGTTATGCTATTTTACGCGCATTGGTAGCCCGCAACCTTGTAGCGAGTGGCCTCTTACCAACATTAGGAATTTTTCACCGCAACCAGTACAATGCTTATTGCCTTGCCGATGATATTATGGAACCGTATCGGCCCTACGTAGATAAAGTGGTTTGCGGAATCATAAGAAGCAATGGAAAATTTCTGGAAATGACTCCTGCAATGAAGAAAGAATTACTGTTAATTCCGGCAATGGATGTAATGATTGACGGCCAGAAAAGTCCCATGATGAACGCCGTTCAGCGAACTACTGCATCTCTTGCAAAATGCTTTGAAGGGGATTCAAGAAAAATACTTTATCCGGTTTTGAATTGAAATCAGGAATTCCCGATATTCCTGCCTCCACTGTTGATGAAAATAATTTCTAATACTTATTCGTTGTAAGTAAGCATCAACTCAACAATTATGTATGAGCGCCTAAACGCATACCGCATTATGTGGATTTTAGTACATTTTGATTTACCTACAGAAACCAAAAAGGACAGGAAGAACTATTCCCAGTTCCGGAAAAAAATAATGGCGGATGGTTTTAGTATGTTTCAGTTCAGCATGTACATAAGGCATTGCAGCAGCAAAGAAAATACAGAAGTCCACATAAAAAGAGTAAAATCCATTTTACCTCCAAAAGGCCATGTAGGCATATTGAGCATCACCGATAAACAATTCGGAATGATGGAAATTTTCCGTGGCCATGAAGTAATAGAAGGCCCGAAAACCTCCCAGCAACTCGAACTTTTTTAAACAAAAAACAGGAATAAAAGATGAAAATTGATTCATTTTTTTATTCCTGTTGAAGTAGTTCAAACACTGTATTAACGTAGCTTTCAGCCAAACCTGATGTGAAAGAACTAAGTTAATATCAAAAGTTGAAAGCAAATCACAACAATGTAATAGAACACTGTATGTGTTGGGAAGATGTGAAAGAACTAAGTTAATATCAAAAGTTGAAAGCAAATCACAACATAAAGGATACAACCGCATTATTGAACGATGATGTGAAAGAACTAAGTTAATATCAAAAGTTGAAAGCAAATCACAACGCGTATTCTATATAAGCTCCAACCGAAACAGATGTGAAAGAACTAAGTTAATATCAAAAGTTGAAAGCAAATCACAACGGCAACCGGCCGAATATCTATCTACTACATGATGTGAAAGAACTAAGTTAATATCAAAAGTTGAAAGCAAATCACAACTCTTTTTGTTACTCTAATATTAATCAATGGATGTGAAAGAACTAAGTTAATATCAAAAGTTGAAAGCAAATCACAACCGTATCTCCATCCACAGGAATGTATATTATGATGTGAAAGAACTAAGTTAATATCAAAAGTTGAAAGCAAATCACAACGTAATTACAGAAATGATAAGAATAAGTAGTGATGTGAAAGAACTAAGTTAATATCAAAAGTTGAAAGCAAATCACAACAAGAAAGACAAAAGCAGATTAAAGAAATGAGATGTGAAAGAACTAAGTTAATATCAAAAGTTGAAAGCAAATCACAACATAAGCGATATTGATAATATGATGATTATTGATGTGAAAGAACTAAGTTAATATCAAAAGTTGAAAGCAAATCACAACGAATATCGTTACCGGATAGATTATAATAAAGATGTGAAAGAACTAAGTTAATATCAAAAGTTGAAAGCAAATCACAACGGGTTAGACCATTATCAGTTGGAAACTTAAGATGTGAAAGAACTAAGTTAATATCAAAAGTTGAAAGCAAATCACAACTGGGATGAAAGAGATGCCTTTGCAATAATCGATGTGAAAGAACTAAGTTAATATCAAAAGTTGAAAGCAAATCACAACGATACATTTAACGGAAGTCTTAATGTTACAGATGTGAAAGAACTAAGTTAATATCAAAAGTTGAAAGCAAATCACAACGATTGTGGCAAAACGATATCAATAATAAAGATGTAAAAGAACTAAGTTAATATCAAAAGTTGAAAGCAAATCACAACGTACGCAAGGTTGCTCATCGATCTTATGCTGATGTGAAAGAACTAAGTTAATATCAAAAGTTGAAAGCAAATCACAACTGGCACAGGCAAATGGCAAAGAAGAGATTGGATGTGAAAGAACTAAGTTAATATCAAAAGTTGAAAGCAAATCACAACTATGAGTTGGCAGGAAGTAAAATTGAAATTGATGTTAAAGAACTAAGTTAATATCAAAAGTTGAAAGCAAATCACAACCCGTCCGTTATCGGCAACTAACAACCCCAAGATGTGAAAGAACTAAGTTAATATCAAAAGTTGAAAGCAAATCACAACCCTCCCACGCTAATTCGCGTAATAATTCAAGATGTGAAAGAACTAAGTTAATATCAAAAGTTGAAAGCAAATCACAACCCCGCACCACGCGCAATATGATTATGGATAGATGTGAAAGAACTAAGTTAATATCAAAAGTTGAAAGCAAATCACAACGTGAACTGCGCATTTGTAATAACGGTTTCCGATGTGAAAGAACTAAGTTAATATCAAAAGTTGAAAGCAAATCACAACAGCCATTCAACAAGCCATTAAGGATGAGAAGATGTGAAAGAACTAAGTTAATATCAAAAGTTGAAAGCAAATCACAACGGGATGAGCGTTTGTGTCATACAGGCACCGGATGTGAAAGAACTAAGTTAATATCAAAAGTTGAAAGCAAATCACAACAAGAGAACCTATATCACTTGGCATTCAACCGATGTGAAAGAACTAAGTTAATATCAAAAGTTGAAAGCAAATCACAACAGGAGTTTGTGAATATCGGTGCATTCATTGATGTGAAAGAACTAAGTTAATATCAAAAGTTGAAAGCAAATCACAACTAACCCGGAAGCATACGCGAAACTTGAATTGATGTGAAAGAACTAAGTTAATATCAAAAGTTGAAAGCAAATCACAACGGGTCGCAATCAATGTAATTTCCTTTACCAGATGTGAAAGAACTAAGTTAATATCAAAAGTTGAAAGCAAATCACAACACATGCATCATCCCCTGTATCAAGTCCGGGGATGTGAAAGAACTAAGTTAATATCAAAAGTTGAAAGCAAATCACAACAATTTCTTATAAGCTTCCAGTATCATATTTGATGTGAAAGAACTAAGTTAATATCAAAAGTTGAAAGCAAATCACAACAAATAATCCGACACTAATTACAACGCCGGAGATGTGAAAGAACTAAGTTAATATCAAAAGTTGAAAGCAAATCACAACGCTTGTATTGAAGTCCCCCCGTTAGTATTGATGTGAAAGAACTAAGTTAATATCAAAAGTTGAAAGCAAATCACAACGTAAACTATCGACGGAAGGATTAAAGTACGATGTGAAAGAACTAAGTTAATATCAAAAGTTGAAAGCAAATCACAACCATTCCTTCTGCCCAGTCATCATTTCCTATGATGTGAAAGAACTAAGTTAATATCAAAAGTTGAAAGCAAATCACAACTATGGATCCCGACGAACCAGAGGTTGTGTTGATGTGAAAGAACTAAGTTAATATCAAAAGTTGAAAGCAAATCACAACTCTTATCAAAAAGAGAACGTCTGATACACCGATGTGAAAGAACTAAGTTAATATCAAAAGTTGAAAGCAAATCACAACCGCTATTGCCCCGCCTGCATAAAGCCCTGACGATGTGAAAGAACTAAGTTAATATCAAAAGTTGAAAGCAAATCACAACATACATATTACACACACCAGTAGTAGATATGATGTGAAAGAACTAAGTTAATATCAAAAGTTGAAAGCAAATCACAACTACCAACAATAGGACCGCTATTTGGATCGTGATGTGAAAGAACTAAGTTAATATCAAAAGTTGAAAGCAAATCACAACATGTTATCAACTACTTGTCTATTTGACATTGATGTGAAAGAACTAAGTTAATATCAAAAGTTGAAAGCAAATCACAACGCTCCGCAGGTTGGGCAATGATTGATCCTGGATGTGAAAGAACTAAGTTAATATCAAAAGTTGAAAGCAAATCACAACATACAGGTTACATTTCAGATCAAAATGCCGGATGTGAAAGAACTAAGTTAATATCAAAAGTTGAAAGCAAATCACAACAATGATACCTGGGAGGTAAACGGAAAGGATGATGTGAAAGAACTAAGTTAATATCAAAAGTTGAAAGCAAATCACAACTAGACATGGCATTCTGGTTGAACATATCAAGATGTGAAAGAACTAAGTTAATATCAAAAGTTGAAAGCAAATCACAACGTCTTTTAAATTAGCTAATCCATTAAGTAAGATGTGAAAGAACTAAGTTAATATCAAAAGTTGAAAGCAAATCACAACAGGTTAGGATGTAAATATTCTAATGAAACAGATGTGAAAGAACTAAGTTAATATCAAAAGTTGAAAGCAAATCACAACGATTGAGGGCATTGAAGTTGCCTGGTATATGATGTGAAAGAACTAAGTTAATATCAAAAGTTGAAAGCAAATCACAACCCTCAATTGTACGAGGACTAAGGTTTACTTGATGTGAAAGAACTAAGTTAATATCAAAAGTTGAAAGCAAATCACAACTAATGTGGAAGTGACAAAAGCAAAAATTACGATGTGAAAGAACTAAGTTAATATCAAAAGTTGAAAGCAAATCTGAGGTCATCCTGACAGGAAAAGAAGAATTCAGAATATTTATTCGTTTACTGAAAATAATTTTTAAAGAATTTCCCCAATGTCAGAAGTATAGAAAGAACACAGGCAATTTAACCTACTCCTCTTCTAATGCAGCGGGACTGCATCTTCCAGCTTCTTCGCCGCATCTTTGTGCATTAATATTTTTATCAAAAATATCAAAGCGGTAACCGTGAAAATGCCACCAATGATCCAGTTCATCAGGCTTTGATTGCCATTTAATTTTTGTACGATCCATTTTCCTCCAAAAATAAAAACACAATTTCCAAAAAGAGTTCCTAAACCAATTCCTACAATGTAAAAATTATAATAAGAATTTTTAGGGAGCAAAATATTTTTTGTAAAAAGTACCGTACTCCATCCAAACCAAAAAGGAATTTGCATCGGGCTGATAGCGCTCAACATAACACCCAGAAGAAAACGATTGATATTATTATCAAGCATTACATTTTTTGCATGATGCGGCTGCATGGCTGCAACAAAACTTCCTACCGCAAGAGCGAGTACAATTCCTAATGTGATCCATTCCATCCAGCGGAATAATTTTTTTTGCTTTCGGATCCAATTGATCCCCACCAAAGAAATACGCACATAGATCATTTCAACCAATAAAGAGCCGAGAGAAAAATAAATTGCGTTCTTAATATTTTCCTGTACACTGATCTGCATGGCCGCCACATTTAAGGTGCCCAAAGGCAAGGAGCCTAAGAAACTCACGATCATTCCCCAGAAAAAAATTTTTACTAATCCCATGAATTGTTAAATTCTTTTGGTTAGCTCTTTTTTGCCAATATTGATAAGGAAACAGCTACATAATTGCTCAATACAATATTTTTTTCACCCACGTTAAAAACGGTACGGTCTATTTCAAAATTGCCGGTAAATAAATAATCATCATTTATCTTCTTTGCCTGGAAAGGAAAAGAAATAGTTTTAGTGACCCCTTTGATAGTAAGATTACCAGTAAAATAATAAAATCCATCGTCAGTTTTATTGGTTTTGGCAATCCTGGTGGAAACTAATTGTATCACCGGAAATTTTGCAGCATCAAAATATTCATCGCTATCCAAATTTTTATCTCTCATACCGTTATCTGTATCAACAGTAGAAGAAGCAACTGTTACATCAAACTTACATGATTCAGGGCTATCAGGTAAAAAATGAATCTCACCCTTAAGAGCGGAAAAATCTCCACCGGTATTGATTCCAAAATTTTTAATTACAAAATGTACTTTACTTCCCTTATCAATTGGATTATAACTTTGCGCAACAATATTAGTAGAAATAAAAAGTAAACAGACAAAAATGTTTTTCAATATCATCATAAAATTTTTATTTGGCAAGGTGTTCAATTTTCAGGAGATTTCTTTATCTGCTTTATTAATTTTTTTATAATGTTTTTTTGTTTCTGTTCTAAAACGAAGCCCTTTCAAAAAAGGCCAGTAATCAACGCCGTGCTTGTGATTGTATTTGCTGATCTCAAACAAGACCTTCCAGTGTTTTAAAATTTCTCTCCATGCGCCCGTCAAAGTATAACCGGTATCATAAAAATGATTCGGCTCTGCACCGCATCCGTTGTATTCAAGGATTATAAAATTTTCCCCCTGTTTCAACTCTTCAACAGAATTGCACATAATGTCATAGCGGCCATAAAAGAAATCATTGATTCCAAGGCTTATTTCATCAAGCAGGTTTACCAGTCCATCATTTATTTCTTTGCTCAAATCAATAAATTGCGCTCCCCTGTTGTGATTGGCGGCATAACTCAAGATATAAGGATCTCCTGAAGGAATTATTTTATTGAAATTTTGACCATGCTTCAATTTAATTTCAGCCATTCTTTTTTTTATTTTTGAATTCATCAGTAGTAACTCCTGTAATGTATGCACGCCATCTCCCGTTACACGCATCGGAACCTTTTGCAAAAATCCGGTGATGGTTCCTTTTTTCTCAAAAGGATAGCGGTAATAAAAAAGACTTACTTCTACAGGATAATTAATAAATTCCTGGATAAAATATTCAACAGGAATTTTTGAATGATATTCTTTTAACTGTTCTTCGTTTTCAATTTTCCTGAACAAAATACCCTGGCCGCCTACTTCAGGTTTAACTATTAAGGGGTATTGAATGCCGCTCGCTGAAAGCATCTTATTTATTTCCAAAAAAGTATTGGAAGGTGTCACATTGAAATAGTCAGGGCAAAGATCTACAGGCAACAGAACATGCATCTCTTTTTTAGGCTCGCCTTCCATACCGCCGAAAGTAAGTTTAGGGTTACTTGGTGTAAAAAACCATACTGCACGCGAACGCACCATGTACCAAAGCCACACTGGAACTATCGGTGCATATAAAATTTTGAAAGGCCATTGTTCCCAGTTTTTTATTTTACTGATCAAATTCATTCCTTCTTTTTGGAGTTTGCAAAAATAAGTTTAAACAGGCGAACCCATAGCATCCTGTAAAAATTGTTTGTTGTATTTTAGCGGCCAAAATTTAGGGATCATGCATATACCCACCGTGGCTGAATTAAAGACAGAGGGCAAATCGCCGGAAATATTATTTTTTGTAGGCTGCGCCGGCAGTTTCGACCAGCGTGCTCAAAAAATAACAAAAGCATTCGCAACCATCTTAAATAAAATAGGAGTCAACTACGCTATTCTTGGTAAAGAGGAAATTTGTAACGGAGACCCTGCAAGGCGTGCAGGTAATGAATTTCTTTTTCAAATGATGGCTTATCAGAATATACAATTATTGAATGGATATGAGATAAAAAAAATAGTAACGACGTGTCCTCATTGCTTTAATATTTTAAAAAACGAATACCCGGCCATAGGCGGAAACTATGAAGTAATTCATCACACAGTCTTTTTACAACAGCTCATTGATGAAGGAAAAATAAAGATGAAAGAGAATGGGAGTTTCAAAGGAAAAAAAATCACATATCACGATAGCTGTTATCTTGGCCGTGCCAACAATATTTATGAGGCACCACGCAAAGTACTGGAAGCATTGGATGTGGAATTAGAAGAGATGAAACGCTCCCGCAGCAATGGTTTATGCTGTGGAGCGGGTGGCGCACAGGTATTTAAGGAAGAAGAAAAGGGCAAGCGCAGAATCAATGAAGAAAGAACAAGTGAAGCTATAGAAACGGGGGCAAAGATCATTGCATCTAATTGTCCTTTCTGTATGACAATGCTAACCGATGGAGTAAAATCTAACGGGCAGGAAGAGAATGTAAAGGTGATAGATCTGGCGGAATTGATTGCGGAGAGTATGGAGTGAAAGTTGATGGTCTAAAGCCCATTGTGTACGTCATTGCGAGGAGCTATGCTGGTTTTAATCAGTTTACATAATTCTAAATAGCGACGTGGCAATCTGCTCATTAGGACACAGGTGCTATGGCTGAAAGTGGATGGTTCAGGATTACACCAGTTGTGACGCTTTCTTCCACAGCCTGGACGATTGATTGAATGTAAAAATCTAAAAATGTATTGGCAGTAAATAAATAAATAATCAGAATTTTCATTTTTTTGTTGCAGAAAAAAAATTTAAGGTTGAACGTTGATGATTTACGAATAAAAAAAATTAAAAAATGTCAGGAAATATAAATAGTAATAACGAATCTTCTGAATCAGAGAGTTCCAAAGAGGCCGGAGAGGGAAAAAGCCTCAATTTTATAGAAGAAATAATTGAAGAAGATCTTAGTAAAAGGAAATACAATAGTATATTAACGCGCTTTCCGCCAGAGCCGAATGGCTATCTGCACATTGGCCATGCAAAAAGTATTTGCCTGAATTTTGGATTGGCTGAGAAATACAATGGCGCTACCAACCTGCGCTTTGATGATACCAATCCTGTAACTGAAGATACTGAATATGTGGACAGCATTAAAGAAGATATTAAATGGCTCGGCTTCAAATGGATCAGTGAATTTTACGCAAGTGATTATTTTGATCAATTATATTCATTCGCTGTAAAGCTGATCAATAAAGAACTCGCTTATGTGGACGACAGCAGTTCTGAAAAAATTGCCGCAGAAAAAGGAACGCCTACCGAACCTGGAAAAGAGAATGAATACCGCAACAGAAATGTGGAAGAAAACCTCCGTCTTTTTGAAGAAATGAAAAACGGAAAATATAAAGATGGTGAAAAAGTATTGCGCGCAAAAATTGATATGTCTCATATCAATATGCTGATGCGCGATCCGATCATGTACCGCATTAAACATGCGCATCATCATCGCACAGGAGATAAATGGTGTATTTATCCGATGTACGATTTTGCCCACGGGCAAAGCGACAGCATTGAAAATGTTACTCATAGCATCTGTACCCTGGAATTCGTATCTCATCGTGAGCTGTACAATTGGTTTATTGAGAAATTGGAAATCTTCCCTTCGCGCCAATATGAATTTGCGCGGCTCAACATGACTTATACGGTCATGAGTAAACGAAGATTATTGCAACTCGTAAATGAAGGTTTTGTTTCCGGATGGGACGACCCGCGTATGCCTACTCTCTCTGGTTTCAGAAGAAAAGGTTATACGTCTTCCAGTATCCGCACCTTTTGCGAAAAAATAGGTGTTGCCAAAAGAGACAACATGATTGACATCAGTCTCCTGGAATTTTGTATCAGGGAAGAATTAAACGAAACTGCTAATCGGGTGATGGCCGTTTTGAACCCGGTAAAACTTATAATAGATAATTATGAAGAAAATAAAGCAGAAGAATTAACAACAGAAAATCTTCCCAATGATCCTGAAAATGTAAGAACCATCACCTTCTCAAAAGAACTGTGGATAGAGAAAGAAGATTTTATGGAAGTGCCTGTAAAGAAATGGTTCCGCCTGGCACCAGGCCAAATGGTGCGTTTAAAAAGCGCTTACATTATCCGCTGCGAAAGTTTCAAAAAAGATGATACCGGAAATATAACAGAGATCCATTGCACTTATATTCCTGAAAGTAAAAGTCATCATGATACGAGTACTTTAAAAGTAAAAGGGACCATGCACTGGCTCAATGCGAGGGACGCTGCTACTGCAGAAGTAAGATTGTACGAACGATTGTTCAAGGTAGAAAACCCGTCTGCCGAAGAAGGAGACTTTAAAGAATACATGAATCCGGATTCGCTGCACATTATTAAAAATGCATTTATCGAACCACATCTTCAACATGCTGAAACCGGTGCCCACTTTCAATTTATACGCAATGGATATTTCTGTATTGATAAAGATTCCAAACCCGGAGCGCTTGTTTTTAACAGGACAGTTACTTTGAAAGAAGGATTTAAGCCAAAAGAAAATTAAAAAGCCAGCAGGTCAGTAAACAAATGAATTTGCCCGATTTCTGTTTTTTGTAGCAGATATTTTTACGTATTTTCTTTCAAACATTTTAATAAAATAAAAATCAAATGGCAAATAGTTTTTTAATTCATAAAATGCAATGAAAAGTATTGATAACGAATTTCATTTTAAAAAATTAATTTTTGAGGTTGAGTAAGAGTGCTCACATGAATGCGATTCACTTTGTTGTAATTACAATTTTAAAAAATTAAAAAAAAAATATGAAACGAATTTTTCTCTTATTAATCTTCATAGCCTTTGCGTTTAACTTAAGCGCTCAAACTCTTTATTGGCCGCGCAACATAAAAAAAGCTTATAAAAATACGACAAGGTCCAATGACGGATGGCCTGGAATAAAATATTGGCAAAATACCGCGCATTATACAATTACAATGACTGCCTTACCTCCCAACAGGAATATAAAAGGCACCGAGCAAATCACTTATATAAATAACAGCCCCGATACTTTACACGAATTGGTTTTCAAATTCATACAAAACATACATAAGCCCGGAGCACCAAGGTTAGGTACCGCTCCTGCGGATTTTCTAACGGACGGAGTACATGTAGATTCATTTGCTATAGATGGCGAGAAAGAGCAATGGCATAACAAAGATAATTCACCAACCATTCAATTTGCGCGTTTGACAAAACCTTTATTGCCGCATGATTCAGTAAAAGTAGGTTTCGGCTGGCACTACGAGATCTCCCTGAAAAGCAAAAGAGAAGGAATGATAGATGCTACCACTTATTTTCTCGCTTACTTCTACCCGAGAGTAGCCGTTTACGACGATTATAACGGATGGGATACTTATGATCATACAGATATATTTAATTTTTACAATGATTTTAATGATTATGTGCTCCACGTAAAAGTACCGGAGAACTATATTGTTTGGGCTACTGGAAATTTGCTCAATGGTAATGAAGTGCTGCAACCCGCTTATTTACAGCGTTTGAACGAATCTATGAAAACAGACGATGTAATACATATTGTAACGGCTGCTGATCTTGCTTCAAAAAATATCACCAAACAAAATGGTATGAATACCTGGACATTTGCCTTTAATGATATTTCAGACATGGCCCTGGGATTGAGTGACCATTATGTGTGGGACGCATCGAGTGTAATAGTAGATGAAAAAATCAATCGTCGGGCAAGTATCCAGGCAGCTTATAACGATACCGCCGGAGATTATCACCAGATGGTTTCTTTCGGACAAAGTGCGCTGCGTTTTTTATCTGGCAAATGGCCCGGCGTTGCCTACCCCTATCCTAAAATGACCGTTTTTCAGGGATATGCAGGAATGGAATACCCGATGATGGCCAATGATGAATCCTATCCTGATTTCACTTTTTCACGCCTGGTGGCGGCGCATGAAATTTCACATACATGGTTCCCGTTTTATATGGGCACTAATGAGGCGCGTTTTGGGTTTATGGATGAAGGATGGGCAACCACCTTTGAATTATTATTCAACCGTTCTGTGATGCCGAAAGATTCTGCAGATGAATTTTATAAAAAATTCAGAGTGGCAAACTGGATACATGATGGAGATGCAGATGAAGATCTCCCGATAATAACTCCCGGCTATAGCCTTTCCCAGCGGGGATTTGGGAGTAACAATTATGGCAAGCCATCTTTAGGTTACCTGGCGCTGAAAGATATGCTGGGAGATGATTTGTTCCGGAAGTGCCTCCATACTTTTATGGATCACTGGCATGGCAGGCACCCGGTTCCCTGGGATTTTTTCTATACTTTCAATACTGTCTCCGGCGAAAACCTTAACTGGTTCTGGAACGCATGGTTCTTTAGTCATAATTACATAGATGTCGCGATTGATTATATCCATGAAACAAAAGGCGGATGCCAGGTAGCTATTCAAAATATAGGCGGATTTCCGGTTCCTGTAGATCTGCAATTAAATTTTAAAGACGGCAGTAAACAAACCATTCATCAGTCTCCTGCGATATGGGCCATGGATAAAAAGCAGGTAACCATTGACGTTAAGACCGGAAAGCCAATAGAATCAGCTCAATTGATTTCAGGTATTTTTATGGATGCAGATGAGAGTAACAATTTTTTAAAGTATAGGTAGCAAAAGAAAACTTTATAATATATAGAGTCATTAATAAAACAGCTTCTTAGAAAAAAGAATAGTGAATCCTGCAAGAAGCTTTCCTTCACCATTACTTTGAATTCTTTTTATAACTTCCCAATTCTTTTACCTGCGCCTGGTAAATTTTAGTGAGTTCACTAGTATGTTTTATCAATAAATCAAGATCCTTTTTTGAATAAGCGGATAAACTTTGCCGCACTGACATTGCAAGTGACGCATAATGCACATCCATACCCGTTTTCTTCTTAGGGATATAGGATACAACCACTTTACGCCTGTCTTTCGGGTCATGGCTGCGCTTGACAAAACCTGCACGTTCAAGGCGGTCAATCACATTCGTAATTGCTCCCGTAGTAAGCCTGGTTGCCTTCGCTAAATCCCCGGCAGTGGAAGGACCCATCTCCATTAAAAAATCAATACATTCCGCATCAGTAACGTATAGCCCTGCCTTTTCAGCAATTATTTGCTGCAGCATTAATGTAGAACGGGTGAATTTGCGTATCTCCCACATTAAATCATACACTTCGGTGGGGATTTCATTTTGAGATGGCATATATCGGAATTTAAATTGATTATGATGGCAATTAAAGAGAAAAATCTAACTAGCCTTCGCCCTTCCTTTCACTTTGAATCCCAGAATTACCAGCAATATTATAGCAATTAGGTTAGTAATAATTTTAAAATATAAATCCGGGCCTGTAGTATCTATAAAGCCAATCTGCCCGGCAAGCATAGAACCAATTATCGTTCCGCAAACTAAGCCATATTGATGGATGACAGTCCAAAAAGGGCTGGCTGTAAAGCGCGGCAAAATAGCAATCGGTAACGCTGCTAACAGGATTACACCACCTGCAATGGCCACAAGCGGAGGAAAATGCGGTGCGATACCAAAACCTAAAAGCACAATACCATATAATAGAATAGCCCAGATGGCCCCTGATATTCCCATTATTAAAGACGATAGGGGCTTTATTGAAGTGGATTGGTTAATCTGTTTATTTTTTAAAGTTCTTGTTGCAATAAAAATCAAAATACAAATAGCTGCAAGAGCTATAATAATTTGGATTAACGGGGGATTATATGCCTGTAAATGAAATACTTTTACCCTGGCAATTTGTGTCCAGGTAAACCAGGCCAGGAAACTGCCAATCAAAAAAAGCGGGATAACGGCAAACATCCCTCCCCTGCTTATCCACATACTATCTTTTCGGTCAGGAAAAATAAGCTCAACCAAATAAACAGAAAGAAAAACTACAAATGCAGGTTCATAAATAATCGCCCACAAAAAATATACATAATTAACCCCGAATGCCCGTGCATAAGTTTCGCCCTTAAGTTTTATAACCATTGGCGCAAGCGAGGTTTGCTGAATAAGGCATTCTTCCGCTATTGCCAACCCAACAGCCATGAGCAGCATGCTGAGCCATCCCAATTTCCAGCGTCTTACTGCGTAACGAATAAGTAATACCCCGCCACCCCACACAGTCATTTCGATAGGTAGAACGAATATCGAACTGAAGCGGGTTGCACCTGGTAATATTTCAGTAAGCAATGGCGCCATAAGCATCAGTGTAATGACGGGGGCGAATGCCCCTTTTTTGTCTTTCAAATTTTCCACTTTTATTTAATTTAATCTTTATTAAAAAGTATCTTAGTTATTAAGATAATCAAATGTAAAGACATTTTAGGAATTTGCAAAAAATCATTAAACTATCTGTATTTATTGCTCAGGGGGTAAAACCGTAAATTATTTTAGTCTTAAAAGGGCTGATTTATGTATATCAATTGCAAAGTGTCTCGGAGAGCTTTCCTGTTATTAAATTATCATTTTGCAAAAGAACCTGACGGAAACCCCGATAACTGTAGTGATAACTTAACACGTCATTGCGGGGAACTGTTCAGGATGCTTTTCGCTTTAATGGAGGACAATCGGCAACGTGACAATCCCCCATTAACGTCATTACAGCGAATGATTCAGCTTAAAAAACTCACCGGTTTTATCCTCTGGATTATAATAGCTTTAAAATGTATCTACCTTTCATACTGTTTTTTTGCATTGTTATATAACCTATCCATCAAACGCATATCCTGAGTGATAATATCCGCTTCTGCAATCATTCCATTGCGATATTGTAAACGCCTTTTATAATTGGTAATGAGGCCTTGCGGCAAAATTATTTTTGCCAGATAACCGCTATCTGCAGGCACGGTTTTTATATAATCAATTTTCCCTAAAACCGCTCCGAACTGTTCAAAAGGATATGCCTGAAATTTTAATAAAACCTTTTGACCTTTTTTTACTTTACCGGAATTATATTGAGGGATCAGGGTTTCTACATAATAAGAAGTATTCTCAGGCTGTACATAAAACAATAATTGCCCTGCTTTCATTTCCTGATTTTCCTGGAAGAAGCCCGTGAAAGAAATTATTCCCGAAACAGGAGCTATTAATACATACTTATACTCCCACGCCTGTATCTGGCTTTTAATCGTTTGTAAAGCCTGCACAAAAGTATTTTTCTCAGCAACAATTTGATTTTCTAATTCAGCTATTTCTTGCAGCTTATCGTTTTGATTGCCTTCATTGGCAACTATTGAAGCGTTGATTTGTGGCAGTGACAATTGCTTCCCTATGAGTTTACTCTCTTCATCGCGAAAATCGAAAGCAGAAATTACTTTTTGATTTGCAAGTGTTTTATTAGCTGAAAAAGTTTCATCGCTTAATGCGAGGTCTTGTTGCATTAACGATTTTTGATTCAGTAAAATCGCGTGCAGCTTTTGTAAATTTAGCATATCAATAGCCAGCATTTTTTTCTTTTTTAAGTAAAAACCATTGCTGATGAAATCCCTGAAAGTGATGAATGCCTGAATAAAAGTTTGATAAGAATCCTGTAGTTCTCCTAATTCCTCCACCCTTCCTCCTCCTTGGGAGGAGTTTGAAGGGAAAAAATGGACAATTTCATCCGTATGGTTTTGGCTGATAAGATCGTTGATTGAATCTATCCGTTGGCTTAGCTCCCTTACCGATTGAGGATTGGCTATACTTTCCATATAGCCCAATATTTCGCCTTTATTTACTTTTTCATTTTCTTTTATTAAAATTTGAGTCAGTTTACCGTCCGTTCTGGTAATCACCTCCTGTGGGGCATTCACGCTGTTTAATGCAGCGCTTGCTATAACTATATCCGGATATTTTATAAACCAGCTTATTAGCCCAAGCATTAACAACAATAAAAAAAAATAAACCGTACCCCAACGTACTATATAAGGCGGTTTATTAGAAATAATTTCTTCTATTTCGTTTCCGTGTTCTGCAAAAGTATTTACCCCTAAATCTCCTGAAGGGGACTTAAGATTATCTGTTACCATTGATTTTTCAGTTTCCATGTTACCATTATTTTTTTATACGGCTTTTCTCTATCTTCCGATAGTGATCGGGATGAAGAGGAGTTGGGCGCCTCAATTCCCTAATTCCAATTGATTTTTTACCAGCTCATAATATTTACCTTTCAGTAAAGTAAGCTCTGTATGTGTACCTTCTTCAACGATTTCTCCGTTATCCATCATTACGATTTTGTCCGCATTTTTTACCGTGCTCAGGCGATGGGCCACAATAATTACGGTTCGGTTTTTAAAAAATTCCTGCAGATT
This sequence comes from Hanamia sp., assembly GCA_036509335.1. Lineage (GTDB taxonomy): Bacteria > Bacteroidota > Bacteroidia > Chitinophagales > Chitinophagaceae > Ginsengibacter. Next base: position 57,495 of record DATCFT010000020.1, read on the forward strand.
TTCCAATATTACCTTTTCATTGTGGGCGTCTAATGAATTGGTAGCTTCATCAAAAAAAATGAATTCAGGATTTTTGTAAACTGCTCTTGCAATGGATAGTCTTTGTTTTTGTCCCCCGCTTATTCCATTCCCTTCGGCTCCCAGTTTCGTATAAAATCCCAATGGCAATGACTCGATGAAAGAAAGAATGTTAGCAGTTCTACAGGCGTTTAGCAGTCGCTCGTTGTCTGTTTTATCATCAGTAACAGTAATGTTTTTGCGAATGTTGCCATTAAAAATAAAGTTATCCTGCATCACAGCGCCACATACACTACGCCAGTACTTTGGGCTTATAGTTTTGAAGTTTGCTGCGCCCATGTAAATATCTCCTTTGTAGCTTTCGTAAAATCTCAGTAACAATTTTATCAATGTAGTTTTTCCACTTCCGCTCATGCCTACAATGGCCGTTACTTTACCGGCTGGAATTTTAAGATTGATATTTTTAAGCACCGGTTCATTGCCTGCACCCTGGTACCTGAAGGAAAGATCTTTTATTAAAATGGTATGATCTTCGGGTAAAAAATGATTAAACTCTTTATACACCGGTTCTTCATCTTCCAATGCATGAATATCATTTAAACGTTCTAAAGAAATTTTAGCATACTGAGCTTCCTGTGTAAATCCTATTAACTGATCGATTGGGCTGTTTAGTTGGCCGATAATATATTGGATAGCAAGCATCATACCGAGTGTAAGTTGTCCCTCAATTACCAGTTTTGCAACAATAAAAGTGATGAAAATATTTTTGCCCTGGTTGATAAAGAATGCACCTATCTGTTGATATTGGGTAAGTGATAAATTTTTAAAGTTGAGTTTAAACAGGCCTGCCTGCAAACCTTCCCATGCCCAGCGATAGGTATTTTCTGCATTGTTCAATTTTATTTCCTGCATGCCATACACCAATTGCATGGTGGCATTATTTTCGCGGGAAGCAATGGCAAATCTTTGATAATCTAATTTACGACGATACTTCAGGAAAAATCGTATCCAAAGCAGGTATAAAATACTTCCAACAATAAAAATGGTAAATACTGTGAGATTATAACTCCATAAAACAAAAGAAAAAATGACAAGGGTAAACATCGAGAAGAAAGTATTCAGGGCAGTCCCTGTTAAAAAACTCTCAATGCGTTGATGGTCGCCAATGCGCTGAATAATGTCGCCAGGATGTTTGCTGTCAAAAAACTGAATGGGCAATTTTAGCAGTTTAGACCAAAAGCCGGAAAGCAATGAAATATTAATTCGTATGCTGATGTGCAGCAGGATACGGCTGCGGATAAACTCCACCACAGTTTGAGAAAATAACAACATCAATTGAGCCGCCAAAACAATTTCTATAAAATTAAGGTTTTGCGTATTGATGCCTGTATCTACAATACTTTGGGTAAGATAAGGGAACACAAGTTGTATGGCGCTGCCGATAATTACGCCAAGCAATATTTGAAAAAAATAGGCTTTGTGATCTTTTAAATAACCCAATAAAAAATCCCATCCGATCTTTCTTTTCTCCATTTCCGGATCATCAGAAAAATCCATTTGTTGAAATAATGGGGTGCTTTCCAGCAACAAACTAATTCCTTTGTCGGCTCCATTGTCATTTGTGGACACCCAACGATTAATAAATTCTTCTTTATTCAGTTTGATCATTCCTTTTGCAGGATCGGCTATGATTAATTTATTTTTAGTGGAGGTAGGAGTTAGTACCACAAAGTGATATTGATCCCAATGTAAAATTGCCGGCAATGGTGCATCATTCACCAATTGTTCAAAAGAAATTTTTGCTCCAACGGATTTTAACCCTATGCTCTCTGCAGCATCTGCCAGGCTGAGCATAGACACACCTTGTTTTCCATATTGCGATTTATTGCGAAGATGATCCAACGATATAGAACGGCCATAATACTTTGCCACCATGCGCAGGCAGGTGGGGCCGCAATCCATTGCATCAAGTTGTTTATAAAGAGGGAAAGATTTAATCACTTTGATTTGAAATATTTTTGAATGGCTTAATTGCTTTTTTTAAAACCAATTGTTTGAGCATTACAATTACTAATTCCTTGTATTCTCCTAAATGATTCTTAATAATATCGTCTTCCACATAATCTAACATTATCTCAAATAACGTATTGATAGATAATGGGCATGTTAAATGGTCTAAAATAATTTTCTCCATTTCATCTATATCCTGTAATGAAAATCCATCTCCAAATATTTCTGGCACCACCATATTGCAAAACTCATCGGGGTTGAGTTCCAGTTCTTCATAATATTTAACTCCAACACGGGTATACTTATTCCACAATCCGGCCCAATTAAAGGTTGAAGTAATTATGTTTGTTTCATCACATTTACTTATAATTTTATTTTCTATTTCTGATTCATTGCCAAAGAGTTCACAATACCAATTTACTGCCGACAAATCTCTCCCATAAATATATTCTTCATTTAAACTGCGATGTCTTAATAACTTCAGTAAATTTTTAGAAAAGCAATTAAAATCATTCTCAATTTCGATTTTTGAAAAATCATTATATTCTTTTATTTCATTAATGATATTTTTCAAGAGCACAAGAGTCTTTATTTTCTCTTCTCCAACTACAATAAAATTTGATTTTTTTTCATTTTCAACAATTGAACAATCAATAAAGCGTTTCTTTGCTTTTCCTGAAAAATCTATGTAATCACTTATTGTCACAAACTTTTCATCAATGTATAAATTGGAGGAGATTGGAGTACCTTTACTTTTAAAAAGAGATATAATTCTGTAGTAATATTCCGGATATAGTTGTCTTAATTTAGCGGCCATAAACCGGCATGTAAATTCATCCTTTTTGTATTGACCTAAAAAATGAAGATAGCTTCTCTTACAAGGCGCTTCATGAATATCGCCCAGATGCATGTACTGGTTATCTTTGATCGTAAGGTGTATCAGAACTTCGATGGGAATATTCTTTTCTTTTGCAAGGCTGTAAAATAAATGCTGCTCAAAAAAAACATTAAAACGATCCACATTAATGTTGGAAAAATGCTGAACATTTTTATTAATATACCTGAAAGCTAAATCTGTATATTCTTTTATAAAATCAATATTATTTCCTCCCAAAATACCCGCATTAACTGCTTTGATCGGTATATCATTTTTAAAATCATTTTCAACACAATTAGGGAAGTAATTAAAATGAGCCATTAATTCCTTTTGTGTTTGAGCATAGTAATTAGTTGCTTCTTCAACATTTTGGGCAATTAATCCGCTACTTAATAAAACTTCAGGAAGCCTGCTAAACAAGAATACATCTCCATCAATATGAAGAAAAGGTTCTTTCTGTAATGAATAGGTAAATAGTTTTGGCAGGGCCCAAAGGTTTTCATGTGCAGAGTTAATGTTATCATGGGTTACATTTACTTTATGGTATGGAAGTTCAAGGGTATCTATTAATATTTTTGCAGCATTACTGTTTGAATAGAGTTCTACCCGTTGATATATTTTTTGCAATTGCAAACAACTTAAAGCCCAACTCATCAAATGATATTCGGGGGCTGCCCAACCAAAGCTATTGTTAAAAGGGCCATTATTTATAGAAAGAGTTTGGATAAATTTCAAATCAATTAGGTTTTGTTATTATTAATAAGAAATAATAGCTGAAGGTTAAGAAATAATATTTTTTAAAAAATTCATTTATTAGAAACTTATCAGAAAGCCATTTTACTAAAATGATTTTGTAAATATCATCTGAATGTTTCAATCAATTTCTTATCCAAATTCGACTAAGTATTATCTTTTGAATACTCCATTATAGGATAAAAAGTTAATATTTTTTTATCTGCCAAATGCCAACCATCTAATGCTCTTTAAATATCTTTTTGGATATTGCATTACCTTTTATTTCCATTAAATGACTTACAAGTTTATGACCATAGTCTTTCGTTTGATTTCGCATTGTAAAAATTATTTTTGCTTTCTAATTCTTTATTCCCTCTAAGGGCTTTTCAATTTTTAATGGGATTTGACGAAAGATTTTTAGCTTCCATATTTAGAGTAGAATCTAAGGGAGAATCCCTGATTTAAATTGCGACAATAATTGCCCTGAAAAAAATTCAGTTACAAGTGTTAAAGAGGAATCCTCATAACTTGTTTAGTTTTTAATAACGACACAAGAATCATATTGTGTCGTTATTAAGAACTACAAAAAAAGAAGTAACTACTTTTTTAATTTATCGAGTATAGTCGAATAAAATATTCCTTTTTCTGAAGGCCTTGGTAAATCACCATCAACCAATTCCCCTCTTTTATTAAAAAGTAGATAATGAGGTATTGATAATGTTTGGCCCAGGTAGCTTCTGAGGTAATCACTAACAAAATCAGTAGCAAAATAATGATACCCATTAAGACTAAAATTACCTATGTCATTTATCCAACCCGATGCATTATTCTTGTTATCTATTGAGAAATAGAGCAAATCTATTCCATGGTTTTTAAGAAATGTTTGAACGTCCTTTGCGTAAGCAAACTCTGTTTTGCATGGTGAGCAGTAAGTTGCCCACATGTCAATCAGTACAGATTTATTCGGGAAATGTTTTTTAATAAATGACGGAAATGTGGTAAGTGAATCTTTACCTATATAATCAAATTTTTTTGATGTTGTATTGTAGGTGCCAAATGCAAATTGGGGTATTTTACTAATATCTTTATCAAAAGAACTTTCAATAACAGGCAGAAAAATACTATTAGGAAATGCTTGTTTTAATTTTTCATATTTTTTTTCTGCATCTGAATTATTTATCATTCCAAATTTTTGCATAAAAATCAATTCAGTTGCAAACATTCTTTCCTGGATACCTTTTGGGGCATAATGATAAACTGTATCATCATTGTCCCAAAGTCCAAGATATATAAGCTTAGTTTTATTTAATACTCCGTCTGCAATCAGATTACATTTGCGTCTTGCATTTGCATTTCTGTAATTTACATTTCTGTATTTCTCGGAAAATGGATCGTATTTTTCGCAATAAAATTTTTCCAGGGCCTTAAGGGCATTCACTGGTAATTTAAATTTTTCATTTTTCGAATTTTGAATCATGAAAAAAGCTATTCTCAATACAGCATTAAGGAATTCTGCATCTCCTTCTAATTTTACATAATGATAATAATCGGCAGAAATTTCGTTTTTACTATAAAGGCTGTCCATGGAAGAAAATAAATCAACTTTTAAATTCTCTGTTTTATCAATTGCATCTTTTAGGTTGGTAGTTGTTTTCAAAACATCATTAACCTGATCAGAGGTTTTACTACCTAAAAATAAAGCATTGTTATAATAATTCTGACATCCCATAGAATTGTTTCCTGCAAAACGAATACTTGTAGTATTTGCAACAGTATCCTGATTGACCTGGATATGAATTGAATCTCCTTTACAAACGACAAGGCGTATTTTTGGCATAAATGGATTGTCGGCAATCATTATGAACATTGGAGAATTTATTTTAAATGTTTTCAAAGCATTACCGTGTTCAAAAATAGCTTTATCATACATTACCACATAATTGGAAGGATCTCCATTAATTGATCTGCAAAAAAAGATCTCTGTTCCATCTTTTGCAATCGGATTCGTAATGGAAATCTTTACATTCTGTTGTGCACTTGCTTTAAAAAAGATAAGCAGCAGACACATGGTCAATAGTGGCGTTTTCATAAATTTGTATTTTAAAAATTACTTTTCTTTATATAATCTCATTATTCTATTGTCCTAACTAATATTATTTTCTCAGAGAATGTAAATATTTTAAATAATAATCCTTAGCCTATTGGTTTAATTTGTTGCTTTATAATTTTGAATAATTTAATTACAAGAACAAAATATTATAATTAAGCATTTAGTTTATTAAAAATTATCTAAAATAATATTATAAATAACCATAAAATTATAATTTTATGGTTATTTATTTAAAAAGGCCATTTAGGGGCACAGGTCCCAACATTCTTGTACTGAACAAACATTACCTTGGGGCACACCATTACATGAACATGGAATTGTACACCCACCACTTCCCGCTATAATATTCTTCATCTCAGCCCTGCTGAGTTTCCCTTGCACATCGGCAAGGCTCATTTTTTTTGTTTTCATTTTGTTTAAATTTTAATGTTACTAAAAATTGTTTTGCCTATAGCTTTTAACTTCAAAGGCTTTGGTTGTCCAACTTCCTGCTTGTACTTCGCAGGTTAGTTCCATTGGGCATTTCCTTTCGGGGAACTATTCCAAAAGAAAATATTGTAAATCCTCAATGCTATATGCATCGGGCAGTTGATTGTTATTAATAAAAATTGTTGGCGTAAAATTGATATCCACTTCTTTACACCATTTTTCCATTGCTTCTATTTTATTTCCTTGTTTTGTTAGCTCGCCATTCATAGGATATTCTTTTGCAAAAAAATCATAATCTTTTTTCTCAGCGAGGTAACAATCGTCTAATGCCTGCATTTCATTCTTTTTCCCGTTAATTGCCAACAAGGGATAATTTTGATATTATTTTCATAATCATAAATTTTGACTTTGAATAACTATTATAATTCTAAATTAGGAAACCCTGTTTAAATCTATATGTTTATTACACAAACAGCAGTTTTGTGTAGATACAAGTAAATATTAGCTATATTTATAGTACACTGCTTAGCAAAAAGTCTGATTCCTTTTTCCGCTCCATTTTCGAAATCCAGCGTTTTATAAAATCTTCTTTTTGTAATTTAATCAGTCCCTTTGCAGGGCTTGCAATGACTAATTTATTTTTTCTGGAAGCGGGAGTTAGTACCACAAAATGATATTGATCCCAATGTAAAATTGCCGGCAATGGCGCATCATTCACTAATTGCTCAAAAGATATTTTTGCCCCCACCGATTTTAACCCGATACTCTCTGCAGCATCTGCAAGACCGAGCATAGATACACCTTGCTTTCCATATTGGGATTTATTGCGAAGATGATCAAGAGAAACAGAACGGCCATAGTATTTTGCTACCATGCGAAGGCAGGTGGGGCCGCAGTCCATTGCGTCAAGTTGCTTATAAAGAGGGAATTTCAATTTTTTTCTTTGTAATAATTCTTTTGGGAGTAAAATATATTGTATCCTGGATTGGCCTCAATTTTTTTGGACGCACACATTCTTTCTTGAATCTTATTAAATTGTAGTACATAGCTTCAAATTTGTTTTTATAAATAATTTTCCCCTTTTCCCATTTAATTTTCCCGGGAACTCCTTCCACAATTATAAAGTCGAAAAAAGCTTTGAGCTTCTCTTCTGACTCAGCCTTTTTTACCACGTAAGTCATGCTTTGAACGGCTTCAGGAAAGTCAAAAATGGATGCTCCGTTATCTAATTCATTAAATAAATTACTGCATTCATCAAAACAAAAATGTTCAGGATTGGTAAACACTTTTTTGTAATCCTTACTTTGCATAAATAGCTTGTTCATCTGATCTGTATTTTTATACAAGCTAAAAGTCCCCGCAACATAATCATGCCTGCTGCTGATAACATCATAGTTATCTAAAATTTCATCTGTCATAAAATCGCGGATATTTCCATACATTACATCAATATCACCATGCCCCCAAAAATCATAGCTTTTAAGCATTTCAGGAAAAAGAAAACCGTAAGCAGGCTTAAGGTCGCAGAGCTTATAGGGATGCATGACGCTAACTTCAAAACCAAGTTTTTTTGCTGCTATGTTTTTAAATTTATCTATGCTTTTTTTATGAATGAAAACATTTGGGGGAATATCATTTCGCTCTACTACACCATCGGTTATGATGATAAAATCTATTGTAGGATTATATCTGCATGAATGAAGGAAATAAGAAAAATACCAGGGCATATTTCCGAGGTAATAGGTTATTATTCCAATTTTATGCTTCATGTAAGTTTTCTTTTATAAATATTATTTTGGCTAAAACAAATTATTTCATTTTTATTTTTTGGAATTAATCGTGCATTGTGTTTGCAACGGTCTTTAAATTTGAGGAAATGGTATAAGATTGCTTCGAATTGATTCATGTATATGATTTTCCCGTTTCTCCATTTTACTTTTCCAGCAGATCCCTCTACCAAATTAAAATCGAAATAACCTCTTAAATATTTCTCTTTTTCTTTTTTTCTTACAACATGCGTAAAGCTTTCTATCTGGCAGGGGATTTCATCTATCGGAATTTCATCCTGTAATGGTGAGAATATAAAATTGCATTCATCAAAATTGAAATATTCACCTTGAGATAAAACGGTTTTATAATCCCTGCTTTGCATAAATAAAGTATTGATTTTTTTCGTATTCCGGAGAACCGTAAAAGAGCCGGTCATGTATTCGGGTCTGAAACTGAAAACATCATAATTATCCAGTATTTCAGTCGTTAGAAATTTTCTTAAATCGCCATACATCATATCAATATCGCCATATCCCCAAAATTCATATCCTTTTATAAGTTCCGGAAATAAATAGCCCAGTGAAGGCCGAAAATCGCAGATTTTGTACCCTTGGATTAATGCGGCTGAAAATCCGAGTTTTTTAGTAGCCAGGTTTTTAAATTGTTTTTTTGTGATGGTTATCAAAGAAACATTTTCTGGTTTATTCGGAATTTTATCATTGTCTGTGATGATGCAAAAATTAATAGCCGGATTATATCGACAGGAGTGAAGAAAGTAATTAAAATACCATGGAAATTCCCCAAAGAAACTCAACAATATAATTAATGAACGTTCATTACCAAAAGATGGTTGTTTAGATTTTTTTAAAATCATTCCTTGAATTTAAGTTTTATTTTTTATGGTAAATTGTGAGAATAGCATCATCTATTTTATTCCACTTTATACCTATACACCAACCTTCCAATATTGCCGTAATCATCAATACCTTCAATGATTACTTTGTAGGTACCTGTACCATCGGCATTATAATAATCAAACGAAGCGTTGCCATCTTTACCGGTTTTTATTTCCGGGTTCCAGTAAATAGTAGAGCGCAGATCGGGCTGTTCTGAGTTTTCATTGATATAATCATATCTTGGCGAATAAAATTTTCTTGCTTTGTAAAACCCCATAGGTGCAATAGGTAAAACTCCAACAGATACAATATCCTTAGACATATCATCGGCCGTTTTGGTGGTAATAATTAAAACGCCGTTTCCGCCACCCATTCCATATATACTGGCGCTGGCATATTTTAATACTTCTACTGTTTCTACCTGGGATGAAGGGATTACATCAATATTAAATAGTCCCGGCCCCTTACCACCACTTCCTGAGTTCCATTCTACTCCGTCTATAACCACTTCCATAGGGCCATCACCAGGAGGTGACTTCAAATAAGGAGTGCCATTAGAAAATCCAACACCACGTAATCTCCCATTTAAACTTGTTGATAATTGTCCACCTATCCTTTCAATTTCATCCGCATGCATTACCTGGTCGGCATTACCTGCTCCCGCCAGGCTTTGCGTCCGGTATTGGTTGTCCAAAGGCAATTTGCCTTTTACTATTACCGGTTTCAGTAATTTGCCTTTAAAATGGCTAAATTCTTCCTGAGCTTTTTTGGCGTTATCAAGATAGACGGACATACCTGTATCTTTCACCGTTTCAAAAACGGGGATTTGTATTGCAGATATTGCAGGCTCATCGCTTTTATTAAAAAAAGTGATCTTAGTCGAATTGCGCCCTTTAAAATTTGTGGCGTTCAAAACAAAATGAGTTGTATCAGTAAAAATAAGGTTCGAAAAATAAAACAGGCCTTTATTATCCGATACGCTGCTTAATAAATTACCGCCATTAGAAGGTATTAGTGTAACTGTCCCATTTGCTAATGGTTTTCCAAACAGGTT
>DATCFT010000021.1:0-26273 GCA_036509335.1 Hanamia sp.
CAATAATTGGGACTGCATTATTGTAACACATGATCAGTTTGGTAAAATACCACAGAGCCCGGAAATACAAAGAGAGATATTTCAAACCGAACTGGATCATGTAGAAAAAGACCTTTATACCCTGAAAGATATGGGTGGTGAGGTATCAAGGCGAATGCTGAAAGGGCTGGAAATAAGAAAGAATAATTTGCAGATAAAACTGAATTCTGTTCTCAGCGATATTGAACAAAAGAAAGATGCAGGCATCAGCTTTAAAGACTTAGGGATCGATCATTTTTTTCTAGATGAATCCCATAAATTTAAGAACCTCACTTTTACCACAAGACATGATAGAGTCGCAGGACTGGGGAATATGGCAGGTAGTCAAAAAGCTTTAAACATGTTGTTTGCTGTAAGAACCCTGCAGGAAAAATTCAATAGCGATTTATGTGTTACTTTTTTATCCGGCACACCAATATCCAACAGCCTTACAGAAATGTATTTATTGTTTAAATATCTCCGGCCAAATGAAATGAGAAGGCAAAGCATTGAAAATTTTGATGGATGGGCAGCTGTGTTTGCAAGAAAGACGATTGACTTTGAATTTTCTGTTACCAATGAAATTATTGCAAAAGAACGTTTCCGTCATTTTATTAAAGTACCTGAACTGGCTTTATTTTATAATGAAATTACTGATTATAAAACAGCCAGGCACATCAACTTAGACAAGCCTGAATTGGATGAACAACTAGTAAATATTCCACCCACGCCGGATCAACAGGAATTTATTAAAAACCTGATGGCATTTGCCAAAACAGGTGATGGAGAATTAATAGGCAGGCAGCCATTAACAAAAGAAGAAGACAAAGGAAGGATGCTGATTGCCACTAACTACGCTAAAAAGATGGCGGCAGATATGCGGCTCATCAATCCTTTTATTTACCAAGACCATCCCAACAACAAAGTAAATGTTTGTGCCAGGAAAGTTGCGGAATTATATCAGTTAAGTAATCAGCAAAAAGGAACACAAATTATTTTCAGCGATATTGGCACACCTAAGCCCGATGCTTTCAATATTTATGATGCTTTAAAGGATAAGTTAGTCAGCGACTTTGCAATTCCTGTCCATCACATCACTTTCATACATGATTGGGCAGACAGGCAAAAGCCTGAATTATTCCGAAAAATGAATAATGGAGAAATCAGAATTCTACTGGGCAGTACTGAAAAAGCTGGCACAGGTTTAAATGTTCAAAAAAAGGTTATCGGGATGCATCATCTGGATATTCCCTGGAAGCCATCCGAGTTAGAGCAGAGAAATGGGAGAGGAGCAAGGCAGGGAAATATTCTGGCAAAAGAAAGATATGATAATAAAGTAAAGAACTACATCTATGCTGTTGAGCAATCATTGGATAATTACAAGTTTAACCTACTAAAAAATAAGCAAACCTTTATCAGTCAGATGAAGAACTGCGAGTTGAATGTAAGAACCATTGATGAAGGTGCCATTGATGAAAACAGTGGAATGAATTTTTCAGAATATATCGCCATTCTTTCCGGTGATACAACACTCCTCGAAAAATCAAAAATGGAAAAGAAGATTGCCGTATTGGAAAGTCTTAAAAATGCCCATCATAAAGAAGTAGTGAGGTCAGGCTTTCAACTGGAGAATTTGCAAAGAGATAAAGAAAGCACCCAACTAACATTGGGTAAACTAATACAAGATGAAAGCGGTTATAAAAACCAGTTACAATTTGATAAAGAAGGAACAAAACTAAATCCGATACTACTGGAAGGTTGCAATTCTGCTGATGCAGAAGCAATCGGTATCTATCTTATTAAACTTTCTGCAACCTGGAAACCTCAAAACGATCAGAACGATACAATGAAAATCGGCAGCCTTTATGATTTTGAATTATTCATTCGCAGACAAAAAGAAACGTATGAAGACAAGGGTTTATTTGAATATCGTTATCAGAATATGTATTATGCTGAAAGCAGTGGGACCGGTATAAAGTATTTATGGAACCAGGGGTATATCAACATTGATAACCCAAAAATCGCTACAAGATATTTTTTGAATGCCATTGACCGGGTGGAAGCATTGAAAGAAAAATATCAAAAGAATTTGCACGAACTGGAGCAAAACATTCCCCTGCTACAGCAAGTGGTTTCAAAGCCCTTTGAAAAAGAAAAAGAGCTGGCTCAATTGAAAAAAGATGTTTCAAAATTAGAAAGGGAAATTTCAATAAAAATTCAGGAGAATCAAATGAAACAGCATAATGCAACGGATGATAGTATGATTGAAATAAAAGAAGCGCCTATAATAAAAATGGATTATCAGGAATTAAAGTCTAAAAAAAATCTATTACCAAAGAAGGAAATATATCAACGAAAAGCAAAGAGCGTGAGAATTTAAAAACCATATACAGTACTTGTTTTTTCTCAATTGCTACATTTGCTAGGCGATTGTTGACAAGTAGAACAAAATTTACTTCATCACTAAAGAAGTAACTTTCTAGCCTTCGTGGGTGTTCCTTTTTTAGAAGCCAATTTAGGAGTAGCCGCCGGCGTCTGGTTTCCTGACCAACCAAATAAATTGGGACTTGTATTATTTTCATAGATTAGCGTAATGAATCAAACCTTTGCAATCCTTTCTTCACAGTTTTTTACAGCTACCATTTATCGGCTGCTTCCAATAACAGGATTTTTGTTATTGTTTACAAGCTGAAGAAAAAGGAAAACCAACATTAGTTAAATAACAGGATTTTTATTATTACACCTGTCCGCTGGTGCTGAAATTCAGGACAGTACAACTAACGGATATGGTTATACTAAGTCAAGGGGACAGAGTTAATATAATAATGAATAAAGATAGTAAACCAAAAAAAACAATAATTGTTGTTTTACTGGTTTAATCAATATCACTGTTGGAACCTTCAATTGCACAGATACGCCCGACGTAAAGCTATGCTGTATATTTGCGCTAGTGGTAGAGCCAGGTAATAATCTTCGTTATAAATGACTGCTTTTTACTTCTGCTTTTATAATATTTTTTTCGTTTATTTTCTTCAGCTTTCCATCCGGTTTTGATCTGTTTATCAGTCCACTGATAAGACCATTCTATTTTGCTATTTATAATCCAGTAATGTGAACGACAGGGAAGTTGCCAATTACCAATTGAAGGGTCCAATGTTGCTTTGCCTTTGCTCTCTGAAAAGGTCCATTCAGTAGGTCCAAGTGGTGTGATAACTTTACTACCGCAACCACAAGCACAGAGATGACCTGCTACTGAATATTCTTCTGACACATACAAAACACCTGGCTCTAATTCATTAGGCAGATATTTAACTTTATTTAATTGAATGATTCGCATTATTCATAGGTTGAACGAAAGTTATCCAAGGTAAATAACATATTTTTAAAATGGGCATCGTCTGCATAAAATGCGCGAATCTGCTTATATCTGATCACAGCAAAACATGCATTGAGAGCATTCAGCTCTGAAATCTGGATGTTATTTTTATATACTTCATTAGATAAATCATTCGTAGGTACCCATTTTTTTTCAAGTACATTTTCTGCGTCAGCCACCGGGGAATATGTAGTTCTTACAATCCCGCTAAGTGATCCACTCTGCCTTTCCAATCCTATCCCTACATCAATGAATGGAATTTGTAATTGGATTAAAAGTTCAATAATCTCTTTTCTAGATTGGCCTTTATCAATGCAAATAAATGCAAATGTCACACCTTGAAGGTCTTCATCAGAATCAGTAAGGATAAATTTATCATGCATATATATCCCTTGCCGAAACCCTTCATATCGCTTTTGATACACATCAGCTTTTTTCTTACCGAGCTCTCTGGTATCACCTTCAACTTCAAGTTTACCTGGTGAACGAAATGCTGTATGTGCATGATAATAATCTCCGTCAAAACCTCGAATCTCTTTAACGGGTGTCTTGACGAGAAAATCCAGTAAATATGCACCAGTTCCTCCTAAGCCGATGATTGCTATTACCTCATCTTTGAAAGATTGCGAAAGATCGCCAATCTCAGCCCTGCTAGTAAGTGTATCCCTTACTTTGAAAACGGACGTCGACACATCTTCCGACGTATGAAAAGTATAAGGGTTAGCACCATATAAGCTCATGGCGGGACCTGCAATAATCGTAAGGTAGCTCTCAATCTTTTCATAGAGATCGCTAAATCCACCTTGCGGTTTGTTGGAAAAGGATCGTTCCACAACTAAGTCGGATGAAGCAAGTGCAAGAGTTGTTGGTCCGCCACCTAAATTAGCAATTGGTGTACAATCCATCTGATAGGGCTGAGTGCCACAGAAAAAAATCTGATGGTCTTCTAGCTTAACATGTGTATCATCTACAAATATTAGCTTGGATACAATGGCTCCCCACCGCAATTTTTTTTCATGATCGAGATAAGGTATATCCCTCACCACCAAGAAATTACTATCAAGACCTACAGCAAATCCTTTATCTATTAAGCGTTTGATGTCATTATTATGACTGGCCAGTATGTTTAACATAGAAAATCATTCCGTCTTTAAGTTTAACTGTTCCTCCAGGAGATAAAATGCCTTCGGGTTTTTCTCCGTGACCCCTTACGTAAGTTACCGAATAGTTACGTTCGGGATGTTGGGAATAATCGGGAAAAGCTAGCGTTACCACCGCAGCATAAGTGATGTCATCTTTTTCTTCCTCATGAGGGGTACCATTGACGATGATGGTTACCATTTTCTTTTTGTTATCTGACATTTCAGTTCAGTTTTAGTTTGAAAAAATAGTATCTTGTCACCTGTACTACAATAAAGCGTGACATAACTCTGCAATAAAATGATGTCACGCTTCTCAGTATAAATAATACAATGATTGGCAACCCTAACCCAAATTCAATTGCTTAATGACCTTGAACTACTGGCGACTCTCTGTTCTTCTGTCGATGATGCTATTTTATATGAGGAATTCGTCAGACGATTCTTACCCGAGATACAAGCTGAATGTTTGAAAATTTGTAAAAATCGAAAACTGGATCTCCATATTGGAAGACAAATTGCCCATGAAACCTTCGAGAAATTACGGAAGTACAAATCTTTTAAGGCAGATCAAATTACCTGTACATCTAGTCATCATGGTATTCTCATTTATTTGTTCCGTATATCTAGGAATCTCTTCAATGACTGGAACAACAAAGAGAAAAAAAGCAAAGAGTATTATGTAAATAAAAGTTATTTCGAAGCAATTACTGAGAAGTTGGCTATCCCCGAAATGTCAGACATATTGCAATGGAAAAGAGATGTCTCTGTCATGATTTTTAAAAAGCTAAACAAAAATGAACAAGCAGTCGTACTGGCCGATATTGATCAAAAAAGATATACTAAGTATTTACCTGATGAGATAACTGAGAATCTCTCACTTTCGATAGGAGTTAAAAAAGATACTATAAGAAAGATACGGGAAAGAGCCATTAAAAAAATTGAAAAAGCAATTGATGAAATCAACCAACAATAAGAAAAGCGCTTTCTCTATAGAAGGTTTTGAGAAAGGCCTCATGCTCGCTGGATTTATTTCACCAGCTTCTGTCAGTGATATACAAGAAAGACAGAAACTTGAGAAGTATGAAAAAATGCTGAAAAGTGAAAAAAAGAACATGTACTTTAAAAGAGTAGTATTGGCGGCTGAAATTGCGTTCGAGTTGCACGCTGAGCCGACTTTCGGAAGGATTAAGTTTCAGAAGCTTGTGTATTTATGTGAACACGCAGCTCAAATGGATTTGCAGAATCGATATCTTAAACAAGCGGCAGGTCCCTTTGACAATAAATTCATGCATTCAATTGAAAAAGAATTTGCAGATCAAAAATGGTTTGTTGTTGAAAAAATTAATGACGGAAAAATGAATCGGTCTATATACAAACCTCTGTCTCAGGTTGAAAATTACAAACCTTATTTTCAATCTTATTTTTCAAGACAAGAGGAAAATATTAATTATGTTGTTGACTTATTTAGAAAAGAAAAAACTGATATTACTGAAATAGCTGCTACTTTGCATGCGTGTTTGATAGAACTAAAAGATACTAGTTCTCAATTTTCACTTTCAGATCTTTTTGATAAATTTTATAATTGGTCCGATAAAAAGAAACGTTTTAATCCTTCTGTGGTAAAGAAAGTTTGGGAATGGATGATCGAAAAACATCTTGTTAATAACCCATTTTTGAGTTAGTGTCAGATAAGGGAATATATGTTACAAAAGAAAATAACCCTCCTGCTATACAGTTGCAAATTTGTAGTATGGAAAGACAGGAAAGAATTTTGCAAAGACCTTAAAAAAATATACACTGCCATCAATAAAACAGCAGCCTTCGATGAGCTTCAAAGCTTCAAGAAAAAATGGCAGCATAAATACAAATATGCTATTGCTTCCTGGGAAGAAAATTGGGAAAATCTCACCAACTATTTTGAATATCCTTTGGAGCTTAGAAAAATAATTTATACTACTAATACCATTGAAAATCTCAACCGGGGGATCAGAAAATAAACAAAAACTAAAACCCGATTTACGAATGAAAATGCAGCAACAAAATCAGTTTTTTTATTCATCCGGAATATTGAAAAAAGCTGGACGAGTGTTATTCAAAACTGGGGAATTATACTTCACCAGTTTTTAACTATCTTTCAAAACAGATGCAGAATCTAAAATAGTGTTTACACAATTTACTTTATAGTCTCTAATCGAAGAATCCATTTATACTACTTTTAAAGTTTTATATTACTTTCGTAACATAGTCAACTTTTACTTCCAGAAACTTCAGGATACCCCGGCTGCTTATTATTCAAAACATAAAACAATCGGACAACCACTTATAATAATAAAATGAATTCGGTTAGCGAATCTGAAATTGAATACAGCTTTATCAGTAAGTTTACTGATCTTAAATATACATTTCGTTCTGATATCAGAAATCGTAAAGCCCTGGAGCAAAACTTTCGTCAGAAATTCGAAGCTTTAAACCGGGTTAATTTAACTGATACTGAATTCTTTCGCCTTCGGGATGAAATAATAAATCCTGATGTATTTGCGGCCTCTAAATTTCTCCGCCAGATAAATACGTTTCAGCGTGAAGATGGTACACCATTACATTATACATTGGTGAATATAAAAGACTGGTGTAAAAATGATTTTGAAGTGATCAACCAGTTACGGATGAATACTGAAAACAGTAATCATCGTTATGATGTTATCATTTTGATCAATGGGATACCGGTAGTGCAGATTGAATTGAAAACGCTGGAGATAAGCCCGCGCCGTGCCATGCAGCAAATTGTTGACTACAAAAATGATCCGGGAAATGGCTATACTAATTCGCTGCTTTGTTTCATGCAGTTGTTCATCGTCAGCAACCGTTCCAATACCTATTATTTTACCAATAACCGCAATCAGCATTTTAGCTTTAATGCAGATGAGCGGTATTTACCTGTATACCAATGGGCAAGTGAAGACAATAAAAAAATCAACCACTTATATGATTTCACTGAAAAGTTTTTGGCAAAGTGTACGCTGGGTGAAATGATTAGCCGCTACATGGTACTGGTAGAAAGTGAGCAAAAGCTTATGATGATGCGCCCTTACCAGATTTATGCAGTAAAAGCAATTGTTGACTGCATTCATCAAAACAGGGGAAATGGTTATATATGGCATACTACAGGTAGTGGTAAAACATTGACATCTTTCAAAGCATCTACTTTATTAAAAGACAATCCGGATATAGATAAATGTTTGTTTGTGGTTGACCGCAAGGACCTTGACCGTCAAACCCGTGAAGAATTCAATAAATTTCAGGAAGGATGCGTAGAAGAAAATACCAATACGGAAACACTTGTGCGGCGCATGCTTTCAGAAGATTATGCCGATAAAGTAATTGTTACTACCATTCAAAAACTGGGGTTAGCTTTAGACGCCAATCATAAAAAAAATTATAAGGAACGCTTACTACCACTTAGGAATAAACGATTTGTATTCATTTTTGATGAATGCCATCGTTCACAGTTTGGTGATAACCACCAGGCGATAAAAGATTTTTTTCCTAAAGCGCAGCTTTTCGGATTTACCGGTACACCAATTTTTGAACAAAATGCAAGCTATGTACAAAAAGACGGGCAGGAAGGCTCGTTTAAAACTACCCAGGATGTTTTTCAAAAACAATTACATGCCTACACCATCACGCATGCCATTGAAGACCGGAATGTATTGCGCTTTCATGTGGACTATTATAAACCGGACGGAAAGGTAAATACAGGAAGTTCACTTCATCGTTTGGCGGTGGCAGAAGCGATTTTAAATAAACATGATGGCGCTACAGATTCACGGCGGTTTAATGCGTTTCTGGCCACCGGCTCTATCAATGAAGCTATTGAGTATTATGAGCTTTTCAAACAGAGACAAGCAGTATGGTTGGAAAAAGATGAAAATTTTCAGCCGCTGAATATTGCCTGTGTGTTTTCGCCACCGGCCGAAGGAAATAAAGATGTACAACAGCTCCAGGAAGATTTGCCGCAGGAAAAGGCAGATAATGAAACAGCGCCGGATGAAAAGAAATTGGCTTTAAAAGCGATTATAGCATCGTATAACGAAAGATATAGCACGAATCACACTATCAGTGAATTCGATTTGTATTACCAGGATGTACAGCAGCGCATCAAAGACCAGAAGTATTCCAACGAGGATTATCCGCGCGCCAACAAAATAGATTTGGTGATTGTGGTGGATATGCTGCTCACAGGGTTTGATTCCAAATATCTAAACACATTGTATGTAGATAAGAACCTGAAATATCATGGGCTGATACAAGCTTTTTCACGAACGAACCGGATTTTGAATGATATAAAACCTTATGGAAATATCCTGGACTTTCGCAAGCAACAAACTGCAGTGGATGAAGCGATAGAATTATTTTCCGGTGCGAAAAAAGAGGAGGCCAAAGAAATATGGTTGGTGGAATCTGCGCCGGTGGTGATTGGAAAATACGAAAAGGCTGTGGCTGCCCTGAATAAGTTTATGCAATCGCGTGGGCTGGAATGCAAAGCGGAAGAAGTAAATAACCTGCAGGGAGATATTGCTCGTGCTGAATTTATCAACCACTTTAAAGAAGTGCAAAGGTTGAAAACCCAGCTTGACCAATACACTGATTTAACGCCAGTAAACAAAGAAATAATTGAGAATTTGCTTCCGCAGGAAGAGTTGCGATCCTTTAAAGGTGCTTATCTTGAAACTGCCAAACAGTTAAAGGAAGTTATGGTAAGAGAAGGTGAAAATGCCAATCCGGAAGTGCAGCAACTGGATTTTGAATTTGTGCTGTTTGCCTCCGCAGTTGTGGATTATGATTATATCATGAAGCTGTTAGCCGGAAACATGCAGAATAAGCCGGCAAAGCAAAAAATGACGATGGAGCAGATTATTGATTTGCTAAGCTCCAGCGCTAACCTGATGGGCGAGCGTGACGAATTGGTAGCTTTTATCAAAAGCCTGCAATGGAACAAAGGCCGCTCTGTGGATGAAATAAAAGATGGATATGAAAAATTTAAAGAAGAAAAGTTAGCAAAGGAATTGACAGACATTGCAGCAAAGCACGGGCTGCAAACCACAGCACTAAAAAGTTTTGTAGATAACATTTTGGACAGGATGATATTTGACGGAACAAAACTGAGTGATTTGTTAGCGCCTTTGGAGCTTGGATGGAAAGAGCGTGCAAAAGAAGAATTGGCATTGATGAATGACCTGGTTCCACTCTTAAAAAAACGGGCGCAGGGCCGTGAAATATCAGGATTAAATGCGTATGAGTAAATCTTACATAAACCTATAAGGTTTTTAAAACCTTATAGGTTTGAATAAAAATCACAGCCCGTCATAAAATAAAATGAATCACAGTTGAGACAATGAGTAAAGAAATAAAAAGTAAGACAGTGCCGAGGTTGAGGTTTCCTGAGTTTAAGGATGAGGGAACATGGACCAAAATTACTCTTATTGATACAGCAGATAAGAAAGTAAAATGGAGTTTCACTGGAGGACCATTTGGCTCTAATCTTAAAGCTTCTGATTATGTTGCCAGTGGGATAAGAGTTATTCAGTTGCAAAATATAGGAGATGCGAATTTTATTAATGATTACAAAATATTCACGTCGGAAGTAAAAGCTGAGGAATTACTGAGTTGCAACATTTACCCTGGGGATATTATTATGTCCAAAATGGGCGATCCAGTTGGCAGAGCTTGTTTGATACCAAACATTCATTGGAGATATGTCATGTGCTCAGACGGAATACGATTAGTTGTTGATGAACGGCATTTTAGTAAATATTTTGTTTATACGACCATTAACTCAAATCAATTTCGATCACTCGTCGAAAAGGCTGCAACAGGATCCACAAGAAAGCGAATCGGACTAGATGATTTGAAAAATCTTCCTGTGCTGGTGCCCCGCAATCGGGAAGAACAACAAAAAATCGCCTCATGCCTTTCTTCTTTAGATGAATACATTACAGCAGAAAGCCAAAAACTCGAAGCGCTCAAAACTCATAAAAAAGGATTGATGCAACAGCTATTCCCCGCCGAAGGGGAAAGAGTGCCTATGTTGCGTTTTACGGAGTTTAAGGATAGTGGGGAGTGGGAGAAGAAAACAATGCTGGATTTAGCAATTAATGGATTTTCAAACGGTGTCTTTAACGATCCAAAGAAAGTCGGATATGGATACAAACTGATAAATGTTTTAGATATGTACCTTGACGTTCCTGTAGATGAGAACAAACTTTCTTCGGTGGGGATTGATGAAAGTGAGTTTTTAAGGAATAAAGTTGAATTTGGAGATATTTTCTTTACAAGGTCGTCGCTTGTTGCCGCAGGAATAGCACAATCGAATATATATTTAGGGCAATCAATTAATTTGACATTTGATGGACATTTAATTAGGCTAAGGCCAAACACAGAAATTGTCAACCCTTTGTTTTTACATTATTTACTAAAAACAGAAAGTATACGCTCGCAACTAATTGCGAAAGGCAAGACTGGAACGATGACGACGATCGGTCAATCTGATATTGCAACCACAATATCCATCGTTCCAAAACTTCCTGAACAACAAAAAATCGCCTCATGCCTTTCTTCTTTAGATGATTTAATTACGGCACAAACAGAAAAATTAGACGCGTTGAAAGTGCATAAAAAAGGATTGATGCAGGGGTTGTTTCCGTCAAACCTATGAGGTTTAAAAAAACAATTATGACAGCAACAGAACAAACACAATTAGGTAAAACACTATGGGCAATAGCAGACGACCTGCGCGGCGCAATGAATGCAGATGACTTTCGTGATTATATGCTTTCGTTTTTGTTTTTGAGGTATTTATCTGGCAACTACGAAGCTTTCGCAAAAAAGGAATTGAGCAGGGATTATCCTGTACTGGAAAAGGAAGACAAGCGTCCGCCATTATCGGTTTGGTACAAAGAAAATAAAGCCGATGTAGTGGAGTTTGAAAAGCAGATGCGCCGTAAAGTGCATTATGTAATAGAGCCACCTTATTTGTGGAATAACATTGCCGATTTAGCCCGCACCCAAAATGAAGATTTATTAAAGACACTGCAAAGCGGATTTAAGTATATCGAAAATCAATCTTTTGAAAGCACCTTCCAGGGCTTGTTCTCAGAGATAAATCTTGACTCTGAAAAGCTGGGGAGAAATTATAAAGAACGCAATGCAAGGCTGTGTACCATTATTCAAAAGATAGCGGAAGGCATCGCACAGTTTTCTACCAACACCGACATCCTCGGCGATGCTTATGAATACCTGATTGGCCAGTTTGCTTCCGGTTCCGGTAAAAAAGCCGGTGAGTTTTATACACCGCAACAGATATCTACCATTCTTTCTGAAATTGTAACACTCGATAGCCAGGATCCTTCTTTGGGCAAAAAGAAAAAGCTGGATAATGTATATGATTTTGCCTGTGGTTCCGGCTCGCTGCTTTTGAATGTACGCAAACAAATGGGCCAGCATGGAATCGGTAAAATTTATGGACAGGAAAAAAACATTACAACCTACAATCTTGCCCGCATGAATATGCTGCTGCATGGAGTAAAAGATACCGAGTTTGAAATCCATCATGGAGATTCTTTGTTGAACGATTGGGATATACTCAATGAGATGAATCCAGCAAAGAAGATGGAATTTGATGCTGTAGTAGCCAACCCTCCATTCAGTTATAGGTGGGAACCAAATGATGTACTCAGTGAAGATTTTCGTTTTAAAAGTTATGGCCTTGCTCCCAAATCTGCCGCAGACTTTGCATTCTTATTGCATGGCTTCCACTTCTTAGGCAAAGAAGCTACGATGGCCATAATTCTGCCTCATGGCGTATTGTTTCGTGGTGGCGTGGAAGAGCGAATCCGCACCAAGCTTTTGAAAGACGCAAACATTGATACGGTAATAGGATTACCTGCCAATCTCTTTTTCTCCACCGGAATTCCCGTTTGCATTCTTGTTCTGAAAAAATGTAAAAAGTTTGATGATGTACTGTTTATCAATGCAAGCGAGCATTACGAAAAAGGGAAACGACAAAACCGATTACGTGATGGCGAAGATGGCGAGCCAAATGATATCGAAAAGATTGTAAACACATATAAAAACCGAACAGAAGGGGATCGCTATTCCCGTCGGGTTTCTATGGAAGAGATAGAAAAGAACGGATATAACTTAAATATTTCGCGGTATGTTAGTACGGCGATTGATGAGGAGATAATTGATCTAAAAGAGGTACATGATAAGCTGGTGGATATTGAAAAGAAAGCGGTGGATGCAAGGAAGAGACATAATGAGTTTTTGAGGGAGTTGGGATTGCCGTCGATTTAATGCTTCCATTGGCAGGATTAAAAAAGAAAAAAGATAAATTCTTTAGGTAGAAGAAATTCAAGGGGGGAAATGATTTTCAGTCTTAGTACCCATAATTGAATATTTAAATTAAATAGTTAACTCCATCATTTAAAATAATATGAAAGCCTTTATTTCTTACAGTCATAACGGTTCTCTAATGTTAGAAATGTTCCACAAACATTTGGCACAATTAAAAAGAGATGGAACACTCACAACCTGGACTGACCAACAAATTCCGAGCGGCAGTAAATTGGATCAAAGCATTTCATCCGAATTAAGTACTTCTAATTTATTTATTGCCTTGTTAAGCCCTGATTATATATCCTCCAAATATTGTTATGAAAAGGAATTTCAAAAAGCGTTAGAGATGCTTTCCGAGGGAAAAATTATTATAATCCCAATCATAATTGAAGTCTGTGATTGGTTGAGCACCCCTTTTAAAGAGTTTAAGGCGTTACCGAGGGATGGCAAAGCAATTAGCACCTGGGAAAATAAAAATACGGCGTTTTTAGATGTGATTCAAAATGTCCGACTTTTAATTGCCGAACCGATTGTACAAAAGGCTTCGATAACAATACCAGAGTCATCACTTGCTTCTGTGAGAAATTATCGGGTTCAAAGGGATTTTGATTCAATTGAGAAAATGGAATTTGTTGAAAAAACTTTTCACGAAATAAAAGAGTTATTAAAAAGGTATATTGATGAGATTCTACAAATAGACAACATCAAAGCAAGAATTATGATTGACAATAAAAATGATTTTGAATGCCTTCTCGTAAATCGAAATAAGATTGCTACTGAATCGCAGCTCAACTTGTCAATCGCAGGAAAGAAGTCCGGTTTTCGTCCCTCTTCTTCTGACGAAGAAATAATATACTCTATAAACATTAACAATAGGGCAGCTGATAAGAGTTTTACATTAGCCCTTGATGATTATCATTTGTTTTTTATCCAAAATAATTTTTATTCAGGCTCAAACAAGAAAATAGAATTAGGGCCAAAGGAAATATCTGATATGATTTGGAATGAGTTGTTGGAAAGTGTGGGAATAATGTAAAAGATGAATTAATAACTAAATTTAAATTTTATAAGTATGCCAAAAATTACATTACAAAGCCGCTTACTCATAGATAACAAAACACATGATAAAAAGTTTTTATCGCTCATTCAATACGCCTTTGAGTCCTTTAATGACACTTTTGGAATACCTTCCACATACAAATCAAAGAGTTGGGATTATTTAAGAATGAGTAATGCGGAAATTGTTAAGTCAGTAAATAAACAGTTAACCAATGATGCTCCCGGTTATTTGCGTTCTTATAAGCATTTATTAAAAGACTTGTCCGGAAGGCACACAATTGAATTTGCCGAAATTGAGGCTGAAATATTTGAAACCAGGTCTATAGAAAATATTGACGAACTTAAATTAGCAATTTATTTTTTGTCAAAGCCATATAACCTGATTGGAAATTTTGGTTCATACATTTTAATAGCAGAAGGAGATAATCAAGTAAATGGAAAAACAGTAATGCTCGAATTATCGCATAACTTAACAATCAATTCTTATCTATAAAATATTATTCTGTGAATGAAACTTTAGAAAAAATAATTCAGTTAATAGATAGAAATATAAAAGATTTTTATCGTGAACCTCCATCAAATTCAGGTGACACTTATCTTGCAACAAGAATTAGTAAAGGTTGCCAGTTGATTTTTGGAGTATGTAATTCAGATCGTATGGATTCAGATGTTCGATTTTACAAGGAACGGATTAGTGAAGAACTAAGGCAAACTAATTTCTATTTAGATTTTTTATCTTTTCCATATAGAGAGAAAAATATGCTGATAAAAGTTTTGCAAGGTTTATCTGATAATTATAAAGCAGATTTAAATATTAACCGCTTAATTAGAGACGTTAATTTTAATGATGATAGTCTAATTTTCATCGTAATAACTGTTGTTTCTTATTCTATAATTTTGCCGATTGAAACTATATGAAATTATTTTAAATAACCTTTTCCATACAACTAAATAAATCGTATAAATGAGTATTGATTTAGCAGAATATAAAAAAATTTCAAAAGTCCTGTTCTGGAGTATGGGTTTGAACGCAGCATTTCTGTTAGCTCTTCATTTTGAGCCTATTGACAATTATCTATCTGTAAACTTCGGCTATATAGTTAGACTTTGCGTTGAGCAGTTTTTTTATGGATCACTTGCAGCTACAATAGCATCGTCACTCTTTCTTAGTAAAGACAAAGAAATAAATGAGTTGGAAGCCGTTGAATCAAAACCAGATCCAAAAGTGTTTCGTTTGCCAGACATCGTGGATAGAAACTTATACATTCAAAGGATAATCTCAAGCGGGTTTTTAGCAGTTTTCGGGATGTTTGTCCTTCTATTTACTTTCAATTATTTAGATGTAAATTTAAATCCTGAATTCACCTTTAAGCAAAAATTACTTATTGGAATTTTTAGTTTTATGATTGGCCTTTACCAATCAAAATTCCTTTCAAACATTGAGAAGCTTTTTGAGACATTGTATAAAAGTAAAATAGAGCAGAAAAGCAAAACATCTGAATAAAATTGACTGGGTCTGATATTCGTAGAATTTTAATCCTTTGCTGTTGAGCGAAGGAAAAGTGCGGCTGCTTCACCAACAAAACAAAGGGAGCAAAAACTGTATCTTTAGGTTTTAATTAAAAAAGCAATCAAGTGGAATGAATTTCCATAAACTTCGATCAGAGTATCACTTCAAAGCCCAGCTCAACACCAACTGCAATGTGAATTTTACTAAATACTTTATACTTTTTACATGATTAGAATAGATAATAAAACAAGTATTGAATCAATTGAAAGTGCATATAAGGAATTGTCAAAAAGTAATTCCATTGATATAGTTATTTCAAAAGGCGTATTTGGTACTGATTTTGGTCTCATTCCTGCTATAATTCAATTTTTCGCTACATGGTACACTGAAACTAAAGCAGGCAAAATTATTTTTGAGATCAGGTCGCCAAGTGAACTTCCAGAATTTTATGAAACTGACTATTTATTTCCCTCTCTAGTTTATTGCTGGAGCAGAGAAATGATAGATAGCCAGGGTGTTGATTTGAAGCCATTATTAAAATTGGAAAATCAAATTAAGCATGAAAAAATGAAAAAGCAAACCGAAGGTGGGGGACCCAAAGTATTGCTTTCATGCTTCGACCATCTTTCTATAAAAAATGGTCTGTTAGGTGCATTTTATACTGACGGCATTTTTATTTCAAATGAATTGCTTTTTGACTATGCGATTGGAAAGTCAATAAGACAAGCTACTTCATTAAACCTTAATCTAAGAAACTCTAGCCTTGCTCCAGTATATGAAGATATTATTGCTATCATTTATGAATTAATGAAGAATACGGATGATTGGGGCCGAACAGATGAATTTAATAAACCATTAAATCCTAATACAAGAGGTCTCTTTTTAAAGCTACATAGAAGAAAAAGGGAAAGTTTTTCTCTTGGCTTTCAAAGCAATGAAGGATTAAGAAACTATTTCTCTATCAAGAACTTTCAAGCAAACGAACAAGGTGAACTATATTTTCTTGAACTATCAGTTTATGATACTGGTATTGGGTTTGTAAGAAGGAATGTGGGCGAAGAATATCAAAAACTTGACTTTTCTAAGCAGGTTAACATTGTGAGAAATTGTATGGCTAAGAATATAACAACAGCTACAGGTATAGAAAAAGGAATTAAGGGACAAGGACTAGATAGAATCATGAGGATTCTTGATAACAAGGGGCTGTTTTGGTTACGGACGCAAAATATTTCTGTATTTAGAAATTTAAAAGATAATAGGTATAAAGAAGATACAACAAATGTGGATATTGAACTGTTTGATTGGTTCAATAATTCATCCTCGTCTTTTTCAAATCTTGAATCAGCGCTAGGTAGCGTTATCACATTAGTTTATCCCATTTCAAACCTCACCAATGCCTAACTTTTACATTTATACTTCCAGCTATAAAAAAGAAAATGGACATGGTGAAATAATCCCATGTACAGTCACTACTATTTTTTGTGAAAGAGATAAACTTGAAAGAGCCAGTCTTCAAGGCGAAATAAAAAAGTTTTACGAAACTAATTACCAAACGGATGAGATATTCATTATCGGTGGTGAATATATTCAAACGGGATTGGAGAAAGTATTTATTGGTGAGCAATTGACCACCTTCAAAGATATTCCTAAACTTCAAAGGGAGTATTTATCGGAAAGCCTATTTCTATTTACTTTCAATAAAGATGGTAAATTAAGCTGTGTCAATAAAACAGAACCCGTTAAGAAGGAAATAACCGACAAGGTAATTCAGGACGGTCTCATAAATATTTTTAAAGAAAGAGGTGGTTTAATTGAAGCAAAAGGCGACGCACATCACTTTGTATTTCCCTCGGGTAAGCACTGTAATAAATTTTTGAGAACTGGAAATATTTTATTGCATAGCTGCGAAATTTATTTTGTTGCTTTCTGTTTGCTCTCAAAATATAAAGAAGATTATCACCAGCAGATTTATTGCGACACTTCTTCAATAAACACACTGGCTTTTGCTCTATTAGAATTAAAAAGAAAACTTGTTGGAGAGGAATTCCGAATGATACCAATTGAAAGTTTTTCGTCTTATAAGGGAATCTTTTCAAAAACAACACGCTTTTTTGAAAATTCTTTGATACTTGTTTCTTCATCAACATCTGGCAATATCATTGAGAAAATAATACAACATCATCCAAACGTTGATATTGCAAATATTGCGGTTTTATACTTTTTGGGATTCGACTCCGATTATATAAAAAGCAAAAGAAACATCATTTGCAATCTCACAAAATCTTTGGCTAATCCCAATGGATTACGGCACTTTGATACATATACTTATAAGGATTGTATTTATTGTAGAAAAGGTTCTTATGCAGTAGAGGTAAAAGGTGACGTTTTTCTTTTGGAAAAGCCCGAGATTAATCCAATCACATTAAAAGTAACAGATGCACCAAAAAAATTGTCAAATTTTGTAAAGCAGTTTAAATCTATTGGCGTTACAGGTGACAATGTTTTAAAAGTTAATTATAAAGAGACCACTGTGCCGACTAATAAATATGAGATTTACTTCGACATGCACCATGTTTTATGTAAAATTGAAGATTCCGAAAGCGGTCTTTACAAAGACTATAAAGAAAAACTTTTCAATTTTATTAATCAGTATATACCAAGTAACACAAGATATTTTATTACTCTACCTGATGAAGGCTCTACAAAGCTAGCGGAAATTATTATCGATTATCTAAAACCTAATTATGTGGAGGGTAAACTGCCAGAGATGGTTAAGTTTGATGAGGTTGCAGAAAAAATAAAAGATGTCAAGGAGGAAGGTGCCGTTGTAATACTTGGTTCGTGTATCGCCAATGGTAAAAATCTTCTTTATTTAAGTAGGACACTAAGACCTTTTGATAAATTAAGGCTTTTATATTTTATTGGTCTTACAAGGGCAAGCAACGAAGAATATTTGGATGCATTAAAAAAGAACTTGCAGCAAGGCTCTTATGGGAAAGAAAGCAACTCGTTTGTAGATGTGGAGAGTTTTTGTTGTAATAAAGAATCTAGAGAAACTTCATGGTTGAGAGAAAAGGACTTTCTTCTTGATCTAAATGATTTAATTGACAGTGAAAACTTAACTACTGCTATTGAATATTTTAAAAAACGAATTGATCTTATTGACGACAGTATTAGTACCCGTCAAAAAGGATTAGCCAATTCCTTATTTTATCCTAATACAAGCGGAAATGTACTCAAACTCAGAAAAAGCTTTGCGTTTTTCAATTTTGTAAACTATGAGACTGATGTTAGCCAGGCAGATGTTTATTTTACTATCAACAGTGTTTTTAATAATCTCAGAAATAGTCATGATTATGAACATTGTTTGCGACAAACAGAATTTGTAAGGAATATTATTGATCCTCATAATTTCAACCGTTTTAATGATGGTATTATACAAGCGTCTATTTTACGAAGTGCCTCTCCGACTGAATTAAGCTATCACATGGATTATGAATTAAGTAATGAAATGAAAGGAATTTTGGAAAAGATAATTGACCAGCACAAAACGCCACAAGGCGAAGGATTAATTGAATTTCTTTATGCTATCTCAATTGAAAAGCTTACTCTGAAAAGAGAACATCTATTTGAGTTATCTGCGATGCTTGATTCTATCACAGATAATGAATTAGTAAAAGCATTTAATTTTCATTTCAAGCATAATATTCTGGCTGACAAACCTACTTTACATCAACAAATAACTGATTTAAAAGAAGAAATAGCTAAGTTGAGAACGCAGGTAAACAAATAGTAAATTAAAAAGTACAATCAATTATGATTGCAAATTTTTCTATTACAACAACGGTGATTCGAATCTCCACGAATCACTTCAATAATTCCCTTTCGTGATGACACTAACATGGACAGTGGAACCTTTCAGTACCGATAGGAGAAACACATTATTTTGATTTTGAACTCTTCAAAAACTGTGCGGATACCAATATACAATTGCTGGTAAAGTTGATAGAAAAAGTAGATGAAACTTACCAGACGATAAAGAATGTAAATGCAATTGAAACAAAGGAAGAAGAGGAATAATTTTTGGTTGAAAAGAAAGATTTTAAAGGTTGGTCATTTTATTTTCAATAAACGTTTTCATTTCAATAGGAAAAAGAGGGAAATAATTCTTATCCTTTTGGCGGTCGTTTGTAAACTGCTGGGCTAAGGCTGGCGCATATTTTTGTTTGGAAGTTTTGCTGCTCTATATTGTAATGCTCAACTATTGATGCAGGATCTTCCCTATAATGCTTGCTTCGCAATGTCAATTCATCTTCAATAAATTTATTTAAGTCACTCATTGGAAGTTCCAGGTTATATAAAAAAATTGCCTCGAAGCTAATAAAGCGTTGGGAGATTGCACTCTTTTGCCTCAATTTCCCTTGTTTGTGTGTTTACTGTTTATTCACCTTTAGTTCACTTGAGTTCACCCCAAAAAGTCCTAAGGCATATTAATTTGCATTACTATTTAATTGTGAATTGAAAAGAAGTTAAAAACTTTTTACAGAATACGGTTAATGGTGTGAAGAAAGGGTTTTAGTGAACAAGATATTTGTGTTCTTTCCTTTTTAAAATTAAAAATATAATAATGAGCAGCAGTGTATATCAAATCAATAAAGGCATTAACAAGCCCATTGAGTTTAAGGGGCTGAAGGCACAGTACATCTGGTACCTGGGGGAAGGGCTTGTTGCCTTGTTGATATTCTTTGCCGTCATCTATATCTGCGGCGTGAATATTTTTCTTTGTCTGGCATTGATTGTCTCTCTTGGTACAGCTTTATTTATATATGTCTATAAATTAAGCCGCACTTATGGAGAATATGGATTGATGAAAAAAATGGCCAAAAAAGCAGTTCCAAAAGTGGTTAAAAGTTATTCAATCATCCGTTTTAAAAAGCAATTACTGAATGAAAAATCTGTTTGATATAACACCAATTTATGGCGTGGAGCATAATGCCATCTTATCCAAAATGGGTGATGTTACTGTTGCTTTTAAAGTACAGTTACCAGAGCTATTTACACTGAGCAATGATGAATATGAGGCATTTCATCATGCATGGATAAAGGCCATCAAAGTATTGCCCGCACATTCCATATTACACAAACAGGATTGGTTTACCGAAGCAAAATACCAACCCGATTTTATAAAAGAAGACAATAGTTTTTTAAGCAGGTGCAGCGAACGGTTTTTTAATGAAAGACCTTACCTCGGTCACCAATGCTATATTTTGCTCACAAAGAAACCTGCTCACAGAAAAGAGTCTTCTTCTGTATTTTCAAGTTTACTGAGAAGAACAATTGTACCTGAGGAAACACTTCAGCCTAAATACTATCATGATTTCATGAACCATGTCGGGCAGTTTGAAAAGATATTATCGGATTGCGGGTTTATTACCATGCAAAGATTGAAGGATGCAGAACTGGCTGATTTGATTGTGCAGTATTTGAACCTGCAGACTGACACGGAAATTATCCGGGATATAGAATTTAAACCGGAATGGAAGATTGGAGAAAATTATTGCCAGCTCTATACAATGGGGGATGCAGAATTTGTCCCGGCTCTTTGTGGTTCAAGAATAAATTATGATAAATATTCAACAGATAAAACAAAGTTCAGTGTAGGATTTGCTTCACCTATTGGTCAACTGCTTTCCTGCAATCATATTTACAACCAGTATGTGTTTATAGAAGACGTACAAAAGACATTACAAAAGCTAGAAAGTAAAAGATTGAGACTTCAATCTTTATCTGCTTACAGCCGCGAAAATGCAATAGCCAAAGAAGCGACAGATAATTTTTTGAATGAGGCCATTTCTGAACAAAGGTTATCAGTCAGGGCACATTTTAATTTGCTGGCATGGACAGACAATAAAGAGGACTTAAAACAAATCAGGAATCTTTGTTCTTCTGCGCTTACACAAATGGATGCAACTCCCAAACTGGAAACAGAAGGATCTGCACAAATCTTCTGGGCTGGTATTCCCGGCAATGCTGCTGATTTTCCCATGAACGATACCTTCGATACTTTCTCACCGCAGGCTTGTTGTTTCTTTAACCTGGAAACCAATTATCGTTCTTCAATAAGCCCTGTTGGCTTGCGTTTGGGTGACAGGCTAAGTGGTAAACCCGTGCATGTCGATATTTCTGATGAACCCATGCAAAAAGGAATCTGCACCAACAGAAACAAATTTATTTTAGGTCCTAGTGGCAGTGGTAAA
Source organism: Hanamia sp. (assembly GCA_036509335.1). Taxonomy (GTDB): domain Bacteria; phylum Bacteroidota; class Bacteroidia; order Chitinophagales; family Chitinophagaceae; genus Ginsengibacter. Next base: position 21,757 of record DATCFT010000021.1, read on the forward strand.
AGTTTTTTTACCAATCATATGGTTCGTTCCTATTATGAACAGGGAACACATGTGGTACTGGTGGATGTAGGACATTCTTATAAAGGGCTATGTGACCTCGTTAATGGATACTATTTCACTTATGATGAAAAGAACCCTATAAAGTTTAATCCTTTTTACATTGCAGAAGGTGATTTACTGGATACAGAGAAAAAAGAAAGCATTAAAACTTTATTGCTTGCTCTCTGGAAAAAAGACAATGAAAATTTTAACCGCAGTGAATATGTAGCACTATCCAATGCCCTGCAATTGTATTACGAGCATTTAGAAAAAAATAAAAATTTATTCCCCTGCTTCAATACTTTTTATGAATTTCTCCAAACTGAATTTGTACAGGTATTGATTAATGATAAAGTGAAGGATAAAGATTTTGATGTATCGAATTTCCTGTACGTATTGCGCCCTTATTATAAAGGTGGTGAATTTGATTATCTATTGAACGCTACAGAAAATCTGGATTTATTACAGCAACGCTTTATTGTTTTTGAATTAGATAATATTAAAGACCATCCCATACTTTTTCCTGTTGTTACCATCATTATCATGGAGGTCTTTATTTCCAAAATGAAAAAGTTAAAAGGCATTCGTAAAATGATACTGATTGAGGAAGCCTGGAAAGCGATTGCGAAAGAAGGTATGGCCGAATACATCAAATATCTTTTTAAAACCGTTCGCAAATTTTTTGGTGAAGCTATTGTGGTAACACAGGAAGTGGAAGATATCATTTCTTCACCTGTTGTAAAGCAGGCTATCATCAATAACAGTGACTGCAAGATTTTACTTGATCAGTCAAAGTACCAAAACAAGTTTGATCAAATCCAGGAACTGTTGGGTCTTACTGAAAAAGAAAAAGCCCTCGTACTATCAATCAACAAAGCCAACGATCCATCAAAAAAATATAAGGAAGTATTTATCTCTCTCGGAGGTATGCTCTCAAGAGTTTACAGGACAGAAGTATCAACAGAAGAATACCTGGCTTATACCACAGAAGAAAGTGAGAAATTAAAAGTGCATGAGTATTCAAAAAAATATGGAAGCATGAAAAGGGGAATAACAGCACTGGCAAATGACATTCGCAATGGAGTTTTATCTGTCCTGGTCTTATTTGTTTTTTGCGTAAGCTGCAATACGACTACTACAAAAGATATTTCAGGGATGTATGTAAATAGTTCTAAAAATGAATTCAGTATCGCTATGGATACAGTTATGATTCGTCACTATAATAATAGCACTTATTGGATTGAACGAAGAACAGGATTTAACCGGATTATTAATGGGTTGAAACAAGGTAAAAAATATAAAAAAGAAAGTTCTTTTGGCGTATTGGATGAAGAAAGCGGGCAGTTACAGGAACAAAAATTTGGAAGGACCTATTCTTTTACTGAATCTGCTAATGAACTAATTATTGGAAATGCCTTTTATCGAAAAATAAAATAAATCAAACTATGAAAAAGCTATGGGTGTGTATGATAGTTGCGTTAATAGGAATAGCACCTGGAATAAAAGCCCAGGATCCGATAACGTTGATTATTAAACAGGCAATTAAAAAAGTAATTATAGCTGTGGATTTGAAAATTCAAAGGCTGCAAACTAAAACGATCTGGCTGCAGAATGAGCAAAAGGTAGTAGAGAATACGATGTCCAAATTAAAGCTGGACCAGATTACAGATTGGGTACAAAAACAAAAAGACCTCTACCAGAATTATTTTGCTGAACTCTGGGAAGTTAAGGATGTACTTTCTAATTATCACCGCATTAAAGAAATTACCCAACAAGAAATTGCTTTAGTGAAGGAATATCATCAGGCATGGGATGGTGTTCAGCAGGATGGTCATTTTACACCTGATGAAGTCCTTTATATCGGACAGGTCTATACCGGGATCATAGATGCGAGTCTGAAGAACCTGGATCAGATAGCTCTTGTTATTAATTCATTCACTACTCAAATGACGGATGCAAAAAGAATGGAAATTATTAACCGTGCTGCAGATGCAATGCAAATAAATTTGAACGATCTCAAGTCATTCAATTCTCAAAATATTTTGCTTTCACTTCAGCGTTCCAAAGATGAAAATGATGTTGCGGTAGTAAAAAAAATGTATGGCCTTCAATAAAAAATTATGAAAAAAATACTAACGATATTCTTGCTCGTGATTGCTTCCGGGGTGCAGGCACAAAACTGGCAGGAGTGGACGCAACAGAAAAAAACTCAAATTAAATACCTGGTCAGTCAAATTGCCGCTTATCAGGTTTATGCCACTTATGTGGAGAAAGGATATGCTATTGCAAAAAAAGGATTGACTGCGATTCAAAACATTAAAAAAGGAGATTTCTCTTTGCACGATGAATATTTTACTTCTCTTAAAAATGTAAATCAAAAAATAAAATTGTATTGGAAAGTCGCAGATATTATTGCCTTACAGATTAAAATTGTTCAAAGCTATCACCAACAAAAAAATGCCATGGGGCAAAGCACGCTATTGACTCCGGATGAAATCAGTTATTGCAACAGCGTATTTATAAATCTTTTGGATGGTTGTACCCATATTATTGATCAATTGATTTTACTGATAACAGACGGGAGCTTACAGATGAAAGATGATGAGCGAATCAAACGGATTGATGCTTTGCATGCAGAGATGAAGGATGGATATGTTTTTGAGCAACATTTCACCAATGAAGCAAATGAGCTGTCAATACAAAGATTTATTGATGCCAATGATGTAAGAACGGGCAGGGCTTTAATGAATATTAGCCAATGAGCTTATAATAAATAAACAGTGTGTATGAAAAAGTGTGTAATGAGTTTATTAATCTTTTTTTGTTGTGGGTTAACTAAAACTTATGCCCAGTCACAGGAAGCAAAACAATTGCTTTTGGATGTAGAGAAGCTGGCATCCCTAAAAAATATTTTAACGGATTTAAAGAAGGGATATGAGATAGTTTCAGGTGGCTATACTACCATCAAAAATATCTCTGAGGACAATTTCAATTTACACCAGGCTTTTTTAAATAGCTTATTGGAAGTAAGCCCGGCCGTTAAAAATTATAAAAGGATTGCAGACATTATTGCTGCGCAGGTAAAGATCGTTTCGGAATATAAAACAGCCTTCAGTCAATTCAGGGAAACCAATCTATTTACATTGGATGAAATTGATTACCTCTCTAATGTCTATAAAAATCTTTTCAATCAATCGGTAAAAAATTTAGATGCACTGGTAACAGTAGTAACTGCTAATAAACTCCGTATGTCCGATGATGAAAGATTAAGCGCCATTGATGATATCTGGAAAGAAGTCGAAAATGAATTGATGTTTCTCCGGCATTTTAATAGCAGCACCAAAATATTGGCGCTTCAAAGAGCCAAAGATGCAAATGATGTATCTGTCATAAATCAAATTTATAATGTTAATCAATAATCAGAATGAGTATGAAAATGTGTGTAAGGATCGCGTTAATCGTGATATTGATATTGAACCTGCCTCTATTTTCTGATGCGCAGGGATTGGCCAACAATATTGGGGGACTACAAAAAGTGCTTGACCAGCTTTATGATGAGATGCTGCCACTCTGCTCAAGATTAATCGGGGTAGGACGGGGGATCGCAGGCTTTGCAGCCACCTGGTATATCGCTTCAAGAGTTTGGGGGCATATTGCCAGGGCGGAACCCATTGATTTCTACCCGCTCTTCAGACCATTTGTTATAGGCTTTGCAGTGCTCATTTTTCCATCAGTTATTGCGATGATCAATGGAGTCTTGCAACCAACCGTTTCAGCAACTGCAGCTATGGTCGATAATTCGGATAAAGCCATTGCAGAACTTTTAAAACAAAAAGAAGATGCGATAAAGCAAACAACTGTCTGGCAAATGTATGTTGGTGAAAATGGAGAAGGCGACCGTGATAAATGGTATGCCTATACGCACCCGGATGACCCCAATGCCGATAATGAGGGATGGATTTCTTCTATCGGCAATGACATCCGTTTTGCAATGTCCAAGGCTTCCTACAATTTTCGAAATTCCATCAAAGAGTGGATGAGTGAAGTGCTGCAAGTGCTGTACATGGCCGCGGCTCTTTGCATCAATACGATTCGTACTTTTTATTTAATTGTACTGGCCATTCTGGGACCACTAGTATTTGGACTGGCCGTTTTTGACGGCCTCGGCCATACGCTTATGGTATGGGTAGCTCGTTATATAAATGTTTTCCTTTGGTTACCGGTTGCGAATATTTTCGGTTCGATCATTGGAAAAGTCCAGGAACAAATGATTGCCCTTGATATTCAGCAAATCAATTCTTCCGGGGATACATTTTTCTCTTCAGCTGATACAGCCTATCTCATTTTCATGATCATCGGCATCATTGGTTATTTCACGGTGCCTTCAGTGGCAAACTACATCGTTAATGCAGGAGGGAGTAATACACTTTTGTATAAAGTAAGCAATGTATTTTCTTCTACTGCTTCATCAACGATGA
>DATCFT010000022.1:0-5565 GCA_036509335.1 Hanamia sp.
TACCGAAAGATTGTCAAAGAACATCCCGATACGCTTCACTATCGGGACAAGCTATCCCGGTTTTGCGTCTCATTGCTCACCCAAATATACAAATATCCGCTTCGTGTAAGTACAAGTGGCGAGTTTTTAAGCGTAAAAAAAAACGGGCAACCATTATAGCTGCCCGAAATAACTTGTTTTGATTTTAAAAAACTCAATAATTCATTATGTTTTCAACTTGAAATTTATGAAACAACATTTCTGATACATTTCCCTGAACCAGTCGAAGTGCAGCAAACCAACAAATAATCAGGATTTTATTCTTTCTTTTAAAATTAAAACTTACAATTTATTAAAACAACATTTCTGATACATTACCTTACCAAATTACAAGTCTGCAGGATGGAAAGCGGAAACCACCGAACTCTAATTTTTTTAATTTCATTTGTTCATCGCCTTATGAATATTTTTATCCTCTTTAAAATTGATTGAAGTGTCCGCAACATTAAATTGTAAATTTTCTGAAAACAGTATCACTTTGTGAAAATAAAACTGAAAAATATTTGGAGTTTGACGGATCTTGAAAAGAGAATTGGAAACTTTCAAACTTTGTTAGTTCATTACCTTTTCTGAATGGAGAACATCCAGTAAACAAATATAATTGAAATACCATAAAAATAACTAGAGGACTGGGGTTTTTTATAATGAATTTATTTTCATTAAAATTACTTTGACCCGTCAGATAAATTTTTAGGGTGTTCCTTATAAAGTTCACAGTAATAAACAGTTTAGAAAGGGTGTTAATATTTTTATTGAAATATCTTCCAGAAATTTTGCATTTTAAACCAAATATTTCCATTTTCCTTTTTGTTTAGGTTTTTTGAATTCTGTTTAAAACCCAAATTCAGTTAATTGTAATGGATAAGGCTTATGGATTTATTGCTGTCAATAACCTGGTTGTCATTGCCATCGTAAGTATATTTATAGTAAACGAACAAATAAATCTGATTTCTATTTTTTTAGTACAATATAACATTAAAGCATACACGAAAAGGATACTTACAGCAAATCCCGCCTGTAATTTGACTTAATCGTCAAAATAGGGACACCTAAATTATCAACAAATTTTATAATGCCATTTTCTATTAATATACCCAATACCCGAGGGCTTTTAAATTTACTTCCCTCACTATAATACAGTGCTATTTCTGGTAAACAAGATTTTCCATATTTAAGTGAACCAAGTTGCACAATTTCAACTTCCTTACACTGAAAAATTTCCTTTAATGTCATAAGGAGATTATATCTGTTGAACACTTTATTATTATAATCCTTGGTTTCTGTAAAAGAGGCAATGATATAATTTTTATAGTTTTTAAAAATTATATCTTTTATAAATTCTCCCAATACATCACTTGAGTAAGTGTTTGACACTTTTTTAAAAATAATCAAATTATTGTGATATTGTAGCCTTAGTAAATCCTTTATTAGGTAAATTTTAAAGACATTCTTTCCTTTATAAATAATGATTGAATCAGGATTAGACTGGATTACGTTGTATGTGAATATTTTCTGTTCAATTCTAAAAGTTATTTTTAATTGATTTTTGTTTTCAAACGACAAGTATAAAGACATGAATTTATCATTGTCAAAATATTTAATATCACAAGGATATTCTTTATTAGAGTCATAATAATCAGTAATATTAATATTTATCCATGATCCTGTGATGATATTCCTATTGTGATCCTGACTTTGGGCAGATGTATAAATAGTGGTAATTATAAAATATAAAATAATTTTTTTCATATTGGTTTTAATTTATTTAATTGGCCAAAACCAAATCGTTTGTGAATACCAAGCTGGCGCAAGTTTCCAGACGGTCGTGAGACCAGTGCCAGACCGGGTTGAAGAATTTTGGTTTTGAAATCATAAAATAAAGTTGCAAGAATTTTCAATACAATTTCATTTTTCCCGGCAAATTTTATCTATTCTTTTTATCCCCCAAACGCTTGCTGATTGAGATTAGACAGGTTATCAAGGGTTCACTAATTAGATTTTAGGCTTTGCTTCAATTAAAAATAATATAAGGGCAAACAGATTAAAATTCAGAATTAGTGATAATTGACTTATATTCAGCAATAGATTTATCCTTCTTAATAAATTTCCAGGATTCGGTTTTACGATAATCTTTTAAAGATATTTTCTTCCCCTTTTTTATTATTATTCTATCTAAATCGAATTTAACTTCCGATTCGAAAGGGCCACCAAAACCCTCCATTCCATGAAAGGTGGAAAAAATATTTTTAGTTTCTCTTGGCAAAAAAGTAAATGTTGTATCCTGTGAAAATGTTTTGATAAAAACAGTAATTGTTGTATCTGTATTATTTGTTAAAATATAATTGTAAGAGTAACCCTGTTCACAGGAACTAAATGTAATTAGCACAAGCACAAAAACAATGAATTTAAAATAATAGGCTTTCATAATAGTCACAACAAGTTTAATTATTTAATAAGGCAGTGGTCATATGTGGGATAATATTTTTCATCGTGTATATAACTCTCTCCAAAAAATTGTTCAGCAAAAAAATTAGCTTGAATTTCGGTCCAAAAACAGGGATGATCGCTTGGATTTTCAGCGGCGTTCCATATACTTGGTAATGCTTCTAATAAATAAAATAAAGAATATTGAGTAAGTGTATTTACATTCTTACCTTCAATCATACCATATTTGGCAACTAGAAAATGTCCATATTCATGCTGTGTAACTTTAGTTAACTCTTTATCTTCATATGCAGAACTTATAAAGATACCAAGACCGGGTAAAGTTACAGCTGTTCCAAATTTAATTAGGCTTGTTTGATATATACTAATTCCTGGATATTTAGCTTGATCTGATATATTCTTAAACCAATCACTATTGTTTTCTGTTCCACCCAAACTAACAAAATCATTTAGTGCAAAAAACTGTGGTTGCAAATTCACATCGGATAATGTTTTTGTTGTTGGATCCGCAGGTGCCCCTTGTATTGGCATCAAGGCCCAATAACCTATATCGCCATCATTATTTATTCCTAATTTAAACCAATTACCGTTAGCATTATTCATTGCATTTTGCAGTCCACTAATCAACTGATGGGCAGCCTCTCCTGTGAATTCATATCCTCCATCAACTGCACTTGCACTTCTGCCATCTCCTTCACCTCCCCCACCTCCTGCCATAAATTCCTCCCCCCAGCCATCTCCATGCTCCATTGGGTTTGCCAATCCATTAATGTACTGTTGTTCTGCCGGATTATAGGTATTAGAATTTGGATTAGCTGCCTTCATCCCTCCGGGATCATCGAAAAGTGTGGGATCATTATAAGCAAATTGGTAAGGAGATAAACATGTTGTTTGATCACTCATGGCATCTATCCCTCCAAACCTTCCTATCTGCGGGTCGTACATCCTGGCATTAGCATCATATAATTCCAACCCGCTGCCATCACTGAATTCCTTATTCTGCAATTCTGTACCTCCATTATACCTGTACTTATTTTCTGTATAATTGAGCTTGAGGGCTTTGTCGCAAATGCCTGCCATTGCCAATCCAAACGGGTAGTAGTGGTTCTCTTCAAGCATAGGGCCCTGCTTGTGTTGCACCGAAAGATTGTCAAAGAACACGTCCCAGTTTTGGGTTTCATTGCTCACCCAAATATACAAATATCCGCTTCGTGTAAGTACAAGTGGCGAACCGGGCGCTACGGCGTTGAGTGTGGCTGCCGGGTAAGTGGCGCTGGCAGCGGGTACCGAGCCGCTAAGACTGCTTACATAATTGAACTGGTCGTCGAGAAATATCCAGTTGAGATATGCCTTGGAGAAACCTGTCGGAAGTGAATCGCTATTATTGAGAAAGGTGGACAATCCCGTATATACAGTGCTCCCATTTTCGCGCAAGGATTTTCTTGTGCATTTTATGAATTTATCTGTTTGATCATCAGAGATAAAAAAGGTTTTACAGCAAACTGACAAATAATTAAGATTTCTATTTTTTTATTACTATATAACAACAAAGCATAAACGAAAATGATTGTCACCCTGAACCAGTCGAAGTGCAGCAAACCAAAAAATAATTAGAATTTTTATTTTTTCTTTAAATAAAGCAAGATTTTTGATTCATTACCAAAAGAAAGCAGCCATTATAGCTGCCCAAAATAACCAGTATTGATTTTAAAAAACTCAATAATTTATTATATTTTCAACATGAAATTTATGAAAACAACATTTTTGATACACTACCACATTTTTGATAAATCAGCTATTATCATTGATTTTTCTTATAGAAGGCCAAATCATTCTTCCTCCTTAGGACCAATTGCATTATAATCACACCACCTAAAAAAAGCGATATTGGTAAAGTTTTAATAGAATAAATTATATGTAAAATAACGGCTATAGTAAAAAGAAGAATTAATAAAAAGATAGAATAGAAGCCAAAAGTAGAAGCATAAAATGAGGGTAAAAGTTGAATTTTGGGAAGAGTTATATTCCTTTCATTATAATTCTTAATTAGGTCTTGAAAGTTTTGAATCAAAGTATCCCCGCCTATTTTATTTGAATTATCTATTTCTTTCAGAAATGAATATTGTAGCACTTTATTTCCTTTTAAATAAAATACAGTATCTACAAATCGCCTATTCACAAATAAAACTTTATATTGTTTTATATTTTTTAATTGAATTTCTTCAAAATTTTCATCTGATTTATCCTTTTGCTTTATTAAAAATAATATAGATTCATCATTTAATGTTATTTCAACTTCACGAGTATAAAATTTCATAATTCTCTTTAATAACAACAGAGGCAACATAAAGAGTATTAAGCTTATTAATTCAAAAATCTTATATTTTAAATAATATATACTCAAAAAAATTAGAAGGAGAACAAAAATTAAATAAAGAAACAATTTAAAAAAAATCATTTTCCTATAAATGATTGAAGAATAAAAAACTTTCTTGTTCATTGAAATTATTAGTTATTTTTTTTTAATTATCCTGAGTAACTGCATTCCAAATATCCCAGCCAATTGCTCCAATTCCTACCGCTACCTCACCAACACCCGTTGCCATAGCTATTCCAGTCAAACCAGCAACACCTAAAGTAACACCATCTCTCCATGTTCCATTCCCGGATAAAATATGAGTACCAGCGGTAGTTACTGCTACTACGATACCCGCAACTGTTGCTCCATCTGCCATTTTCGCAAGGGTTTTACTTGCTCCGCCAATTTCAGACATGGCTTTCCACGTAGAACTATTCACATCAACACCGGTTTGTATTGCATTTCCTGCATGTTCAAGATCACTATTCCCGAATCCTGCATTACCATCATTTGAAGATGACGATGCGTCCCCCCAATCACAACTCAATCCATTTTCTGCAAACGAGAGGGTTCCTAATTCTTTCATCATTGTTGCGCCTTTTCCTTGAGTAGTTGAATAGTATGCGCTGGTCGCATAGTAGGTTCCGCTCTTACCTTGGCTGATATCAAAGTCTAAAATTTGATTGCCGCCGGATGCCTGTGCTTGAATAAATGAATATGAA
>DATCFT010000023.1:0-72479 GCA_036509335.1 Hanamia sp.
CAAAAAGGATTGACGGTAAGAGCCAAAGCAGATAAGAAGGTATATGAAAAAGGAATAAAAATTGATGATAAAGAGTTGGCAAAAATAAACTTGATAACCAATAATTTTAGAGGCGATTGGAACTATAAAATTATCCCATAAAATGTATTAGTTATTCCTTAACAAACCCTTAGTGACTTAATGCTTCGTGTTATATTTGTAGCTATTCATTAATTAATAGAATTATTAATAATATAGTTTCCATATTATCAAATCCGATAGAATACCTCAAAGGCGTTGGCCATTTAAGGGCTGATATTTTAAAAAAAGAAGCCGGTATTTTTACGTTTTATGATCTGCTTCAATATTTTCCTTTCAGACACATAGATCGTACACAAATAACGCCTGTCAGCAAGATAAATGCAGAAACTGATTACGTACAGGTAAGAGGAAAGATCACTTCAATAGAAATCCTTGGTGAAAAATTCGGGAAGAGATTGGTAGCTACTTTATATGATGGCACCGGAGAATTGGAACTTGTCTGGTTTCAGGGAATCAACTGGATACAAAAGACATTGAATTTGGGAGCAGCATTTCTTGTTTTTGGAAAGGCAGGATTTTATTTGAATACTCCACAAATTACTCATCCGGAAATGGAATTAGTAACAGAAGAAAATAAGAATGCCAAAAATTTCCTTGAACCTGTTTATTCCGTCACTGAAAAATTGAAGGCACGCGGTATGGGAGGTCGCCAAATGGGGAAACTAACTTTTACACTTTTGCAATTACTTTCGGAGAAGGAAATTCCTGAAAATATTCCTTCTCCTGTTTTAGAAAAATTCAGGCTGGTAAAAAGGTTTGACGCATTTAAAAATATTCATTTTCCTTCCTCGGTTTCTGACTATGAAAACGCCGTAAAAAGATTAAAATTTGAAGAGCTTTTTTTATCTCAGCTTCGCATGGGTTTATTGAGATTTAAACGTCATACCTTTTCAAAGGGATTGATATTTTCTAAAGTAGGTGATCTTTTTAATGATTTTTATAATCATCATTTACCATTTGAACTTACCGGCGCTCAAAAAAGAGTGTTGAAGGAAATAAGAAAAGACCTCGGCAGCGGCAAGCAAATGAACCGGCTTTTGCAGGGAGATGTAGGAAGCGGAAAAACGATGGTAGCGCTGATGGCCATGCTGATTGCTGCGGATAATGGCTATCAAAGTTGTTTTATGGCACCCACTGAAATATTGGCGCGCCAGCATTATCAAAGCCTGAAAGCGATGCTGGATAATATTCCCGTAAAAATTGGAATACTTACAGGCTCTTCTACTGCAAAAGAAAAAAGAGATACATTAAAAGCAACCCTTGATGGGGAAATTACGTTATTAACAGGTACACATGCATTGATTGAAGATTCGGTACAGTTTAAGAACCTGGGGCTTGCTATTATAGATGAGCAACATCGTTTTGGCGTAGCGCAGAGAGCAAAACTTTGGGATAAAAATGACGTTAATCCACATATACTTGTAATGACTGCAACGCCTATCCCGCGCACACTCGCGCTTACGGCGTATGGAGACCTGGATTACAGTATCATGGATGAAATGCCACCCGGAAGAATTCCCATAACGACGGTGCATCGCATGGAATATGCCAGGCCCCAGATTATGAATTTTATTAAATCGGAAATAAAACTCGGGCGCCAGGCTTACATCATTTATCCTTTAATTGAAGAATCTGCCAAACTTGATTTTGAAAATTTAATGAAGGGATATGAAGAAGTGAAAGCCTATTTTCCCGAACCGCAATACTACATAAGTATGGTACATGGACGTCAGAAATCAGCTCAGAAGCAAATCAACATGAACCGCTTTGTAACCGGTGATACTAATATAATGGTATCAACTACAGTGATAGAAGTAGGTGTAAATGTGCCCAATGCCAGTGTGATGGTGATAGAAAGTGCCGAAAAATTTGGCCTTCCACAATTGCATCAGTTGCGGGGAAGGGTAGGGCGTGGCAGTGAAAAAAGCTATTGTGTCCTTTCTACCAAAGTAAAATTAAGCGCCGATGCGAAACAGCGTATTAAAATAATGTGCGAAACTAACGATGGCTTCAAAATTGCAGAAAAAGACCTGGAAATTCGCGGCCCGGGAGATATAGAAGGAACACGCCAAAGTGGGTTGCTTAATTTTAAATTAGCTAATATCATTGAAGACCGAAAAATTCTGGAAGCAGCCAGGTTGACGGCGGATAAAATAATAGAGGGAGATCCCGGTTTATCAAAAAATGAGAACTTTTGCCTGAAAGAATTTTTGCAGTTTCAAAAAGGAAAAACAGCCTGGAGTAAAATTTCATAGAAGAATTTTTCTTTAATTGTTATGTTAATTCTATTTCGTTCGATTGCAAAAAGTGGGTGGGACACGGGCCACGGCGGCGCGCCGCGGTTGGTGTCCCACCAACCGCAATATGGGGAACAAAATTCTATTTTTAAACAGTTTCTTAGTAAAATTTTTCTTTAATTGTTTTGTTAATTCCATATTAAATCAATTAGCATAAAAATTATTCCAAACTACTATTATTTTTGTTTCGTAAATTTAACTTTGAAATTTCTTAAAAAGGTTATTGATTCATTGTAAAATAATTTTTTTCATAAATAAAATTAATTCCCTTGCTACTATCGAAACATCACCTTTATTTTATTTTGGTTTTTTGTGTTCTTTTTTGTGCCTCACAAAAATTATTGGCACAGATACAATTTATTCAAAATAATGGACAATGGGATCCTAGTGTGAAATTCAAGAGCGATGCAGGCTCCGGAGCTTTTTTCCTCACTGATAAGGGTTTTACAGTATCACAATTCAATCCCAAAGATCTGGAAAACATAAAAATCAGGAGGCATGAAGGAATCCAGGCAAATGCTAAACAAGCTTCTCAACCCTCGCAACCTTTCGATAATAAGTTACACGTTCATTCTTATACCGTAGAATTTTTAAATTCCCAAACTGCACAGATAATTCCTGATAAACCTTTGCCTACTGTCAATAATTATTTTATAGGAAATGACAAAAGCAAGTGGGCCTCTAATTGTAAAATTTATCTTGGCGTTACCTACCAGAATCTTTATAAAGGAATAGATGTACGCTATTATGTAGATGGTGGTGGAAATTTAAAATATGATTTTATTATTCACCCGGGTGCCAATGTGGATGATATTGCGATGAAATATGGAGGAACTGATAAAATTTCTGTAAAAAACAAGGAACTCAATATCACTACTCCATTAGGAAAGAGTAAAGAACTGAAGCCTTATACTTACCAACTCGATGGTAATGAAAAGCAGGAATTGGATTGCCGTTATGAGGTAAAAGGGAATGTGGTAAAATTTAAAGTAAAAAATTATTCCCCTGATAAAACATTAATTATTGATCCTACAGAAGTGTTTTTTAGTTATTCCGGAAGTATTGCTGATAATTGGGGATTTACAGCTACTTACGGCCCTGATGGTTCTTTTTATGGAGGCGGTATCGCTTTCGGTAACGGCTTTTCTAATCCCCCTGGTGCTACAGGATATGATCAGACTTTTAATGGAGATTTTGATATTGCCATTATAAAACTTACACCCAATGGAAGAAATCGTGTGTATGCGACATATATTGGAGGTAATGGAGAGGATCAGCCGCACAGTCTTATTGTAGATCCGCAGGGGGAACTTATTTTAGCCGGAAGGTCTAATTCCACTGATTATCCTACCACAGCTACATCAGGAGACCTTGGAGGGTATGATATTGTAGTTACTAAATTGAACGCTTCCGGTACTGCTATCATTGGTTCAATGAAAATAGGTGGCCGGGGTAGTGATGGTGTGAATATTGCTTCCGAAAGTGCCAGCTCAGGCACTAATTCTCTTAAAAGAAACTATGGTGATGACGCACGTAGCGAAGTGATATTGGACGCTTCCAATAATATTTATGTAGCATCCTGTACATCTTCTACTGATTTCCCCACTACGCCCGGAGCCTTTCAAACCAAACTCGCAGGTTTGCAGGATGCAGTAGTGCTTAAGTTGGATCCTAGTTGTAATAATGTGCTGTTCAGCACCTATCTTGGTGGAAAAGATAATGATGCTGCTTATGTATTAGCGCTTGGCGACAATAATGATATTTATGTTGGCGGCGGCACTGCAAGTAGCGATTTTAAGGGAGTAACCAAAGCCGGTGTTTTGAATCCAAATTTTTTGGGAGGTGTGTGTGATGGTTTTGTAACTGAAATGAATAATAGCGGTACCGCAGTAATAAGAGGAACTTATCTCGGAACTTCTGCGGCCGACCAGATATATGGGATTGAAACAGATAAATCTGGTAATGTATATGCAATGGGCACTTCAGAGGGAAATATGAAAGTAATTAATGCCCGTTATTTTAATCCCGAATCCAAACAATTTATTACTAAATTGAACCCTGATCTTGATACTGTAATTTATCAAACTGTATTTGGATCTCCATATTCTCCTTTACCCAATCTTTCCCCTACAGCATTCCTGGTAGATCGTTGCGAGAATGTATATGTATCGGGCTGGGGTGGCAAGTCCAACCAGGGAACCGGGTTTGGTTCAGGCAATACCAAAAATATGCCGACCACACGAGATGCTATCAAACCAGTTACCGATGCTTCGGGAAGTGATTTTTATTTTATTGTATTGAAAAAAGATGCGGATTCTTTATTATACGGAACTTTTTTTGGACAGGAAGATCCGCCACTTTCTGTAAAAAATCCAGAAACATTTGGCGACCATGTGGATGGAGGTACCAGCAGGTTTGATCCAAACGGTGTTATTTACCAGGCAATGTGTGCCAATTGTTTCAGAACTGTTACATTTAATGGAACTCCGGGAGCCTGGTCCACAAAAAACCAAGCCGAGGGTCAGGGTGGCCAGTGTAACCTTGGTATGCTAAAAGTTGCAATGAATTTTGCGGGCGTGCAAGCCGGTTTACAAAGTTCTATTGATGGTAAGATCCATGATACATCAGGTTGTGTGCCTTTATTGGTAAACTTTTCGGATACCTTAAGAAAAGGGAAACTCTATTATTGGTATTTTGGTGATGGAAGTGGCGATACTACTACAATTCCTGCAGCTAATCATACCTATCTGAATACAGGGCTTTATCATGTAATGTTAGTAAGTATAGATAGTACTACCTGCAATATTGCTGATACATCTTATGGTAACATTAGAGCCGGCAATATTAAAGTAAATCTTGATTTTATCCCGCAAAAATTACCTCCCTGTACCAGCCTTACTTATAGTTTCACCAATACTTCATCGGCTACTGCGGGGAGTTTCCCACCTGGTATATTTACATGGAATTTTGGGGACAACACACCACCGGTAACACAAAGCCAGTCGCCACCAGTATTACATTCGTATGCATCACCAGGAACTTATAAAGTAACTCTCACGGTCAATGACAGTATCTATTGCAATTCTCCCGATGATACCGTGAAGACCGTAAGGTTGTCTCCGCAGGTGCAGGCTTTATTTTCTACTCCTGCGTTGGGATGTGTACCCTATAATGCAGTTTTTACCAATAATTCGTTAGGTGGCCTTAATTTTTTATGGAATTTTGGTGATGGCTTTACATCTACTGATGAAAATCCTACACATCTCTATTCAAAAGTGGGCACATACAAAATAACATTAACAGCATTCGATTCTACTTCATGCAATAAAATGGATTCTATTTCATTCACGATTACAGTAAGGCCTAATCCTACTGCTTCATTCACTTACAATCCTAATCCGCCCAAGCAAAATGCTGCAACTAATTTTGTGAATCAATCTGTAGGTGCCACCAGTTATTTGTGGAATTTTGGAGATGGTGATACTTCTGAATTGATGAGTCCTAGTTATTTGTTCAATGCTTCTGGTACTTTCAATGTATGCCTGCAAGCCACTAATGATGCAGGTTGCAGCGCTGATACCTGCGAAAGTGTGGCTGCATTAATATTACCATTAGTAGCTGTACCTTCAGCATTTACCCCTGGAAAATTTGGAGTAAACAGCAATATCAGAGTGGTAGGGTATGGAATTGCGCAATTGCATTGGTCCATCTATAACAGGTGGGGACAAAAAGTATTTGAAACAACAAGCACTAAAAGCTCGTGGGATGGTACCTTCCAGGGGAAATTGCAGCCTATGGATGTATATGCCTATACATTAGAGGTTACCTTTTTTGATGGTAAAAAAGTTTCGAAAACGGGCGATATCACTTTATTACGTTAAAGGATGATTTTTATGAAAAAGTGTTTAAAAATATTTTCTTTCTTTTTTGTTACAATAATTGTAACGCAGAAATGTTATGCACAGGATTTGCATTTTTCTCAATTTTTCAATAATCCATTACTTACCAATCCCGCCAATACGGGTTTTATTCCTGATGCGGATTACAGGTTAGGAGCTTCCTACCGCAATCAATATTCTAATATTATGGCACAGCCTTATGTGACTATGAGCGTCTATGGAGACGCACAGGTTTTTAGAAATAAAATTGAGACAGGATGGATGGGGCTGGGAGGAGTTATTCTAAGAGATCAGGCAGGTACTGGTAGTCTCACTTCTACGCAAATTTATGCGTCTGTTGCTTATCATCAGATGCTTGGATTAAGCAGCCTGCTCACAGCCGGTTTTAATTTAGGATGGGCTAATAAAAGAATTGATCAAAGCAAGCTTACTTTTCCTGATCAGTTTGATGGCCAGTTTTTTGATAATACGCTGCCTACTGCTGTTCAGCTTCTTAATAACAGTGTAAGCTATTTTGATATGCAGGCAGGATTAAATTATGCCTATTTTCCTACTAAAGATATTTATATTAATGCGGGTTATTCCATCCAGCATGTGAACCACCCGAAAGAAACTTTTTTTACAGACAATGATGCCAGCGTTCTTGCGTTTCGACATATTGGTTTCCTCAATGCCATTATTAAGATGAGCGATGTGACTATCATCAATCCATCTGCCTATTACACTATTATGGGCGGAGCCAGTGAATTTATGCTGGGCATGAACGCTGCCTATAATCTTTCGGGCGATGGAACCAAACAAATAATTGCAGGGTTATTTTATCGCTATGGCGACGCAGTAATTCCAACGATTGGCTTAGAAATCAGTAATGTTCGTTTTACTTTTAGTTATGATGTGACAACTTCCTCTCTTAAAAATTTCAATCAGTCATTGGGTGCTGAAGAGTTTAATGTTTTGGACAAAGGATTTTATAGTCAGTTCAATGGAGATAGACGGGAAACCTTGTGCCCTGTTTTTTAATCAGACTGGCTGTCTCCGATCTTAAAAATAAAAATTCAAAATATAAGTTTCTTTACTGTAAATGATAGCGGCCGGTATCTTGGGTTAACCGCGGGTTTTATTTTTAAATTCTAAATAAAAAAGAGAAAAATAGAATCTCTCATATTTGTTCTTTTGCTATCCAAAAAGCTTCTTCGAAATTTATAACGGGCAGACGCAGACATTCCGAAAAAAAACCCGTCAGATCAGTCATCCGGGCGTACTTCTTGGTATTACATCTTCAATACTTCATCTTTGCAATAATTTATCAACAAAATAATTGAATAATTAAGAAACCATGAGTAAAAAAATTGCCATTATTGGCGGTGGAAATTTAGGAACCGCAATTGCAGAGGGTTTATTAAAAAGTAAATTTTGCAAACCTGCGGATATCACTATTACAAAAAGAAAAATTGAAACTCTTCAGAATTTAAAAGAAAGAGGTGTAAAAATAACATCTGATAACAGCGAAGCTGTGCGCAATAGCGAGTTGATCATTCTCGCTGTAAAGCCTTACCAGGCAAGCGATGTATTAAATAGTTTTAAAAAAGAACTATCTGCAAAGCATATCCTGGTTTCTGTTGTTACAGGAGTTTTGATCTCGGATATAGAACAATGTATTCAAAAAAAGATACCTGTTTTCAGAGCAATGCCCAACACTGCTATTTCTATCCAGGAAAGTATGACCTGCCTGAGTTATACCAATGCGACAGAAGCGCAAATCACTTTTGTAAAAAAAGTTTTTTCTACTTTGGGAAAAGTAGCCGTAATAGACGAAAAGCTAATGGAAGCCGCTACAGTACTTGGCGCTTGTGGAATTGCGTATGCGATGCGATTCATTAGGGCAAATATGCAGGGAGGAATTGAGATTGGTTTTGATGTTGCCACTGCCGGCCTTATTGTAGAACAAACCGTAAAGGGCGCAGCAGAATTATTGCTGCAAAAGGGAACTCATCCCGAACAAGAAATAGATAAAGTAACTACGCCAAAAGGCTGCACTATCGTGGGTCTCAACGAAATGGAACACCAGGGTTTCAGTTCTTCATTGATAAAAGGAATTGCAGTAAGCTATCAAAAAATTGCAAAAAATTGAAAATATTTTTCATACAGAACCTTCCAGGTTTTTAAAACCTGGAAGGTTTGCCCGTAGATGAAAGATAAAATAAAAATCTTTATTAAAAGTTTGCTTACTGAAACTAAGAACTACAAACTAAAAACTTGTTTACTGACTAAAAAATAAAAAGGAATCCTTATTAAAAGTTTGTTTGCTGAAACTAAAAACTACGGACTAAAAATTAAGTAATTAATTTTAAAAATTCTTCTTTTTTTCTTCTTGCTACATCTATTATCTCTCCGTTTTGCATAATTACCTGTCCGCCATCTCCACGTAAATATTTTTTGATATAGCTCAGATTAATCAGATGCGAATTATGAATTCTATAAAAGCGATACGGTGTCAGAATTTCTTCAAAATCTTTGAGAAGTTTGGTAACCAAAAGTATTTTGCCATCTTTAAAATGGATCTTGCTGTAATTGGAACTGGATTCTATTCTTATTATTTGATGGATATCATAAAAATCAACTCCTTCATTAGTTACAATCGTTATTTTATCATTTTGAGATCTGGAGTTGGAAAGATTCTGTCGCAGCACATCCAGTTTTTCAGGGATTTGCCTGTTGTGGTTATTAATAAAGCGATTCACGCAATTTTGCAGATCCTTTACAGCTACGGGTTTCACCAGGTAATCAAAAGCGCTGATCCTTATGGCATCAATAGCGTAATGATTATACGCGGTGATAAAAACAATATCAAATTTTTTTTCTTTTATTTCTTCCAGCATTTTAAAACCATTCATTCGCGGCATTTCTATGTCTAAAAAAATTACATCCGGTTGATGGAATTCTATTAAGCGAATGGCTTCCTCAGGTTTTTGAGCAGTTTCAATAACCTGGATGTCAGGGCAAAATTCTTCTAATTTTTGCTGCAGATTTTGAAGACTTGGAAGCTCGTCATCTACTAAAATAGCTTTTAACTGTTCCATAATTTTTTGTATTAGTTAGTGAGTAAAAATTTTTTAAGCGGCTTTTATTTTTATATATACTCTTGTGCCTCTGGGTTCATTGTTTTCATTATATAGATCCGTAATTGCTACTCCGCCATTACCATTTTGTTGTTGATTAAAAATGTTTATTCTATCCCGGCTCAGTTCAATACCAATACTGTTGTGATTAGGTTTGTTTTGGCTCCTGTATTTTGCTGACCGCTCGCGGCCTATTCCATTATCTTCAATGATGTAGGTGATGTAGTCATCTTCAAGTGTAGCCGATAAAAATAATTCTAATCCTTCTCTTTCGCTTTGCGATAAACCATGCAGGATGGCATTTTCAACATAGGGCTGTATCAGCAAATGAGGCACACGGTAATCTCCATTCAATAATTCCGGATCTATGTTTGATTTAAAAGTGAATTTATTATCAAAGCGTAATTGTTCCAGTTCTACATACAGTTTAATGCCTTCCATGTTTTTTGTAAATGAAGCAAAATCAACACGGCTGCTATCGAGCATGATCCTTATTAATTCCGAAAACTTATTCAAATATTCACTGGCGGCTTTTTTATCATTTTTCATGATAAAATTTTCAATGCTATTGAGGCAATTGAAAATAAAATGAGGATTCATTTGTGCCTTCAGAGATTGCATTTGCATTTCTGTAATTCTTTGTTTCAATTCAGACTCTGATTGCTTCTTTTTCGACTGGATACTTTTATTGATCACAACAGAAATAGCGATAATTAAAAATAATAAACCCAGGATGGAAATCAGCAGAGCGTTTTTAAAAATGATATCTCTTTTTTGAATTACTGACAATTCTTTCAAATGCGCATTTTCTATCTCCTTGCGTTTTATTATCCAGTCTGCTTCATTAATGACTATATTCCGCCTGTTATTTTCAGAGAAAATAGAATCATTGGCTGAGCGATAAATGCGGTAATAGAACAACGATGAATCTTTGTTGCGCATTACATCGTATTCATTTGACATCTGTTGCGCAGCCGTAGATATTCCTTCCATGTAATGTGTTTTGCCGGCAATGGCAAGTGCGCTGTCCAATAATTCAATTTTATTACCAGGTGATAAATTTTGTAAATATTTCGCTTTTGCACTGTACACCTGGTATTCATTTCGTAAATCATTTTGAGCAATTGCCTGTTTCATTGCTTTACCAAAAAAATAACTTGATGAATCAATTTGATTATCTATTGCCTGCAATTTTCCATAACCTAAGTAGAATTGTGAAAGAACATAATTGTCGCCGGCTTTTAGGGCGTAAGGCATTCCTAAATCCAGACTGCGTTTGGCATTGGTATATAATCCTTCATTCAGATCGCATTGCTGCAGCAGTTCGTAATTAATTGCAACGCCACGCCATGCCTGCAGTTGAATATTGATTTTAATTGCCTCTTTGGCGTATTGGCGGCTCTTTTCAAAATCATTAATTGCTTTGAAATTGTCGCCTATATTATTAAGCGAAACTGCTTTCAGACGAAGCGCGCCACAGGCCTCTGCATATTCTGCGGCCTTAAAATAAGCATCGTTACTTCCTTCATAATTGGCGGAATTGCTCAACAGAAGGCCCAGGTTTATTTGTGCCAATGATTTTCCATAAGTGAAATTCAAGCTATCGCTAAGAATAGAAACTCTTTCATAATATCCAAAAGATTTTTTTACATCATTTTCGCTAAAACGATAGCTAAGTCTGTGTAATGAAAGAATGTATTGTGAATCAATTTTTGGATTATTTTTTATCCAGTTTTCTACACTGTCGGCATAGTTTGTTTGGGTATAAGCATTTCTGCTTATGCCAACAGTGATCGCAAAAGCTATTAATATGAAATAGTATTTTTTATGCAAAACCAATTTTTTTAAGAAATGATTATAAAATAGCTTTTGATTTTGGAATTTTTATTGAGGTAAAATAATAATATTTTCATAAAACATAAACCTAACCCTTTCTTTAAATAAATCCGAATACAACAAATCTATTTATTAAAATATTGGAGAAAATGGTCAATATTTGCAAGGGGAGTTTCAGTGAGTAAGCGGAGTGTTTTTGAGAGTAAATGGCTGAAAGTTTAAAAAATCAATTCTTCTGTTTTCTGAAATTCTTCTTCAAATAGGCTTATTAAGAGAGGAATTGGAATTATTTGTTTGTTTGTTGCGTGGTTTATTGCTTAAATTTTAAATCCCGGAATGTTTTCTTAAAATTATAAAGAGTTTGTAAATTGTGATTCAGACTTATAAAAAAACAAAACCATTTTATCAACTTTAAAAAACATCAATTATGTCAGAAATTAACGAATCATCATTTGCAGGTAAGGCCGAAGAATTAAAAGATCAGGCCGCTGAAAAACTAAATGACCTAAAAGGTAAAGCAGGCGATGTAGCCAATGACCTGAAAGGCAAAGCTGGTGAAGTTATGGATGATCTTCAATCAGGCAGGCTGAAAGAAGAAGCAGAAGAAAAATTGAATGACTTGGGCAATGCAGCAAAAGGGCTCTGGAATAAAATTACCGGGAAATAAACAAAATACCGGGGGCATTTTTTTTTATAAAGACGGAAATCTCATCTGTCTTTTTTTATTTTTTTTGTATCCAATAAAATGGAGTATCATTAAAAAATTCAGTAGTTATTTTTTATAAATAAAATAATTTTATCCGAAGCGCCTGCATTTTTATAAACATAATTTTTTGCTGCAGCACTTCTTGATAATAGCTCTTCATTATTATTTAATAAATTATTTACTACTTTTTCAAGTTCCAATGCATTTTCAATACTTATAGCCCCGCTGCTATCAATCATTTCTTCAGCTTCAAAATTTTTATCATATTGTGGGCCAAAAATTACTGGTTTGCCATATACAGCAGCTTCCAGAATATTGTGAAGTCCGTCATAACCAAATCCGCCACCGACGTAGGTTATAGTAGCATAATAGTATAGCCTGGAAAGCATTCCGATGTTATTAATGATAAGGCAGTTAACACTCCCACCTGTCCCTTTTTCCAACATCTTATTTTCGACCCACTCAGAATAAAACAAAGAATCCGGAAATTCTTTTTTTACATATTCGAGATTCTCCGAATCTATTTCGTGTGGCGCAATAATGAATTTCAGTTCCGGATGCTTCCTGACAAAATGGGTCCATTCAACTTCATCTTCTTCCCAGGTACTACCCATCACGATCACTTTATTATTGTCGCAAAATTCAGCAATCGCGGGTATTTCTTTAAAATCTTCGGCGATGTTTATCACACGATCACACCTCGTATCTCCTGAAACTGTAATCTTTTCTTCCGAAATTAAGAATTGTAATTCAGTTTTTGAATCCTCATTTTGAACAAAAAAATGAGTAAAGCAATTCAACATATTTCTATAAAAATTACCATACCATTTAAAGAAAATTTGGTTGCTTCGGTAAACGCCGGAAATCATGAGCAAAGGAATCTTCTTCCTTTTTATTTCCTGTAAATAATAATGCCAGTATTCGTATTTTACCCACAGAACCAGGTCGGGTTTTAAAATGTGCAACCATTTTTTTGCGTGGGATGGCGAATCCATTGGCAGGTAAAAAATATTTTTAAAATCTTTATGATTCTTTACAATTTCAAAACCTGATGGAGAAAAAAAAGTGATAAAAATAGCAGTATCCGGAAATTGTTCTTTAATTTTTGCAAGTACCGGCCGCCCTTGTTCAAATTCCCCAAGGCTCGCACAGTGCATCCAGATTATTTTTTTTCCGGTTGAAGCTTTTACAGATTCTTTTAATTTCTCAAAAACATTTTTTCTGCCTGTGATCCATAGTTTGGCTTTTTTATTCCCCAAAGAAACCAGGTAAATACCGGCTTTATAAGTAATTAAAAACAGTTGGTATAGAAAGGTCAAATTTTTATATTTAGTTGCAAATCTATAAGGAAATTCAAAA
The DNA here is from genome assembly GCA_036509335.1 of Hanamia sp. Lineage (GTDB taxonomy): Bacteria > Bacteroidota > Bacteroidia > Chitinophagales > Chitinophagaceae > Ginsengibacter. Next base: position 13,298 of record DATCFT010000023.1, read on the forward strand.
ACAAAAAGTTCTTTATTTTTTTATAATTAAAAAGAGACTGTTTCGGACTTCCTGCTGATGTATGGTTGCAACAACATGCAATATTTTAAAAAGTTATAAAAAAGAAAAAGCGTTGTAGGGGCCGGGTTTACCCCTGCCCTCGAAAGGTTACAAAAAAAATACGGGTAAAATTTTTACCCGTATTTTTTTTATTCTGATAGAACAAAATTAAAGTTATTACCACCCCAACTTATAGGGAGAAAGTCTTTGCAGCTTGATTATAACCGAAAATAGACTATCATATTACTATTTTGCGAGGTATCCATAATATTGAGCATCTGTTGCACAATCCCACCATATAGGCATACTCCAGATATTCGGATCAGCAGCATGAGGATTTAAGGCAAGCGTATGTATTGAGTTGTAATTTATTTCATAAGTCGGAGGTAACATCCAACGGCGCATCCAATACCTCGGATCGTTTGGAGAACCACCTGTCAACTGAGCCTGGCCTGTAAATAAGGGGCCTCGTTGATAGCCAGGGTAAACAACTCCAAAAGTACCTACATCGCCGGCGCTAAAATCAAACCTGCGCATATCGTTGTAATTTTCAATGCTGCAACCCATGGCAATATATTTTTGCAACATGATGTCTGACATTGTCAAAGTACCTGCACTTTGTGCAACAGCACTGCTCGTAAGATAGGTGTTAATATCATTTTGACTCATAGGTTCCATATCAGGAATGGTAACGCCGGCAGCATTTTTGTCAAAACCAGCACCTTGCCATTCAGCGAGCTTAGCCTGCATCATATCCATATGCGCCTGGATGCCTGCGATATATGCTGTATAGGCATCTGCAGGATCGCCTTTTCTCATCTCCACTTCTGCTTTGATAAAACACATTTCATCGTAGGTCAGAATCTCCTGGTCAGAAATAGGACGAACCTGGTAGGAGCCAGTTGAGCCAATAACACCGGCATTATATGCATCTACTGAAGGATACCAGTTTACATCATTTTGAGGCTGATTAGGGTTGCCTGATGTAGCAATAGCACTGCTGCGCATATTTACATAAATAGTATCTCCGGCATAAATATAGTTAGTGCTGTTTATGTAAATGGAACCTGCAGGATAGGTTATTGTTACAGTGTTGCCAGTGGTAGTATAAGCACGGCCTACTGCAACCTGTGCAGCAATGAAATTTGCAAGTGCTGTTGCATCAGATATAGTATACGTTTTACTGACATTTGTAGTGGCATAACTTGCAGTTTGAATAGAAGTTGGGCCGCCTGCCACCAAACGAGTTGCCGTGTCATAAGAATCCACTCCTATTGCACGATTCCATGTATAAGAGCTTACCTGGCCTGAACCATTCAATTGAACATTAGCCATAGAAGCCGGTACAATTTTAGACATACGGGGATCCACCACTCCGGAACCATTCATATTCGTCAGCAAGTTGTAATAATATTTGGAAATGCGAATAGAATTGCCATAAGCCGCATAATCAAAGTTGCCATTTGTTACCACAGGATCGCCTTCCAGATAATCGGTTACCGTGCTGTTATTGAACCCTGGTCCAACAGTGTTATCCGCATTAGATTGAGGGCCCTGGGACAAACAATACAGAATGGAATCAGCATTAAACAAATCCGCTTTTTTTGACAATTTAAGCATATAACGGGCTTTTAATCCCCAGCACAGTTTTATCCACTTGCTTACATCTCCAGCATTCCACAAATCTCCGCTGGAAAGAGCAGGGGCACCAACTTCCTGCGTTTTATTGAACAGGCTGATAGCTTCATTCAAATGTGCCATACAACCATTGTAAATGGTTTTACCGTCATCAGGAGCCGGGCTTGGATTTCCTGTTCCAGCCTGTGTATAAGGCATTTCACCATAAAGATCCAGCATTTCCATATAACCCAGCGCACTGAATACATCTGATATGGCCATATAGTGATAAGCGCCTTTTGCTTGGGCGGAATTATACAAGTCAACTATATTCGAAGATACTTCCACAAACCAGGTTTGATAAGGAGTTGTTGAATTGGCACTTGAGCACTGCCATGTGGTACTAAAGCTATTACCAGCAGCAGTGTTACTATAATAAACCCCTGCCTGGAGTGCAGTACGGTAATTGGTTACCCCTGCAGTGTACTGATAAAAGTGCTGAATCCAGGGCACACGGTTTTGAATTAATACGCTTTGGTTGTTTGGATTATCCGGGTCTGTATTAACGTCCAACCATTTTTTACAGGAGGCCAAACTCATCAAGAGTACGCAACCCAGTATAATATATTTTGTTTTTTTCATGATTTATTTTTTTGAATTTAAAACTTAAGATTTACACCGAATGTGAAACTAGCTACCGCAGGCACTCCCAGGTAATCAATACCTGTAGAACCCGAACCGCCTGTTCCTCCTGCTGCACTTACTTCAGGATCCATTCCTTTGTAGTTGGTCCATGTAAACAAATTAGTGCCTACTACAGTAGCTGATAGTCCTTTGATAATTTTTTGATTCTTCAACATACCATCAAAGTCATATGTTAACGACAAGGAGCGTAGTTTCAGCCAGTTTACTGAAGTAATAAAATTATAAGAGTTGGCTGCATAGTTCGACCAATACTGTTGAATCATATTAGTACCAGAATAAGTTGTACTACCAATAGTATAAGATTGATTTGCATTGTAAGTTACCGTAGTATCAGATCCTGACTGACTGCTGACTCCTTTTAAAGTCACGGATTGACGATCGTTCAATAAAGTTTTTTTACTTAAACCGTTTGAGACCAAAGCAGACTCTGTACCGTTAAAGACATCTCCTCCAATACGGATATCGAGAAGGAAGGATAACGTGAATGCTTTGTACCGCAAAGTATTTTCAAAGCCGCCAATGAAATCCGGTTCACGATTACCTACCACCAGAACAGCAGGGTTGATTTTATATAAACCCGTGTTAATGTCTATCTGGTAGGCGCCGTTTGGAATCGCTTTTCCATTTGCATCAACAGCATGCAAGTAAGATTGGCCGGTCATTCCCGCAAAATAACCTCCGTTCGGAATTGAGGCTGCTTTTATGGTTCCAAATTGAGCGTCCGTCGGGTAAAAATAGGATACGCCCGGAATGAAAGCACCTAATCTGCCCTTATTGTAGGAGAAATTGAGTGTTGCATTCCATGAAAAGTCCCTTTGCGATAGTACTTTACCTGTAAGCGCTATTTCCATACCATTATTAATTACCGAACCGGAATTAAGCGTGCTGAAAATAAATCCGCCGGATTGAGCTAAACGTGGTTGCCCGATTTGATTTTTTGTTTCATTATGATAATAGGTATAATCCAAACCAATTCGATCATTCAAAAATCTAAATGCTCCCCCAACTTCCCATGAAGATTGAATTTCAGGTATCAAATCAGGATTACCTGAATAGTACTGGTTACCAACACCAATATAAGAACCAATAGTAATCGGAGGATTTTCGTAAGTATTAGTAGCATAGGGATTAGCGTCTTTACCGACTCTCGCCCAGCTTGCCCGAAGTTTACCGAATGAAAGAATATTGCTCGGATGTAACAATTGTGTAAAAATAAAAGAACCACTGATGGAAGGATAAAAATAAGACCTGCTCTTTACAGGTAGAGTGGATGACCAATCATTGCGTCCTGTTGCAGTCAGATATACCAAATCTTTATAAGATACACCTGCTTCTCCATAAGCACCAACCAAACGTCTCCTTGTTGTCGCATCAGTAAAAAATTTATTGGTGTTCTCCATATTATTAAAGCTAATGGTACCTGGGGTACTAAAGGTATATCCCCAAAGATTTTGATTGACAGTATTAAAATCTTCTGAAGTAGTTCCCAACAGCACGTGCGTATCAAAATTTCCAAAGCTCTTGTGAAAATTAGTCATCACTGTTGTTGTGATATAGGTATAATTAACCATGTCTTTGCTCAGGCGTCCGTTTTGATATAGTGGAATAACCGCAGATCCTGGGGCAATATAAGTATAGTCATTGGTAGTGTACTGGTCATAACCCACACGTCCTGTAATATCCCACCAATTGGTAATTTTAAAATTGCCGTTTAGGCCACCGGTGAAACGATTGGTTTTTGAGGTTAACTTATCCTCATTTATGATCCAATAAGGATTGTCAATGTCGTCTTCCAGAGCAACCGTTCCGGCATATATCCGATGTTGCGACTCGTCAGGATTTATATAATTTTTGACATTGTATGTTGTAGGCCAACCGTACAAGGCCTGCATACTTCCTACTCCACTTCCATATAAACCGGCGGTGGTCAGTGTTCTATCAGTGTTAGCAACAGAATAGGCTACATTCGCATTCAATGTCAAACCACCGTATTTCTGATCCCCATTAAAACGGAAAGTTGTTTTATCATAATCCGTACCGGGAACGATACCTGTTTGCTTAAAGTTAGATCCCGATAGGAAAAAAGAACCGTTCTTTGAACCACCAGACACGTTTACGTTATTATCATAAATAGTACCATGGCGAAAGAAATTACCGATATTGTCATATATCGTACTATCGGCAGGTATCTTTGGCCCCCATGAATTATAAACACCATCCGTACTCAGAACGCCATTACTGGAATAGCTACCCGGACCAAATTCAGTTTGAACCTGGGGTAATTTGTCTGCCCAGGAGGTGCTTATTTTACTATTGAAATTTACTGTTGTTCTTCCTTCTTGTCCTTGCTTAGTGGTAATAAGAACCACACCGTCAGCCGCCCGGGAACCATATAAAGCGGCTGCTGCAGCACCTTTTAAAACGGACAAGCTTTCAATATCTTCAGGATTGATATCCATAACACGATCTGAGTAAGTTGTATTACTGCGTGACAAACCATCAGTACCTGTGTTACCTGTAACGGTTGTCGAGTTATCATAAATAATTCCGTCTACAACAAATAATGGCTGATTTTGCCTGCCCTCTGATGTTGAAGTACCACCACGAAGAGTGATGGAAGCTCCTGCACCTGCGGAACCACTGAATTGAGTAATATTTACACCCGGAACTTTACCTGCAAGGGAATTGATAACATTGGTATTCTTGTTTTTCATCAATTCATTGGCATTCAACTGAGTAACCGAATAACCAAGCGACCTTTGTTCCTTTTTAATACCCAAAGCCGTAACAACCACTTCTTGCAATTCTGCGTTTCCCCTCTGAAGAGTAATTGAAATAGTGGAAGAATTTTCTACTTTGATTTCACGGGTTGTAAATCCCACCGAACTCACTACCAATATATCTCCGCGAATCGCCATAGTTGTGAACTTTCCATCCAGATCGGTTTGAGTACCTGTAGTTTGCCCTTTAATTATAACAGAAGCTCCATGAATTGGAGTATTATCCGGGGAAACTACAATACCGGTTATTGTCCGTTCCTGGGCAAAAGTGGTTTGGCTTAATTGTAGGAACAGTAGTACAAGAAGAGCCGTTACTAATTTTCTCATAGCGAAATTTTAAATTGTAGGTTTATTAAAAGATTGTTTAAATATGACAATGGAATGTTTAAAAATGCTGCTTAATTGATTTTTATTTTTCAAAAAAAATTATTTATTGTGGTTTCAGAGGAGGCAGATTTAATAGGATTCAGATCACCATTATTCCAGCACGTACATAAGGCTTCAGAACAGGATCATCAGGTGATAATTCAGTAATCAATATATCTATCTTTTTACTATCGCATACCTGCAAAGGCTGTCTTGAATTAATTTTCTCAGCTATAGTTAAACACACAACTTGTTTGGATGCTTCTATCATTGCTTTCTTTACCTGCACTACTTCCCAGTCATTATCTGAAACTCCGTTTTCAAGGTTGATAGCAGATATTCCCAATATGCACAAATCAACTTTTAATTCTTTTATTCTTGAGATCGCATTATGGCCAACTGTAATTTTAGAATCTTTTGAAATTTTATCCCCAATAGCAATTACTTCAATGTTTGGATGGAGGATGTATTCTGAAAGAGCAGGAATACTTCCTGAAATAAAAGTAGCGTGCAAACTCGTTGGCAAAGCTCTGGCCATTTCAATAATAGTGGTACCTCCTGTCGTCAACACAAACATGCCGTCTTTAATAAGTGATATTGCCTTTAGTGCAATAATCTTTTTTTGCTGATAAGCATACACATCATTTGATGAAGTGTGTGTGTTGTGAAATGAAGGTGATAATGCGCCACCGTGAAATTTTATCACTTTCCCTTCTTCTGCTAATTGTTGAATATCTCTTCGAATGGTATCGTCCGAAACTTTTATTTGGATACTTAAATCGGTGGACAGAACTTTGTTGTGCAAATTGACCAGGTGAAGAATAAAATTTTGTCTCTCGATTTTAAGCATTAGTTTTTGTTTTGCTTAACAAACTTATGATAAAAAATATATCGAAAGTGCAAATACCGCAAATTTTTTTTTAAAAATACCGCACATAGTTGCATAAAGGATTAAAAAATCACAATTATTATATTTTTTATAGTATCTAAACTATTTTTATTGGCATCTAATATGCTTTTTAAATCTACCGGGAATTTTGGTAAATAACGCGTCTTGTTTAGCAAATTCTAATTAATATAATTTTTTCCACTTGAAGTGAAAAAGAGAAAAAGAGAAAGTAATATCCTGATGCGAGAATTGCGGTTTTTATAAATACGGTTTAAGAAAGGTAAAGAGCCATTTTTTTAGGAAAAACCGGAATACATTTCTAATTTTATTAGAAATTTTTTTCCTGAAATCTATAATTAATTACAAATCCGGATTATTATTTTGTTTACTGTACAATAAAAAAAGCGTTTATACTACACTGTTATAGTCCTTAATTGCGGTAGGTGGGATTAGAAGAGCTTAAGAAAAGAATAATGTAACTCATGTAAGATGAACACAGCTATGTTCTTTATTTTTTATTTTTTCTTATAAAATAAGAATATCCTTTATTTGTCTTTCTACTGAATTATTTTTTATTTCTTTATTCCTTAAAATAAAAAACTCAAAAATTACAGAGTCCACAACTTCTTTATCTCTTTTTCTTTTTCTTTATTTTTTTAGTACTTCTTGCTTTATGCCTTTTTACAGGAATTTTTTTTGAGGCAAATTTTATTTTCTGAGAGAGAATCCTTTCCGGGTTTTCATTGGTATTAATTTCTTCGTTAGAAATCTCACTGTTTTCTTTTCCATTTAATAAAACCCCTGCATCAAAATAACCTTCCATATCTTTGGCCTCGTAAATATTTCTGTTATATTTATTTCCCAAAACAATAATGGTAACAGAATCCTGTATCATACGTATAAATACCGCATTGTTGCCATGCCACCATCCATTATGATAAATTACTTTTTTCCCGTTGGGATATACATTCATTCTCCATCCATAACCATAATTTCTGATACCGGGCTTTTCATTACTGTAAGGTGTGAAAGCCTCATCCAGCGTTTCTTTGGTAAAAATGCGATTACTGTATAATGCCTGGTCCCATTTTAAAAGATCCTCGGGCGTGCTGTAAATATTTTTGTCACCAAAACCGCAATCCAGGAAACTAAATGCTTCCGGCCTGCCACGCCAATCGTAAGAAGGCATTGCTGTAGCGCTATCTTTAATATTGTACACATAAGTATCTTTCATCCCCAGTGGAGTAAAAAATTGTTGTTGTAAAAAATTGGCGTAGGATTCTCCGGATGCTTTTTCAATTATCAATCCTAATAAGGCAAAATTGGTATTGCAGTAGGTAAAGCGGGTATCAGGCTTGCTGGTAGCAGGTGGTTTAAATTTAATTAAATAATCAAGCACATCCTCATTGCTGCAATGTTGTTTTGTATTCCATCCCAGTTTTTGCATGAAATAAAGATAATTTGGTAAACCGCTTCTGTGGCTCAATAATAATCTGATGGTTACATTATCGTAAGGAAAGTTTGGGAAATATTTTTTTACATCATCATTAACAGAAAGTTTACCCATTTGAGCAAGCTTTAAAGTGGCCATTGCAGTAAAAGTTTTTGATACTGAGGCAAGGTGAAAAGCGCTGTGTTTGTTTAGGGAATCTTTTTTTCTAAGGTTAAAAAACCCATGATATTTTTCGAATATTACCTCTCCATATTTAGCTACCAGGATACCTCCATTAAACCCTGTTCGTAATAATTTTCTTTCATAAAAATCATTTACATCTGCATAATACCTGTCGAATTCTGCCTTGGGTATTACCGCAGGATCGGAGGGAGCAATTACCGCAGTGGTATCTACCAAAGAGGTTTTTAATTTATTAGCGCCGGAATTACAGGAGCAGATAGCTATAAAAAATAAAAAAAGCAGAATAACAAAAAATTTTATGGGTCTCATCAAAAATAATTCAAGGATTTAGGGACTATATTTGCAATATTACATTACAATTTTAATATGTTAGAAAAAAAAGTTACCAGTTATCCTAAAGAAAAAATAAATATTCTTTTTTTAGAAAATATTAGCAAAAAAGCAACTGAAAGATTTATTGATGGAGGTTATTCTTCCGTAAAAAGGGTGTCAGGGGCTCTTAGTGAAAGCGATCTTATTAAAGAAATTAAAAATGTTCATTTATTGGGCATCCGTTCCAAATCAAAAATAACCGAGGAAGTTTTAAAAAATGCATCCAAGCTCCAGGCAATAGGATGCTTTTGTATTGGAACCAACCAGGTGGATATTTCCGCAGCTACAAAAAAGGGAGTTGCAGTATTCAACGCCCCTTATTCCAACACAAGGTCTGTAGCTGAATTAGTGATTGCATTATCTATTATGCTTATTCGAAAAATCCCCGACAAAAATAAATCGGCACATGAAGGTATTTGGTTAAAGGATTCCACAGGAAGTCATGAGCTTCGTGGGAAAATTTTAGGGATTGTTGGTTATGGAAACATCGGTTCACAGGTAAGTGTTCTCGCAGAATCCATGGGAATGAAAGTAATTTTTTATGATACCGAAGCTAAAATGCCTTTGGGTAATGCTGAGCCCAAAACTTCATTGAAGGATTTGATGAAAGTTGCCGATATTATTACGCTTCACGTTCCGGATGTTCCTTCTACCAGAAACATGATTACCCAAAATAATTTGAAATTTTGCAAGAAATCGGCAATACTTATTAATTATGCCAGGGGCGGTGTAGTAGATCTATCAGCGTTAAGAAACGCCCTTGTAAATAATGAATTGGGAGGCGCTGCTATAGATGTATTTCCTGAAGAACCAGTAAAAAACGGTGATAAATTTACCACTCCTTTGCAGGGAGTAAGCAATGTAATACTTACGCCACATATTGGTGGCTCTACCGAGGAAGCACAGGAAAATATCGGAGAAGATGTAAGTAATAAATTATTTAATTTTTTAGAGAAAGGAATTACTACCGGCTCACATTCAGTACCTCCATTGAATCTTCCTCCACATGAAAACACACACCGTATTCTGCACATACACAAAAACGTTCCAGGTGTATTGTCTCAAATAAACACAAGGCTTTCTTCACATAAAATAAATATTCTTGGGCAATATTTAAAAACAAATGATGAGATAGGATATGTAGTGCTGGACGTAAATAAAAATCTTTCAAAAGAAGCGATGGAATTATTAAAGGAAGTAGATGAAACTATAAAAGTAAGATTGTTGTATTGAGTTGTGGAATTTCATTGTTTGAAGTTTCATCCCCCGGATCTTCAAACAGTAAACAAACTTTTAATTGATATTTCTAATTAATATCTGACAGCTGAAAGCTGAAAGCTGAAAGCTGAAAGCTGAACACTGACAGCTGACATAAAATTAAAGTTTTTTAGTTTTCAAATATAGTTGGCAGAAATCTTGTATTGTATATTATTGAATCAGATCTTTTACCCTATCGCAATTATTTTTAAGATCTCCGGTAATATTGTAATTATTATGACAACCCACTTTTTGCTTGCTGAATGGAATAATTTAATAATGGCAAATTATGTGGTTCCCAAAGAGTTGTTACAGTCGCATGTTCCTTATAAAACTGAACTGGATTTTTTTGAAGGCAATGCTTATTTAAGCCTTGTGGGCTTTAATTTTCTAAACACGAAAGTACTTGGATTTAGTATTCCGAGGCACGTGAATTTTGAAGAAGTGAATCTTCGTTTTTATATAAAACATAATGACCATGGAAACTGGAAAAGAGGTTTGGTTTTTATAAAGGAAATTGTTCCAAAGAGAGCTGTTGCATTTATTGCCAATAACGTGTATCGGGAAAAATATGCCACAATGAATATGCGACATTTTCACAATGACACAGGTGGGCGTTTTGAAGCAGGCTACGAATGGGAATATAAAAATAAATGGAATAAAATAAGTGCCATAACAGATAAAAGATCAAAAAAAATTGTTCCCGGTAGTTGCGAAAGTTTTTTTGCAGATCATTATTGGGGATTTTCAAAAAATAGCGATACCAAAACCTACCAGTATCTCGTAGAACATCCGGTTTGGGAAACTTTAAAAGTAGTATCTTATTCTATAAATTGTGATTTTGGTTTAATTTATGGCAGTGAGTTTTCTTTTTTGAATGATAAAAAACCTGCTTCTGTTCTTATGGCAAGGGGGTCAGAAATAAGGGTGCATCATAAAAAAACAATTGAGGGTTGAATAACAACCCAAATTAGAAATCTATCAAATTTGTTCGTTTACTGCAATAGCAATTTATCAATCCAAAAATTCTTTTAATAATTTTTTTGCGATGCCATAATGACTGTCAGGCGAGTATTTTTTTTCTATAATCCTTCAACAATTCAACCATCTTTTTTACTTCCTCTTTATTAACAGCTACATAATTTAATGTTTCCTTTAGGTCCGCATTTGTAAATTCCATTTTACTTTCAATTAAATTACTTGCAGAGCTATGGAACTCTTTGGCACCGGTACTTTCAGCAATTGAAATAATATTTTCTGCATTTACCCCCGAGCCCGGCATGATGATAATTCTTTCAGAAGCTTGTTGTATTAATTGAGAAAGTAAATGGACCGCTTCTATGACTTTAGGTTTTAAACCTGATGTTAATATTCTTTCAAAACCAAGATCAATAATATCTTCCAACGCTTCTTGGGGGTTAGCTACCCGGTCGAAAGCCCTGTGAAAAGTGGCTTCCAGAGGATAAGCCAAATCAATTAATTCCTTACATTTTTTTTTGTCTATTTTTCCATCTTTAGTTAAAATACCGGTTACGATTCCATCGCAACCCATTTGCTTAGAAATAGCAATATCGTTTTTCATCATCTCAAATTCATCATTGCTGAAGAGAAAGTCACCTCCACGCGGGCGTATCATCACATAAAGATCAATATGTAATTTTTCCCGTGCTGCTTTAATGAAAGCATAAGAAGGCGTAGTACCGCCTTCCCGGGGATTTGCGCATAATTCAATTCTATTGGCACCGGCTTCCTGCGCAGTGATACAACTTTCAATATTAAAACCAATTATTTCCAATTTATGAGTCATAGGGGATTAATTATAAATTCCATTGAAAATAATTTCATGCTGTTGGCCGCTTCGAGATAAATGGCTGGCAGTTAACACAGCTACAATTTCTTAATTCTTAATTCTTAATTTTTAATTTTTAATTCTTAATTCTTAATTTTTTAGGTTGCTCCTAAATCGAAGAAATATTTTGCCGGAATTATTTTTTCCTCACCGTTATTTTTTACGGCAAAAACAAAACCTTTTTGAACTGCATAAGCACCGTATTCCCCTTTTTTATTCAATGCCAAAAAAGCCACTTGAAGTCCCTTTGCCCTGTTTACATCACGGTTGATGATACGCTCAATTGCTTTACGGCAGGCAGCTTCAGGCGACAGACCGTTACGCATAGCTTCTACTACCACATGCGTTCCACATATACGCATTACTTCTTCTCCAAGGCCACTCGATGTAGCCGCTCCCACTTCATTATCCACAAAAAGCCCTGCACCAATGATTGGCGAATCTCCCACACGGCCGTGAATTTTAAATGCTATTCCGCTAGTGGTAACGGCGCCACTCATATTTCCGGAAGCATCAATGGCTACCAAACCCATTGTATCATGATTTACTGAACCATCATCAAAAAAATGAGGCGCAAAAGGGCCGTTTCCTTTTTTTCCTGCCTCGCCGACAGACTGGTTTTCAATATTGATTACGGGTTTGTATTCACTTTTTTTCAACCAGTTTTCGTAAGCCGCTTTTGCAGGTGCAGAGAGTTCTTTTGATTGTTTTTCAAAACCGTTTTCCAAAGCGAATTGTTGCGCACCTTCGCCTACCAGCATGATGTGTGGAGTGGTTTCCATTATTTTTCTTGCTACCGAAACAGGATGTTTTATTTGCTCAATAGCCCCCACAGAACCGCAGTTGGCATGCTCATCCATAATACACGAATCAAGCGTTACTATACCATCCCTGTCTGGATAACCTCCCAGACCGATGCAGCAGTCTATAGTATCTTCTACATACCTGGCGCCTGCTTCCACTGCATCTAAGGCGCGGCCGTTCGATGATAAAATTTTCCAGGCTTCTGCGTTTACTTCTTTGCCATTGCTCCACGTAGAAACCACGATGGGTTTCGTTTGTGCATCGCTGTTAGGTATTACATTTTTTAACGAAAGCAAAGGAGCGGTAAGAGTAGAAAGCTGAAGGAATTTTCTTCTGTTGAGCATGTATAAACTTTTGGTCAAATGTAATTATTAATCGGTTATCAATTTTGCAAAACAGGTTTTTTTTAAGAATAAGCAGATACTATTTCCTATGAATATCTCTTTAAAATATCTTCTATACGCTTATCCGGAATGAGATCGGATGACCCTATAAGTTTTACTTTTTTATATTCATCATGCTGGGAGTTAATTACAAAATTGAATCCTTCGGATAATACTGCTGAAGGTACTTTTAGTAAAAGTGTTTTCCCTTTCCCGTACCATTTGTTGCCTAATTGCTGGCATTGAAAATAATTGGTGGAGTCTCTCCATCCCGGGGACAAATCCGCAGAATTAACCAGAGTAATTTTTGTGTTATCAGGAATTGAAATGATCATTATTTTAAAGTCGTCATTAAAACCGACTCCCTGCCGTCGGATCATGTTTTCCAAAAACGCTAACGCAATAGATTCAGCACAATAAATGACTTTATTGCCAGCAGGATTCCATCTCCCTCCCATGCCTGAAGCCGATAAAGCGTTACTATATTTTTTATGAACGATCCTGTAAACGAGCATAGAGATAATTTTAAACAGGATAGCCTTGTGCTAATTTATCGAGCTCCTGATTTATTAAATCTACACCTCCGGCTGTGCCTACTAAATCGAAAGGGGCTGTTTTTTTATTCCAAAAAGGCTTTTTAAGCCAGTAGTTGAACTCATCAATATTGCCAAAAAGCGCTTCTCCTTTTTCGTACAGACTGATCAGTTTCAGTAAATGCTCACTGTAGATCGGTGCTAAAGTTTTTTCTTCCTCATAATGATTGCTGATCGTTCTTGAGGAAAGATTAAGGATAGAAGCGAGATGCTTTTCAGGCATTTTAATAGTCTCGGCAAAGTCATAAAACACTTTTGTTTTAATACCTTTTCTGGCTGCTGAAACAATTGCATTGAGATTGCTTAAATCCAAATTTCTGAACCGGTGTTTTACAGAATTGCTTTTATTAAGAGTAACCGTTGGCATATTGTAGTTTCATTTTAAGATAAAGTTAGGTGAAAATTTTCAATCTTAAAATGAAAAAAATTCAATTGTAAGATTCAACCAATAAAAAGAATGATGATTGCAGACTTTTCAAAAGTTATTATAAACATTTCATGCTTTATAAATTGCTTTCAAGGATAATTTTATCATTATTATCTGTTATGATTAAATAATAATTGTTCTTGGGCAACCAAATATTCTTATCAAAAATATTTCCTGAAGGTCGTTTGATATATATTGGTATTGAATGATGATCTTGAAAATATTCATTTTTTAAAAATATTTCAATTATATATTTTCTATTTCCCACATTGTTGTACAGGATATGAAATTTTTGAAAATGGTTTGAAGTATCACTGATTTCATACGGAATTATGTGCATATTATTTATTACATACACATTGCTTTGCTTTAAAAGTATTGAATCATTGATTTGATCTTTTCGTAAGTAATAATAATTTTCATCACTTTCTGATGAATCCATTGGCACTTTTGTATTAAAAATATCGCAGTAAGAAGTTTGATTTATTGAATACGGATTTACATGGCTAAATTCTGAAAAGTATTTGGCCATTGTTGATGGTTCTGTATTGCCAAATCTTAATTTATTAATATGGCTGTAACCAGCATAGACGAGCCATTTGGCAGTTGTATCTTTTCGGTACTGATTATAGAGATTCAATGCTTGGTAATACTCCCTTTTATCTATAGGGGAATTAAATAAATTTTCTTCAAGATTGCTGGTAGTATCTTCATAAGCAATTAGTTTATAACCAATTTTAAGAGCTGTTCGCGCAAGGTTACCCATAAAAGGTTCCTTAATGTAAAAGCCATCATCACTTGTAGGAAATTTTCTTTTATTAATATTATTGGGATTTTTTAATGCTTCCATACAAAAATATTTATATCCTTCTTTATAAAGAGAATCAAGTAGCAGAGTTACAAAATAACGATGGCGCCAGTCGTAATGTGATTCATTAATCATCATTACTTTTTGGCTGCGTGCTTGCTTTAATATGTAAGGAGTTGCCAATTGGTTATTTACTATTACAGTATCAGAAGAACGATTCTTAATGCTATTTCCTTTAAAAGTGTGTTGCTCATAAAGTAACTGCTTTATTGTATCAACTTCATCAAAGGCTGCGTATTCAAAAAATAGATATTGATTTAAAAGATCAATATCAGCCTTGTCCCTATTTTCATTTTTTAATTTTAATAATGCGTTTAATGGAGTGGCATATCCCGGAAGAATGGCTGCAAGATTAACTGAATCCGAAAAATATTTTGTTGTCTTATTGTAAGGTTCGAAATTGGAAAGTGTTTTCAACGTCATTAACTCTGCATGAGTATCTCTCTGTAATATATCCGAATCGTCTTTGAAATTATAAAGTATCTTTTTAAAACAATAGAATAAGAAATCTTTATTTTTTAAAGGAATCATATATTCTTTTAGAATAAAACTGTCTATTCTTTCTACACCATTTTTTTCATAGAAAACGGAATGATTTATTGATTCCATTTTCTGTAATGAATTTTGTGGTAAGGACTTTTTACGAAGAAAACCAACATAATAAAATCCAAATTGTTTCCAGGGCGAATAAGAATAAAATAAGACTTTATACTTTCCGTTGTGTCTCAATTCTTTTTTAAAATAGCTTTTAATTCTTTTTGGTGTGTGCTTTTTATAATTTGGCAATGGTGGATTTACCGGTCGATGTCCTCCAAAAAAACGGACGTATAATCTTAGGCTGTCATTAAAATAATGGAGGAAATAACTTTGTTTAATCAGATTATCTTTTGAAAAAGAAGACTGCCTGGTTTCATTACAAGAAGTGATTGTCAGAATGATAAATAGTGTGCAATAAAAAAGATTTTCCGGTAAGGATTGTATGCATATTTTAAAACTTTTTGGGTGCTAAAAATTGCATCTATCTTTCCTCTTCAATAAGTATTTTATTATTTCTTGCATAAGTAGTTAATGAATCCAACCCCATTTTCCACCTTCTTTTTTCAATATTTTCCAAATCTCTGATTGGTTTAAAAAGAAAATTCTTTTTTAAAGAATCATAATAATATTGGGTTCCATATTCTTGTTTTTTATTGGAGCGTACAAGATACCGGTCTAGAATTAATGCGTAATCAGGCAAAAGAATAGCTTCTTCCTTATGTGCTTTTTGAATAAGATAAAAATTATCCATAAATGATTTTGCATCAAGATGTTGATATAAAATAGCCAACGAACTATTTGCCTTGTAACCTATCTTTTTATAAGATAAAAATCCATACTGATTGAGAATTGAATCAACTAATATATGATTAATGGAATCAGTCTTTTGCGAAAGCAATTCATTTTCTGAACTCGGGTCTTTTTGATATTGCTTACGTGCATATTGGTCCTTTATGAAAAGGTTATTCAGTAATCTGGATAGATCGAGAAATGATGTATCAGCTTTTTGACTTTGTAATAAATTATACACTTTTTTAAATTTCTTTTCTTTTTTTAAAGAGCTATAATAATTCCAGTTACTATTAATAATGTGCTTCACCAATTTTCCGGCATCCTGATTTTTATATTTTTTAAGCATCAACTCCATAAGTTCTACACTCCGTTTGTAATGACCACTAAAAGCTGCAGTTTGTGCAGCATAAAAAATATCATTAAGGGTTTCAGATTTTGTTTTTAATAACAAATTATAATATATGTATGATGATTGAAAATTTGAATTCCGATAATTGGAGAATGCAGTATCCCTTAAACTATTTACTTGTCTATCAGAAATAATTTTATTGCCTCCTGAGCAGGAAAATAAAAAAAAACTTACTAATATGAAAATTGATATTAGTTGATAATTTTGAAATTTCCAGATGTAATAAAATCTGTTAATCAAGATAATAAAATTTACTCCGGCTCTCCTTTGATTGTAATTTTATCATTTAATGCAAATGTTACTGGTTGAATTACGTAAGAATTTACTGATTGTCCATCTTCTTTTGCCGGAATCCAGTAAGGACCTTTTTTTATAGTATTTAATGCAATTTCAGCTAATTGAGTTCCTTTCATAGTCGTAGCAATTACATCACTTACTTTGCCATCTTTGCTTACAATAAAACTAACTTTGCAGGTACCAAAATTATTTTTATCAGCCATTAATTCACTGCCATTTTTATCAAAGACACGCGAAATATATTTTAACCAGGCAGATTGCCCGCCGGGAAAACTTGCAGGTTGTAGAAGTTTTAGTAAGATATTTTTATTGACTTTTACTATTGTGAGTGAAGTGAAATTTACCGGTTGCTCCGATTCAGCAGAAGATTTTTTTTCATCCGGATTGGTCAATGTAACCGGTTGCAATCTGTAAGACGCAACGGTGTGTCCATTTTGTGAAGCCGGAATCCATTTGGGGCCATTTTTAATAGCGTTCACCGAAGTTTTTGCAAGATGTGTTCCCTTCATGGTAGTAGCTTCTACATTACTTACTGAGCCATCTGTATTTACAATAAATTTTACAAGACAGGTTCCATAATCAGCTTCTGTAAAAGAATCAAGGCTTGCCTGGATTTTCTTTACAATGTATTTCTGCCAAGCGGTTGGACCGCCAGGAAATGAAGCTTCATTTTCTACTTTCATAAAAACTATCCTGGGAATAGAATCTTTTTGTGATTCAGGCAAATAGGTTTGTGTATGATTTATTTCTTTTTCTGTTTTTTTAGTTGTTATTTCAATTACTCCATTTTTCCCTTTAGCACCATATTTCTTTTCAGCGCTATCACCTTTCAAAACATTTATGGATTGTATATTGTATGGAGGAATATTTTTCATTTTATCTTGCGAAACTTCTTTTCCATCAACGAATATTAGTCCATCATATGGAATTTTAGAATGAATGACAATGACCTTGCTTTTGTCAGTAGAATTATCTGAAATCGGGTTTGATGAAGAATTGTGGATATAACCTGTGTCTGCACTCATTGAAACACCGTCGTATTTATTTTTTGTAAATATTTCAATCACTCCATTTTTTCCTTTTTCTCCATATTTTTTTATGGCACTATCACCTTTTAGAATAGTAATACTTTTGATATTTTTGGGATCCAATTCTTTTAATTGTGGATTTGTAGAAATTTTCCCATCAATTACATACAATGCATTTTTAGGAATAGAAACCGGCGGCGGTAGAGGTAATCTTAATCCATTTTTTAGGGCTTCCTTATTGGTGATAATTAAATGTGAACCATCCGTAAATGTTAGCCTTACTTTTGATGTATCTCTCATTCCATTAATACTATCAATCTTTTTATTTTTATAAAAAATTGCAAAAGGAATTGAATCTTGTTTCCCTGTTGGTATTGAATCGGTGACTATGGGGGATTCTCCTTTGAAAGTATTTATTGAGGATGCGTATTTCTCAATCGCGTCCAACACATTTTCTGCGATTTTTTCCTGGTTAGCGCTGTTGCTGATAAATGCTGCGTCGTTTGAATTACTTAGAAAGCCACATTCTATAATTGCTGCAGGGCAAGCACTTGAGTCAATAACCAAAATACCTCTATTTCGTATTCCAATCTTATCTTCTGTTTTATAAGATTTTTTTAGCTCATCAATTATTGCTGAACTGAGGAGTACATTTTGATCAGTAGTTTTTCTAATAGTTAAAACAGAAAATCCACTTAATTGTTTGTTTGCTGCTGCGTTTACATGAATAGAAATAAAAATATCTGCATTGTTATTTTTTGCAAATACCACTCTGTCTTTCACGGGAATAGTTTGATCATTATCTCTTGAAAGCACAATTTTTATGTGTGGATTTGAATTTAATTCAGCAATCTTTTTTGCAATTGCAAGCGTAATATCTTTTTCTTTTACTCCATCCGCTGAAACCGCGCCATTATCGGCCCCGCCATGCCCGGCATCTATTACAACTGTAATAGTTTTTCCATCATAAAGATTGGAAACTCTATTCTTTACTTTCAACGTAAAAGCAAAAAATACAATGGCTGCAAGCGGCAACACAAGCAATCTGCTTACATAACTTACTCTTGGATTTTTATTTTTTGCGAGCATGATAATTCTTCTTTTTATTGGGGAATAAAAAAAATTATTTGTGAGGGAAAAGTTTTGTCCCGGATAAACAGTTTGCAACACCATTTCAGCGAAAGCATTGATATCATTATCTTCCAGTGCTTCCTTATCCGCTACAAATTCATGGATCATGTTTAATTCCTTTCTCATCAGCCAAAAGAATGGATTGATCCAGAAAAATACCAAAACGATATTCATAAAAATTTTATCATAAGAATGTTTCTCTTTTATATGTGCTATTTCATGGTTAAAAATTTGTTGGCCGCTCCTTGAATGCAGGTCAATAGCATTGTTCCAAAAAATAGATTTGAAAAATGAAAAAGGAGTTCCCCTTGCATCGGTACTGATAAAGCTGACGTCCTCAATTTTTGTTTCGGGGTATTTTTTCTTTAATCTTTTAATTTTATACAATGAAATAAAAAGGATGCATAAAAAAATTACGGATATCAAAAGATAAACTGCTTCAGTTACATTTTCAGCAGTAATTTGGAAACCACTATTCCTGCTGTATTCTATCACTGCTTCGTCGCTATAGCTTATCGTTTGCAACACCCGTACTACTGCTCCTTTATCTTCGCCATTTTGAAAAATATTAATTTTCATTATCGGAGCTAATAATGAAATTACTATGGCTGCAAGAATATAAAACCTGTTCCAGCGATGGAAGGCTTTATTGCGTAATGCCAAAAAATAATATCCACATAAAATTCCTGAACAGATAATTACTTTCAACAAATACCAGGATAGTGTTATCATAAAAAATGTTTTTAATTTTTAAATTGGGTTCGCCGCTCTGACCGCCTCATTCTGACCGGTGAACCGTCAGAAGAGTGGCGTTGAAATGATGAATAAGTCAGACGGAGACCGTCAGACTTATTCATCATTTCCCTTTTTTCAATTGTTTTAACAATATTTCCAATTCTTCAATACTGAGATTATTTTCTTTTACCATTGAAGAAACAATATTGCTGAACGAACCTTCATAATATTTTTTTACCAAAGATTTTACCCTTCCTTTCGAATATACTTCCTTACTTACTAAGGTATAATAGCGGTGCATTCTTCCAAAAACCTCTATACCTACAAATTCCTTTTCTACTAAAATTTTTAAGATGGTAGCCACCGTATTTTGATGTGGCTTGGGATTAGGCATCTCATTGGTGATGTCTTTTAAAAAGGATCCACCCAGTTTCCAGAGCACCTGCATTATTTCTTCTTCTGCTTTTGTTAATGTCTTCATTTTATAAATTTTGATTTTCTAAAAACAAATGTATAACGAAATATTTAGTTTACAAACTATTTTATTAGTTTTAATTCATTTTTTTTTAAATGCCATCTTTTAGCTGTCAAATTTGATATAAATGTTTGTTTACTGTAATCTTTACGGAGCGAGCTGGTAACTTGCCCGGGCATAAAATTATTTTTTTTTAACAGATGTATAAAAATTCTTTTATAAAAAATATAATTATACAAGTAACTTTACGCCCGAATAATAAAAACAATTAAAAAACCCGATAAACTAATTGAAACAACTATGCCTGAAGCAATTGTAGAATTAAAGAATGCAAATATTTACCAGGGAGATTCTTTAATTCTCTCTGATGTGAATATTGCTGTGCATCGCGGAGTATTTGTGTATCTCGTGGGCAAAACCGGTACCGGAAAATCGAGCTTGTTGAAAACATTGTATGGGGATCTCAATTTACGCGAAGGAGAAGGTACGGTAGTGGGTTACGATCTGCGTAAGCTGGACTGGAGAAATATCCCTTATTTGAGAAGGCAGCTTGGTGTGGTTTTCCAGGATTTTCAATTACTTACGGATAGAAACGTGAATAACAATCTCAAATTTGTTTTAAAAGCTACGGGCTGGAAAGATGAGAAATTAATGGATGAAAAAATTGCCGATGTCCTGGATAAAGTAGGTTTAAAAACAAAAGGGTTTAAAATGCCTTTCGAATTAAGCGGCGGTGAACAACAGCGTATGGATATTGCCCGCGCTCTTTTGAATTCGCCCAAGCTCATTTTGGCTGATGAGCCCACAGGAAATCTGGATCCCGAAACTTCTGATGAAATAATGCATTTACTGTTTAATATCAGCCGCGATTACGGAACTGCAGTTATCATGGCTACTCACGATTATATGGTGATCAATAAATTTCCTGCAAGAACTATTAAAACTGAAAGAGGAAAAGTATTGGACAATGCGTCTATTTCTGTGGGGTAGATTGGTTATTGAATGTTAAATTGTTGAATGGTTAAATGGTTAAATGGTTGAATTTCTTAATTGTGGTTCACGATTCACGATTGCCCATTCACGATTCACCTATTCATCATCTCCATCAATCGTTTTCCGTTTTTCTCATTATCATATAGCTTATTTAAAATTACTTTTCTTTTACTGATATCGTTTTCTGTAAATGGTATTTCAAATAATTTTTTAATTAGTTTTATATAATCCGCGGGCGATTCTGCAATGCTGCAAAGCGTTTCAAGGTCTGTTCCTTCCAGTGAAGCTTTATTGGTAATAATAAATCTTCCATTGAATAATGCATTCAATAATTTTATTTTTATTCCGGTTGTATTAAAAGAAGGTAGTAAATGTATCTGCGCATTTTTTATTAATTCATCCATTTCCTTTTGAGAGGGATTGGCAATGATTTGTACATTTTTATTTTTTGGTGAATAATTTTTCAATGAAAAAGAAGGATTTTTCCCGGCTATTATAAAGGGAATATCCAATTGATTAAAAATATTTTCCAAAAGCCAAATTGCGGCTTTTTCATTTTCTGCAACCGATAAATTCCCATGATACAAACAAAAGTTTCCTTTGCCGGTTTCGGATTTTACTTCATTAAAAGGTAAAAAGACCGGTAGAAATTCCACTTCCTTTCCTGAAAAAACTTTTTGATAGGTTATTTTATCTTTCTCATTTACTGCGATCAGTTTTGCTTTACTTGCAATTATATTTTCATACTTTTTTAATAACCTGCTTTCAAGTTTGAAATATATTTTTTTATAAAGATTATTAGCTGATTTTGCTAATTGCCGATAATACTCATATTCAACATTATGCAGTCGTACCAATACTTTCCTGTTATTCAATTCGCCATGATATAAATAATAGGTGCAATGAATTCCTTCCAGCAAAACGGGATAATTATCTTTTAATATATTTTTTAGCAATTGAGGATTTATCCTTGAACTAACGATGTAAGGTAAACGCAACGGAATTCCCTGGACCATTTTCTCTCTTTGATAATAATTTACTTCTTCGCAATATTTATTAAGTTCAGGTTGTTCGCCACGGCCATATTCAAAACAATGCAAATGAATTTTTATACCCAATTGATGCAGCGCTTTTATTTTGTAAAAAAGATCAAATACTCCTCCATAATCAGGAGGGTAGGGCACATCAAGGCAGACAATATGGAGATGAATTGGGTTGATTGGTTATTTGGTTGATTGGTTATTTGGTTAATTGGTTATTTGGATAATTGAGAATCTTCATTATTTGTTGGTTTGCTGTTATTGACTCATTTAACAAGCTGTTGATAAAATTCTAATAATTTCTTTTCCTCATTTTGCCAGTTATAGGCATCGCGCGCTTTTCTACAATTTTGCTGTAAACGAAAATAAAGTTCTTTATCTTCTAATAAGAGATTTATTGATTTTGCTACAGACTGAACTGATAAATCATTTATTAATAAAGCAATTTCGAATTCATCATTTATTCTTTTATACTCAGGAAAATCCATCGTTACCTGAGGAATCGCATTATGCATGTAATCAAAGAATTTATTGGCCAAAGATAAAAATTGATTTTCACCTAATGGCTCAACAAGATTGATACCTATATAAGCCTGTTGGGTTATTTGATCTGCTTCGGCAGGCAAAAATTTCCCTTTAAAAAAAACCTTATTTTGTAATTGATTTTTCAGCACAAGTGCGTTTGCTTTATTTAAAAAATTTCCATCGCCATAAATAAATAAAGTTGCATTTACTTTTTCCATTGCTGGAATTAGATATTCAAAACCCCTTCCTTCGTTTACGCTTCCCTGGTATAAAATGATTTTTTCTTTAGGATTGATGCGGGGCAAAGGTTTCAGTAAAGGCACATTCCTGATGATTTTATAATTAACTTTATAATGTTTTAAGAATTCTTTGGTAATTCCCTCGCTTACTGTATATCCTTTTTTAAATTTTGGTACCAATGTGCGTTCTAAAAAATGCCAAACCCGGTAAATATTCGGCCTTGTAATAATTTCTTTTTGTTGAGAAAAATATTCATGCGCATCATACACTTTTATCTTTCTTTTTAAAACAGAAGTTAAAAATACCGGGAGCATTGTATCCAGGTCAATGCAACAGAGAATATCCGTTTTTTGGAATAATAGGTAAAAGAAAAGACGCAGGTTATATTCAAAATAGAAACCGAAGCCTTTTTTAAAAAAAAGTTTCAACCGTTTTTGATGATACTTTTTCTTCTCCAGTGTATGAGAATCGATGAATTTTCTTCCTATAATTTTAATTTCATAATCGTTTTCAATAAGTGTATTACAAATACGTATCATCCGCTGATCATAATTTAAATCATTTGTAACTGTGAATATGATTCGCATTGCTACTTTTTGTTATTATTTTTTTAAATACGATTTTATCTGCATGATCATTTTGTCATGAACTGATTTCCATTTTTTGCTCTCATCGCCTTCTCCGAGATGTTCATTGTGAAAAATACATATGAATGTTCCTTCCACTTTTTTTATTTCTTTTAAAAGATGTAAAATTTCCATTAGAGATTTCTCTGGCGATTTTTTGGTATAATAAATAAAGGTAGCATCCATGCATGTTACAGGAAATATTTTCAAATTTGTAGCTTTTTCATTTTTCAGATCATAAAAATAAAACGGTTTAGATGTTCCTGCCCTGAATCCTGGCTTTCCGGGAAAACCCATGGAGTAATCTTCGGTAATTCCTGATGATAAAAGAGAATTGTAGGTATCCGGCAAAACGAATTTTAAATAATGCTGCCTGCTTTTAGTTATTTTTTTCCCTGATAAATTTTCAAGTCTTTCTTTTTCAATTAATATTTTTTCCGGAAAAGTTGAAGAATTGAAAGATGGATGAATACCAATTTCACTGAATGTTTCAATCTCATTGATCAATTTTTTCATCAATGGATTTTTATAATTCAAATTTCTGTCGTGTTCCGTTTTATCAGCCAATAAAAAAAAGAAAACCGATTGCAATTTGTTTTGTAGAATAATTTCCTTTAAAGCATCATACACATCCCAGGGATCTTTTTTTATTTTTAAAAGCGTTTTATTCCTGGTTATTATATCATTTATTTTAAAGGCAGCCAGGTCCTTTAATGCAGAACCCAAAGTTCTTACCAAATTCCTTCCTCTATATTTATAAGCCACATCTATATCGTAAGTAACTATAGCATTAAAAGCCGGTGATCTCATTTTGAGATCCGGTAATTTTTTTAGTAATTCATTTTTAAAAATATTGATCCAGGTATTTACGATGGGGATATGTAAAAAATCATTTTGAAAAGCCAGGGAATCTTCAGCTTTGTACCTTCCAAATTCATCGGGAGTAAATGGTAAATATTCTTCATAGCGGCTTACCATGTAAAATATAGCAGAAAAAATATCAAACCCTAAATCACAATCTTTATTTGGAAACAAGAATTTTGTGTGGTCCTTTTCTTCTATCTTAATTTCTTGTTTTTTTATTTCGGTTTCAAATAAAAGAGAAGATGCTTTTATAAAAATTTCGTTTTCGGTTTTCGCCCCGGAGTAATTTAGTTTCTCTTCTTTGTATTCCTTAAATGCTGTGATATCAGTAGTTACAGAATATTCAAAGCCTAATTCCTGTTTAAAAATTAAGTCAAAAACATAGACACATCTTGTAGAAATTTTGGGTAAATATATAAGAAACATAATTTTTAAAAGATTGATTCTATTGAGACTGGTAAAGTTGAATTATTTTCATTACTTGTACAAAAACACTTTTATTTAAAAATCCCGTCCTGATAGCCATTAAGTGCCGGGATTATATGTTTACTGAATGAAATCTTACTTTTGATTTATAAATTCTTATTTCTCTCAAAAAATATTTTATGAAAAAAAAATTTCAGTTTGGTATTTTATTTTTATTGATTTCATTTTTTTCTCAGGACGCTTTCTCTCAATACAAAACAGATAAAAAATTAGAAAGAGAATTAAAAGTGCTGATAGATTCATTTCACGGAACTGCAGGTGTGTACGTTCGTAATTTAAAAATGGGCAAAGAAGTAGCGATCAATGCGGATACCATTTTTCCTACAGCAAGCATCATTAAAATTCCAATTCTTGTTGGTATTTTTAATAAAATTGATGAGGGCGTATTCACCTATCATCAACCATTAATATACCGTGATAGTATTTCCCGAGGCGGTTCGGGGCTGATGCAATATTTTAAAGATAGTACACAAACCGATTTGAGAACTGCCATTACATTGATGATTTCGCACAGTGATAATACTGCCGCAGTATGGTGTGAGAAGCTGGCTGGTGGTGGCATTACCATTAATTCATGGCTGGCGGATCATGGGTTTCAATATACACGTGTAAATGCGCGTACGCCTGGCCGTGAGCAAAATGATAAAGAGTTTGGCTGGGGACAAACTACACCCCGGGAAATGGCTAATTTGTTGGTAATGATTCGTGAAGGAAAGACAGCAATTGCCGCAGCAAGTCAGCGAATGTACCAGGATCTTACTCATATTTACTGGGATGAATATGCGCTTTCTCAAATACCACCGTATGTTCAGGCTGCGTCCAAACAGGGAATGGTAGATGATTCGCGTTCGGAAGCAGTGCTGGTAAATGCACCACATGGTGATTATGTTTTTTATATTGCCACAAAAAATAATGCAGACAAAAGATGGAAGCCTGATAATGAAGCGTGGCAACTGGCTCGTAAAGTTTCTGCATTATTATGGAATTATTATGAGCCGCATTATGGATGGAAGCCTCCTGCAAATGCAGAAAAATTTTGGTATTAGGTTGTGTTGCAGTGCCAGATAAACTTATCTGCAGCAGGCAAACTAATAACCGGGATTCCTGTTTTTATTTATGACCGATTATCTGTTCCTTTTATAAATTTTAAAAATCAGAGTAATTCACTATTATCAGAAGCCCGTTTCGGATTATATATACATTGCATACAAAAAATAAAATGTCAGAAGCAGTCGCGGTAAGTAAATTGTCCACATCACTTAAATATCTTATCACTATTGGTTGTGGTGTGGTAGTAGCTAATCTATATTATTGTCAGCCCTTGCTGGGAGCTTTGTCGCGTGCTTTTCATGTGAGCGAAGAATCTGCGTCGTTCATCAATATATTTTCTCAGATGGGTTATGGGCTTGGTTTATTATTTATCGTTCCGCTGGGCGATATGCTCGCAAGACGTGGACTATTGATATGGATGCATCTTTTCGCTTCGTTGTCTCTTTTAGGAATGGGATTTTCACCTGATATTCATTGGTTATATTTCTTTAGCATATGCGTTGGAATTACCAGTACGGCTTGCCAGGTTTTTATTCCGCTTGCGATGCATCTTGCATCTGAGGAAGAACGTGGGAAAGTATTAGGGACGATATTGGGCGGGTTACTTACCGGCATTTTATTATCACGTTCATTAAGTGGTTTTGTAGCAGAGTACCTGGGATGGGAGAGCGTTTATTATATTAGCGCGGTTCTAATGGTCATTATGACAATTTTAGTTTGGCGCTATATTCCCGGTGAAAAGCCATCTTTCAACGGAAGTTACCGGAAATTAATGTACTCTTTGATGCAATTGTTCAGGGAACAACCTGTGATTCGTGAAAGCGCCTGGATTGGTGCGTGTTTATTTGGTGCTATCTCTGCCTTTTGGGCTACTATGGCTTTTTTTCTGGAAAAGCCTCCGTATGGCTATTCGCTTTTAATTATTGGCTTGTTTGGTATTATTGGTACAGGCGGCGCTCTCATTTCTCCGGTAGTGGGCAGATTAACAGATAAGCTGGGTCCGTTTAAGCCGATGCGATGGGGTATTATAATGATGTTGGCAGGATACCTTATTTTATTTGAAGGTAAATCAGGAATCGGTTTAGTGATTGCCGGAATTATTTTGATTGATATGGGCTTACAATGCACTCACATTCCAAATCTTTCCAGGAATTATTCATTAATACCTGAAGCGCATACGAGACTCAATACAATTTATATGACCTTCTTTTTTATAGGCGGAACCCTGGGTTCTTCCATTGGAAGTATTGCCTGGAACATGGGTGGATGGGAAGCTGTTTGTTTTGTGGGTATTGTACTGGTTATTTTAGGTTCGCTGCCAATATATTTTAAAAAGCGTCAAAATAAATTGGGTATTTAATTTTCTAAATGTATTATTATTGTATTCAATAATTAATTTTAATGGCGAATAATTTATACGACTTCGAAACCGAACCGGAAAAAAGACCCTCTTTCTTAACGTGGCTTTGTATCCTCACATTTATTGGCAGCGGCTGGGCAATTTGCAGCAGTGTATGGTCTTATAATACTGCAAAGAAAACAGCTGCTTTATTTACGCAAATGACTAAAGAAAGATTAGATTCAATTCATAAAAATGATACAACAGAAGTTGCGATCGGGGAAAAGCATTCTTTTTTTGAAGGTAAAATCAGAGCGTCTTTTTCAAAAATGGCACAAGAGGATAATATAAAAAAGGGAGATATTGGCAAACTAATTTCAGCATTACTTACATTGTTTGGGGCAATATTGATGTGGAACCTCAACCGAAAAGGTTTCTACCTTTATATTGCAGGAGTCGTATTCGGAATTTTGGTTCCATTTTATTTATTTGGAAATGATTTGATAGCAGTTGGCGCTTCTTCCTTTGCCAGCTTTTTCGGCTTAATTTTCATTGCTTTATATGCACTGAACATAAAGTCTATGAGGGGAGGAACAGTAAAAAATATCTAATAAATTGATAATGCTGAATATTTTTTAAAAAAATTGGCCAATTCGCCGGTTAAATAATCAAAATTTAATACTACATTTGCACCCAATTATTAAAATTATTTCAAAAAAATGTCTTATTTAACAGCAGAAAACAAAGCAAAATACTTTTCAGATTTTGGAGGAAAAGCAACAAACACGGGGTCTATTGAAGCTCAGGTAGCGATTCTTACCGAAAAGATCAATCATATCTCTGATCATTTGAATACTCATAAAAAAGACTTCAACACACAACGCGGATTGATGCAAATGGTAGGTAAAAGAAAGAGTTCATTGGCTTATTTAAGCAAACATAATTTAACAGGTTATCGTGAATTGATTGAAAAGTTAGGACTCCGTAAATAATCTTATTACAAAATGATATTGTTAGCTATTCCCAACTGAATAATACGGTTGGGAATACTTTTTTATACGTTAATTAAAAAAAATGATGAATACTCCAAACCCGATAAATGTAACATTTGATATTGGTGAAGGCCGGATGGTTACAATAGAAACAGGTAAACTGGCACGCCAGGCCGATGGGGCAGTTACAGTGCGTTTAGGAAATTGCATAATATTGGCAACAGTAGTTGCAAATAGGGAACCAAAAGAAGGGCAATCTTTCTTTCCTCTTACGGTAGATTACCAGGAAAAATTTGCTTCAGCAGGAAGAATTCCGGGTTCTTTTTTTAAAAGAGAAGCCCGTTTGAACGATTATGAAATATTAACCTCCAGGTTGATTGATCGTGCTCTCAGGCCCTTATTTCCTGATGATTATTTATGCGACGTGCAGGTATTAGTTAGCCTTGTTTCCAGCGATCCTGAAATAATGCCCGATGCAATGGCATGCCTCGCTGCTTCTGCAGCATTAGCGGTTTCTGATATTCCTATCCAGGAAATAATTTCTGAAGTGAGAGTAGGAAAAGTAAATGGCCAGTTCGTTGTAAATCCTACCCGCAGCCAGTTGGAAGAAGCTGAATTAGAATTTCTAATCGCTGCTACCGACAAAAATATTATGATGGTAGAAGGTGAAGGAAAAGAATGCCAGGAAGAAGATTTGGTAAAAGCAATTGAGATAGCGCACGAAGCCATTAAATTACAAGTGAAAGCTCAGGAAGAATTAAGAGATAAAGTAGGAGCAAAACCAAAACGTGAGTACACAAAACCTTATCGCAATGAAGCTTTAAATGAAAAGATAACTGCTTTTGCAAAAGATAAAATGCTTGCAATAGCTTCTACTGCTTCAGCAAAACACGATAGACAGGATGCTTTTGACCAATTAGCAAAAGATATAGAAGTACATCTAGGTGAAGAATTGCCTGATGAAGATAAAAAATTAATTAAATATTATTTTGGAGAATTACAATATAATATAGTGCGCGATATGATGCTTGCAACGCGCAAACGCCTTGATGGACGCGGGCTTGAAGACATAAGACCACTTACTATGGAAGTAAGCAACCTTCCTTCACCGCATGGTTCTTCATTATTTACCCGCGGTGAAACCCAATCATTAACAACAGTAACTCTCGGCACTCCACTTGACGAATTATTGGTGGAAAGCGCTGCTACCAGCAATTATTCTAAATTTATTTTACATTATAATTTTCCTCCGTTCTCTACCGGTGAAGTGAAAATGATGCGTGGCGTGGGCCGCAGAGAAGTAGGACACGGAAACCTGGCCATGCGTTCTTTGAAACAAATAATGCCCGGCGATGAATATCCATATACTGTAAGAATAGTGAGCGATATTTTAGAAAGCAATGGTTCTTCATCTATGGCTACAGTTTGTGCAGGTTCTCTTGCATTAATGGATGCTGGTGTTCCTTTCAAAAAACATGTGAGCGGAATAGCGATGGGATTAATTTCTAAAGAAGGAAAATTTGCAATACTATCAGATATTCTTGGTGATGAAGATCATTTGGGAGATATGGATTTTAAAGTTACAGGTACAAGAGAGGGAATTTGCGGAGTGCAGATGGATATTAAAGTGGATGGATTGAGCATGGATGTAATGAGACAGGCGCTGGACCAGGCAAAGAAAGGTAGAATGCACATTTTGGATGCGATGTATAAATGTATTCCGGAACATAATGCAGATGTGAAGCCACATGCACCGCGTATGGAAAAATTGATTATTGATTCAGAATTTATCGGAGCTGTGATAGGGCCCGGCGGCAAAATAATCCAGGAAATACAAAAAACTACCGGCGCTACTATTAATATTACAGAAGTAGGAAAAACCGGCGAAGTGAGTATTTTCTCTGCTAATAAAGAAAGCTTAGACCAGGCAGTTTCGTGGGTAAAGAGTATTGTATCAGTACCTGAAGTGGGAGATGTATTTGAAGGAACTGTAAAGGGAATTAAAGAGTTTGGTGCATTTGTAGAATTTTTACCGGGCAAACAAGGATTACTGCATATTTCAGAAATAATGTGGAAACGTCTTGACAATATGGATAATATTTTCCAGGAAGGCGATAAAGTAAAAGTGAAATTAGTAGGTGTAGATCCTAAAACAGGTAAGTTTAAACTGAGCAGAAAAGCATTGTTGCCAAAGCCTGAACAAGGTTCAACTCCACAACATCGTCCTAACGAACATTAAATTTTATTTACAATAAATTATACCAAAGCTTGTAGAAATTACAGGCTTTTTTTATGAAAAAATATTTTAAAATAGTGATTAAAACTTCGTTTGCTGATGAGGTTGAAATATTAATTGCAGAACTTTCTGACAATAATTTTTACGCCTTTGAGCAGGAAGAAAATACTTTGGCAGCTTATATAAAAGAAGAAGACTTTGATGAAGAAGAGTTGAAGAAGTTTTTGCCGGTTAATACCAGTTTTACAAAAAAAATTATTGAAGATGAAAACTGGAATAAGCAATGGGAAAATGGAATACAACCTGTAATTGTTCATGATTTCGCTGCCATTCGCCCTTCATTTTGCGAGCCGATAAAAAATGTAAAGCATGATTTGATCATTACACCCAAAATGAGTTTTGGTACAGGCCACCATGCCACTACTTTTTTAATGATTGAGATGATGGAAAAAATTGATTTCAGAGATAAAACGGTTATTGATTTTGGTACAGGAACCGGTGTGTTGGCTATACTTGCTGAGAAATGCGGCGCTGCAAAAATTACTGCAATTGATTATGATGAATGGAGTATTAATAATACGCATGAAAATATATTTGCAAACGATTGTAAAAATATATCTATTGAGAAGCAAAATGATCTCTCAGATTTGAAACCAGTAGATATTATTCTTGCCAATATAAATCTGGATGTATTGGCCAGGGCGGCATCATCTATCTCAATATTATTAAAAACCAGATCTTTTTTTCTTGCTTCCGGCTTTTTATTGGAAGGTGAGAAAGAATTGCAAAATATATTCGAACTAAAAAGCGTTCTAAAAAAAGAATCGCATCAAAGAGATGGCTGGATGGCTATTTTATTTCAAAAAATGTAAATATAAAATTTGCTAATTTTAACTTAGCAAGGGATGAATTTAATGTTATATTTGCTGCTCCCAAAAGTGTGATGGCGAACTCATAAATATGAAAGAATTAATATTAATTATACTTGCTTATTTTATTGGATCAATCCCCACTGCTATCATAGTAAGTAAAGCCTTTTTCAATATTGATATTCGTGAATACGGCAGTGGTAACATGGGAGCTACCAATACTTTCAGAGTATTGGGAGCTAAGTTTGGAACTATCGTAATGATAGGAGATATGCTCAAAGGAATCCTTGCAGTAGCCCTTTATAATTTACTTCCATATTATCTTACAAATGAACTGGATCGTACCAACCTGATGATAGGATTGGGACTTGCAGCGGTACTTGGACATATTTATCCAATATGGGCTGGCTTCAGAGGAGGGAAAGGGGTGGCTACCTTATTCGGAATGGTTTTAGCCATTCAACCGATAATCGCTATCAATTGTGTAGGTGTTTTTTTATTGGTTCTTTATCTAACACGCTATGTTTCATTAAGCTCCATATTAGCAGGCGTTGCACTTCCGATTTGTGTATTATGGATATATAATGAACAGGAAGTTTTTTACAGGGTATTTGCTGTGGCAGTAGCCTGCCTGATTGTACTCACACATCAAAAAAATATCAGCAGATTATTAAAAGGAAACGAAGGACGTGTGCCGATCTTAAAACACAGGGACCGCAGAAAATCACGGCGTAAAGATTGATCAATTTATTTTAGATAAAATTTACTCTTCTTTTTGTTTTTACAGTTTTTTAAGGGATTACAAGTTTTTTTCGTAATTTTGCACCTGTCTAAGTTGCATATCTGCAATTTTCCGGTTTATTCCATTTCAGAATAAAGTTATGCAGGTGTTTATAGGCTATCTTTAATCTTAAAATATTGCTCCACTTATGTCTCAAACATTGTTTGAAAAATTGCAATTAGGGGATGAAAAAAATCTGTTAATTCAGGGTCTTCCCTCTACTATCGAAAAACAATTCTCAAAGCTTTCATTTTCAAAAAACGTAACGCAGCTTTTAAAAATTCGTAAAGTTGATTTTGCTCTTGTATTCGCATTGAATTCGCACCAGCTCCAAAAGATTTTTGCCGAGCTATGCCCCGCGTTACATTCAGAAACTAAATTGTGGATCGCTTTTCCGAAGCAAACTTCAAAGATTGTGAGCGATCTCAACCGACATGGTTCCTGGGATTTTTTGACTGAAATGGGATATGAAACCTCCGACAAAGTAGTACTTGATTACGTTTGGAGCGCTCAGAGATTTACTAAAGCCGAAATATGTGGTGGAATCAAATCCAAATCTTCTTCATCAAAAGTGGTAAGGATGA
Organism: Hanamia sp.; assembly: GCA_036509335.1. Taxonomy (GTDB): domain Bacteria; phylum Bacteroidota; class Bacteroidia; order Chitinophagales; family Chitinophagaceae; genus Ginsengibacter. The sequence goes on from DATCFT010000023.1 coordinate 45,912, forward strand.
AATCCGAAAGCAGGAAGCTGGCAGAAGCAGAAGGATTCTAAAGTGGCCTCCTAACCTCCAGGGGAGGGATAATAAAACCATTTTACAGTAAAACAACAAATATTGCTGAATCTCAATCTCGGCGATGGCTGCATTTTACAAAACATCTTTTTGTTTGGTTTGAAATTCGGTTCGTGAAACACATACTACGGTGGTCTCTTATTCCCCTTTAGGGGTTGGGGGTTGTTAGCTTATTTCATAATAACCATACCTATTTCTTTTGTCAGTTGTATTTCGATATCTTTTAAATGACTATGCGTTTGGATCAATAACATTTGCCTTTCCTCCGAATTTGCTTTTCCAAATTCTTCTTCATTGAGTACAATTAGTTTTTTTATTTTTTTTAGCTCAAGATACCGAAGAGTAGAAGCTATATCAGTTTTATAATTGTCTTCTCTGTTAGGAACCGGCATTTCATATTTTGTGGCCCATCCGTCACTCACCTCATAAGGAAATTCAATAAGGTTTACTACAGTATTACTCATTTGTAAATCTTCAGTATATAAAAAACTTTTGGCGTTGGGCTCCAGGTTTTCTTCATACCAGGTTTTATAAGTGTTGATAATTTTTTTCAGCATAGTATCTTCCATTGTATCATCCTCAATAAAATCGTATAAAAGATAATCAGCTACCGTTTTCTCAGGTTCCCATTCTTTAAGACCAAATTCAAGAAGGCATCTTACCAAAGACCTTTCATGATAAATTTCACTTTGAAAAAGACCAACGGATTCTTCTTCTTCATTTGAAATTTCGCGGAACTGATCTCCCTCTTCCTGGTAAACTTTTTCCTGCTGAAAACCCTTTTTTTCGTCCTTATTTAATTTTTCTCTTAAAAATTTATTGACAAGATTATGCATTCCGCCCTCATCTATTTTTAAAATTTCAGCCGTTTTCCTGATGTAATCCTGTTGTTTGGTAAAGTCTTCGGCTTTATTAATTTTTGAAATAGATTCTGCGATCTTGTTTACGACCTGTGCTTTTTTATTAGTATCATTGCCTGCTTCTGATAAAGAATATTCAAGTTGAAAGAGAATGAAATCCTTTTTATTTTCTTTTATAAATTTTGAGAAAGAAGCTGCACCATATTTATTTACATAGCTATCCGGATCTTCCTGGTCGGGCAGCAAAGCTAACTTTACATTCAATCCTTCTTCCAGCGCAAGATCGAGACCTCGCAAAGCGGCTTTAACGCCGGCTGCGTCGCCATCATACAAAATGGTAAGATTGGAAGTGTATTTTTTTATAAGCCTTAATTGATCAGGAGTGAGTGAGGTGCCGCCGCTCGCTACTACATTTTCTATTCCTGCCTGGTGCAGCGAAATTACATCGGTATATCCTTCCACTAAAAAGCATTCATCGGTTTTATCAATTTCTTGTCGCGCAAACCAGGAACCATATAATATTTTACTTTTTATATAAATCTCATTCTCCGGCGTATTGATGTATTTGGGCGCTTTGTCATTTTTTTTTATCAGCCTGGCGCCAAAGCCCGTGACTTTTCCTGATTGATTGTGAATTGGGAAAATGATCCTGCCACGGTAATTATCCTGTAATCCATTTTCTCTCTGTACCACCAGACCTGATTTTTGTAAAAGATCTTTGTTGAATTGTTTTTCCAAAGCAGCTTTTGTAAAATGATCACGCGCTTCAGGATTGTAACCCAATTCAAATTTGGTAATGGTTTCTTCCCTGAATCCTCTTTCTTTCAGATAGCTCATTCCTATATTGACTCCTTCTTCGGAATTAGATAAAGTATCACTAAAAAATTGTTGGGCAAATTTGTTAATAATATAAAGGCTGTCGGATACTTGCTGAAGTTGTTTAAATTCAGGACTGGTTTCCTTTTCCTCAATTTGTATGTTGTATTTGGCTGCAAGCCATTTCAGCGCTTCAACATAACTATATTTTTCGTGCTCCATCAAAAAAGTGATGGTATTGCCGCTACGGCCACATCCAAAACATTTATAGATCTCCTTAGAAGGTGAGACGGTAAAAGAAGGAGATTTTTCGTTGTGAAAAGGGCACAGACCGATATAATTAGTACCTCTTTTTTTAAGTTTTACAAATGAATTGATGATCTCAATAATATCAATCCTGCTTACAATTTGCTGTATGGTTTCCTGCGGTATCATTTTCTTCTTCTCTTCGTTTTACGCTAATTGCACGTTAAACGGAACATCCATTTTTTTACAAAGTAACATCCATTTTACAAAGTACAATACAAAGAAATCATTGCAATAATAACCATCAATATTGAAGTTATGATCATGGTTTTTACAAATTTTCTAATAGAAATTACACTCATTTTTTTAAGGGTTTTTTGTTTACACGAAGTAAATTAAATTAAAGGACTTTTTAAAATTATAAATATCCGCATTTTTTTCTGATCCGAAAAATATAGAATTAAGTTTGTTGATTTTATTATCGTTTGAATAACTTTTTTCGATTGTTTAAAGACTTCATTTAGAAAGGTGAAAAGTAAAATGGATCATTTATCCAAAATAATAACGATTAAGTCTATACAGAAGCGTCAGGGGCTTGCGACTGAAAATTAATTTGTAAATTACAGTCTAATTAAATATTAATAAAGTGGGACAAACATTAAGTATTGGTGATATAATAAAGCTTTATCCCGACGAATGGGTTTTGGTTGGTAATCCTGTTATGGATAATAGCAAAATTGATGTGCTTTCCGGTATCCCAATTTATCATAGCAAAGACAAAAAGGAAGTTTGCTATATAGGAAGAAAAAAGACATCCGATTTTGACAAAATCACATTAATTTTTACTGACTCTTTCAAGCCTGTAAGAAAAATTACAGGTATATTTAATCGCATAAAATAATGTCATTTCATTTCAGGCGCGAACCAGGAAGCGGACTTATTATTTGTGAGCGTAGAAATAGACAATAAGTATGAATTAAAAATGGTGCTTGATACAGGAGCTACTCACACAACTATTGACAGCACTGCATTATATTTGTCAGGCTATAACCTCAAAGATAATATCGGAACAGTTCAAATTGAAACTGCAAACGTAATTATCGAAACCGAAGTATTTGAAGTAGGTGTTTTTTCTTCTCTCGGACAAACAAAAAATAAATTTCAAATTCAGGTTTATGATTTCTTCTCCCACGGTGTTTTTTCAGATTACAATGGACTTCTTGGATTGGATTTTTTAGAAGGCACTAAGTTTTCTATTGACATGAAATCAAATACAATTACTCTGGACTGATAAAAGAAATACAGACTGTATCAATTAGAGATTTAACTACTCATTTCTAATACAGTTATTTCTTTGAAGCAATAAAAATATTGTCTTCATTTTTCATTTTGTTACATTAATAATCAACCGTTTTCTCTTTAGTATCTTTGTAATATAAATTTTGTTATGGATAAAAAAGAAGTATATATCCTGTCGGCAGTACGTACTCCGATAGGTAGCTTTGGTGGAATTTTAAAAGATATTCCTGCAACAAAGCTAGGCGCAACTGCGATTAAAGCCGCTGTTGAAAGAGCAGGTATAAAACCGCAGGATGTACAGGAAGTGTATATGGGATGTGTGCTGCAAGCCAACCTGGGACAAGCTCCTGCGCGCCAGGCAGCCATATTTGCAGGCCTGCCGGAAAATGTTTGTTGCACTACGGTTAATAAAGTTTGCGCGAGCGGAATGAAAGCAATTATTAATGGAGCTCAAAGTATTTTGCTCTGCGATGCTGATGTGGTTGTTGCAGGTGGTATGGAAAATATGAGCAGTGCTCCGTTTTATGCTCCTGCCGTTCGCTGGGGAAATAAATATGGAAATACAAATCTTATTGATGGAATGGTAAAAGATGGTTTGACAGATGTTTATAAAGATTACGCGATGGGAAATGCCGCGGAATTATGTGCAAGAGAATGTAAAATCTCGCGTGAGCAACAGGATGAATTTGCCATAGAAAGTTATAAGCGCAGTCAGGCTTCTGTAAATGAAGGAAGATTTAAAGATGAAATAGTTGGCGTGGAAATTCCGCAAAGAAAAGGCGATCCTATTATGGTGTTGAAAGATGAAGAACCTTTTAATGTAAAGTTTGATAAAATTCCGGATCTGAAATCACCGTTTGAAAAAGGGGGAAGCGTTACTGCTGCAAATGCAAGTACCATCAATGACGGCGCGGCAGCATTAGTGTTGATGAGTAAAGAAAAAGCCGATAGTCTGGGTTTAAAGCCTATTGCAAAGATTTTAAGTTATGCTGATGCTGAACAGGCTCCTGAATGGTTCACAACTACTCCATCTCTTGCAGTGCCAAAGGCAATAAAAAAAGCAGGATTGCAAATAAGTGATATTGATTTTTTTGAATTGAATGAAGCCTTCAGCGTAGTAGGAATTGTAAATACACAAAACATGAAATTGGATGCTGCCAAAGTAAATGTAAATGGCGGGGCAGTTGCGCTTGGGCATCCTTTAGGTTGCAGTGGCGCACGTATTATTGTTACATTGATAAATGTTTTAAAACAAAATAAAGGGAAACTGGGCGCAGCCGGAATATGTAACGGTGGTGGTGGTGCAAGTGCAATGGTTATTGAAATGTGCTGAAAAAAGGAAAATAGGAATCCCGATTATTTCTTTATTTACTGTAATGATATTGTCATTTTTTATTTTGTCATAAAGGTATATGCATTGAACTATTTAAAATATAAATAATTTCGGTTACATTTATTAAGCAATACTACCTCTCGTAATTACAGGAAGAAATTTATAAATTTTAAGATCAAAAGATATGAAACTGATCTATCTAATTTCTACCACAGTAGCAATATTTTTTTCAGTAAATATAGGTGCGCAGGTTGCCAAAACTGTTCCCCAAAAAACCGCACCAGCTCCAACAATGGCTAGTGTTTCAGATTCTCTAAAAAAATCGGCCAACGCGTTTACTTCAATTTTTAAAAGTCATACAGATACTACTACAATAACAATAACCGAAATTGATTATGAGGATTCTAATCTTACGATCTTAAAGGAAAATATAAAAAAATTGAAAGGTGTTAGATCATTATCAGAACAATATAAATCCAATATTGCTACGTTGAAAGTTTCTTTTAAGGGAAAATCAACAGTTCTTTGGGACGATCTGTCTCCTAAATCAAAAGCTCCTTTTAAGTTAGTTGAAGCAAGTGATAATAGTATCTCGCTAAAGTTTAAAAATGATAAAACCGTGAATTAATTCAAGTTGGTAATATCTTATAGGAAATGAGAAGGAATCTGAAATATTTGTTTGCTTGCTGTATTTTCACATTTTTTGAGTTATGAAAATTTTTCTCTCCACGCCAGCATCCCTCCCGTTAAATTTTTAACATTAATAAATCCTATTTGCTCTAAAAACAAAGCAGCATTACCACTCCTGTTTCCACTACGGCAATAGCAAATTACTTCTTCATTTTTTAAATCGTCTATATCATCGGTTTGCATACTTTGTATTTTGCCTAATGGTAATAAAATGCCGCCAATATTGAATTCTGCATTTTCTTCAGGTTGGCGTACGTCTATAAGATGCAATATTTCTCCGGCATCCAATCTTTGTTTTACTTCTTCGGGCGTAATATTTGTCATCGTGTAATTATTTATTTTTTGAATTGTAAACTATCATTTTGCAAACTGTCTGTTACCGGGCGGTCTGCCTGTATCCATATATCCATTGTTTGCCCCGGTTGAATATATGCTGCTGAATTATCATAATCAAGTGCACCCGGATTTTGCCTGAAAATAAATGCGTTTGCCGTATCTGTGATACTTCCGGAAGTGAGAATAGCTGCCAGTAGAATTCCTTTATCTTTAAGAATGGCTCTCGCGTCTGACACAGTAAGTCCTGTTAAATCAGGGACTGGAATTTTTTGAGCTTCCAGGCCTCCTCCAATGATAAGATTAATAGATGATCCCCATTTTATTTTGGTACCTGCAGCAATTTTTGATCCGTTATATTGTTGTTCCAAAATAGAACCTTTCATAAAACTCGGGTGGTAAGTTGTATCTCCTAATTTCAAATGATTTTTATTAAGCTTATCTAAAGCAAATCTAAAACTTAATCCATCTAATTTAGGCATATCCACCATAGGTAATGTGGCAGGATTTACATTCAAAAAAACAGTACGGTTTACTTTTACCTTAGCACCGGCGTCAGGCAATTGTTTTTTTACGGTATTCAATGCAATGCTATCATTGTACAGAGAATCTGTAATGATTACATCAAATCCTTGTTTTTCCAAAAGGTCAACTGCTGAATCCACATTTTTACCTTTAACTGAAGGTACTTTCAAATACTGCCCGTGATGAGTGATCCAGCCAAGTGACTGAAAAAATATAAATCCCATCAGTAAAACCAGGCCTATTGCGACGAGGAGATTTACTATAAAACTTTGTTTTGTGATAAATTTAAACACTTTGAATAGATGAGTGAAAAAATAGGGTGGTGCAATTTAATAAAATTATTCTGGCAAACATTCTTCTATAAGAGCAGTATAAAAATCCATAAGGCTCCAGCCCATAGCCTTCACTTGCTGAGGAACCAAACTTGCCTCAGTTTGCCCGGGTACTGTGTTTATTTCCAACATATAAGGCTGGCCTTCTTCCTCATTGTAAATAAAATCAATGCGCACAATTCCACTGCAATTAAAAATTTGATAAATTTTAATAGCTTCTTCTTTTATTTGTTGAGCTATGCTATCATCCACTTCTGCCGGCGTTATCTCCAGGCTTGCCCCGAGGTATTTTGCTTCGTAATCAAAAAATGCTTTTTTTGTGATCACTTCTGTTATTGGCAAAGCAATTATTTTCTCTTTTGATTTGAAAACACCTATGGTAAGTTCCCTGCCTTTTATATATTCTTCCACCAGCACCTGTTCATCTTCTTTAAAAGCCTTTTCTATGGCTGAGCCTAATTCTTCTGAAGGGGAATTTACTTTACTCATTCCTATGCTCGATCCGCCATTGTTTGGTTTTACAAATACCGGGAAATTCAGACCTTTTACAAGTTCATCAGGGCTTTCATATTTGTTTTTGAATAATAAAATTGAATTAGCCACTTTTATTCCCGAAAATGAAGCGACAGCTACCGTATATCTTTTATTAAAAGTAAGCGCAGAAATAGCGCAATCGCACGAAGTATAGGGAATACGCAACATGTCAAAATACCCTTGTAGTTTACCATCTTCTCCTGGAGTGCCATGTATTCCGATTAACACAGCATCGAAATGTATTTTTTTATTATTGATGAAAAGTGAAAAATCGTTTTTGTCAATTTCAATTTTTGTTCCATCCTTTGATTGATGAAACCAACCTTTGGGTGTGATATCTATTTTATAGGATTCAAATTTTTCGGGATCAATATTTTTTTCAATTGTTTTAGCCGATTGATAAGAAATTTCTGCTTCACCAGAATACCCTCCCGTCACAAAAGCAATTTTTGGATTCATATTTTAAAGGATTATTTAATTGTAAAGTAAATTTATTTTTTAGAATAATTGATTGGAAGGGGAAATAATTGTTGAATTGTTTGAATGGTTGAATGGTTAAATGGTTAAATTGTTAATTGGTTAATTAGTTAAGGAAAAGAAAATATCTGTTTAAGCATTTTAAAAAAATAATGCAAAAGAAAATAGAAATCTGCATTATTTGTTTAATATGGCGTTGCCATATTCTAATGTACCGCCCTTTCAGGGCTTCGGGTAATGAAATAAGAATCTGCATTATTTGTTTACTTACTGCATCATCACATTGGCATATTATCACATTAGCACATTGGCGAATCAGCACATTAGCGAATTAATGCACTCCCGGATTATTGCTATTGAGTACAAATTTCCACTCACCGTCATTTTCTTTTTTCCAGATATTTACATAAGTGCCGGTTAAAGTGGTATCTTTTAATTTTAGCTCATAGGTTCCGTAAGTGTAACCAAGGTCGCCTGAATTTGCAATTTCTGCATGAGCTGGTTTCCATGAAAGAGTATAGGCCGTATCGCTTAACATACTAAGATAATCTATTGCATCGGCACCTACAATAGGAAGATGCCCCGGCCTTAGTAAAATCCCTTCATTATCTATATACTGAAGAAATGCTTTTTTCATGCCTACCTGGCGGCACATATCCGAGAATGCCCTGTCTGCATTGATTATATCATTAGTTGTAGTGGTATTAGTAGTTTTATTTTGCCAATTGCAAGAAATGAATGCCGTTGCAATTATGAAAGATAAGATTACAAAAGCGGGTAAACTTTTTTTGGCTATCATAAAATTTATTTAAAAAAAGGCGAAAGTATTTTTCAATACCCTCGCCATGTACAGGAAATATCACCTGCAAGATTAGGCTGTTACACCTTGAAAAAAATTACACATGCAATTTATCCTTTTTTCTCAATAAATCCTCAACTGTTTCCTGGTATAATTCATTTGGTATGCAGCAGTCAACCGGGCACACGGCAGCGCACTGCGGTTCTTCGTGAAATCCCTGGCATTCTGTACATTTATCCGGCACTATATAATAGGTGTCAACAGATATTGGCTCATTTCGCTGGGCCGAATCCATAAGACTTCCATCAAGTAAGGTTACCGGTCCTTTTACCGTTGTGCCATCTTCCAATGCCCATTCTACGCCACCTTCATAAATAGCGTTGTTAGGGCATTCGGGTTCACAAGCGCCACAGTTGATACATTCGTCTGTAATTTTAATTGCCATTTTTAATATGTTTGAACTGTTCAGCAGGCTACAAATTATTTCCGAATTTTGCCTGCCATTAATTAATACAAATATAAACAGATAATTTTACCTGTATGAATTTAGAAGAAAGAATTTCCTTAATGGTAAGGCTTGGAAAATATTTAACCGAAGATAGTGATCAGTTGCAGGAAATAAAACAAAAGGCTTTTGAAAGGAATAAATGGTTTGTTGAAGAATTTGTAAATCTTTCTTTCAACAATATTTCAAATAATTATCTCCGGCAGGAGGCATTAAAAGACTGGGTGGATCACTACCATATAGATGATAATATCCGGCCGCAGAAAATTGGAATCGTAATGGCAGGTAATATTCCCCTTGTGGGATTTCATGATTTTTTATGCGTTTTTATTTCCGGTCATTTTCAATTTATTAAACTTTCAGAAAAAGATGATGTGCTGTTAAAACATATCATTGAAAAAATGTGTGAATGGGATCCCGGAGTCGCCAATGTGGTTACCATTGCAGGATTGCTCAAAGATTGCGATGCCTATATTGCTACCGGCAGCAATAATTCAGTAAGGTATTTTCATTATTATTTTAGCAAATACCCTTCTCTTATCAGGAATAATAAAACCTCTGTTGCTTTGCTATCAGGCACTGAAACCCTGGGGCAGCTTTCTTCCCTCGCTGATGATGTACATACTTATTTTGGATTGGGCTGCAGGAATGTTACCAAATTATATGTTCCTGAAAATTATGATTTCATCATGCTGCTCAATGCTTTTCGTAAATACAACTACTTTTCAGATGTTACAAAATATAAAAATAACTACGATTACAATCTTACACTGCTCATAATGAATCACAAATTCTACATGACCAACGATAGTATTATACTTGTGGAAAATGAAAGTTTATTTTCACTAGTAAGCGAACTGCATTTTTCGTTTTATCAAAACAAACAAACTACATTGGATGAATTATCTATCAATGAAAATATTCAATGTATCGTGGGTGATGAAAATATTCCTTTTGGCAAAACTCAGGAGCCAGGTTTATTTGATTATGCCGATGGAATAGATACCATTCAGTTTTTATTGGGTTTGTAAGTTTTATCCCGGAAGTTTTTTTTTAAAAATATCACTTTTAAATGTCATAACTTTGTTTATCCAACTTTCATTTCCTTATTGCCAATTTTAAATACTTGAAATTCTTTTTTAATTTCTTGTTAAAGGTAAATGAGTGGTTAGAAAATGATTTCCTGTTGGTTTAATTTTATCCATGAGGCACACAATTTGATGGTTAATTTTTAAAAATGATATCAATTGAAATTAAAATGATGCTGCCATTGAAATTATAATGAACGAACCTATTACAATAAAAATTTAAATAAATGAAAACAAGAAACATTTTCCTTACCGTGTTAATTAGCGTAATTACTTCTCTGGCTGTTATTTTAGGATATAATGCATATCATCATAACAGCAATAATCCCAATTTTCAGGCCTCAAATATCCCTTCTAATTATAAGCTTACAGGCTTTACAGATAGTGGCAGTGGCCCGTCTGGAGGCCCGGTAGATTTCACACAAGCCGCCGCAGCAGCCATTCCTACAGTAGTTCATATCAAAACTACTACCAATGGCAGAATGGTAAATAATAATTTACCACAACAAAAAAATCCTTTTTCCGATTTGTTTGGTGGCGATTTGTTCAATCAGTTATTTGGCGAAGGTGGCGGTGGTCAACGAATTTTGCCTCAGCGGGCGATGGGCTCAGGTGTCATTATAAGCGATGACGGATATATCGTTACCAATAACCATGTGATAGCCGGCGCCGACAAAGTAACTGTTACCCTCAGCAATTTCAAAACCTACACAGCAAAAGTGATTGCAGCAGATCCATCTTATGACTTGGCTGTAATAAAAATAGATGCAAACAATTTACCTTTCCTTCTTTATGGTAATTCTGCTGATACTAAAATTGGACAATGGGTTTTGGCAATAGGATATCCGCTTAATTTAGAAGCTACAGTTACTGCCGGTATCATTAGCGCCAAATCCAGGGCGCTTGGATTGAACCATGATAAGACAGGAGGACGGTCCATGGCGGTAGAATCTTTTTTACAAACTGATGCAGCCGTCAATCCGGGTAATAGCGGTGGTGCATTAATCAATACCAACGGGCAATTAATAGGTATCAATTCAGCTATTGCTTCAGAAACAGGATACTATAGTGGATACTCCTATGCAATACCCGTAGATATTGTAAAAAAAGTAGTAAATGATCTCATAAAATATGGCAGTGTTCAGCGAGGATTTCTCGGCGCTATGTTTATGGATGCAGGGATGATGAGCGATGACCAGAAAAAAGCAAATAATGTTCCCCTTAGTGCTGACGGGATTTATATTACTAACCTGTTAACTAATGGTGCTGCGAAAGAGGCGGGCATACAAGTAGGCGATGTTATCAGGAAAATAAACGGGATTCCGGTAAATTCAGGATCAGAACTACAGGAGCAATTAAGTATGTTCAAACCAGGTGATAAAGTAAAAGTAACTTATAGCAGAGATGGTTCAGAAAATACTGTAGAAGTTACTTTAAAAAATAATTCCGGTAATTATGATATTGTGAAACCGACAACTATGCTTGATAAGCTGGGTGCGCAACTGGAAACACTTGACCCTAAAAAGGCCACCCAGCTTGGATTAAGCGGTGGAGTAGTAGTAAAGAAAATAAACGATGGCGTACTTAACGATCAGACAAGAATGCGTGATGGATTTATTATAACTAAGGTAAATGGTAAAGAAATAAAAAACCTGGACGATTTAAAAAATCAGATCGGCGACCAGACAGATATTACTATTACCGGAGTGTATCCCGGATACAGCGAACCTTTCGAGTATCCATTAACGTTAGACAATACGCCTGAATAATAAAAATAATTCCTGGATAGTTTTGAAGAACGGTTGCAATTATTTGTAGCCGTTTTTTTTATTAAAAATTTTATATAAAAGCAGAAATGTTCATTAATTCTTTGTTTACTATGTTACACAGAGTTTCGCAGAGTCCCACAAAGTTTCGCAGAGATTTTCTCTGTGGTTCTCTGTAACTTCTCTGTCAATCTCTGTGTAATTTAGTGCTTACAGAAATAGAAAACCCTCTTATTTATTTGATTACTGTGTAAGCAAATTTCGTTTGTGCTTTTACGTTATATAAATTTGTGCTTTTACGTTATATAAAAATAAGTAAGCTGAAAGATCGGTCGGGCTTAGCTGAGATGCCTGCACTCGTTTACTCATTATCACCATTATCTAATTTTCACCATTACTTTTTTATTTTTTCAAATTTTTTATGGAATTTATTTCTTTTTGAATCACATATTAAGAATACACGCTTTAACTAAATATTAAGTTAAAGGATTTTTTTACATAAAATAAATAATTCATTTTTATAATTCATTTTTACAAAACCTGTTTAACAGCTTTTATGAAAAAACTAATTGCTTTATTTCTCGGAATACTTTTTACTTATTCTTCCTTTGCACAAATAGCAAAAGTATCAGGGCAGGTAAAGGATGGTAATGAAAATAAACCTATACAAAATGCTGTGGTAGCTTTATTCACTCCAAAGGATTCTATACTTTATTTATTTACACGTACTGATAGTTCAGGAAAATATCTTTTAGAAAATGTAGAGCCAGGCAAATATATTTTGATGACATCACACCCATATTATGCTGATGTATTGAATGATATTGAAGTAAATAAAGATACTAAGATTCCTTTAACAAGCCTGGTTTCCAAAAGCGAATTATTGCAGGAAGTAATTGTAAAATCAGGCTCGCCAATTCGTATCAAAGGAGATACTACAATTTACACAGCAGATAGTTTTAAGGTAAGCGCGAATGCCAATGTAGAAGAATTGCTGAAAAAATTGCCTGGGATACAAGTGGATAAAGATGGAAACATAACCGCCATGGGACAAACAGTTCAGAAAGTTTTAGTAGATGGCGAAGAGTTTTTTGGGGATGACCCCGGAATGGCTGTAAAAAATTTACGTGCTGATGCAGTAAAGGAAGTACAGGTATTTGATAAGAAAAGCGATCAGGCAGAATTTACAGGTATTGATGATGGTAAGACTCAAAAAACCATAAACCTCAAATTGAAAGATAATAAAAAGACGGGCTATTTTGGAAAAGTAGATGTATCGGCCGGCTCCGAAGATCATATTGATAACCGGTATAACGATAATCTTATGTTTGGCTCTTTCAAAGGAAAAAGGAAATTTTCTGCTTATCTCTTAAATGGAAATACAGGACAAGATGGTCTTAGCTGGGAAGATGAACAGAAATATGGCACCAACGATAATGTATCCCTGGATGTAAGCGATGATGGCAACCTGTCGGTTACATGGAACGGCAGCTCTGATGATGAACCTTATGTAGATCCGCAAAACGGTTACATGACCAATGTAAACACCGGGGCGCAATACAGCAATAAATGGAACAACGATAAATACAATTTTAATTTTTCTCCCAGGTATAACAGTCAGCAATACACGAATCAAAGCACTACCTTTTCGCAGTCACAGATTGGTGATTCAGTCTTGAATACCAATTCAAAGGAGAACATTGATGTAAACAGGCACAATTTTAAATTACGTGGGATTATAGATATGAAATTGGATTCTATGAATTCGTTGAAAATTACCGCTAATACTAATTTCTATCACACGGAAAGTGATGATTTTCTTAATTCCCAAACTACCGGAAATACAGGAACGTTAAAGAACACCAGCGACAGGCAATTGCAAACCAACAGTGATAAAAGCGCTGTGTCTACAAATATAATTTTCAAACATAAATTTCACAAAAGCCGTCGCACTTTATCAATTACAGGAAACTGGTATTCTTTGGATAATAGTGGAATTGACTTTTTAAAATCCACTAACCAGGCTTATCTTGACGGCGACCTTTCCGGCAGCCAGGATTTGAATCAACAAAAAAATTATGAGCAATACACTCAAAACTTATCAACCGGAATAATTTATACCGAACCGCTCAATAAAACTCTTTCATTGCTTTTGGGATATCAACTTGCGTATAATTACGGCACCAATAATCAATTGACATATAACTATTCGGGCGTTTCAGAGAAATATGATGCTGTGGTTGACTCATTATCAAACAACTTTAAACAAAATATTATTCAGAATATTCCTTCTGCTAAAATTAATTTTTCAAACAAAAAATTAAAATTAAACATTGGTTCAGGTTTTGGGTTTACTCATTTCGATTTGCAGGACCTCACTTTCAATAAAGATTATCTGAGAAATTATACCAACTTTTATCCTTCTGCAAATGCAACATACACGTACAAGCCTAACCACAGTATCTATTTTAATTACAATGGAAATACTACCCAGCCTACAGTGGACCAATTGCAGCCATTAAGAAATAATAATAATTATTTTAACCAGGTGATTGGTAATCCTGCATTAAAACCATCTTTCACCAATTCTTTTAATATGTCACACTATGATTACAATTTCTTAAAAGATATATGGACATATCAATCTCTCCGTGTTCAAATGTCAGAGAACTCAATTACCACCAATAGTATTATTGAACTGGATTCGGGAAAAACGATTTCGCAACCTATCAACGTCAATGGGAATTATTCTATCAGTTTTTATAGTGGACTTAGCTTTAAAATAAAAAAAATTGACACTCGTTTTCAATTGTCTCCCTCATTCAATTTTAACAGGTATGCTAATGTTATTAACAGTCAAAAAAGTTATTCCAACACTTTTTCTCCCGGAATGTCTGCCTATATCTCCAAATCAAAAGAGAAAAAATATGATCTGACTATAGTTGAACAGGTCAATTATAATAGTAATACGACTTCGCAAAACGATACCAAAATTCATTATTACACCAGTACGCTTTCATTTTATGGGACTATCTATTATAAAAAGGTGTGGTCATTGATTACAGATTATTCTTTCTATTTCAGGCAAAAAACAATTCAATCAGACAATAACCTGACTACGCATATTTTGAATGCTCAGTTTCAGCGTACTTTCAGGCACGATGAATTTACAGCCTATTTTAAGATAAGAGATATTTTCAATCAGAATATCGGTATTGACAGAAGCTTTTATGGAAATACCTATACCCAGGTAACCAATGACAGGCTTAAAAGATATTTTATGATTGGCTTTACCTGGAATTTTAAAAATAAAGGAGCGAAGTAAAACAGCAAATAAAAAATGGCAGCTATGAAATCTAAAATGTCTCTTTTAATTATTGTATTGTTTTTGTTTGCAGGTGTACATGCACAAATATTTATCAGTAAAGCGAAAATAGAATATGAAGTGAAATCGGATATCAGGAAAACAATGGGCAATAATACCTGGGACGAAATGCTCAAAGATAAATTACCGCATTTTAAAACAGGATATTACGATCTGACTTTTGCCAATAATAAAAGCATTTTTCAATTTGACCATTGGGGAGATCCTAAATTACCTGATTTTATGTTGACTGGTGAGGATTTAATTAAATACTATTATGATTTTAATACCGGCACATATAATGAACAAAAAAACGTAGAAGGGAGTATTATTAATATAGCCGATTCTATTCCAAAACTAAAATGGAAAGTCATAAATGATTACCGGGTAATTGCGGGGTTTAATTGCCGAAAAGCAGTAGCAGTAGTGCTCGACAGTGTGTATGTATTTGCTTTTTATACCGAAGAAATTACTCTTCCGGGAGGCCCGGCCTCATTTAATGGATTGCCGGGAACTATACTGGGAATAACGGTACCCCGGTTGTATACTTCGTGGATAGCAACAAAAGTAGAAGTAAATGGTATAGATGAGAAAACCATTAAACCTCTCAGTTCAAAAAAGAGTCTTAAAATGAGCGAATTAGAAGCCCTTATTAAAGATCGGACTAAAGACTGGTACAGCGATGATGATGCGAGTGAAAATAAAGACTTACAACAACAAAAAGCGAGGTTTATCTGGGAGACTTTATTATAGCCGATCAAAGAACTGAAAATACAAATTCCCTTTATTTATTTCTTTACTGCATTTAACCTGGTGATTGTTTTATTTGAGTATCATTACCGGAAGGTGGCATCTTCTATACAATGCCTCTGAAACACTTTTGTGAGTGAGCGAATAAAGGAAACTATGTACCCCGGGAAGCGCAATCAATAACTGAACTTGATTTATCTTTTCAAAATTCAGAATACCGTCAATCACATTTTTATTGCTTTCGTAATAAATTTCATGATGAAAATTATTTAAATAATTGTGCAAACTTTTCTCCGTTTCTTTAAAATTTTCATTTTGAATTAATTTGCCTTGTTTCGTATCTATATTCAATACAAATAAATTTACATTTTGCCATTGCGGCGACGAACGAAGCCGGTTAATTTTATCAAGGGCATGAACTGAATTTAAATGAAAAGGAACAAGGGCTTTTTCTACAGGTTGATAGGATTGCTTTGCAGGTACTATTAAAACTCTTATTGGACTTATCCTCGCTATTGGAATCACATTCGCAGAAATAAGACCCTCGTTAGAATTGTTTATATTATCGCTGCCTAATAAGATCATTACCGGCTTTTCGTACTTTATGATTTCAAGAATAGCGCGTATTAAGGGCAACTCACTCACTGCTATGTGCACCGTGATCTCATCTCCCGTCATCACGGCAAGCCTTTTGGATATCATAGTGAGTTGTTCCTTCTCTTCATCTCTTATTCTGTTCAGGTAATGCTGATCCACATTGGCAAATTCACCCGCCATGATCACATTTTCATACATTGATGTATAGAAAGATTTTAATAGAATAATTCTTTCGTACTTATACTTTTTACTCCATTCGGCAGCATAGTTTACCGTGTTTTCAGATGTTGTTGTAAAATCAATGGGCACAAGTAGGGTCTTCATAAATTTTACTGATTGGTTAGTAACAAAATTACACAATCCTATTGTTAATAAAAAATGGTTGTGTATTTAACTATCTATTATTTAACTTTGCAAACAATTTATTTTTAGTAACATTTTATTTAAAAATTTTTTATTAAAAGAAAATGACAAAGACAAATCAAAGAGCGCAGACTGCAAGGGAATTTTCACATTTGTTGCTGGAACTAAGAGACCAGTTGCGCCGGTTCATTCAGCAAAAATTCAGGGAGAACAATATTGATCTCACTTACGAAATGCAACAGATTATGTCATGTTTATGGAAAGAGGACGGAATGAAGCAGCAGGAACTGGCTGATAAAACACTGAAGGACAAGACGAGTCTCACTTATTTGATTGACAACTTAAGTAAAAGAGGACTGGTAACACGATTAGAAGATAAAAACGATCGGAGGAGTAAACTGATCTATTTGACTACGAAAGGAATAGAATTAGGAAAAAAGGTAGAGCCTTGGGTTGAAGAATTGTACCAGATTGTAAGCCATGATTTCAAGTTGGCAGAGATAAAAGAATCAATAGAAACCGTTCAAAAAATGATTGCTAATGTCAAAGAAGTTGAGTTGCCCATTTGATAAGCATTTCTGGCAGTTTCTTATTGGGAGTATACTAATAAAAGCATCTTTATGATGGAAGAAGATTCATTGGTAGTATATGGTTCGAAGAGGGTTATTATAACAATTACTGCTGTTACATGTGCTCTTTTGCAAATAATTGATACAACTATTGTAAATATTGCATTGCCAACGATGGAGGGGAGCCTGGGCGCTTCACTTACTGAAATTACATGGGTGATTACAGCTTATGCTATTGCAAATGTGATTGTAATGCCGATGACAAGTTGGCTAAGCCAGCAATTTGGACGGCGCAATTATTTTGCAGCATCTATTTTGATTTTCACTATCACTTCCTGGGCGTGTGGAAACGCCACCAGCATCAATGAATTAATCATTTTCAGGTTTATCCAGGGAATAGGAGGTGGTGCTTTACTTGTGACTGCTCAAACAATTATTACTGAAAGTTATCCTATCGAAAAAAGAGCAATGGCACAAACCATTTATGTATTGGGAGTGATTGTAGGGCCCACGCTTGGCCCACCTCTTGGCGGTTATATTATAGATAATTATTCCTGGCCCTATATCTTTTACATTAATATCCCTATCGGTATTATTGCGACTTTGCTAACGCTCCAATTTGTAAAAAGTCCCAGGTTTGCGGAAAAGGTAAAGGCCAGGAATGTTGACTGGCTTGGCATTTCTTTATTGATTATTGCCATAGGATCGTTGCAGTTTATTCTGGAAAAAGGCCAGGAAGATGATTGGTTTAATAGTTCGCTTATCACATCACTTTCTGTGATTTGCTTTTTTGGTTTTTACTTTTTTATATGGCGCGAACTTGTTTATAAACACCCAATTGTAGAACTGCGTGTTCTGAGGAACAGGAATTTATCTGTTGGGACTATTTTATCTTTTGTATTAGGATTTGGTTTGTTTGGATCTACTTTTATTATTCCTCTTTATACACAAACCATTATGGGGTGGACCGCTTTGCAGGCAGGCTGGCTCATGATTCCAAGTACAATTTTTACTGCAATTATGATGCCTTTTGTGGGCAAGATGATGGAACGTGGTGTGCCTTTTCGATTGCTAATAACTTCGGGGATGATCATTTTTTTTATCTATAGTATGATGGCGTATAAAGTTCTTACGCCGAATACACCTAGTGAGGCTTTCTTTTGGATACTTGTTATCCGCGGGGTAGGGCTGGGCCTTCTTTCTATTCCCATTACCACACTTTCACTTTCTACGCTCAAAGGACAGGAAATAGGGCAGGGGGCTGCTATGTCGGGGATGCTGAGGCAGTTAGGAGGTTCCTTTGGCGTGGCTATTATTTCTACCTATCTTACCAGCGACACACAGGTACATCGTAATGACTTGTTGACTCACCTTTCTGTTACTGATCCAAATGTTCAACAAAAGGTGCAAATGTTTGCAGGAGGATTTCACAATAAAGGAATGACTATGGATGCCGCATTCAAAGCTGCAGACAAATTACTGGACCGCCTTGTAGATGTCCAGGCAACGGTACTTTCTTACATGGATATTTTTTTATGGATAGGCGTTATGTTTTTGATTTGTGTACCTTTTGTGATTGTATTTGTGAAAAAATCTAAACGTAAAGTTGACTTAAGCCACTTACCGGAGTGATTATTTAATTCTAAAAAAGAAAAATTAATGAGAGGAGTAAATACTCCTGGTATTTGTCATTAATTGCAAAAGCTTTGCTTTCTTTTGCTTTTCCCGTAATATATTTCTATTATTTATAGTGAATCATTTTGTGGTACCAGCATAAGTGTTGGACAAAGAAAAACCTCAACTAATCATTTATATTGTATCAAAACCACACACAAAGTGTATCAAAACCGTACAGCTTTATTTTTTTTAATTTTATAAGATATTGAAAAGCAATGTATAAATAAGTGGCATCAATTTTCTTACTTAGATTGCATAAAATTTATCAACGGAAGTAAAATTTAATTATTAAAATGATTAAAAATTATTTAAAGATCGCCCTGCGAAACCTGGTAAGGCACAAAGCTTTTTCTATGATTAATATTGGGGGGCTTGCCATTGGTATTGCTTCCTGCTTATTACTTTTTACTGTTGTCAAATATGAATTAAGCTATGATACTTTTCAGCCAAACTATAATAGGATCTATCATGTAGTACAGGAGAATAAATTTTCTGATGGCATTATTTATAATTCAGGAGTTCCTTTTCCTGCCTTGAAAGCATTGCGTTTGGATTTTCCTCAAATCACTACAGGAGTATTAATGTCAAGCAGCGGAAGCCAGGTAACTGTATTAGGTTCTAATGCATCAAATAATTCTTTTGATAAAAAATTTATAGAAGCAACAGGTTTCTTTTTTGCTGACCCGCAATTTTTCAAGGTGTTCCACTACAAATGGCTTTACGGAGATCCTTCTGCTTTAAAAGAACCTAACAATACAGTACTCACCATAAAGCTAGCTAAAAAATATTTTGGTAATTGGCAGAACGCAATTGGGAAATTATTAAAATTAGACAATACCGCTACAGTAAAAGTAGCAGGCATTTTAGAAGATCCACCTATCAATTCAGACTTCCCTTTAGGGATCGTTACTTCTTATGAAACAGCGAAAGCAAATGCTTCAACTTATAATTATCATGATGATTGGCATAGTACAACCAGTAATTTCCAGGTATTTATGTTGCTACCAGGAAATATCTCTTCGCATAATATTGATAAACAATTAATTCCTTTCAATGAAAAATATAATAAATACATAAAAGGCTCAAACAATATCAGAATTAATTTTTTACAACCATTAAGTGAAGTTCACTTTGATAAAAGATTTTCCAATTTCGGTGATCACATCACCAGCAAAGCCACCTTGTGGACTTTATTATTGATCGGCCTATTCATCATTATCATGGCATGCATTAATTTTATCAATTTATCTACCGCGCAAGCTGTTGGAAGAAGTAAGGAAATTGGCATCAGGAAAGTACTAGGAGGTTTTCGCCGACAATTATTCGGACAGATTATTGGCGAAACTGCCTGTATTGTTATTGCTTCCGTTTTGCTCGCGATTATCATTGCAATGCTTTGTCTTCCTTTTATTAAAAATATTGCGCTGATACACGAGCCTCTTCATTTATTAAACTGGCAAACTGTTTCATTTCTAATATCCTTAAGTGTTGGCATAATATTATTTGCAGGAACCTATCCGGCATTCATTCTTTCAGGATTCAGGCCCGCTTTGGCTTTGAAAAATAAAATTACTTCTGCAAATATTGGCGGAATCTCTGTCAGAAGAAGCCTGGTAGTACTTCAATTTGCTATTTCTCAAATACTTATTATCGGAACTATAGTCGCTATTACTCAAATGAGCTTTGTAAAAAACGCCGACCTCGGTTTCAACCAGGATGCAGTACTGCTATACAATGCCAATACTGACAGTGCATTTCATGCCAGTGAAGAATCATTTAAGCAAAAAATATTGCAATTTCCAGGGGTGCAATCAGTAAGTTTTAGCAGTGATGTACCTTCGTCAGATAATGGATGGTTTACCAATTTCGCTTACGATTATCGTCCTGATGAAAAATTCCAGGTGAGCTTGAAATTTACAGATGAAGATTATTTTAAAACATTTGGATTACATTTTATAGCAGGAAAACCATTTGATAAAAGTGACACTATCAAGGAAGTTGTAATTAATGAAACATTGGTAAAGCAATTAGGTGTTAAGGACCCTGAAACAGTAATCGGAAAAGGAATCAGGTTGGGAGGAGGAACATGGAAAACCATTTCAGGTGTGGTAAAAGATTTTAAAACAAGCTCATTAAGAGATGCTATAAAGCCTACGCTGATTTGCCAGAACATCAATAATTATTCAGTTACTGCTATAAAATTACATACATCAAATATTTCCAAAACAAAGGCTGCCATCACCGCTGCCTGGGATCAATATTTCCCGGAATATGCTTTTACTACTTCCTTCATGGACGAAAATATTGCACAATTTTATCAACAGGAAGATCAACTGGAATTGTTGTATAAAATTTTTGCAGGTATTGCTATATTCATTTCTTGTCTCGGTTTATACGGATTGGTTTCTTTTATGGCTGTTCAAAAAACCAAAGAGATCGGCGTGAGAAAAGTGCTTGGAGCTTCCATAAAAAACATCATTTATCTTTTTTCAAAAGAATTTACGATTCTTATTTTAACAGGTTCAGTTGTTGCAATTCCGGTTGCCTATTTTATGATGAGTCATTGGCTGCAGAATTTTACTTTTCGCATAAATATGAGTATTGGGATATTTATTATTGCTATAATTATTTCAATTATTGTGGCGTGGGTAGCTGTGGGGTATAAATCTGTAAAAGCAGCGGTAGCGAATCCTGTAAAAAGTTTGAGAAGCGAGTAATGTGTTAATTTAAAAATGAAAATTCAGATTATTTCCTGCCCGAAAGACTTAGTCAGGCGGGGTTTGTTTACTGAAAAAAATTACAAGTAACAGGCACGATTAAGCGAAAAATAAATAATGATAAATTGAATAACAAACCCAATCAACAAATAACTATTAAACTAATAAACCAACTATGCTCTCATTAAAAAAGATTTTCAAATGGTACAATAATGGTGTTAACCGCACTTTTGTTTTAAAAGATATACATCTCGATGTGGATGAAGGTGAATTCATTTCTATCATGGGGCCATCTGGCTCCGGGAAATCAACACTTCTGAATGTAATAGGAATGTTGGATGATCCTAATGAAGGTGAATATACTTTTATGGGAGAAGATGTTTTTAAACTAAAAGAAAAACAGCGTTCCCATCTTTTTAAAACACATATTGGATTTGTGTTTCAGGCTTATCATTTAATAGATGAATTAACTGTTTATGAAAATATAGAAACACCATTAATTTACCAGGATATAAAATCTTCTGAACGAAAATCAATGGTAGCTGATATACTCGACCGCTTTCAGATCGTAGGTAAGAAAGATCTCTTTCCATCACAGCTTTCAGGTGGACAGCAACAACTGGTGGGTATTGCAAGAGCTTTAATTGTAAAACCAAAATTAATTCTTGCTGATGAACCCACTGGAAACCTGAATTCAAAACAGGGCGAATATATTATGGATGTTTTTAAAGAATTAAATAATGAAGGAGTTACCATTATACAGGTAACACATTCGGAAAAAAATGCTGAGTATGGAAAGAGAATTGTGAATCTGTTAGATGGAAGAATTGTTAGGTAGAAATAAAATACAAAATCTCTTTATTTATTTGTTTGCTATTGAGACGGAGAAATAAAAAATTTAAAATAAGAAATAAGAAAGTATGAAATCATTTTTTTTAAGCTTGCTATTTATAACATTTACATTAATTGCCACAGCGCAAAATAAATTGACTTTAAAACAGGCAATTGAAATTGGAATTAAAAACAATTTCGACGTTTTGCAATCTGATTTGCTAATGCAAAAAGCAGGTATTGCATTAAAACAAACCAGAGAAAATATGTTGCCCAACCTTAATGCCAGCGTTGACCAGGGAATGAATTACGGAAAAAGTATTAACCCTTTTACCAATGCATATATAGATCAAAAAGTTGGCTTTGGAGGTTATGGGGCAAGCAGCAATATTTTGTTGTTCAACGGATTTTCTTTGCAAAATGCAATTAAATCCAATAAGTTGGGATATGAGGCATCTGAAATGGAATTACAACAGGCAAAGGATAATCTTACCATCAATATAATCCTGGCTTACCTACAGATATTAAGCGCAGAAGATGTTTTGAAACAATCCCAGGACCAGGTGATGGTAACTCAGAAACAGGTTGACCGTCTTGCCATATTAAATCAAACCGGAGATATATTACCCTCAGATTATTATGATCTCAAAGGGCAGTTGGCCAATGACCAGATAGCGATTGTGAATAATAAGGGAAATTTAGAGACAGCCAAACTTAGCCTGACTCAGCTTTTGAATATTCCTTATGATAGAAACCTTGAAGTGGAAAGAATATCCGAAAGCAATTTTAATATTAATTATACCGGCACCCCGGATTCAATTTATAACAACGCTTTACAGCAATTTGCGGAAATAAAAGCAGTAAAACTCAGAACCGAAAGTGCCGAAAAAAATATTCGTTCAATAAAGGGGGAATTGTTTCCAACCCTATCTTTTGGTGGCAATATCAATTCTAATTATTCGAGTGTGGCTACCCAGAGTTATTATGTAAATTCAACAGAAATACCTTCTTCAAATTATGTAACTGTTGGTGGCACTCAATATCCGGTTATCGAAAAAGAGGATAACTACAATTCTCAAAAAATTAATTTTGGAAACCAGTTGAGCAACAATCTTTATTACACGGTAAACCTGGGATTAACCATACCTCTTTTTAATTCATTCCGTATAAGAAATCAGATAAAACTCGCAAATATTGATTTTAAAAATAATCAACTTATAGAACAACATACAAAAACCCAGTTGCAGCAATCTATTGAACAGGCTTATGTAAATCTTACTACTTCATCCGAAAAATATAAATTACTTCAGGATCAGGTACAATCTTTTGAAGAATCTTTTCGTACAGCTGAAGTACGGTTCAATGCGGGCGCTATCACTTCTGTGGATTATTTAATTGCAAAAAATAATCTTAACCTCTCGCAAAACAATCTTATCATTGCGAAATACGATTTTGTTTTGAGGGAAAAAGTACTGGATTATTATGGTGGAAAACCATTGTGGTAGGAGAGGTTTCCAATACGCATAAAGAGTTTAATTAAACACGATTTTCTTGTCCACAATCATTACTGAAAATTATTTCCATTCAATACGCAAATTTTTCTATTTTTGCACTCCTTAAAATTATCTCTAAGATAATTTTGGGCCTATAGCTCAGTTGGTTAGAGCACCTGACTCATAATCAGGTGGTCCCAGGTTCAAATCCTGGTGGGCCCACTGAAAATGAAGCAGTTATGAATTAAATTTCGTAGCTGCTTTTTCATTTGATACATCATTTGATACATGCTTTTCACTAAGAATTTATTTGATTATTAACAATTATTTAAAAAAGTTCTTTTAGTAATTTTACCTTTTGTATTTAAAATTATGTGCTTTATCATTATTCATGAGTGAATTTTTACGATGAGGAAATCAAAAACCAAAATCGGCTTCTTCTACAAGATTTTATCAAACAAATTTTATCTCACGGAAGTACCGGTCGAAAATAAAAGAACTGTGTTGCTTCATTGGTTTTTCTGGAGAAGCTATTTAAAAGATACAATGAAAATTATACGTACCGGTAGTTGTATTACTTTATTAAGCGATTTTGTGCCAATTGAAGCAAAAACATTTTTCAGGATGTTGTATTTTGAGGGTTATGCTAAATATGTTTTTTGGACTTTTAATAACAATTTTATCATTGACTTATCACGAAATGTTTTACTCATTAGTGAAGACAATATTAAATCTTGTGTTGAAGTATTGAGGCTATATTCTATGGCGTATGATGAAAAACTAAACAATGGCGAAGATTCTGAGGTATCATTTTGTTACCGCAAAATTCTTTCTTTAAAAAAAGATAATAAATTTGACCAAATGTTTGCTCTTGACGTGAATAACAGAAAAACTGTATTAAGGCTTTTAGAAGAACGAATGGTTGAAATGAAAAAGAGTGAAGAAAATGAAAGGGACTTATCTTTAATAGAAACTGAGCCTGCAAACCATGAACCAGTTGAGATTTCATTTTTAGATATGATTATCCCGATTAATGGAAGTAAAGAAAATACCCTAAGCTATATAGAATCAAAAATCATCGAAGCCAGGTTCCCCCACAACATATTTCACACCATCAGGAAAACAAAAAAGGGTGCTAACCAGACCGGGCTTAATTCTGAAATAGCCGCTATGGTAAATGTTTTTCAGGATAACGGGTATTTTAAACGGGAGTTTACTTTTAAAGATATCTTTAAAAGCTTCGGAATTTATACCAAAAATCAGGCAGGAAAGGACTACGACTATTCTTTTTTTGTACAGGATTATAATTTTAAAAAATATTTAAAATATTTAAAATCCATAGAAATAGATAATGTAAACTCAGACATTTAAGATTTTTAGGATTCCTCTATTTTTTGCCCTAATCCGCCTACATAAAGAAGGCAAACATTTCATATTGCATTCAATTATTCACAATTAAAAATAATTGAAATGCAAACAAACAATCCCTTCGAGCTTATCTTAAACAAGCTCGAACAAATACAAACGACTGTTGATATTATATCAGTCAATTCACCTTCACAAAACCTATCCACGCCAGCAGACCCTAACAGGATTATTGATTTACCCGAAGCCGCTAAGATACTTTGCAAACCAGTTGGCACTGTGCGTGGTTATATTCATTCCCGTAACCTTCCGGCCAGGTTAGTTGGGAAAAGCTATCTGATTGTCCATAGGGAACTGATTAAATGGTTTGAGAATTATCAGGCGGCATATGAAACTGAAAACAAAAAAACTGCCCCCGGTAAAATGATGGATAACCGTAATCGCTATCGGAAAGATTAATCGTAATCACTGCACTGGTAATATAATTAATCATGTAAACTTATTTCGATGGAAAGCTTACATTCATTGGAAGATGGCGGTGGTCAAATAAAGCCCCCCGAATTTCCTATTCATATTTTCCCTCAACAGCTACAACAGATAATCAGATGCTACTGTACCACACTCAATCTGAATTTAGATTATGCTGCAGTATCCGTGTTGTATGCTTTTTCAGTTGCACTCGGTGGCCATTACAGCCTTACAGTTAAACGGGGATGGAACGAACTCCCTACATTATTTGTTGCTTTAGTAGGCAAGCCGGGTATCAACAAAAGTGGACCTATTTCCATCTTCACTCAACCGTTGGAAAAATTAGAAAAGGATTTATTCAAAAGATTTTTAGATGAGTATTCTACATTTAAAAAGGGTAGAAGCGCAAAGAAAGAAAACGGTGATTTGAGCACCATAACGGACGAGCCTGCACGAAGACAGTTGGTCATCAAAGATGCAACGCAGGAAGCTATGCTAAAAGCTCTCTACGATAACCCTCATGGATTTGCCGGCATCTATGATGAATTGGCAGCGTTTCTAAAGTCTTTCAATAAATATAAATCCGGCGGCGGAGATGAAGAGGTGATGTTGAGCCTGTTTAGCGGAAAAAGTATTTCAGTAAACAGAAAGAGTTCAGAACCTATTTTTATTGAGAAGCCATTCATTAGTATTATAGGCAGCATACAACCA